>NZ_JBIBFR010000006.1:91250-330094 GCF_042956125.1 Streptomyces sp. NPDC008313
GCCAAGCCGAACGGCAGCGGCAACAACTTCGGGGTGACGATCCAGACCAACGGCACCTGGACCTGGCCGACGGTCTCCTGCACCGCGAACTGACCCCGGACGACCGGAGCATTCCAGAGAGGTTCCCCGTATGAGAACCAGACCACGAGCGTCCTTGAGGTCCCTCGTCACGACCCTGGCCGTCGCCGCGACGGCCGTGGCGGGCACCCTCGTCGCCGGCACCGGCCCCGCTCAGGCCGCCGCCTGCAACGGGTACGTCGGCCTCACGTTCGACGACGGCCCGTCCAACGACCACACACCGGCCCTGCTCAACGCCCTCAAGCAGAACGGGCTGCGGGCCACGATGTTCAACGAGGGCCAGTTCGCCGCCTCCTACCCGGCCCAGGTCCGGGCGCAGGTCGACGCGGGCATGTGGGTCGGCAACCACAGCTACACCCACCCGCACCTGACCCAGCAGAGCCAGTCGCAGATCGACTCGGAGATCTCCCGGACCCAGCAGGCCATCGCGAACGCGGGTGGCGGCACGCCGAAACTGTTCCGCCCGCCGTACGGCGAGACCAACTCCACGCTGAAGTCGGTCGAGGCCAAGTACGGCCTGACCGAGATCATCTGGGACGTCGACTCGCAGGACTGGAACGGTGCGAGCACCGACGCCATCGTGCAGGCCGTCGGCCGGCTCGGCAACGGCCAGATCATCCTCATGCACGAGTGGCCCGCCAACACGCTCGCCGCGATCCCGCGGATCGCGCAGACGCTGGCCGCCAAGGGCCTGTGCGCGGGCATGATCTCCCCGCAGACGGGCCGCGCCGTGGCTCCCGACGGTGGCGGCACCGGCGGTGGCGGCGGCGGTGGCGGTGGTGGCGGTGGTTGTGCCGCGACGCTGTCCGCCGGTGAGAAGTGGGGTGACCGGTACAACCTCAACGTCTCGGTGAGTGGTTCCAGCAACTGGACCGTGACGATGAACGTTCCGTCGCCGGAGAAGATCCTGTCGACCTGGAACATCAGCGCGAGTTACCCGAGTTCGCAGGTGCTGACGGCCAAGCCGAACGGCAGCGGCAACAACTTCGGGGTGACGATCCAGACCAACGGCACCTGGACCTGGCCGACGGTCTCCTGCACCGCGAACTGACCCACGGCCCACCCTTCGCTCCACCTCCTGCTCACCGCAAGATCAGCGCACCCGTGGCGCGGCGGCCCCCGGCCACCGCGCCACACCCGCGACCGCGAGCCGGGCTCGCCGACCCGGCGTGGCACCCGGGACAGAACCACCCGGCACGAAACCGCGTGAGCGGAGAGTGCTCGCCTCCTCAGCCTGTCACGGTTCCCTGGTGGAAGTACATCCGCCAGCCCTCCTCCGTCAGCCGCCACAGGGAACTCCGCCGCGTCCTGCGGCCCCGGTGGTCGGCGAGGTAGGTCAGGTGCACGATGCCGGGGGCGAGGACGGTCCCGGACATCTCGCTGACCTCGACCGGGTGTCGCGGCGACACGCCGCCGCTGCTCGTGACCGTGAGGATCGACCTCGCGTCCCACCGGCGTCCGGACGCTCCGATCTCCGTGAACTCCGGGTCCAGCAGCTCCAGGACGAGCGCCGGTGAGGTACGTACACCGGGATCGAGGAGCCGCAACTCGCCCTCGACGGCCGCCCGTACCGCCTGCTCCGTGTCGTCGCCCGCCATGCCGGAACCCTACAGAGGCCTCACCCCGGGCGGATCAGCCCTGTACCGGGTGCTCCGCTCCCAGGGCGAGCAGGGAGTCCACGTGGGCCAGGCCGCTCTCCGCCGCGATCTCGTCGAGGGTCTGCTCGTCCCGTACGGTCGCGAAGCGGACCTCGCCCGTGTCGCCGGCGCCGGTGCGGGCGAAGCCGTGCACGGCGGGGCGGGGCAGACTGTTGTAGGACCAGGGGGTCGAGAAGTAGTAGGCGCCGGTGTCCAGGAGCACCACCAGGTCTCCCTCGGCGAGCTCGGGCAGTTCCCGGCCGTGGGCGACGACGTCGCCGGCGAAACAGCAGGGGCCCGCGACGTCCTGGACGAGCGGCGGGCCGTCCTTGGGCCTGCCCGCCGCGTCGAAGACGGCGACCCGCAGCGGCCACGCGTCGGGCATGAACACGGTGCGGGTGGCGGTCTGCGCGCCCGCGTGGGTGAGGGCGATCCGGCGCCCTCCCGCGTCCTTCGTGTACTCGACCCGCGCGCCGATGAACCCGTTCTTCGCGAGCAGGGACCGCCCGAACTCGGTGACCAGTGAGTACCGGCCGTCGAAGAGACCGGCCGCGGCCGCGCGCAGCGTCGCGGCGAAGTCCGCGAAGGAGGGGCTGACGGTGTCGTCGGCGAAGTTGACGGGCAGGCCGCCCCCGATGTCGAGGCTGGTGACCTGCCTGTGCCCCACCGCGTCGTTGATGTCCTCCGCGAGCCGGCAGGTCTCGGCGACGCCCTCCGCGATCAGCTCCAGAGGGCAGCCCTGCGAGCCGACATGGGCGTGCAGGCGGGTCAGCCAGGGGCGCTCGGCGAACGCGCGGACGACGCCGTCCCGGGCCCCCGGGTCACGGAGTGCCACCCCGAACTTGGAGGTGGCGGTGGCGGTGCTCATGGCCCCGATGGAGCCGCCCCCCACCTGCGGATTGACCCGCAGCCCGACGACCGACGAGGAGCCGGGGGCGCGCAGCTCACCGATCCTGTCCAGCTCGGCCAGGTTGTCCGCGTTCAGCGCGATCCCGAGGGCGAGGGCCCGGCGGATCTCCCCACGGGTCTTCGCGGGGGAGTCGAGGACGATCGAGGCGGGCGCGAACCCCGCCTCCAGGGCCAGCCGCAGCTCACCGGGGCTCGCCACCTCGCATCCCATGCCGCACTCGGCGAGCAGCCGCAGCACGGGCACGAGGGACGCGGCCTTGGCCGCGAACGTGTGCAGGACGTCCGGCGGTGCGGGAAAGGCCGCCCGCAGGGCGTCGACCGAGGCACGGATGCCCTCGGTGTCGAGGAACCCGGCGAGAGGGCGGTCCTCGCCGAGGAGGCCCGCCCGGACGGCGTGGCGGACCACGTCGGCCACCCGGGCCTCGGGAGAGCGACGCGGGCCGGTGGGATGCTGCGCGGTACTGGGAGTCACGGCCGGGTCCTTCGGGAAGAGAGGGCACCGCCGCCCACGGGGGCGGACGGCGCCGGCGGGGAGGGGATCGGGACGAGCGGGCGGCAACGGACTCCACCGCGTCGTCGTGAGCCGTGCCGAAGCGGCGAACGGCTTCGGGACCGTACGGCGATGCGCCTCCGGGGCCACCGTACGGCTCGGGTTCAGGCCGCGGCGGCGGTCTGCTCGGTCAGCGCCGCGAGCAGCCAGTCGTGCGCGGTTCCGGGAGTCGGTTCCGGCCGGCCCCCTGGCGGGGTGACGACCTCGGCCACCAGCTCCCAGTACCGGTCGATCCGGGGGTCCCCGGCGAGCTGCCCCACCAGCCGCCGCCGGAAGCCGGCCGTGTCCCGGGTGCCGTACGCACACGCGTACGCGGCCACGAAGCCGTCCAGCTCCGCGCCCGGGTACGGCGCTGTGCCCCGCCGGAGCCGGTCGCTCGCGAGCTCGTACGCCTCGGCGAGGCCCGCGTACAGCAGGGCCGATCCACGGGTGCCCGCGGCCCGGTGCACCTCGGGCTGAGGCCGCTCCCCGCCCGTGCACGGGCGGGAGACCAGGGTGTGCAGGCGGGCGAAGGCCAGGACCTGGGCCGGACCGGGGTCGTCGGGCGGATGCGGGACCGCCGCCTCCAGGAACGCGGTCATGGAGCGCGCCGGCATCCTCGGCGGCAGCCAGGCATGCCAGAAGCGGGCCAGCGCGGCCGTGCTGGGCGGCGCCGTCACCGAGCCGATCAGCCGCAGCCGGTCGGCCCGCTCCCCGGGCGGGCACTCCTGCACCAGCCGCAGCCCCGCCTCCCGCCAGCGCAGGGCCCTGATCTCGGAGCCGAGCCGGCTGAGCTGCCCGGCGACGGCGTCCCGCAGCACACCGCCGGCCCCGCCCCGCTCGCCGGCCGTGTCCTCCTCGTCGAGCACACGCCGGATCTCGGCCACGGGCAGGCCGAGACCGCGCAGCGAGCGGATCAGGCGGAGCCGGTCGAGCGCGTCGGGGCCGTAGCGCCGGTGTCCGCCGGCGCTACGGCGGGCCTCCGGGAGCAGGCCGCGGTCGGAGTAGAAGCGCACGGTCTTGACCGTGACGCCCGCGTGCTCGGCGAGTTCGCCGATGCCGCACAGGCCGTCGGGCGACGGGAACACTTGAACCTCCCTCAGGGGGAGTTCCTACCGTAACCGCGAGCGTGGCCGGACGATCGGGCCGGTCGCGGACAACGACGTGTGGGGAGAGGTTCATGACGGCATTCGTCCTGGTGCCGGGCGCGTTCACCGGCGGACACGTGTGGGAGAGGACGGCCGAACGGCTGTCCGCGGCGGGCGCGGACGTGCACGCGGTGAGCCTCACCGGGCTCGGCGGGCCGCGCGTGGCGGGGGCCGCGGGGGGCCCTGTCGACCTGGAGACGCACATCGCGGACGTCCTCGCGGTGATCGACGCCGTCGGCGGCGCCGGGGGCGGCACGGCGGGCGGCGAGGAGATCGTGCTGGTCGGACACGACTACGGGATCCACCCGGCGCTGGGCGCCGCCGACCGGCGCGCGGATCGCGTCTCACGGATCGTCCACCTCGACGCCGGGATGCCGAGGGACGGCGTCCCCGCCCTGGCCGCGGTGCCCGACCAGGCCCTGCGGGAGCGGCTGGCGGAGCAGGCCGGCGGCGGGGCGGCGGGGGAGCGGTCCGGGGGCGGTGCGGCGGGGGAGCTGCCGCCCCCGGTGCTGGAGGAGTGGCAGCGCTGGGGCAGCACCGAGGGCGTGTCCGACGTGGCGCTCGACCGGCTCACCGCCCTCGCCGCGCCGCAACCGCTGGGCACGCTGTTCCAGCCGCTGAGGCTGTCCGGCGCGGTGGCCGCCGTACCCACCACCGGGGTGCTGTGCACCGCGAACGGTGTGAGCATCGAGATGCTCCAGATGGTGGTGGGCTTCGGCGACCCGGCCCTGCGGGCCCTGACCGGTCCCGGGGTGACGTTCTTCGAACTCCCCACGGGCCACTGGCCGATGCTGTCGTGCCCGGCCGAACTCGCCGAGGTGCTGCTGCGGGCCGCGGCCGGCGAGGGCCACCGGCTGAAGCCGGCCGACGCCGCCGAGCCCCCCGCCCACCTGCGGCCGTTCGTGCTGGACGTGCCGGAGAGGCCCCGGGAGCGGACCGGGAACCTCGACCTGTACCTGCCCGACGCCGAAGGCCCCTGGCCCGCGGTGGTGTTCGTGCACGGAGGCCCGGTGCCGGCCGGCGCCCGGCCGACGCCCCGGGACTGGCCGGGCTTCGTCGGGTACGCCCGGTACGCGGCCGGGCAGGGAGTGGTGGCCGTGACCCTCGACCACCGGCTGCACGACATGGGCGACTACGAGCGCTCCGCCGCCGACGTCAGAGCCGCAGTGGAGCGGGTCCGGGCCGATCCGAGGGTGGACGCCGACCGGGTGGCGCTCTGGTTCTTCTCGGGCGGCGGCCTGCTCACGGCGGACTGGCTGGGCGCGCCGCCGGCCTGGCTGCGCTGTCTGGCGGCCAGCTACCCGGTCATCGCGCCGCTGCCGAACTGGGGACTGTCCGGCAGCCGCTTCCGTCCGGCGGACGCGGTGGCGGGCGCGGGCGCGCTGCCCGTCGTCCTCACCCGGGTGGGACGGGAGATGCCGGAGATCGCCGCCACCGTCGAGGAGTTCCTGGCAGCGGCCGAGGACTGCGGGGCGAAGACCGAGGTCATCGACGTGCCGAACGGACACCACGGTTTCGACACCGTCGACGCGACCGACGAGGCACGTGACGCCGTCCGTCAGGCGATGCGCTCGGTGCTGGCGCACCTGACGGCCTGACCGGACCGGCCCGCCCGGCGGGGCGGGGCCCGGCGTCCGTCCCGCCCCGCCGGGCGGTTTCCGCCGCCCGCGCCGGGCGTCTCGCGGCGCCGGCCGGCGGCCGGACGGTGCGTCGGACGGGTGCCTGTGTGCCGGGAGATCGGCGACGTGACAGCATGTGTCCCATGAGCAACGACGTTTTCTTCGACATCACCATCAACGAGGAGCCCGCCGGGCGCATCGTCTTCAAGCTGTACGACGACGTGGTCCCCAAGACCGCGAAGAACTTCCGGGAGCTGGCCACCGGCGAGCACGGCTTCGGATACGAGGGCTCGTCCTTCCACCGGGTCATCCCCGCCTTCATGCTGCAGGGCGGCGACTTCACCCGTGGGGACGGGACGGGAGGCAAGAGCATCTACGGCGAGAAGTTCGCCGACGAGAACTTCCAGCTGAAGCACACCAAGCCGGGCCTGCTGTCCATGGCGAACGCCGGACCCAACACCAATGGCTCGCAGTTCTTCATCACCACCATCGTCACCGACTGGCTGGACGGCAAGCACGTCGTCTTCGGTGAGGTCACCGAGGGCATGGACGTGGTGAAGGCGATCGAGGCCCTGGGCTCCCGCAGCGGCTCCACCCAGGCGACCATCCGCATCGCGAAGTCCGGCGTCGTCGGCGCCTGATCCTGTTCCCGTACCGGCTGTGAGCCCGGTGCCGGACACGCGTCCGTCGCGCGTCCGGCACCGGGCTCCCGTGCGTGGCGCCCGCCCTGAGGACGACCGCATCCGCCCGGCGGCCCTCGGCTCAGCTCAGCGCACGGTCGAGGTTGAAGGCCGCGCTGATCAGCGCCAGGTGGGTGAACGCCTGCGGGAAGTTGCCCTGCTGCTCACCGGTGTGGCTGATCTCCTCGGCGTACAGGCCCAGATGGTTGGCGTAGGTCAGCATCTTCTCGAAGGCCAGCCGCGCCTCGTCGACCCGGCCGGCGCGCACCAGCGCCTCCACGTACCAGAACGAGCAGATCGAGAAGGTCCCCTCGTCGCCCTGGAGCCCGTCCGGACTCGAGAACGGGTCGTAGCGGTAGACCAGCGAGTCGGACACCAGATCCTTGGTCAGCGCGTCCAGCGTGGAGAGCCATTTCGGGTCGGTCGGAGCGATGAACTTGGCCAGCGGCATCATGAGCACCGACGCGTCGAGCACGTCGTCGTCCTCGTGCTGGACGAACGCCTGCCGCTCCTCGGACCAGCCCCGTTCCATGATCCGCCGGTAGATCGCGTCGCGGCGCCCGGTCCAGCGCGGCAGATCCGCCGGCAGCCCGCGCCGGCGGGCCATCCGGATGGCCCGCTCGATCGCCACCCAGCACATCAGCCGCGAGTACAGGAACTTCTTCCGCCCGCCCCGCGTCTCCCAGATCCCCTCGTCCGGCTGGTCCCAGTGCTCGCACACCCAGTCGACCAGTGCGCAGACGTCGTCCCACTGGTCGCTGGAGATGGGCTGGGCCCACTTGTCGTAGAGGTAGACCGAGTCGATGAGGGCACCGTAGATGTCGAGTTGCAGCTGATCGGCGGCGGCGTTGCCGACCCGTACGGGGGCGGAGCCCTGATAGCCCTCCAGATGGGTGAGCTCATGCTCCGGCAGATCGGTGCGCCCGTCGATGCCGTACATGATCTGCAGCGGCCCCGAGGCGCGCCCGTCACCCGGCCCGATGTGGCGGGTCAGGAACCGCATGAACGCCTCGGCCTCACCGGCGAAGCCGAGCCGCAGCAGCGCGTACACGCAGAAGGCGGCGTCGCGCACCCACACGTACCGGTAGTCCCAGTTGCGTTCCCCGCCGAACCGCTCGGGCAGACTCGTGGTCGGCGCCGCGACGATCGCGCCGGTCGGCGCGTAGGTCAGCAGTTTCAGCGTGAGCGCCGAGCGGTGGACCATCTCCCGCCACCGGCCGCGGTAGCGGGAGGCGGACAGCCAGCGCCGCCAGTACGTCACGGTGGCCGCGAACTGCTGCTGCGCCTCGGTGCCCGCGCATCCGCGCGGTGTGACCTCGCCGCCGACCTGGTCGAGCGCGAACACAGCGGACCGGCCCTCGCCCAGTTCGAATTCCGCCACGACATCCGGGCCGTCGGCCTCGGCCGGCACCGTCGCCGTCAGGGCGAGTGACATGTCCGCTGATTCGAACACCGCCATGCCGTCGGACATCCGCACGGTGTGCGGCCGGGTGCCGTACGCGAACCGGGGAGCCACGCGCGCCCGGAAGGGGACGGAACCGCGTACACACAGGACGCGCCGTATCAGCCGGTGCCGTTCGGCCTCCGTCGCGCCGCCGCCCACCGGCATGAAGTCCTGCACCTCACCGACGCCGCCGTCGGTGAAGAACCGGGTGATCAGCACGTTGGTGTCGGGAAAGTAGAACTGCTTGGTCCTCGCCGGCACGGCCGCGGCCAGGGCGAACGATCCGCCGCGCTCCGCGTCCAGGATCGAGGCGAACACACTGGGTGAGTCGAACGAGGGCGAGCAGTACCAGTCGATCGTGCCGTCCGTCCCCACCAGCGCCACGCTCTCCAGGTCACCGATCAGTCCATGGTCGGAGATCGGCAGATAGCGGCGGCACCCGAGACCGTCCTGGGCGCCTGACGTGTCCATCGATGCAGCCTCCCTGCTTGGGGGCGACCGGCGCTCGCCCTCCCAGCGTAGCCCTCCGCGGACCACCGGATCCCGCCACCTCCGTCTCCTCCTCCGCCGACGGAACGGGCCGAGACGGGGACCGGTCGGGTCGGGTCGGGACGGATCCGTGCCGGGTTCCCCGCGCGCGGCCACCGGAAACGGCCCCGCGCAGGGCGCCGGACCGGCGCCGGCCGACGGGTTTCCGCTGATTGCCGCCAGGACAAACCGGGCAGGTTGGGGCTGAGGTGTACGCCGGTCCCTGGGACCACGGGCGGGTCGGGGCCAGGAGGCAGCGTGGGAGTGACGCAACGCATCGACGCCTTCCAGCGGCGTCACCGGTGGGTCGGTCTGCCGCTGGCCGTCGTGTACAAGTTCGCCGACGACCAGGGCACCTACCTCGCCGCGCTGCTCACCTACTACGGGTTCCTCTCCCTGTTCCCGTTCCTGCTCATCGTGGTGACCGCGCTCGGCGCGTTCCTGCACGACAACGAGCAGCTGCAGCGGCAGGTGCTGCACTCCGCTCTCAGCGAGTTCCCCGTGATCGGCGACCAGATCGGCCAGAACATCCACTCCTTCCAGGGCAACGGCGTCGCCCTGACGGTCGGCATCCTGGGCAGCCTCTACGGCGGGCTGGGAATCGCGCAGGCCGCCCAGTACGCCCTCAACAAGATCTGGGCCGTGCCCCGGCACACCCGTCCCGACCCGTTCCGCTCGCGGGTCAAGGGCCTGCTGTTCCTCCTGGTGGCCACGGTCGGCCTCGGCGCCTCCACGGGGCTGTCCGTCGCCGCGTCGGAGAGCGACGTCTTCGGCACCCGCTTCGGTGTCCAGCTGCGTCTGGGCATCACCGTGGTGTCCGTGGCACTGAGCGCGCTGATGCTGATCCTGGCGTCCCGGATGCTCACGCACCGGAGGATCCCGGTACGGCGGCTGTGGGGTTCGGCGCTGGGCGCGGCCTTCGTGTGGCAGGTGCTGCAGTGGGCCGGGACGTACTACGTGGGGCACGTCCTGCGGGGGGCGGGCGCCACGTACGGGATGTTCGGTCTCGTGCTCGGCCTGATCGCCTGGATCTACCTCGGGGCGCTCGTCTTCGTCGTGGCGGCCGAGGTGAGCTCGGTGCGGACACAGCGGCTGTGGCCCCGCAGTCTGCTCACGCCCTTCACCGACAAGGTCCGGCTGAGCTGGGGCGACCGGCGTGCGTACGAGTCGTACGCGGTCACCGAGACGTTCAAGAGCTTCGAGGACGTCAACGTCCACTTCCGTCAGCATCCCCCGCCTCCGCACCCTCACCCGGACCATCCCGACCGCCCGGAGGGTCCGGAGGGTCCGGGCGGTCCGAAGGGTCCGGACGGTCCGGAGGGCGATCCTCCCGGCGGTGAGCGGCCCTGAGATCGCCGGGCGCGGATGCCGCGAGGGTTTCGGTGGCACACGATGGGCAGGGAGCTTCCGGGTGAGCGAGAGAGGTGGAGAGCCGTTGCGTGACGACGAGGGGACCAGCCGGAGGGCCGGGACGAAGTCCGCTCAGTTGCTGGACGGACTGACCGTGGACGAGACACGGCCCGAACAGCCGATCCTCCTGGACCACGCGGGGCAGCCGATCGCGACGTGGCGGGAGAACTATCCGTACGACCGCAAGATGCGGCGCGCCGAGTACGAGCGGCGCAAGCGGGTGCTGCAGATCGAGATGCTGAAGCTCCAGCGCTGGGTCAAGGACACCGGGCAGCGGCTGGTCGTGGTCTGCGAGGGCCGGGACGCCGCCGGCAAGGGCGGCACCATCCAGCGGTTCATGGAGCGGCTCAACCCGCGTGGCGCCCAGGTGGTGGCCCTGGAGAAACCCACCGAGCGTGAGGCGGGCCAGTGGTACTTCCAGCGCTACATCGCACATCTGCCCGCACCCGGCGAGATCGTCTTCTTCGACCGGTCCTGGTACAACCGCGCGGGAGTCGAACGGGTCATGGGGTTCTGCACCCAGGCGGAGTACGAGCAGTTCCTGCGCCAGTGCCCCGAGTTCGAGCGGATGATCACGGACGACGGCATCCTGCTGGTGAAGTTCTGGTTCTCCGTGTCCCGGAGCGAACAGCACACCCGGTTCGCGATCCGGCAGGTCGACCCCGTCCGGCAGTGGAAGCTCTCCCCGACGGACATGGCCTCGCTCGACCGCTGGGACGACTACACCATCGCGAAGGTCGACATGTTCCGCGCCACGGACACCGCGTACGCGCCCTGGACCGTCGTCAAGACCAACGACAAGAAGCGCGGCCGGCTGGAGGCGATGCGCAGTCTCCTGTGGCGCTTCGCCTACATGAGCAAGGACCCCGACGCGGTGGGCGCGCCGGACCCGCTGATCGTGGGCGCGGCCGACACCCTGCTGGAGCCGGGGGAGGAGAACAGCGTGCTCTCGCCCACCCCGCTCACCCACCCGTCCCCGGGCCCCGGCGACCACCCCGGCGCGAGCGACGCGGGCGCTCACACCACTCGTCGCGGGTGAACGCGCGAACTGGTGAACTCCCCTTGCCACGCGGCCCGGTGACGGTCCCGGGCTGATCGCCGACAGTACTGTCATGAGTCGGTAACAGCGGACAGGACGTACAACTGCCCGCCCGACGCACGGGTCTGACGTCGTGCGAGCCACTCGGCGCGGACCGGCGGCCGGTTGCCGGCCGTCACGGTCCGTGCGTGGTGACCAGAACAGGAATCGGGGACCAGACATGACGACCTTCATCCGACGTGCCTCCGCGGTGGGAGCCGCCGTCGCCGCGTCCACCTGCGTCGCGGCCGCCTTCGCACCCGCTGCCGGTGCGGCCGCACCGGCAGCATCCGGTGCGGCCCGGCCCGCGGCGACGGCAGCGGCCTACAACGGCGCCTGCGGCAGCGGCTACTCCGTGGTCAACTCGGCGAACATCGGCAGCAAGGGCACGGTGTTCCTCACCTACAGCTCCGCGACCGGCAAGAACTGCGTGGTGACCGTGCGCGCCACCTCCGGGACCGCCGTTCACATGTCCGCCTCACTGGGCTTCGCCTCGCCGACCACCACCGTCGTCGACGAGGGCTACTACACCTCGTACGCCGGTCCGGTCTACCTCGACGCCCGTGGTCTGTGTGTGACCTGGCGCGGCGAGATCGCCGGTGAGGTGGCCGGCAAGAACGGCACCAACTGCGGTGCCCGGGTGGCCGGCCGGCACTGACCCGCCGCCTTCGAGCCGGTGCCGGCCCGGCGCCCGACCACCGTCGGGCCGGCACCGCACTCACCGTGTGGGGCGGTCGCCCCTCCGCCGGACTCCCGCGTCCGGCCCCGAACCGCCATCCGCGCCACTGCCGTCCACCGATCCGTCCTTCGACCCGGCCGCTCAACTGCCCACACTGCGCCTGATCCTCCAGCGCTTCCTGCGGCCCGGGGCGGCCTCCTGGCCAGTGTGACGACGCCCGGCGCTACCGCCCGCCGTCGAAGACCGCCCACTCGCCCAGGGTGAACCGCCCGCCGTCCCGCCGGACCTCGACGGCGCCCCCGCCGCCGAAGTGGGCGGGGACCACGAGTTCGCGTTCATCGGCGGCCCGTCCGAGTATCCGGAGACGGGAGGCCGCCGCCCGGCTCCCGTCGAGGCAGAGGCAGCTGCTGCACGCGGGGTGAAGTATCTGGACGGGGCTGTGCAGCAGATCGCCGACGAAGACCGCCCGCTCACCTCCCGACCGGAGCCGCAGGACGGACGAGCCCGGCGTGTGGCCGGGCGCGCCTTCGAGAGTGAGGTGTTCGTCGATGCGGTGGGCGCCGTCCCACAGCACGACCTGCCCGGCCCGGTGGACGGGCGCCACGCTGTCCTCGTAGACGAGCCGGTCGTCCTCGCGCAGGCCGGCTCCGTACCCGTTGTCCGGTCCGAAGTGGAAGTCGTCGGCGGCCGGTATCAGGTACTGGGCGTTGGGGAAGGCCGGCGTCCACTGTCCGTCCACCGCCCGGGTGTTCCAGCCGACGTGGTCGGCGTGCAGGTGGGTGTTGACGACGACGTCGACCTCCAGAGGGTCCACGCCCCCCCGCGCGAGCCGGCCGAGGAAGTCGCCCTGCCGGTGGTGGAAGAAGGGTGAGCCCGGCCGCTCCCGCCCGTTGCCCACTCCCGTGTCGATCAGTACGGTCCGCCCTTCGCTGCGCAGCACCCAGGTCTGCAGCGCGACCACCGCCTGATCGCTGTCCGGGTCCCAGTGGGCGGGCTCCAGCCAACTCCTGTTGTCCCTCCACGACTCGGCGGGAACCTCCGGGAAGAGTCCCCGGACGGGCGCGTACGGGCCCTGCCACTCGGTGACCCGGGTGACGGCGACGTCGCCCAGCATGACGGTCTGTTCGCTCTCGTTCTCCATGACCCCGACCCTAGGAAGGCAGCCCCGAGCGTCTCAATGCCCGCCGTGCTCAAGCGGATACGCGGTCGTCTCACCTCTGAGGGGGCCGGTACCCTGACGGCGTGGACGTGGTGAGCGACGCGATCTCGGCCGTACGAGTCGGGCGGCCCTCCTCCGAGCGCGTGCGGGTCGGCGGAACGTGGTGCGCGCGTCTCGCCCCGTACGAAGGGGCGGGCTTCCACGTCGTGCTCAAGGGCGGCTGCTGGCTGCTGCCCGACGACGGCGACCCGGTGTCGCTGCGCACCGGCGACGCCGTACTGCTGCCGCACGGCACAGGTCACGTCATCGCCGACGCGCCCGCCGACCCGGTGACCGTGCGCCGCGCGGTGCCGTTCGAGCGATGGCGACGCGACGGGAGCCCGCAGGGCCGTTCCTCGACCGGAGGCGGAGGCGGAGGCGGAGGCGGAGACGCGGCCGGTGAGGCTGCCTTGGCCGGTGACGCGCACCCGGCCGGTGAGGTGGAACTGCTGTGCGGCAAATACCGGCTCGACCGCAGTCACGTGCATCCGCTCATGGCGGAGCTGCCCGAGGTCGTCCACCTTCCCCACCACGTGGGCCGGCATCCCGAACTCCGGGCCGCCATCGACCTGCTCGGCGGTGAACTGGAGGCACAGCGGCCCGGCTCCTGTATGGCGGTTCCGAGCCTGCTCGACCTGCTCCTCGTCTACATGATCCGCTCTTGGATGGCCGAGAGCACGGCCGGTGTCTGGCCGGCCGTGCTGGGTGACCCGGTGGTGGCCGCCGCCCTGCGCGCACTCCACACGGACCCGGCCGCCGCCTGGACCAACGACCGGCTGGCGGCCACGGCGGGCGTGTCCCGCCCCACCCTGGCCCGCCGGTTCACCGGCCTGGTCGGGCGCCCTCCGATGGCCTACCTCACCTGGTGGCGTCTGACGCTCGCCGCGACCCTGCTCCGCGACACCCCGGACTCCCTGGCGGCCGTCGCGGGCCGGGTCGGCTACGGCACGCCGTACGCGCTCTCCCACGCCTTCAGCCGGGAGTTCGGCACCACGCCGGGGCGCTACCGGGCGGGGGCCGGCGAGCCCGCCCCGGGTTCACCGGCCGCACCGGCTCCGGTGGGGCGGCCTGTGCCGCCCCACCGGAGCGCGACGGGTGCCGTTCCGGCGGCCCCCGTCGGCGTGAGGGCCGCCCGCCGGCCCGTCAGTGGCGCCCAGGGTCTTTTCGTTCCGGACTGACCGCAACGAGAGGCCCTGGCCCGCGTCACGCGGTGGCGCAGGCCGTGCCGTTCAGGGAGAAGCTGGCCGGCTTGGCGAAGGTGCCGCTGTAGGTGCCCTGGAAGCCGAAGGACTGGCTGCCACCGGGAGCGAGCCGCGCGTTGTGCGCCAGGTTGCTCGCCGTGACGGCTCCGGAGGTCGAGGAGAGGGTGGCGTTCCAGGCGTTGGTGACCCGCTCGCCGGAGGGCAGGGTGAAGGCGAGCTTCCAGCCGTCGACGGGTGAGCTGCCGGTGTTCGCGACCTTGACGTCCGCCGTGAAGCCGCCCTGCCAGACGTTGGTCGCGTACGTCACCTCGCAGGCCGCCGGATCCCCGGGGTCACCCGGGTCGCCCGGGTCGGGGGCACCCGTGTTGACGCTGGACGAGAAGGAGTTCAGGGCGAGCCCCGCGCCGTTCTGCCAGGGTTCGAAACCGGACTGGACACTCGTCAGGTACCAGTCGTTCTGAGCCATTCCACGGGAGACGGCCTGCTGGACGAAGTCCATCACGTCGAAGTTCCAGCTGCTGATCGTCGACGGGGCGACGAAGGACAGCACGTCGTTGCCGCCGTTGTTGCCGGACCAGACCGCCCAGGAGCGCCCGGCCACGTTCGCCGTGCCGACCTGCGAACCCACCGGCTGGACCGAGCCCGTCCTGTTGAACCAGATCATGATCTCGGTGTGGTTCACACCGTCGGTCCGGGGCGTCGGGTCGAGCCAGATGTCGTACGCGGCGTCGAACGTCGCGTTACTGACGTAGCTGAACGAACTGCTGGTGGGGGCGCTGGAGATGGTGTTGAGCCGCGCCGGGAGGTTGGTGCCCGGCGAACAGTTGGTGTAGTGGCAGCCGTTGAAGGCGGACGGGTAGGACTTCGGGGCGCCGTTGGTGGACACCGAGCCGTCCGCCTGGCTGATCCGGAATCCGGAGTCGGTCACGGTGATGCACTGGGCCTCGCTGGTGCCCCAGCGGTTGTTCTGGACGACGTAGCGCCCCTGGATGGTGGTCGAACCGAACTCCTCACATATCGTCGTGTCGGCCTGGGCCGCCGACGCGGTGGACATCAGGGCCGCGATGGCCGCGAGAGCGGTGAGGAGCGCGCCGAGCACGGCGCTTGGACGGCGGGGACGGTGCGGTAACGATCGCATGGGTCCTCTTTTCGGGGGACGGCCGGAGCTGTACGGGAGACCTCCGCTCCCGGGCCGGACGGAAGATGCGGAACTGGGAGCGCTCCCATCCAGCGGGTTGGCAGGGACTGTAGGGAGTAGTACATGTCCCTGACAAGATGTCGGACGGGTCGGCGTCGAACGCGGCTCGAAACCACAGGTCGTACGGTCGGGCGTCGGACGGCGGCCGGGACCGGGGTTGGAACTGGGAGCGCTCCCGACGGGCGCGCCCGCGCCGCACGCGGCGGGTCCACGAAGCCGCTCCCGGCCGACGCGGTCTCTCAGACGCGAAGACGCGAAGACGCGAAGGCTCTGCGAGGACTCCTCGGGGTGGCGGCACGGCGTGGGGTGCCGACGCGCCCGTCGCGGACGCCGGCGGGACCGGCCCGCACCGACCCGGTGCCGTCCGGCGCCCCGGCTCAGGCCGACCCGCGCAGCACGAGCTCCGTACGGAGGATCACGTGCTGCCAGGCCACGGCCGGTTCCGCCATCTCCTCGAGGAGCAGGCGCACCAGGGCCCGGCCGATCTCGTCCAGCGGCTGACGGACCGTGGTCAGCTGCGGAGCCGTGTGCTGCGCCAGCGGGAAGTCGTCGAAGCCGATCACCGCCACGTCCTCCGGCACCCGGCGGCCCGCCTCCCGCAGGGCCGCGAGGACCCCGGCGGCGGTGGTGTCCGACGCGGCGAAGACGCCGTCGATGTCCGGGTGCCGTTCGATCAGCTCGGTCATCCCGCGGCGCCCGCTCTCCTCCGTGAAGTCGCCCTCCACCACCCAGGACGGCTTGTTCTCGATGCCCGCGAGGGCCAGCGCCTCCTGATAGCCACGCAGCCGGCACCGGGCGACGTACATGTCGAGCGGCCCCGTGATCGAGGCGATCGTCCTCCGCCCTCGGCCGAGCAGATGGGCGACCGCGTCACGGGCGCCCCCCACGTTGTCCGCGTCCACGTACGTGACGCACTCGTCGCCCGAACGGCGCCCCATCAGAACGGTGGGCAGGCCGGACTCGGCGAGCATGTCCGGCAGCCGGTCCTCGGCACGCACGGACATCAGCAGCGCTCCGTCCACCCGGCCGCCGCGCGCGAACTCCACGAACCGCCGCCGCTCGACGTCCGTGCGCACCAGGGTGAGCAGCAGTTGCATCCCCGTGTCGGCCAGGGCGTCGCTGACGGCCCGTACCGTCTCGGCGAAGAAGGGCTCCCCGAACAGCCGCCAGTCCCGCTCCGTCATGGCGAGGGCGACGGCGTCCGCACGCCGGCCCGCGAGCGAGCGCGCGGCCAGATTGGGCACATAGCCGAGTTCGGTGATGGCGCGCTGCACGGCGCGACGCGTCGACTCCTTCACTCCCGCGGAGTTGTTGATGACACGGGAGACGGTGCCGCGGCCCACACCGGCGTGGGCCGCCACCTCCTCCAGCGTCGGCGTGCCGGGGCGTTGCCTGCCCATGACTGCCTCCCCCCAGAGATCACCGATACTACGATCAGGTTGCCCCTGATCGACCAGTCTCGGCCGCACCGGTCCTTCCCGGGCGCACCGGTTCTTCCCGGCCGTACTAGTCCCGTCCGGGCGCGTCCCGCGTCTGGCGGAAGCGCGGTGGAACGATGGCCCGGCGGACGACCGGTGAACCGCCGCCGAGACCTCATCTCGGGTCTCATGAACGGCAGTTGGCGACGCGATGGGTAGGCTGCACCGCGTGATCGACTCAGACCCGCCGCTCGACGACACCGAACTCGCGGCAGCCGCCGTCCGTGCCGGCGCGGAGGTGGTGCGCACCCTGTACGGCCAGCGCCTCACCCGCATCGACAAAGGGGGCGGGGACTTCGCCACCACCGCCGACGTGGAGGCGGAGAGGGCGATCCTCGGTGTCCTCCGCTCCGCCCGGCCCGACGACGCGGTGCTCGGCGAGGAGGGCGGACGGCAGGGCGCGGCCGGCGCGGCGCGCCAGTGGCTGGTCGACCCCCTGTGCGGCACGCTGAACTACGCCGCCGGCACCATGGCGGTCGCCGTCAACGTGGCGCTGCGCGACGGGGTGGCGGCCGTCGCCGATCCGTTCAGCGGCGAGGTCTTCCTCACCGACGGTGAGACCGCCCGGGTGCGGTACGACGGCGCCGACGCCCCGCTGGTCCCGACCTCCGCCACCCGGCTGGTGGACGTCAACCTCGATCCGCCGTTCCCCGGCGCGCCCGGCTTCCGGGCCGTGGAACTGCTGGCCCACCCGCGGTTCGTCGAGGGGTTCCGGCCACGGGTCATGTCCACGACGCTGGCGCTGACCTGGGTCGCGGCCGGGAAGCGCGCGGCCTACGTCACCGATGGCGGCGACCTGTCGGCGAGCGTGCACTTCGCGGCCGGGATCGCCCTGTGCCGGGCCGCCGGCTGCGTGGTCACCGGCGTCGACGGCGGCCCGGTCGGCCGGGGCGGGCGGGGGCTCGTGGCGGCCGCCGACGCCGAGACCCACGGCCTGCTGATGTCGATGATCAGGGGCCGGCCCTGAGCCCCAACCCTCAGGCGGCCCCCGGAGCGCGCCGTGTCCGGAGGTGTGCGCTGCTTCGCCGGGACTGCCGCGGACCGTGCTCTTCGAGCACCGCAGATGCCCGTGCCTTGATGTGTGTGCGGGACAGGTGCGACATGACACTGGTCCTATGACGACGCCCTCCTCCGGCGAGACCGGATACCTTCTCGACAACGCCCAGCCGGAAGCCGGTACGCGCTTCGACGCGCTCGGCGCACTCTTCGACGCGTCCACGTTCCGGCACATCGGGGAACTGGGCATCGCCCCGGGCTGGCGGTGCTGGGAGGTCGGGGCCGGTGGTTCCTCGGTGGTGTCCTGGCTCGCGGACCGGGTCGGCCCGGCCGGCAGGGTGCTGGCGACCGACATCGACACCTCCTGGGCCTCCGGGGCGGCCGGAGGCGTCGTGGAGGTGCGGCGCCACGACGTCGGCCGCGACGCGCCGCCCGAGGGTGGCTTCGACCTCGTCCACGCCCGGCTGGTGCTCGTCCACGTGACGGACCGGGACCGGGCCCTGCGCTCGATGGCCGAGGCCCTGCGTCCGGGAGGGTGGCTCCTGCTGGAGGACGCCGACCCCGCCTCGCAGCCGCTGATCTGCCTCGACGAGTACGGGCCCGAGCAGGAGCTGGCCAACCGCCTCAGGCGAGGCTTCCGTTCGCTGCTGGCGGCCCGCGGCGCCGACCTCGCGTACGGCCGCAGGCTTCCCCGCCTGCTGCGCGAGGCGGGACTCGCCGACGTCACCGCGGACGCCTACTTTCCGGTCACCTCCCCGGCGTGCGCCGTGCTGGAGGCGGCGACGGTCCGGCAGGTGAGGGAGCGCCTGGTCGCGGCGGGACTGGCGACCGACGAGGAGATCGACGGACACTTGGAGAACGTGGCCTCCGGCCGCCTGGACCTGGCGACCTCCCCGATGATCTCCGCGTGGGGCCGCCGCGTCTGAATCGCGGGCGGGGAAGGGGGAGGCAGGAATCGGGCCGGGCGGGCCGGCGGTCAGTGGTGCGCGTGGACGACGGCGTGGCCCTTGCCGCGGCCGATCATCCACTTGTTGACCGGCGTGGTGACGACGAAGGCGACCGCGAGGCCGCCCAGCAGCGTCGACCAGAACAGTCCGTCGCGCAGCTGGGCGTCCATCGCACCGGGGACGAGGAGGATGATGCCGTTGTCGACCAGTTCCATCACGGCGATGGAGAGGGTGTCGGCGGCGAGTGCGACCTTGACGGCGCCCCTGAGTCCGAGTCCTGCCCGGCGGATGCCGAACAGTGTGAACGAGTAACCGAACACGAAGGCCAGCGCGACCGCCAGAAGCGTGGTCCCCAGGTTGCCCCATTCCAGGGCGGTGCCGATGACCATGCCGAGGATCTCGCCGACGGCACAACCGGTCAGGCAGTGCAGCGTGGCCTGCGCGGCCGTGGACCAGGACGCGCCGGACGTGTGAGCGCCCCGGTGCCCGGCGCCGTGGGTCGCGGCGGCGCGGTCCTGCGTGGTGCCGGTGTGCCGCGTGCCGTCGTCCATGACCCTGCCTTCCCACCCGTCCCCGTCCGTCCAGTGTGGCCCGTCCCGGGTTCCCACGCGTCTTCCGGGATCACCTCACGCTCCGGCGCGTGGGGTGGGTCCGCGCGGCCACGCGGAGGTCAGGCCGTGAAGCCTCCGTCGACGTGGAGGGCGGCGCCGGTGATGTACGCGCCGTCCGCACCGGCCAGATGGGCCACGGTCGCCGCGATCTCGGCCGGCTCCGCGTAGCGGCCGAGCGCGGTGAAGCCGGTGATCGCCTCGGCGTTCGGCCCGTCGGCGGGGTTGGTGTCCGTGTCGGTGGGGCCCGGGTGGACGAGATTGGCCGTGATGCCCCGAGGGCCGAGTTCCCGCGCCAGCCCCTTGGTCATCCCGACGAGAGCCGTCTTGCTCATCGAGTACAGCGCGAGTCCCGGGAAGACGGCCCGGTCGCCGACGTTGCTGCCGATGCTGATGACCCGGCCTCCCCGGCCCATGTGACGCACGGCCGCCCGCGACGCCACGAACGGCGCACGTACGTTCACCGCCAGGGTGCGGTCCACCTCCGCCGGCCCCATCTCCTCCAGCGGGCCGACGAGGAAGACACCGGCGTTGTTGACCAGGATGTCGAGCCTGCCGAACGCCCCGGCGGCGTCGTCCACCGCGGCGGTGAGCGCCTCGGGTACCGCGCTGTCGGCCCGCATCGCCAGCGCCCGGTGCCCCCCGGCCTTGATCCGCTCCACCACCTCGGCGGCGCGCTCCGCGTCCTTCTCGTAGGTCAGTGCGACATCGGCGCCTTCCTCCGCCAGCCGCAGGGCCACCGCCGCACCGATGCCCCGGCTCCCGCCCGTCACCAGGGCCGCTTTTCCCTCAAGTCGATTCATGACTCGAGCATCGCGGGCCCTCCTCCCGGAAGCTGGCGGCAATCGGACCTGGCGTTCGGGGCCGCCGGGCTCCGTCGGCGGGGTCCAGGGCGCGACCGGGCGCGGCCGGTGTCAGGAGCTCGTGAGGATGACGAGTCGCTGGGTGGCCCGCGTCATCGCCACATAGCGGTCGACGGCTCCTTCGACGCCCTCACCGAACGCGTCCGGGTCGACGAGGACGACCAGGTCGAACTCCAGCCCCTTCGAGAGTGCGGGCGTCAGCGAGCGGACACGGGAGGTGGCCCGGAACGTGGGATCGCCGATGACGCAGGCGGTCCCGTCGGCGTGTGCGGCGAGCCAGTCGTCGAGGACCGCCTCCAGGTCCCCGACGCGTCCGCGGACGACGGGGATCCCGTTGCTGCGGATGGACGTCGGCACGTTGGCGTCCGGGAGCGCGGCGCGGATGGCCGGCTCGGCCTCCGCCATGACCTCTTCCGGCGTGCGGTAGTTGATGCTCAGGGAGGACACGGTGATCCGGTCGAGCCCGACCCGCTTCAGCCGTTCCTGCCACGACTCGGTGAAGCCGTCCCTGGCCTGCGCGCGGTCACCCACGACGGTGAAGCTGCGCGACGGGCAGCGGAGCAGCAGCATCTGCCACTCGGCATCGGTCAGTTCCTGGGCCTCGTCCACGACGATGTGCGCGAACGGGCCGGCGAGCAGGTCCGGTTCGGCGCCGGGGCGTGCGCTGTCGTCGATCAGTGTGTCCTGCAGGTCCTTGCCGTGCAGCATCGTCACCGCGCCCTCCCCGTCGTCGTCGGCCTGCAGCAGGCCGGCGATGACATCGGCCCTGCGCGCGCGTTCGACGGCGACGGCGGCCTCGTGGCGGCGCCTGCGCAGGGAGGCCCCGGGGTCGCCGAGCCGCTGCCGGGCGGCGTCCAGGAGCGGCAGGTCGGACACCGTCCAGGCCTGGGCGTCCTCGCGCCGCAGCCTGCGTACGTCGTCGGGGCCGAGCCAGGGAGCGCACTTGCGCAGATAGGCGGGGACCGTCCAGAGGTCTCCGACGAGGTCGCCCGCTTCGAGCATCGGCCACGCCCGGTTGAGGGCCCCCATCAACTGCCGGTCCCGCAGCAGCGACATGCGGAGCTGATCCGGCGGGGCGTCGCTGTCGTCCCTGTCCATGAGGATGGTGATCAGCTCGTCGCGGATCTGCTCGCGCGCCTCGTTGTGCGGGGTTCCCGCCTCCACCGCGTCGAACGCCACCGCCCAGTCGGTGGCGGTCAGCCGGATGTCCGACCAGTGGGTCGTGACCGTCATGCCCTCGGTGGGGGGTTCCTCGTAGAACCTGACGGCGGCCTCGATCGCCTTCACCAGGTCCGCGGACGACTTCAGGCGGGCCACGGCCGGGTCGGTCTCGGCCGTGGCCCCGGCACCCTCGGCGACGAGGTCCCGCACGGTGCAGGTCCGCACGCCCTCCTCGCCGAGGCTGGGCAGCACGTCGGCGACGTACGCCAGGTAGGGCTCGTGCGGACCGACGAACAGGACGCCGCCGCGACGGTGGCCGAGACGGGGGTCGGAGTAGAGCAGGTGGGCGGCGCGATGCAGGGCCACGACGGTCTTGCCGGTCCCCGGGCCGCCGTCGACGACGAGAGTGCCGCGGGACCCCGCGCGGATGACGGCGTCCTGATCGGCCTGGATGGTGCCGAGCACGTCACGCATCCGTGCCGACCGGTTGGTGCCCAGACTGGCGATGAACGCGGACTGGTCGTCGAGTGCGGCATGCCCCTGAAGCCCGTCGGCGGTGAACACCTCGTCCCAGTAGTCGCTGATCCGGCCGCGGGTCCAGCGGTATCTGCGGCGGCTCGCCAGACCCATCGGGTGGGCGTGGGTCGCCGCGAAGAACGGCTCGGCCGCGGGGGAGCGCCAGTCGAGCAACAGCCGCCGCCCCGTGCTGTCGGTGAGGCCGAGGCGTCCGATGTACACCGGCTCGGGATCGTCCTCGTGGACGATGTGTCCGAGGCACAGGTCGAGGCCGAAGCGGCGCAGTGCGCGCAGGCGCCCGGTCAGCCGGTGGACCTCCGCGTCCCGGTCCATCGCCTCCCGGCCGACGCCGCCGGGGGCCCTGAGCTCGGTGGCGAGGCTGTCGGACAGTTCGGTGATCGTCTGCTCGAGGGTATGGGCCATGGCCGCGAAGTGCCGCTCGTCGGCCTCGATCAGCCGCGGGTCGGCCTTGGCCGAGAGGCGGCCGGGAAGATCGAACGCGCCGGCGGTCAGGGGAGTTGTCATGTCAGCGGCTCCGGTTCGAGGTGGTGGCCGGGACGGCCGGCGGCGCGCACACCCGCGCCTCGGGTCCGGCGGCCCGCACCCCCGGTGCGTGCCCGGCCACCTGCCCCGGGTCGGAGCACTCCTTGACGAACAACAGCACACGCACCTTGTGAGTCTCCCATTTCCGCAGGTCCTGACCTCGGCCCGCGATTCTGACCCAGGGGAGGGGCCTTGCCGCAAGCCCCCTTGTGCGCTATAGGTTGAAAGTGGCAGGGAGTGATTGTTACTCATTTCTCCTCCCTGCTCCTCTCCGGCGTCTCATGCGTCCGGTCCCTCGTGCCTCCGGGCAGGGACACCCTCACGCGTCGACGCGTGGGGACACGGGGCCCGCCGCGGAGCACCGCGAGCCCGAGAATCACCGGTCAGCGGGTGCCGAGGTCCAGGTTCGGGTTCGGGTCGTTGTCGTCGCTCATGAAGTCCTTCATCCCCTGCCACAGCGACCGGGCGCGGTGGACGGTGGCGGCCGGGTGGGTGGAGAGGACCTCCTCGCGCTCCCCGAAGCCGACCGGAAGCGGCGGGAGACCCAGCGCGTCGAGGGTGCGGACCAGCAGTTCCGCCGGGTCTCCCGGGTCCCGGAGCAGCCGCGCCACCGCACCCGCGTCGCCGGCGCCGGCCGCCGTGACGAACAGGTCGGCGTGCGCCCGCGCGGTCTGCGCCGACGGCACCTGTCCGGGCCCCGCCCAGCGGTGCCCCGCCGTGGCGGCGCCCTCCTGCACGAGGGTCAGTGCGGCGGCGTCGGCTCCGTCGAGGCGGGCGACGAGCACGGGCAGCCCGGCGGAGGAGAAGGCGGCTTCCGCGATCGCCGTGGCACCGTCGAGCCGCAGCAGTGTGGCGCGGCGTCCCCGCTTGCCCGGCGTCTCCAGCGACGGCGCCGGCTCCAGCAGCGTCCACCGCCCGGCGGGCGCGAGGCGGACGGTCGCACCGCACAGCAGCAGTTCCTGCGCCGTGCGCGCCGGTGCGGCGGGCACGTACGCGATCTCCCGGGGCGCGCCGGACGCCGATTCCGGCAGCGGGACGGCGGGGGCGGGAACGGTGCCTCCCCGCGGTACGGACTCCGCCAGCCGCACCCTGGCGGCGTCACGGAAGTGCAGGAAGGCCTTCAGCGGCTCGCCCGCGTACTGCCAGGGCGAGGAGGTGGCGTAGCGGCCGATGGAACGGTACGTGTCCAGCGATCCGGCCCACCGCCGCTGCCGGTTCAGCGCCCACACCAGGTGATTGCGGACCAGTCGGGCCTCGGTGTCCTCGGGCGGCCGGGACGAGCAGTAGGCCGACGCCGCTGCGATGATGCCGTCGATCCGTTCGGCGTCGAGAGGGACGCCGGTGGCGCGACCGCTGTCCACGTCCAGGTCTACCTCCGTCATGGCCACGACCTCCAGGCCGCGCACCGGTGAGTCCGGCGGCGCGTCGGCGGCGGCGCGGGCGGCGTGGCCGAGCATCTCCTCGTGGCTTCCGTGCCACTTGGCGGCGAGGAACTGCACGGCGTTCAGGTGGGTCGGCAGGTGGTGCGGCGCGCAGGCCAGCGCGCGCGCCAGGCAGGCGTCGAAGACGTCGCGCGGCGCCTGGGCGCCCATGCAGTGGACGAGCGCCGCGGAGTGGGGCACCGGGTCGCCGGGAGAGGCCGCGACGGCTGCCTCGATGACCGGCACCGCGTCGTCCAGCAGCGCGAAGAACGCCCGGAACTGATCCGGCGCCACGTCCTTCGCCCGGGCGCCGGTCCGCACCCGCCACGCCTCGCCGACGCGCCGGAACGCCTCGACGGCGAGGAGGTCCGGATCCTGTGGCGTCTGCGCTCGCCAGGCGTCGAGCCACGCGGAGTCGTCCAGCGCGAGGTCGGCGAGGCTCTCGGCGGCGGCGTGCCGCAGGGTCCAGTCCGCATCGGCGCGGGTGGCGGCGAGCAGTGCCCGGGCAGGGGCGTGGACGCCGCGCCGGGCGGCGGCGAGGACGTCGGCGGTGCGCGGGTCCGGGGCGTCGATCACGACCGCGTGGTCCGGGGGCAGTCCGACACCCGTCGCTTCCAGATTCCGGACCGTACGGGCTGACTTGCCGAACACTCTCGTCTCCTCTTCGGGGCACTTGTGCGCACCGTCATGATCACCTCCGCTGCGGACGGCGGCCGGGGGACGGCCGAGTCGTGTCCGTAACGCCGCCGGAGCGTGATCGACACGACCCGGACGAGCTTCGTACGGGTGGCCGACAGGTCACTCGGTCGTGAATTCCTCCGCTCCGGTCCCCGGCGCGCCGCCAAGCTGGGAGGGACGGCGTGGACCGGCGCCGGCCGGATGTGCGGTGGGTGGGGGGCGTGGGGATGACCCGAGGGGCGGGGCGACGCGAGGGACCGGAAGGGCAGGCGGTGCTGCTCGCGGCCGGACTGGCCGACCTGGCGGTGAGCACGCTGGGTACGGCGCTGGGGACGGTACGGGGGCTGCTGCGGCGCTCGGACACCGCGGTGCTGGCGGCCGAGGCCCAGCGTGACCTGACGGCGCGCGGACGTCTGGTGCTGGACCGGTACGCCTCCGTGCCCCCGGCCCACCTGGAGATCCTCGCCCGGCACGCGCTGGCTCGGCGGGCCGCCGATGATGTCTGACGGGTGGGATCCGGCCGCGTTCAGGGCACGCGTCGACGGGGTGCTCCACCGGTTCGTGGCCGAGGAGGCCGACCAGTTGGCGGCGATCGATCCGGCGCTGGCCCCGGTGGCGACGCGGCTGGAGGCCGCGGTCGCGGACGGCAAACGGCTGCGGGCGGCGTTCTGCTACTGGGGCTGGCGCGCCGTGGGCCAGCCGGACGGCGACGCGCTGGTGCGGGCCGCCGCGTCCATGGAACTGGTGCACGCCGCCGCGGTCGTGCACGACGACCTCATCGACGACAGCTCCCTGCGGCGCGGCAGGCCCACCGCCCATGTTGCCCTCCGCGGCGCCGTACGCGGTCGTCCGCGTGCCGTCACCGCCGCCAGGTCGCTCGCGATGCTGGTGGGCGACCTGCTGATGGGGCTGGCCGGGCAGCTGTTCGCCACCAGCGGCCTGCCGGCCGCGTTCCTCGCGCGGGCCCGGCCACTGTGGTCGGTGCTGGCCCGGGAGCTCGTCGCGGGCGAGTGCCTGGAGATCCTGCGCACCGGGGCCGACCCGGACACCGCCGCGTCGCTGAAGGTGATCCGGTACAAGACCGCCAAGTACACCGTCGAGCATCCGCTGCTGATCGGCGGCGCCCTGGCCGGGGCGGGTGAGCGCCTGCGCGAGGGTTACTCCGCCTACGGCCTGCCGCTCGGCGAGGCGTTCCAGCTCCGGGACGATCTGCTGGGGCTGTTCGGCGACCCGGACCGCACCGGCAAGGCCAACGCCGACGACGTACGCGGCCAACGCCCCACGGCCCTGCTCGCCGAGACGTGGCGCCTCGCCGGGGAGGGCGACCGGAAGCGGTTGCGCGCCCTGCTGGGGCGACGGGACCCGGACGGAGACGGGCTGCGCGCGGTGCGCGAGGTGATGTCCCGGCTGAAGACCCCCGACCGCATCGAGGCCATGATCACCGCACGGGTCGAGGAGGCCCTCGGCGCACTCCACGAGCTGGACGTGCCTCCTCACGCCGCCGAGGCGCTGACCGTGCTGGCGCGTTCGGCGGCGGTCCGCCTCTCGTGACCCGCACCGGGGGCCGCACTCCCCGCCGTCCCCGGCCGCCGGCGCTCCCGCCCGCCGACCCTCCCACCCTCCGCGGACCACCCCGCCCGGCACAGACGAAGGAGCCCGCCATGACGTACACCGAGGCATCGATGGACGCCCTGCGACAGACCGGTGACGAACTCGCCGACGCCACCGTCGCCACCCTCTTCGAGCGCGGCGAGGTGGGCACGTTCAACACCCTGATGCGCTACGTCTCCACCGCGGGATCTCCGCTGCCGGAGGGTCTGCCCGACGTCGCCCGCGCATACCTCCGGGCCACCAGCGTTCCGCCGGCATGGGTGGACTGGGGCGAGATGGAGAAGGCCCGGCTGTTCTTCATCGACAACAACGTGCACATCTCGACCGCGCTCTCCTTCGCCTCCATGCCCGCCTGCTACCTCGTCCCGCACGTGGCGAAGCTCCTGTCCACCACCCACGGGCTGAACTACCCCTCCAAACGGATGGCGGAGACCGGCCAGTTCACCGTCCACCTGATGCGGCCGGACGCCTTCGAGGCGGGCAGCCGCTTCGTCCCCGCCGCCCAGAAGGTCCGCCTCCTGCACGCCGCCGTGCGCCATCACCTGACGCGCGAGAACCGCTGGGACACGCAAGCGCACGGAACGCCGATCTGCCAGGAGGACATGATCGGCGGGCAGATGTTCTTCTCCCTGCTCGTGCTGGACAGCCTGCACCGCCTCGGTATCCACATGTCGACGGAAGGGGCGGACGCCTACTACTACGCCTGGCGCGTCGTCGGCGCCATGCTCGGAGTCGACCAGGACGCCGTCCCCGCAACTCTCGACGAAGCCCGCCGGTTCCTCGACCTCTACATGGTCCGGCACATGGGCCCCTCCGAGGAGGGCACCCACCTGACCCGGCAGCTGATCGACCTCTACGAGGAGGTCGTACCCGGCACCTTCTTCGACCCCGTCGTCTCCGCTCTCATCCGCCACCTCGTCGGCGACACCTGCGCCGACTGGCTCCAGGTGAACCGCACTCCGTGGGACACCGTCGTCAAGGCCGCGCCCCACCTCCTCGGCGTACTGGAGACCATCGAGGACCGTTCACCCCTCGGCGCCTGGGCCCTGGACCGCCTCGGCCACCTCACCACCGTCCTCGAACTGTCCTCCCTCACCCGCGGACGTGTCATGCACTACGCCATCCCGGAACAGCTCAGGAAGGAGTACGGCGTCTCCTCCGCGGTGCCTCCCACCCGCCGGTGGACGCCGCCCGCCGCCACGGTCCCTCGATGAGGCGACAGGAGGCGGTGCGCGTCCTCGCGGGCCGTCGACCGGGTCTCAGCGCCGTGACCGGGACACCTCGGGTGCGAGCCGCGCCACCCGGCCGGCCCGGGACTCCAGGTAGCGGCGCTCGGCGATGCTCGCCGTGGACTTCGCGGCGCTCCGGTAGTTCTCGTACGCCCCGGCCATGTCGCCGGACCTCTCCAGCAGATGCGCCCGCACGGACAGCAGCCGGTGATGCCGTGTCATCCGCTCGTCGCCGTCCAGGGTGGACAGCAGGGCCAGCCCCGCCCTCGGGCCCTCGGTCTCCGCGAGCGCGATCGCCCGGTTGAGGGTGACCATCGGGTTGGGCGCGACGCGTTCGTCCCGTACTCCTCATGGTCCGCGAGCCCCTGCGGGGCCCTTCGACCGGTTGGTCGGAGCCGCCGCCGTCGTCTTGACATCCCGTCGGCACGTTTCCCGGATTTTCTTCCACGCCCGTGCCGGGAAGCTCCCGGCCCCTCCCCATGAGGCGCCCGGTGGCGATGGGCACCGTCACCCGCCACCCACCGGGACTCACCGGAGGCGGTTCCATCCCACCGCGACTCACCGGAGGCGGGCACCGCCGACCGGGCCGGAAGCCACGGAGGCCCGCCCGGTGACCGTGCCGCGCAGGGCACCGCACCGGACGGGCGGATCAAGCACTTCTCCCCGCAGGAGGGTGAGCGGGTCAGCTCTGCGAGGGCGCCAGCAGCGGGGCCACCATCTCCATCGGGTGCGCGGCCTGCGTCATGAGACCGCCCGCGAGGCCTACGCCCTGGGCGGGGGCGGCGAGGGCGGGCTTCATCAGGTCCATCGGGTTCGCGGGCGGGTCGGCGAGTGCGGTGCCGGCGCTGCCGAGAAGGGCGGCGGCGGCCAGAGCCGTGGCGAGTGCGATGCGCGTGCGCATAAGACCTCCTGAGACGGTGACCTGCGATTACGGCCTCACGTCTTCCCTCGGGCCAGGCGGGAGAGCGCGGCGGGCGGCGCAAGATCACTCGAACGAGTCAGGACGGATGGCGCACGTCCCATTCCGGAGCGCATCCCGGAGCGCATCCCGGAGCGCTCCGGTCGACGCGCCCGGTCGCCGCGCTCATGGCGGGGCGGGACGTGCCGCTCCTCAGTCGCGTCCGCGGGCGTGCTTGAAGCGTGCCAGTCCGTCGGCCAGGCTGATGAGCGGTTCCGGGTAGTCGAGGAGGGCGCGCCGGTCCGCCGGGAGACGCCAGGGCTCGTGGACGAACCGGTCGTCCACGTCGCGCAGTTCGGGCACCCACCGGCGTACGTAGGCGCCGTCGGGGTCGTAGCGCCTGCCCTGGAGCACGGGGTTGAGGACGCGGTGGGGGCGGGTGTCGGTGCCCGTCCCGGCGGCCCACTGCCAGTTGAGCTGGTTGTTGACGATGTCGCCGTCGACGAGCAGGCTCAGGAAGTGCCGGGCGCCGATGCGCCAGTCCACGTACAGCGTCTTCGTCAGGAAGCTCGCCGTCAGCAGGCGTGCCCGGTTGTGCATCCAGCCCTCGTGGCGCAGCTGGCGCATGGCGGCGTCGACGACCGGATAGCCGGTACGGCCCGCTTGCCACGCCGCGATGTCCGCGGCCGCCTCCTTCTCGTCCCGCCAGTGGTCGTGACGGGTGCGGTAGTCCTGGAAGGACGCCTCGGGCCGTGCCGCCAGCACCTGGTGGTGGAAGTCCCGCCAGCACAGCTGGCGCACGAACGCCTCGGCGCCGGGGCCGCCCTGCTCGCGGGCCCGCCGGACGAGTTCCACGGGCGAGAGGGTGCCGAAGTGGAGGTGGGGCGAGAGCCTTGAGGTCGCGTCGCCCGCCATGTCGTCGTGCCGGTCCTCGTACCGGGGCAGTCCGGTGCGGGCCCACCGGGAGAAACGCTCGCGCCCCGCCGTCTCCCCACCGGCCGGGAGCCCCGGCGAGAGCCCGGTCAACTCCTCGCGCGTCGGCAGCGGTTCGCCGCGCACGGTGCCGGGGACCCGCACCGCGCGGGGAGCGGGGCAGGTGTCCCGCAGCCGCTGCCGCGACCAGCCGCGGAAGTAGGGGGTGAACACGGCGTAGTGGTCGGACCCGGCCGGTGTCACGGTGCCCGGGGCGACGGCGGTCACCACGCCGTCGTGCACCCGCAGCCCCACGCCGAGCCGGCCGAGCTCCTCGCGCAGCCGCTCCTCGCGGCGGTGGGCGAAGCCGGTTCCACCGGCGGCCATGTGCACCTCGGTGGCCCCGCACTCCCCGGCGACGGCGCGGAGCTCCCGCACGACCGGCCCCGTGCGCACGACGAGCCGGCCGCCGCGCCGGCGCAGCGAGGCGTCGAGGTCCGCGAGGCAGTCGGCGAGGAAGGCGCGGCGGTTGGGCGCGTCGAAACCGGCGGCGTGGACACCGGGGTCCCGTACGAACAGCGGCACGACCTCGTCGGCCGCCCTGAGCGCGGCGCTCAGCGGCGGATGGTCGTGCAGCCGCAGATCCGAGGTGAACAGGACGATCGCTGCGGTCATGACGCCTCTCCTCGTGCGCTGATGCGGGAGTCCGATCATCGCCGCCGGACCCGACGACGGCCACGGACGCGCCGGAGACAGCCGCGGCCCCTCAGCGGCCTCTCAGCCGTCCTTCAGTGGCCCTCTGAGGTCCGGCTCCGCCGTGCCCCGGGCGAGAGCGCCGGGCCACCACGCCCGCGGGCCGAGGTCGATCACCAGTGCGGGGACGAGCAGCGAGCGGACCACGACCGTGTCGAGCAGGACGCCGAAGGCCACGATGAACGCGATCTGCACCATGAACGCCAGCGGGATCACCATCAGGGCCGCGAACGTCGCGGCCAGCACCACACCGGCCGAGGTGATGACACCGCCCGTCGTGGTCAGCCCGCGCAGTACGCCCTGCCGGCTTCCGTGTACGAGCGCCTCCTCCCGTACCCGGGACATCAGGAAGATGTTGTAGTCGACGCCGAGGGCCACGAGGAACACGAACCCGTAGAGCGGCACCGACGCGTCCGTACCGCTGAAGCCGAGGAGGTGGTCGAAGACGAGCACCGACACCCCGAGCGTGGCGAGGAAGTTGAGGGCGACGGTCGCCACCAGGAGCACGGGAATCAGCAGCGAGCGCAGCAGGAGGACGAGGATCAGCAGGATGATGCCGAGCACGATCGGCACGATGACGGTACGGTCCCGGACGGCGGTCCGCTGGGTGTCGTACTGCTGCGCGGTGTAGCCGCCCACCAGCGCGTCGGCGCCGGGCACCGCGTGCACCGCGTCGCGCAGGCGCCGGACGGTCTCCTTGGCGGCGTCGCTGTCGGAGGCCGCGCTCAGGGTCGCGTCGATCCGGACGCGGCCGTCGACGACGAGCGGCTCACCGGTCCCCGGCCTTCCCGACGCGGAGACCGTGGCGGCGTCGGCCACGCCCTCGGTCCTCCTCGCCGCGTCCAGCACCTGCCGGGCGCGGCCGGCGTCGGTGATGACGACGGCGGGGTTGCCCGAGCCGCCGGGGAAGTGCTCGCCGAGCGTCCTCTGGGCGGCGACGGAGGGCGCGTCGTTCACGAAGAGTTCGTCCAGCGGCACGCCCTTGGCGGACAGCGCGGGGGAGAGGGCCGCGAAGGCGGCGAGGCCCAGCGCGGTGACCACCCACGTACGGCGCGGCCGCCGGTCCACTCGCGCGGCGACCCGGCGCCAGACGCCGTGGCCCTCCGCCGACGCGTCCGACGCCTTCGGCCGGGAGGGCCAGTAGGCGGTCCGGCCCAGCAGCGCCAGGACGGCGGGCAGGAAGGTGAGGGCGCAGAGCATGGCGCACCCGATGCCGATGGCGCCGACCGGGCCGAGGGCACGGTTGTTGGTCAGGTCGCTCGCGAGCAGGGCGAGGAGGCCGAGCGCCACGGTGGCCGCGCTCGCCGTGATCGCGCCGAAGGAGCGGCGCAGAGCCGCCGCCGCGGCGGCGGCGGAGTCCTCGCGTACGGCCAGTTCCTCGCGGAAGCGGGCGGAGAGCAGCAGCGCGTAGTCGGTGGCGGCGCCGATCACGAGGATGGAGAGGATGCCCTGCACCTGTCCGTCCACCCGGACCAGGTCGTGGTCGGCCAGTACGTAGACGATGGCGCAGGCGAGTCCCAGGGCGAACACGGCGCCGAGGATGATCACGAACGGCAGCAGCAGGCTGCGGTAGACGAGGAGCAGGATCAGCAGGACCGCCCCGAGTGCCACGGCCAGCAGCAGTCCGTCGATGCCCGAGAACGCGTCCGACAGGTCGGCCTGGCTCGCCGCCGGACCGGCGACGCGCACCGTGGTGCCGGGCACGCCCTGTGCCGCCTCGCGCACCTCGTCGAGGACCGTGGGCAGTTCCTTGCCCAGGTCGGGCTCCAGCGGGACGACCGCCTGCATGGCCTCCTCGTCGTCGGAGACCAGGGCGGGCGAGGAGCGGCCGGCGACTCCGGGTTTCTCATGGAGCCCTCCGAGGGCGCGGGTGGCGGCGGTGCGCTGATCCCGGGTGACGTGCCCGCCGTCCGCGGTCCAGACCACGATGGCGGGCAGCGTCTCGGACTGGTCGAACGCCTCGCGCGCCCGCAGCACCCGGGTGGACTCGGCGCTGCGCGGCAGGAAGGCCGCCTGATCGTTGGTGGCCACCTCGCCCAGCTTGCCCGCGTAGGGACCGAGAGTGCCGCCCACTCCCAGCCAGACGAACAGCAGGACGAGGGGAAGGATCCACCGGACCCGGCGTGGCGCAGTTCTCACAGGCATCCCCAGACGCAGACAAGATGAATCATCAATCAAGAATCTCAATGATTGAGTGATCTTATACTCCGAGCATGAGCGGTTCCGGCACTCCCACACCACCCCCACCCGGCGACGACCCCACAGGGCTGCAGTCCTTCGCTGCCCTGCTGCGCCGGATGAACGCCGAGTTCAACCGCATCGCCTACGAGTTCGCCCAGGCGCAGGGCCTGCACCTCACCGACATGCAAGCGCTGATCGCCGTCCTGGACGCCGACACGGACCCGGCGGGCGAGCCGATGACGCCGGGCCGGCTGCGCAAACAGCTCAACCTCACCTCCGGCGCGGTGACCGCCTGCCTCGACCGGCTCGAACAGGCGGGGCACATCAGACGCGTTCGCGCGGCCGACGACCGCCGCGTGGTCCATCTGCACTACGCCCAGGCGGCCAGAAGCCTCGCCAGGGAGTACTTCCGGCCGCTGGCCCGCAGCACCGACCGCGCACGCGGCCGCTTCACCCCCGAGGAACTGGCGGTCGTCGTCCGCTTCCTCACCGAGATGAACGAGGAACTGCTCCTGCTGCGTCAGGGCGCCCCGCCTGAGGTACGGCATCAGCCGGAAGGGTGAACGCGTGGCCGTGGGCGGCGCACGCACTTTCAGGGGCCATCCGCGCGTTGGCCGGCACCGTGATCGTCCGGGCGGTACATGCTGATCCTGTCGACCGCGTGCACCACCGACCGTCCGAGGAGCCGTCCGTGATCTCCCGTCCGCGTACCGCGCTCACGGCTGCCGTGACCGTGGCAGCCCTGGCCCTGCCCGCCGCCCTGCCGTCCGCCGCCGCCGAGACCGCCGAGCCCCTCACCTACGTGGCCCTGGGGGACTCGTTCGCCTCCGCCCCGCTGGTGCCGCCGGCCGACACCTCGGACCCGCTGTGCCTGCGCTCCCTCGCCGACTACCCGCACATCGCGGCCCAGGCGCTCGGCGCCGGACTGACCGACGTCAGCTGCTCGGCGGCCACGGCCGACGACCTCAGCACGCCGCAGCACCCGGGCACCGCCCCCCAGTACGACGCCCTCGACGAGGACACGGACGTCGTCAGCATCACCATCGGCGCCAACGACGTCGGCCTGATGACCCTGGCGCTCGACTGCGTCAACCTGCTGCCCAAACCCGCCGGTGTCAGCTGCGCGGCCACGCACACCCGGGGCGGCGTGGACACGGTGAAGGCCGCCGTCGACGCGTGGGCACCGAAGTTCGCGGACGTCCTGGACCGGATCCACCAGCGGGCCCCGCACGCGACGGTGTTCGTCGTCGGCTACGGCGACTACTTCCGTCCCGGCGGCTGTTACCCGAGGCAGCCCGTCTGGGACGTCGACGCCGACTACCTCCAGGGCGCGATCAACCACCTCAGCACCACACTGAAGAGGACGGCCGGGGACCACGACGCCACCTTCGTGGACGCCTATCGCCTCAGCGTCGGCCACGACGCGTGCGCCGCGCCCGCCGACCGCTACACCGAGGGACTGGTCCCCATGCACGCCGCCGCTCCACTGCACCCCAACGCGAACGGCTCCCGGGCCGTGGGCCGGGCGCTCGCCGACGCGGTCCGCTCCACCACGCGCACGGACTGAACCGGGCGCGGGCCGGTCACCGGCGCACCCCGGGACCCGTACGCGCGCGCCGGCGTCCCCGGCCGCCGGGCCGGGGACGCCGCGGAGCACGTCAGCGCGGGTCGCCGCCGAACTTCGACGTCGACCAGAAGTAGCCGAGCACCGTGAGCCCCACGCACCAGCCGGCCGCGAGCCATCCGTCGGCGCCGATCCCGGTCCCGAGCAGCAGGCCGCGCAGGGTCTCGATGGCGGGAGTGAACGGCTGGTACTCGGCGAACGGCCGAAACCAGCCGGGCATCGCGTCGACCGGGACGAAGGCGCTGGACAGGAGCGGCAGCAGGATCATCGGCAGCGCGTTGTTGCTCGCGGCCTCGGCGTTGGGGCTGATCAACCCCATGCCGACCGCGATCCACGTCAGCGCCGTGGCGAACAGTACGAGCAGCCCGAACGCCGCCAGCCACTCCAGGACCGTGGCGTCGATGGACCGGAAGCCGATGGCCACACCCACGGCGCCCACGAGGACCACGCTCACGCCCGACTGCAGCACGCTGCCGACGACGTGCCCGACGAGCACCGACCCGCGGTGGATCGCCATCGTGCGGAAACGGGCGATGATGCCCTCGGTCATGTCGTTGGAGACGGACACCGCTGTCCCGACCACGGTGCCGCCGATGGTCATCAGCAGGATGCCCGGCACGATGTACGCGATGTACTCCGAGCGGTCCGCGCCGCCACCGCCGATGCCGGAGCTCATCACGTCACCGAAGACATAGACGAACAGCAGCAGGAGCATGACCGGGGTGAGCAGCAGGTTCAGGGTGAGGGAGGGGTAGCGCCGCGCGTGCAGGAGGTTGCGCCGCAGCATCGTGGACGAGTCGCGCACGGCGAGGGAGAAGGAACTCATCGGACCGTCTCCTTGGGCTGGTTCGTCACGTCGCCACCGGTCAGGGCGAAGAACACGTCGTCGAGGTCGGGAGTGTGCACGGTCAGCTCGTCCGCCTCGACGGCGGCCGAGTCCAGCCGGTCCAGCACGGAGCGCAGCGCGCGCTGGCTGCCGTCGCTGGGAACCCGCAGCGACAGGGCCTCGTCGTCCCGGGCGGCGTCCGGCAGGCCGAGCGCGGCGGACCGGTAGGCGTCCGGGTCGGAGAACCGCAGCCGCACATGGCCGCCCGGGACGAGCCGCTTCAGCGTCTCGGCGGTGCCCTCCGCGGCGATTCCGCCGCCGTCGAGCACGGCGATGCGGTCGGCGAGTTCGTCCGCCTCGTCCAGGTACTGGGTGGTGAGGAAGACGGTCACCCCGTCGGAGACGAGCTCACGGATGATGCCCCACATGGTGTGGCGCGACCGCGGGTCCAGGCCGGTGGTCGGCTCGTCCAGGAAGATGATCCGTGGATCACCGACCAGTGTCATGGCGATGTCCAGGCGGCGTCTCATGCCGCCGGAATAGGTGGAGGCGGGCTTCCCGGCCGCCTCCACCAGATCGAAGCGCTCCAGTAACCGGGCCGCGGTGCGCCGTCCCTCGGCCCGCGGGAGGTGGTGCAGGTCCGCCATCAGGAGCATGTTCTCCTCGCCGGTGATGAGGCCGTCGACGGCGGAGAACTGCCCGGTGACACCGATCGCGGCGCGCACCGCCTGCGGGTCGGCGGCCAGGTCGTGGCCGTCGACGTGGATGCCGCCGCTGCCGGCACCGGCGGAGACGAGAGTGGAGAGGATCTTCACGACGGTGGTCTTGCCGGCGCCGTTCGGGCCGAGCAGAGCGAAGACCGTTCCTTCGGGGACGGCCAGGTCGATCCCGTCGAGGACGACCTTGTCGCCGTAGGACTTGCGCAGCCCGTTCGCCGCGATGGCCAGGTGGGTCATGGCGTTGCTCCTCAGAGGCTCTGGGCGACGATGTCGCCGTGCGCGGTGGTCGCGTGGATGGCCAGGTCGGCGGCGCCGTCGGTGTTCTTCAGGGCGTTGCGGATCCGGCCGTAGGTGGTGCCGGCGTCCAGGGAGGCGGAGACGCCGTGGGCGGCGCCGACCGAGACCTCGCCGACGTCGGTGCGCAGCACGACCGCGCCGCCGATGGCCTCGGCGATCCGGATGTCCCCCTTCCGGGTGCTGATCTCCGAGGCGCCGCCCAGGCGGCCGACCGAGACGTCCCCGGCCGCGGTGGTGAGGCGGACGCTCGCGGCCTCGTCGAGCTTGACCGAGCCCTGCGAGGTCTCGAAGGCGACGTCGCCCAGCCTCCCGACTCCACGGAACTCGGCGCCGGCCGCCTTCGCGTCGACCCGGGAGCCGGTCGGCAGCTGGACCGTCACCTCGACGGAGCCGGAGCTGCCGAGGATCTGGTTCTTCGCCGAGGCCTCGACGCGCAGGACGCCGTCGCCGTAGACGACCTCGGTCCGCTCGGCCGCCTTCACGTCGCGGCTCTTGGAGGGATCCAGCGGCCGGACCTCGACCACGGTGTCGGTCCGGTCGGCGGCGATGAACTCGATGCGTCCCGCGGGGATGTCGAGGACGGCGGCGATCGGGGCGGGGGTGGGGAACTTCGGCATCGGTATCTCCTGTGCTTTGTCGTTTCTGATAATGGAAACGCTACGTTGCGTTCATGATTTGAGCAGTGGCTTCGTTGCGTATCACGAACGAACGTGCAGCTCAAAAGCGCAATTTCGTTGCAACGATCCGGAAATCAATGCAACGCTCACTCGGCCATTCGTTGCAATGGAGCGAGAGTGAACGCTATGCTGAAGCGTCAGCGGAGAAGACGACGAGCACGGAGGAGACCGCGATGCCGGGAGGCAGGCTCACCCAGCAGGAACGCCGGCAGATCGCGCTGGGGCTGGTCGACGGCCTCGCCTACGCCGAGATCGCCAGACGTCTCGACCGCCCCACCTCGACGGTCACTCGCGAGGTGATGCGCAACGGCGGCCCCACCGGCTACCGCGCCGACCTGGCCCACCACGCCACCGAGCGCCGCGCCCACCGGCGCAGGCAGCCCACGCCCCGGGGGCCGCAGGTGCCCCCGCAGGCCCACGGACGGGACCCCGAGGCCGTGCGCGAGTACGAGGAGACATTCACCGTCGTCCTCATGCAGTCGGGCACGCCCAGGATGATGGCCCGGGTGCTGGCCTGTCTCTGCATGAGTGACTCGGGCAGTCTCACCGCCTCCGAACTCGTCCGGCGCCTCGAGGTCAGCCCGGCGTCCGTCTCCAAAGCGGTGGCGTTCCTCGACAGCCAGGGGCTCATCCGCCGGGAGCGCGACGAACGCCGCCGCGAGCGCTATGTCGTCGACGACGACGTCTGGTACCAGTCCATGATCGCCAGCGCCCGCGGCACCTTGCAGGTGGCCGAGATCGCGCGGCAGGGCGTCGGTGTCCTCGGAACGGGCACCCCGGCCGCCGCGCGCCTCGAGAACATCGCCCGTTTCCTCGACTACATCTCCGAGAGCATCACCCGCGCCGCGGACCAGGCCCGAGAGGTACTGCACACGAAACCCGAAGGGGCCCCGGGCGGCACGACCGGCCCGAGGGCGGAGCAAGGGTAGGTGCGCGACGGCCACGCCGGGCGGCCGCCGCACTCACGCTCGGCGGCACGGTCAGGGGGGGCGGAGCAAGGAGCGTTCATTTCCGGCCGCCGGGTGACACCGAGAGACCGCGGGCCAGGAGTGCGAGGATGGTTCGCATGGATGTACGAGCAAGAAATCACGTGACGGTGACCGGCCGGGAGGACGGGCCGGTCGTGATGCTCGCGCACGGGTTCGGGTGCGACCAGAACATGTGGCGCCTGGTGGTGCCGGCCCTGGAGCGCGACTTCCGGGTGGTCGTCTTCGACCACGTGGGGGCGGGCCGCTCGGACGCGTCGGCCTGGAGCGAGGGGCGGTACGCCGGACTCGACGGCTACACGGAGGACGTGCTCGACATCTGCCGCGAGCTGGACGCGGGCCCGGTGGTCTTCGTCGGGCATTCGGTGAGCGCGTCGATCGGGGTGCTGGCCGCCGCGCGGGAGCCCGGGTTCTTCGCCGGACTCATGCTGCTGACCCCTTCACCGTGCTACATCGACGACCCGGCCACCGGCTACCGGGGCGGATTCAGCGCCGAGGACATCGACGAAATGCTGGAGTCCCTGGAGTCGAACTACATGGGCTGGTCGGCGACGATGGCCCCGGTCATCATGGGCAACTCCGAGCGGCCGGAGCTGGGGCAGGAGCTGACCAACAGCTTCTGCCGCACCGACCCGAAGATCGCCCGTGTCTTCGCCCGGGCCACGTTCCTGTCCGACAACCGCGGCGACCTCGCCGCGGTCACGGTTCCCACGCTGATCGCGCAGTGCTCGAACGACGCCATCGCCCCACCGGAGGTCGGCGCGTTCGTCCACGCCCGGATCGAGGGCAGCGAGCTGGTCACCCTCACCGCCACCGGACACTGCCCGCAGCTCAGCGCGCCGGAGGCGACCGCCGCGACGATCGCCTCCTTCGCCGCGAAGGTCACCCGGTGACGTTCCAGCCCAACGGCGGCCATGACCGCGGGACAGGCCCGGAAGACGACTCCGGTGACGAGTCGGAGCCGTGGTCCTCCCTGCTGGAGGACAGCGCCGAGGACCTGTACGAGCACGCGCCCTGCGGATATCTGTCCACGCTGCTGGACGGGCGGATCGCCAAGGTCAACAAGACGCTGCTGGACTGGCTCGGGTACCGGCGCGACGAGCTGGTCGGGCGCATGCGCTTCTCCGACCTGCTCACGGTCGGCGGCAAGCTCTACCACGAGACCCACTTCGCGCCGCTGCTGGCCATGCAGGGCGAGGTCAGAGGCATCGCACTGGAGCTGAAGGCCGCCGACGGTTCCCGGCTGCCGGTCCTGGTGACCTCCGCGGTCAAGACCGGAGAGGACGGACGGCCGCTGCTCATCCGCACGACGGTCGTCGACGCCCGCGACCGGCGCGCCTACGAGGTGGAGCTGCTGCGCGCCCGGCAGGAGGCCGACCGCGAACGCGACCGGCTCAAGATCCTGGCCACCACCCTGCAGCGGACCCTGCTGCCCCCCGTCCTGGACGACGTACCCGGCCTGGACGTCGCCGCCCACTACCACGTCGCCTCCCTCGACGAGGTCGGCGGCGACTTCTACGACCTGTTCCCCCTCGCCCACGGCACCTGGGGCCTGTTCCTCGGCGACGTGTGCGGCAAGGGCGCCGCCGCGGCCGCGGTCACCTCACTGGCCCGCTACACGCTGCGCGCCGCCGCCGTCTACGACCCCGATCCCGCCGTCGTCCTGGGCAACCTGAACACCGTCCTCAACCACGAGTACCACGGCACGGACCCGCGGTTCTGCACCGTGATCTTCGGACTGCTCACTCCCGTCGGGGCCGAGGGCGCCTTCCGGATCACCCTGGCCAGCGGCGGCCACCCCCCGGCCCTCCTGATGCGCGCCGACGGAAGCGCCGACTATCTGCACACCCCCGGCGGCCAGCTCGTCGGTGTCCTGCCGGACGCCCATATCGCCACGACCACCGTCCGCCTGGACCCCGGCGACACCCTGCTGCTCTACACCGACGGACTCACCGAGGCCCACACCGACCAGTCCGGCGGACGCTACGGCGACGAAGCGCTCATGGACTTCGCGCGGCGGCTGTCCCCGACCACCGCGTCGGACACCGTCCAGGCCCTGAGCGACCTGCTCGACACCCTCGGCACCGGCGTGGACGACGACACCGCGGTCCTCGCCATCAACGTGCCCCGACCTCCCAGTGAAGAGCAGCAGTGAATCCTCTGACCCTGACCACGCGCAGCACCCCCGCCGGGCCCGTCCTCGAGCTGGCCGGCGACCTCGACCACGCCACCGCCCCACAGGTCCGGGACTGCCTGGAGCGTCTGGACCTGCGCGGGGGCCAGCAGCTGATCGTCGACCTGAGCGGTCTCACGTTCTGCGACTCCAGCGGCATCACGGTCCTGATCGCCGCCCGCAACCGCGCCCTCGGGGCCGGTGGGGGCATCGCCCTGGCCGCGGTTCCCGACCGTGTTCTGCGGATGTTCCGCATGGTCGGTCTGGAGCAGGTCTTCGCCACCCACCCCACCGCCCAGGAGGCGGCAGCCGCTTGGGCGCCGCCGTCCGGCTGAGCCTGCCGCGAGACCGAGCCGGACCGGTGTTCGGTGACCGGCGTTCGACGAACGGATGGGGCCTCACGGCACCGAGCCCGCGCCGAGGGCGGCGTGGGCGCGCAGCCGGTACGGCTGCCGGTCGGACGGGCCGACGCGCAGCGCCGCGAAGGGACCGCGGACGCCCACGAGACGGGGCACCGGCCGCAGGGCCAGCCGGTCGCCCGGTTCCAGGAGACCGTCGAGGACGGCCTCGCACACCAGATGGTGCAGATGGACGAGGCTCGCTCCGACCGTCAGTCCGGCGGTGGCCAGATGCAGTTCGCGCTGGACGGGGGCGCGGCAGCCGGCCGGGCCGTCCGCGGGCAGTTCGATCACCGCGGGTGCCATCGTGGGCAGCGCGGCGTCAGCGGGAAACACCTTGAGCAGCCGGCGCAGGGCGGTGCTCTCGCCGGCGGGCGCCGGGCCCAGCCAGGCGGCGGTGCCGTCGTCGGCGACATGGGCGAAGGCGAACCGCTCGCGCAGATGGCCGGGGTTGCCGGCGAGGAAGACGGTGCGGGTGAAGTCCTGGCGCCAGGCAGCCGCCGCGCCGGGCCCGATCCGGCGGGCGAACAGGAACACCTCGCGCAGCCAGACGGCGGGCTCGAAGGCACGCAGCACACACACCGCGGGCATGCGGGGCCACTGCCCGGTCCCGGTGATCTCCTGATGCGCGGCCAGCAGACCGTCGTCGGTCGACAGATCGACGCGGGCGGCCAGTTCGGGTCGCGCCTCGCGGACGCGGCGGGCGCTCTCGTCACGCAGCAACTGCTGGGACATGATCACAGGTAGACCGCTTCCAGGAGGCGGCGGGCGGGCGCGGGGCGGTGCCTGGCCAGCAGGGCGGAGGTCAGGCGGTAGGGGTTGACGTGCAGATGGTCCTTGCGGTGACGGGCCAGCACCTGGGCCGTCGGCGCGGGGTCGGGGTGCCGGTCGCCGGCCAGCAGCCGCCGGGCGCGGGCCAGGCTTTGTCCCAGCACCTCATGGCGGAAGGACTGCTGCTGGCCCGCGCCGAGCGCCGCGATGAAGTACAGGCGCATGCCCAGGCGCAGCACCGCCTCCTCGCTGCCTTCGTCTCCCGCCCGTGCCAGCAGATCGCCCACCGTGTGTCCCTCCCAGCCGCCGTGGCGGGCGGAGCGGATGCGGCCGTCGATCGGTACCCGGCCCAGTACGACCCGCCGTACGGTCGTCCCGGCGGCGGTCAGGACGCGCTGGACCAGCTGGTAGTCGGCCTCCAGCTCACGGTCGTACAGCAGGACGACCTCGTCGAAGTCCGGGACGAGCGGCAGCAGTTCCCGCATCATGCAGGCCAGGTAGTTGGGCCGCCCGTCGGCGTCGACGATCTGCCGCAGCGGCAGACCGTGACGGGTGGCGTCCAGGTACACCGGACCCCCGCAGGCGCGCAGGTCGAGGCAGAAGCCCAACTCCGTCAGCCGGTCGAGCGCCTGGCGTGTGCTCAGCGCGGGCGGCTGGTGGGCCTCGAGACCGGGGTCGTGCATGCCCAGGCGCGCGTAGTGCGCGCGCCACAGCCGCAGTACGCGCGCACCGGCCGGATGCACCCATCCCGCGTCCTCCACCGCCTCGGCGTAGGGCCGCAGCGCCTTCGCGTCCGCCTTCTCGGGCTCTGCCCGGTAGCCGACGTACAGCCCGCCGATCTGCTCCTCCGACAGGTCCGAGTAGTCGGCGTCGCCCACCGTGCGGTCGAGGTACTCCCAGAACCCCAGGGTCTGCTCGGTGAGGTGGTAGGTGGTGGGGGAGTAGCGGTAGCTGACGTCGGCCAGCAGGCCGGTGGCCCGGTACATCACGTCCGTCCACAGCAGGCCCTTGAGGTGGCTGGGGGTCAGCGGCTTGGAGGGGGTGACGGTGATCGGGGCCAGCAGCACCCGCGGCCGGCCCGGCCGGGGCCCGGCGGTGTCCGATGCGGTCCCGCGCTCGGTCGTCGTGGCGCTCATGCGGGCCGTTTCCGTCCGTGGACGAAGAACACCCGTCGTACGCCCCGCACGGAGCGGGCGGGCACCTCGTCGGGCCATCGGCCGAAGTCGGCCCCGGGTTCACCGGGCTGCACGGCCCGCACGGTGAAGCCGTGCGCGTCGAACAGCGCCTCGGGCTCATCGGTGCCGAACACCCACGGGCAGCCCCAGTCCGCGAACACCTTCAGCAGCGGCCGCACGTCGGGCAGCGTCAGCGCGGAGGCGTTGACGAGGTCGGCGGCGATGCGGCTGCCCGGCGACATGAGCGCCGCCACCCGCTCCAGCAGCCGGTGCACCTCCTGCTCGGCGACGTAATGGAGCAGCCCCTCCAGCAGCCACACGGACGGGCGCTGAGGGTCGTACCCGGCCGCCAGGAGGTCCTCCTCCCAGCCCGGCGAGGTCAGGTCCACCGGCACCGCGCGCCGCTCGGCCCGCGGCCGTACGTCCTTCAGCCGCTCGTGCTTGTGGGCCAGCACCGCGGGCCGGTCCAGCTCGAACAGGCGCGTGCCGGCCGGCCACCGCAGCCGGTAGGCCCGTGAGTCCATCCCGGCCGGGGCCAGCACGATCTGCGGGGCGCCGTCCGCACGCGCCACCCGGTGCAGGTGGTCGTCCAGGAAGCGGGTGCGGATGGCGTTGTAGTCGGGGGTGCTGGGCACGCTGCGTTCCCCGCCGGGCGGGTACGTCGCCTCCCGGATCCGTCCCAGAAGCGCGAACCCCGTGTCGCCCGCCAGCAGCGCGGCGCAGGGATCGTCGAAGAGCCGGTCGTCGCGGCTGCTCTCCGCGGCCCGCAGAGCGGCCGTCAGCAGGGACGTCCGTTCCACCGCGTCCAGGGTGCCGGTCATGCCCGTCCCTCCGCGCCGGGCCGGGCGGCGCCGGTCAGCCGTTCCCACGCGACCGGGTCCTGTCTGAACAGCCGGTCCTTCACCTGCGTGGGCCGTACCCCGGCGTCCACGGCCGCGTGCCAGTCCCGCAGGAACGCCTCCTCGTCCAGCAGCGTCACCGACACCGCCCCCAGCCGCTCCCGGCCGCGTGCCGCCCGGTAGCCGGCCGACTCCCTTCCGATCGCGGTGTCCAGCAGTCGCGCGAACCGCGCGGTCTCCGCGGCCGACCACGCGCCGTAGCCCGCGAGCGCGAACGTGTAGGACGGCGGGCCGTCCCGCCCGCCGGTCACCCGGCAGGCGGCGTTGCGAACCTCAAGGCCCGTCGCGCCGCACGCCGACGCCAGCGCCCGCAGCACCTGCGCCTCCCGCAGCCGCTCGCCGGCGGCGTCCGAGCGGGTGGCGCGCCCGGCGTACTCGACCCGCGGCACCCCCGCCACACGGTCCACCACACGCACCACGTCTCCCACCGCGTACCGGTACAGGCCGCCGACGTGGCTGAAGACGACGTGGTAGTCGCGGCCGGCCTCCAGTTCCTGCCACGTCAGCGTCGCCGCGTCCGGCGTCACGTCCTGTTCGGCGTCGAGGAACTCGTACGCGGCGGCGTCCACGGTGAGCGAGCACGCCGACGGGTGCCGGTCGAGCGCCACCCCCACCGGCCCCTCGGAGGCCGCGACGGGCGCCGGGAGCGTGGCGACCCCGGGACCGAACTCCTCGCGTAGCCGCGGCAGGTAGAGCGACGCCATACCGGTGGTCCAGCAGAACAGCGCGCGCATCCGCGGCCAGATATGGGAGGGGCGCACGGTGCCGAACCGCTCGGCCAGGGACTCCAGCTCCCGCGCCCGGCCGGGATTGGGGGAGGACAGGGGCAGCCCGCCGACGGTGCCGTCACGGATCTCCTTCACCAGCCGCGGCCACCACCACCGCAGTTGATAGGGGAGGGCGGCGACCATGGCCGGGTTGATGCCGATGACGCACCGCACATCGCTGACGGCCGCCAGCCGCAGCCGCATCCGGACGTCCGGCGCGAGGCGGGAGACCTCCGCCAGCGCGGAGGACTTCCCGGCGTAGTCGCTGCCCAGCACCACGCAGAACGGTCGTGACCCCTGTCCCGTCACCGCCGGCGAGTTGGCCGGGACCGGCCGGGGACGCGGCCGCGCTGCCCGGAGTAACGCGGCCTCCGACGCGCCGCGGGGAGTGGGGGGTGCGGTCATACGGCGTCCACCGTCCTTCTCGTCGAACCGGCACAGCAGCCCGGACGGCACAGACCGCCGACCCGTGGCACGCGAGCCCGGCAGCGACCCGCACCCACCCATTAGTCGCAGTCCCGCCGCCCCCGCCTCAACCCGTAGCGCCCCCTACCCGTACGGTTGACCGCGGCCCGCCGAAACAGGGGCCGCGGACCGGAATCCGCCGCCCCGCGGGGACGGAACAGCGGCAGCGGCCCCGGGTGAGGTGCGATGCCCACTCGCCGCCGGTGCGCACCGGCGGCCCCGTCCACACGGCCGGCCACGGCGGGTTCAGCCGCTTCGAGGTCATGGACCGTCGGGCGGCGCCCGTGAAGCAGCGCCCGGGCAAGCGAGCGGGATCCCGCGGAGAACCCCCGCCAGCGCAGGCATAGATCCCGCGCCGTCCACGCGTCCTTGTGGGTGTCACTGAACGGGAGGGGCCCATGGACCCGCAGGACCACGAGAGATTCCGGGAGTACGTCGACGCCCGGTGGAGCGCCCTGCTCCGCCTGGCCAACCTGCTCACCGGCGGCGACCAGCACGAGGCGGAGGACCTGGTGCAGATCGCTCTGATGAAGGCGCTGGGCCGCTGGCGGCACGTCGAGGACCCGGACGGCTACGTGCGCAAGGTGATGTACCGCCACCAGATCAGCCGCTGGCGACTGCGCCGCCCGCACCGCGAGGCCACGTTCGCCGCGCCGCCGGGAGATCTCGGAGTCGCCGACGGCACGTCCGCCGCCGATCTGCGGATCACCGTGGGGCAGGCGCTCGCCCGGCTGACCCCGCGGCAGCGCACAATGCTGGTGCTGCGCTACTTCGAGGACCTGTCCGAGACGGAGGTGGCCGGCATCCTCGGCTGCTCGGTGGGCACCGTGCGCAGCACCACCCACCGTTCACTGGCCCGGTTGCGCACGCTCGCGCCCGAACTCGGGGCCCCGGCGCGGGCCGCCGTCACCGCCCCGAACACCAACATGCCGAAGGGGGCACACACATGAACGCCGACCAGCTCGACCGCGCGATCCGGGACGTCCTGAACAGGTGGACCCCCGACCAGCCCACCGCTCCCGCGCACATCGCCGACCGCATCGTGCGCCGCCGTCGTCGGCGCAACCTCGTACGCGCTTCCGGAGCGGCCCTGGCCCTGGTGGGCCTCACCTTCGGCGCGGTCCTCACCACCGGGGGAAGCGACGACGGTACGCAGCGGCCGGCCTGGCGGGTGAGCAAGGAGAGCAAGCTGCTGTGGCAGACCACGCTGCTCGGCGAGTCCTGGGACGCCTGTGCCACCGGCCCCGGTGCCGTCTACTGCCGGGGAACGCGGTACGACGGCATCGGCGTGGACGTCCGCACCGGAAAGGTGACGTGGCAGCGGGAGGCCGAGCACGCCGACGGCGGCAGTGCCCCTGCGGGATCGCTTCCCGGTGTCCGCGACAAGGTGCTGTACACCTACGCCGACCATTCGCCGGGGGCGTCCCGGGCCGGTACCGACGTCGTCGCCCTCGACATCACGACCCGGCGGGTGCTGTGGAAGCACGAGCTGGCCGACGACAGCCGCGACCGGTCCTCGGCCGTGCTTTTCGACGGTGGGGTCCTCGCCAACACCCCGACGTTCAAGAAGGTGGCCGCGCTGGACGACAGGACGGGCCGGACGCTGTGGACGTACGCGTGGAAGAAGGCCGACTGCGACCGGGCCGCGATCGGTGGCGTCCCGTACCTGATGTGCTCGCCGGACAGCGAGAAGGCCCCGCAGCGCAGCACCGTCGTCCGGCTGGACCCGGTGACCGGCGCGCCGCGGACCGTCGCGACCGTCGAGGGCCCGAGCGTGTACCTGGGCTCGGACGGGGACGCCGTACTGCTCGGAGGCACGGCCGACGGGAAGAGGCTCGGTGACCCCGGGCCGGCCACGCTGACGCGCGTCGACCTCGGCACGGGCAAGGTGTCGCGGCATCGCGTCGAGAGCATGCCGATGGGTGAGGTCGCGGACGGCATCATCCTGGCGTCCGGCAGGAACGGTGACGTCATCGCCTACTCGGCCGAGAACGGTGAGCGGCTGTGGTCGCGCGACCCGGGGCTGAGGCTGCGCAAGGAGCCGGGCGACCCCAGGATGCGGGAACTGCCCTCCGCCGCCGCGGTCGACCTCGGCAACCGGGTGGCGTACTACCTCGACCCGTCCGGTCATCTGGTGGGCCTCGACCTGGACAGCGGTGCGGTGCGCTGGCGCGGCGCGGTGCACCTGCCGAAGAGCCCGGTGGTGGGCGGGATCGCCCCCGAGCTGATGGCCTACGACCACGGGCTCGTCGGCCAGGTCGGCGGCGAGCTGTTCCGGATCGTGCCGCGGCCGGCCACCGCGGGCTCGTAGCCCCCGGTGAGAGGACGCGGCGCGGGCCCGGCGGGGGAGCCGTTCTGCGGGCCCGGGCCCGCACCTGATCGCCGGAGCACGGGTCCGCTCACCGCGCCCCTCATCCCGCATCACCCGGTGAACCCGGTGAACCTTGAGGACCCGGTGGGCCCCGGCCCATGCCACTCCGACGCCTGGATGCCCTCACGGCGCGACGGGCATAATGTCCGTATATGAATGATGTTCGGTGTGGCTGGTGTCATGCAGCCCTGCCGGAGACGACAGGACACGACCGCCGACACCACCGCCCAGGACCGAGCGCTCAGCCGCCGCGGATCGGGATGGACAGCTGATGGACACCGCCTTCGCCGCCGTGGTGCGGGAAAGCGGTGCGTTCGGTGGCCTCCTGTACGTGCTGGCGCCAGACGGGAACGCCTTGTGGCTGGTGACGGTGGCGGGCGCACCGTACGAGATGACGGTCCCCTGGAGGCGGGTCGCGCTCACCGACCCCATGCCGCTGGCGGACGCCGTGCGCGAGCGGCGCCTGGTGTGGAGCGGGGACCGGGAGCAGATGGCGCGCCACTATCCCCGGCTCGCGCTCGTGCTGCCGTACGACTTCGCCTTCGCCGCCGCCCCGGTCACCTGGGGCGGCACCGTCCGGGGCGGGCTGATACTGCTCTGGCCCGGCGATCACCCACCGCAGCTCGGCCCGGACGAGCGGGACGCCATCGAAACCGGCTGCCGCCGCCTGGGCGGCCTCCTGCACGAGGCCGCGGAGCGCGGAGATCCGCTGCTGCCCACGGACCGGCCGCGCATCGTGCCGCCGCCGACCGGGCGCGCTTCCTCACCGGGCGAGGCGGCCGCCGTCTCGGCCTTTCTCGACCGGCTGCCGGGAGGCTCCTGCGCACTGGACCTGAACGGCCGCATCACGTTCATCACCCCGGACGCGGCCGAGCTCCTCGGTTCCGAGGTGGCCGAACTGGTCGGGGCCCTGCCCTGGGAGGCGCTGCCGTGGATGGACGTCCCCCACGTCGAGGACCGCTACCGGGCCGCACTGGTCAGCCGCCTGCCGCAGACCTTCACCGTGCTGCGGCCCCCGGACGCGTGGCTGTCCTTCGAGCTCTTCCCGGACTCCTCCGGCCTCAGCGTCCGCATCACGAGGAGCGACCCGTCCGACGGGGCCCCCGCGTCGCAGCCCGCGGGCCCCAGCCGCGCCACCGTGCTCTACCACCTGATGCATCTGGCCTCCACGCTGACCGAGGCCGTCGGCGTGCAGGACGTGGTCGAGCAGACCGCCGACCAGCTGCTGCCCGCTCTGGGCGCACAGGCCATGGTCCTGATGACCGCCGAGGACGGCCGCCTGAGGATCGTCGGCCACCGGGGCTACAGCGACGAACTCATGGGCCGCTTCGACACCATCCCGCTGAGCCTGGACATCCCTGGCGTCAAGGTCCTGACCACGGGCGTTCCGGGCTTCTTCGCGTCCTTCTCCGACCTCGTGCACGCCTACCCGACCACCGTGCACGAGGACGGGATGGCGTCCTGGGCGATCCTGCCGCTGATCGCGTCCGGCCGCCCCATCGGCTCCCTCCTCCTCGCCTACGCCCGGCCCCACGTCTTCCCGTCCGGTGAACGCGCCGTCCTCACGTCACTGGCCGGTCTGATCGGGCAGGCCCTGGACCGTGCCAGTCTCTACGACGCCAAGGACCACCTGGCCCACCGCCTGCAGTCGGCCCTGCTTCCGCACACCCTCCCCGAGATCCACGGCCTGAAGGTCGCCGCCCGGTACCTGCCGGCCGCCCGGGGCCTGGGCGTCGGCGGCGACTTCTACGACCTCATCCGCCTCGACGCGCACACGGTCGGCGCGGCCATCGGAGACGTCCAGGGCCACAACGTGGACGCGGCGGCCCTCATGGGTCAGGTCCGTACCGCCGTCCACGCCCACGCCACCGCCGGAGCGTCCCCTCACGACGTCCTGGCCGGTGCCAACCGCCTGCTCATCGATCTGGACCCGGGCCGGTTCACCAGCTGTGCCTACGTCCGCTTCGACCTCGTCACCCACCGCGCCTGCCTGGCCACGGCAGGCCACCCGGCGCCCCTTCTGCGTCATGCCGACGGGCGCGTCGAACTTCCCCGGGTCCCGCCCGGCCTGCTGCTCGGCATCGAACCCGACACCCGCTATCCGCAGCTGGACTTCGCCCTGCCACGCGGCAGTGTGCTCGCCCTGTACACGGACGGACTGGTCGAGGCCCCGGGAGTCGACATCGACGACGCCACCGCCGCGCTGGCCGGACTCATCGAACACGCGGACCCCGACGACCTCGACACCATGGCCGACATCCTCGTCCGGCACGCGCCCACCCCCGGCGACGACATCGCCCTCCTCCTCATCAGCCCCAGCGAATGAGCGCATGCCGCCCCGGGACGGCGGAGCCTTCGAAGGCCGGGCGGGCGGCGCCGAAGTCAGAGCATCAGCAGCAGGCGCGTGTTCGCGACGAGCCTCCGGTTCACGCTGGTGGACTGCACGAAGATCGTGAAGTCGTCGTTGTGGTCGGGCTTGACGCGTACCTCCGTGTCGGGCAGGCCGAGCAGCTTCCGGGCCTCGGGACCCGAGTACACGCGGTCCGTCTTCTTCTCCAGCACAGCGATCTGCTTGCGGGCCTGGATCTTCTCCGACTTGCTCAGCTGGTAGAACGCGCCCCCCGTGCGGTACGTGTGCCCGCACTCGACGACCCAGTCCCGGATCGCCGCGTCACGGGCCACCGGTATCAGCTGGTACTCCGACGGGTCGACCGGGGTGAGGCCGGCCGCCTTGATGGTGTCCCTGTTCACCGCGTCCGCGCCCGTGGAGAACACCGCCCGCGATCCCCGGATGCCACGGGTGCGCGCCACCATGAAGTTCTCGGTGGCCTGCCGGATGACCTGCCCGGCCTCCTCCAGCCCCTGTGTGCTCGTGGCGTCCCAGATCGCGATGTTGTCCTTCGGGAAACCGCACTGCATGGCCTCGCGCTTGCCCATCTGGTCCGGCACGAGGACGGCCAGTGTCCAGTTGTCCTCCTGCGTCCGGATCATCTCGGCCACCGCCTGCACCAGTTCGCGCGGGTTCTTGGCGGGGGCGTCCGGACCGCGATGGCTCGCGTTCTCCTGCCCGTCGGTCAGGACGAACGTCAGGAAGCTGTGGTCGCCGTACAGTTGGGCCGTCTGCGCCAGCTCCCGCTGCGACTTGAGGGAGGCCGCGAGCAGGGCGGTCATGCCTCCGACTCGGTACAACTGCTTCAGCGACGGCATCCGCAGCACGTCCTTGTCGTAGATGACGCACTCCACCTTGTCGGCGAAGACGTACACCGTGACGCGCGTTTCCTGGTCCAGCTCCCCGGACCGGCGGGCGAGATAGGCGATCTGCTGGTCGGCGACGTCGACGACCTTGCTGCTCAGGTGCGACATGGACGAACTGGCGTCCAGTACAAGGGCAACGTGATTGATGTAGTTCTGCGTTCCGGACATGGCAGCTCCCCCTCGTTCCGACTCGATGGTGTTACCGTCTCACGCGCCACTGACAATTGATCTTGGTCGCGATCCGGAGCGATGAGCCGACTCGGGGACGTGCCGGCCCGGGAAGCGCCACGGGTGAACCGGACAGTCCAACTGCCTGATGTGGAAGGGTAGTTCGCCCCCTGACGTCGAGGGCGGACCAGCCGCGGTGCTGTGGGACCCGGGACACTGGGACCGAGGTCCGGGACCGGGACCGAGACCGGGACCGGGACCCAAGTCTCGGTTCACCGCACCCGAGGGTCCGCCGCCGTCGTCCGGTCGTCGACGGGGATGCCCAGTCGGTCGGCGACGGCGGTGAGGGCCGTGCCCAGCGGGAGGGCGACCCGGGTGAGGGCGTGCGGGTCACCCCGGGTCGGGTCGAGGTTGACGATCAGCACCGGCTTCTCGGCCTGGGCCGCCTGGCGGACGAACCGGAGCCCGGACATCACCGTCAGCGAGGACCCCAGGACGAGCACCGCGGTCGCCTGCCGGACCAGCTCCCGGCAGTGCTCGACGCGCCGCCGGGGAACCGCTTCACCGAAGAACACCACGTCCGGCTTGAGAACGCCGCCGCAGAGCGTGCAGGGCACGACGTGGAAGTCGCCGACCTGCTCGTCGGTGAGGTCGGCGTCACCGTCCGGGTTGATACCGGCGGCCACCGGCGCGTAGCCCGGGTTGGCGGCCTCGAGGCGCGCCGCGAGTTCACGGCGCGGGCTGAAGGAGCCGCAGGACAGGCAGACGATCCGGGCCAGGCTGCCGTGAAGCTCCACGACGCCCTCGCTGCCGGCGGCCTGGTGCAGTCCGTCGACGTTCTGCGTGATCACGGACGAGAGCAGGCCGTGGCGCTCGAAGGCGGCCACGGCCCGGTGCCCGGCGTTGGGGCGGGCGCGGCCGAAGGTGCGCCAGCCGAGGTGGCTGCGCGCCCAGTACCGGCGCCTGGCCTGGGCGTCGGCGGTGAAGTCCTGATAGGTCATGGGGGTGTGCCGGCTCAGGCTCCCCCCGTCGCCGCGGTAGTCGGGGATGCCCGACTCCGTGGAGAGTCCCGCACCGCTGAGCACCAGGACGCCGCCGGTCTTCAGCGTCGTGGCGACCGGCTCCGGGTCCGTGGTGCCCGGCGGCAGGTCCTGGGTGGGGGTCCAGCTCAGGGTGGGGCGCATCCGCATGCTGCCAGAGTACGGAACCGGCCATCGCCCCTGCCTCCCCGGCGGCCCCGCATCCGCACCCGGCCCCGGCCGCCCACGCCGGCCGGAGCCCCGCGGCGGCACGGGGAGGCAGACGCACGTGCGTGAGCGCGAGCAGGGTCATGCCGGTACGGGCGGAGCGACCGGAGGGTGCCGGCGTCGGCAGCAGGCCGGTGCAGGAGACGGGCGTCTCGGGGTTGGCGCCCTTTCGGGGGCGGTGATCGGTGCGTCTACCGCCCGGCTCGCTGTCCGCCTACCGGGCCGTGCCGCAACGACGGCAGCCGCGGCCCGCCGCGGCACCCGCCGCAAGAGGGGCGCTGACCAGCCACAGGGCCAGGAAGGCCGCGATGACGACGGCCAAGGCGTCCGACGACTGGACATCGGGATCGCTGAAGACCGTGAAGTCGAGAATCCAGAGCAGGGGGCCCGCGGCGCCGCACGCCGCCAGCAGGCGGCAGGCACGAGCGCGTCCGAGGAGTGCCCCCAGCAGCAGGGACGGAAGGATTCCGCAGAGCAGCATGCTCAGAATCGCGGTGATGCCCGACAGATCCAGGATGCCCAGGGTGCTGGGCAGCCAAGGGCTGACGGCGATCACCGCGGCCCACAGCAGGGACGCCGCGGTCAGTTCGGCGGGCCTCCACTCGGTCGCCTAAGCCTCACGTGCTGTCTTGTCCGTCATGCTCGCCCCCCAGTGTGGTTGTGCGCGATACTCCCACTGAATTTGAACGCGTTCAACCCTGGGGGCTGGGGGCTGGGGGCTGGGGGCTGGGGGCTGGGGGCTGGACCCCCGCCCGTCCGAACGGCGGACCCGCCCGTCCGAACGCGGGCCCGGTCCCGATGGCGGTCACCCGTTCGCGGGAGCACCCTGTTCCGCGTACGTCCCGTCCGCCGCGGGCCCGACCGCCGCCTCCCGCGCCCCGTGGCGCACCCCGGCCAGGCCGGGTCGGGAGGCATGCGGGCGGCACCCGGGAGTGTGCGTGCCTCCGCCTCGGTACTCACCGTCGCCGTGGAGTGACACAGCGCTTCGACCAGGCATTTCGATGGCGGCCGTTCCGCGCGCTGCGGCGTGTCGCGCGTTGCGGGTCGGTAGCTTGCCAAACCTCGCAGCCGTATCCCGTGTGGCAAAATCACACCACGAGGCTCCAAGGGGAGATTCGAATGAGCAGCCCCACCGACGATCTCGGTTACCAGGCCCTGCGGCTCGATCGCGTGGGCCAGGCCGAGGCCTTCGACGCCATCGGCGACCGTTACGACGACGCCTTCCCGCACAAGGAAGGACAGGTCCAGGCCGCCGAATGGCTCAGCCGGTCCCTGCCCGCCGGGTCCCGCGTGCTCGACCTGGGATGCGGCACCGGACTGCCGACCGCGCGGCAGCTCGCCGACGCCGGGCTCGAGGTCGTCGGAGTCGACCTGTCCAACCGGATGGTCGAACTGGCCCGCGACCGGGTGCCCGAGGCGGCGTTCCACCGCGTCGACATCGCCGATCTGCGTCCGGGCGGCCCGTGCGACCTGGGCCGCTTCGACGCGGTCGCCGCCTTCTTCTCCCTGCTCATGCTGCCGCGCGCCGAGATCCCCCTCGCCCTCCGCACGGTCCGTCACCTGCTGCGGCCCGGTGGCCTGTTCACGCTGTCCATGGTGGAGGCCGACCTGGACGACTTCCCGCTGCCCTTCCTCGGCGGGCGTATCCGCGTGTCCGGGTACCTGCGGGACGATCTGCGCGGGGTGGTGGAGGCGGAGGGTTTCGTCATCGTCGACGAGGCCTCGTACAGCTACGCCCCGGCCAGCGCGGACGTCCAGCCGGAGGAACACATCTTCCTGCGCTGCAGGCGAGCGGACTGAGGTGGCCCCGGCCGACGGCACGAGCGGAACCCAGAGGGAAGCCGAGTAAGGGAAGCGACCCGCGTGACGAAGCACTCCCCGTCCCAGGACGACACCGCCGGAGCGGGCTCCGCGGCCGGTGGTCGCCGAGGCGTCCACGCGGTCCGGCCCCCGTCCCTCACGCGCGATTCCCGGGGCGACGGCGCACTGCCCGGAGCCGTCGGGCGCAGTGGCCCTGTGGTCCGGCTGCGGGGCGCCGGACCACAGGACGGACGGCCGTACGGTGCCAGGCCGCTGCTCGGCGGCCTGGAGTCCGGCCGGCTCCGTTACCTGGACGTGGCGACCCGGCGGATCGCCCGCGGCATGAACCTCGACGAGACCCTGAACGAGCTGGTCGGTGCGGCCGTGCCGGCCTTCGCCGACCAGGCCTGCGTGTTCCTGGCCGACCCTCTGCCCGTGGGGGAGGAGACCCCGGACGCCGCCACCGTCCTGCGACCGCACTGCTTCGAGGGCCCCGGGACGGAGACGTGCCCCGGCCCGGGCGCCCCGGCGCCTCCGTACGGTGCGCCCCGGGCGGGCCGCGCGGCCGTTCCTGCGGCTGTCGTGGCCCGGCTCGCCCAACTGCTGCGCACCGGGCGTCCCGTCTTCGCCGACGGTACGACGGCCGGCACGGTGTCCGAGATGCTGACGGCGTCCGGTGTCCCCGCGGCCATCGGACCGGGACGGCGGTCGATCGTGGCCCCGCTGCCGTGCAGGGCCCAGCCCATGGGCTGCGTCGTCCTGCTGCGCGAGGCCCGGCGCGAGGCCTTCACCGAGGACGACCTGATCGTGGCCTCCCAGCTGGCCACGCACACCGCCCTGGGCATCGACAAGGCCGTCCTGTACGGGCGTGAGGCCTCCGTGGCGGACGCGCTGCAGCGGGCCATGCTGCCGCGCTCGCTGCCCGAACCCACCGGCATCCGGCTCGCCAGCCGCTATCTGCCGGCCTCGCGCACCGCCCAGGTCGGAGGCGACTGGTACGACGCCATCCCGCTGCCCGGCAACCGCGTGGCGCTGGTCATCGGCGACGTGATGGGCCACTCGGTGACGTCGGCCGCGATCATGGGCCAGCTGCGTACGATCGTGCAGACCCTCGCCGGCCTCGACCTGCCGCCGGACGAGGTCATGCACCACCTGGACGAGCAGGCGGAGCGCCTGGGGAGCCAGCACATGGCCACCTGTCTGTACGCGACGTACGACCCGGTGCGGCAGCGCCTGCTCGTGTCGAACGCGGGGCACCCGCCACCGCTGCTCGTGCGGGCGGACGGCACCGTGGACGTCATGGACATCCCGTCCGGGCTGCCGATCGGCATCGGTGGCGGCGCCTTCGAGTCCACCGAGATGCCGGCGCCGCCCGGGACGACCCTGATGCTGTTCACCGACGGCCTCATCGAGTCGCGCGGATACGACCTGCAAGTGGGTATCGAACGCCTGATCGCCCGCCTCGAGGACTTCCCCGCAGGCGCGCGGCCCGGCCCCGAAGCGCTCTGCGACCGGGCGCTCGGCTCGCTCGGCCGGGGCGGCCGGGACGACGACGTCGCGTTGCTCGCGGCCCGTATGGAGGGGCTGCGTCCGGAAGCCGTCTCGTACTGGTACCTCGCCCCACACCTGCAGACCGCGGGACAGGCCCGAAGGCTCGTCCGCAGGGTGCTGCGGCGCTGGGACCTGGAACCCCTGGTGGAGACCACCGAGCTGCTCATCAGCGAGGTGGTCGCCAACGCCGTACGGTTCGCGAACCAGCCCATCAGCCTGCGGGTCGTACGCACGGACGTGCTGCGCTGCGAGGTCGGCGACGACTCGCCCCAGGTACCGAGGATGCGGCACGCGCAACTGAGCGACGAGGGCGGCCGCGGCCTCTGGCTGGTCGACCAGCTCGCCGACCGCTGGGGAGCGACCCGGGTGAGCACGGGCAAGGTGGTGTGGTTCGAACAGAATCTGCCGGGCCGTCCGGCCCCCGCCGGGGACGTGCCTCACTGATTCACCGCGGGAGCCCCTCTCGCGCGTCGTGCGAGAGCCTGTACCCGGTGAAGTCGGTGACCGGGACGTATCCGAGACGCTGGTAGAGGGCGTTGCTGGTGGCATTGTCCGGGTCCGCGAACAGCACGACGTCCGTCGCGCCGGCTGCGAGGGCGGCCCCGCTCACCTCCGCCGTCACCGCCCCCGCGTAGCCGCGGCCTCGCAGGGCGGCCGGGGTGGAGACGGGGTCCACCCGGACCATGCCGCCGACCATCGACGTCGAGCCCGCCATGGAGACGGGAACCCCGTCCGCGGTCTCCCAGAACGTGAAGTGCTTGTCCGCGAAGCGGGTGTCGGCCCAGGAGCCGGCATCGATGGCGTCCAGGGAGACCTTCTCCCGGACGTCGGCGCAGAACTCACGGCACCAGCGCACGACGTGCTCGTGGTCCCGCTCGCCCGCGACGCGGCCCCGGCCCGCCGGGCGCGGCTGCGGCGGCGTGAGCGTGCCGAGACGGTACAGGCGGGCGCGCCAGAAACGTTCCGATGCCGCACCCGTGTGCCGTTGCCATGCCCCGGCGAACGCGGTGGCGGTGTCGTGGTCCGCGATGACGGCGGAGGGCGAGTGCCCCAGGCGGGCCAGGTGGGCGGCGAGAGTGCCGGCCTGCTCGGCGGAAAGGGCGGTGAGGGTCAGGCGGCCGCGCTCGGTGCGGTAGAAGACGGCACGGACCCCGCCTGCCGACTCCAGCCGGCCGAAGACCGTGGCGTCCGAGCCGTGCGTCGCGGCCCCGCGTGTCCGGATTCTCTCGATGTCCGTCAGCGGCGTGTTGTGCAGGGCGGGGCGCGAGCGCAGGAAGCCGCCGGCTCGGGCGAGGAAGTCGTCGATGTCTTCGGTGAGGTGCCAGTCGTCCGAACGCATGCCTCATGTTCCCTGACGCGACGACCCGGCGGGAGGCCTTGTCCCGAACAGGTCCCCGTCGCCCGCCGCGTGGTGCCCGGACAGGTGACCCGGCTCCGGCCCGGGCGGGCCACGCGAGGGGCGGTGAGGAGGAGTCGCGGCTGTCACGGCGGGGGTGCGAGCGGAGCGAGCGCGGTGGGCCGCAGCGCGCCGGAGGCGGCCGAGCCGAGCAGCAGGCCGGACAGGTCGTGGGGGCGCGCCCGTTCACCGGTCGCGGCTGCCGCGGTGATGCGGTCCAGCCGGAAGCCCCGGCCGGCCTGCCGGGTCCGGCACCAGGCGATGAGGTACCACTTGCCGTCGGCGGTGAGCAGTCCGGCCGGTTCGACGGCGCGGTGGCTCTCCTGTCCCGTCGCGTCGACGTAGGACAGCCGCAGTACGACGTTGCCGGTGAGAGCCTGCTCCACCGCGCTACGGACCGACTCCGCGGTCCGCGCCGGCAGAGCGACGATCCGCGCGGCGACTTCCCGGGCCGCCTCCGAGGCGGGACCGGACATCGAGGCCGCGAGCTTCTGGGACGCCGCGCGGACCGCGCCGGCGTAGGGGGCCGAAGCGTCGGCGGCGGCGAGTGCGGCGACCAGCGCCGCGGCCTCCTCGGCGGTGAAGCGGATCGGCGGGAGCGTCATCTCCGGGTCGATCGACCAGCCGCCGCCCCGCCCGGTCGTGGCGCGCACCGGGACCCCCGCCTCCATCAGCGCCTGGAGATCGCGCTGCACCGTGCGCGTGCTCACCTCGAACCGCGCGGCGAGCGCGGCGACCGTGAGCGATCGCGGTGCCGCCGCGCGCAGCTCTTCCACGAGTGCGTAGAGCCGGGGAGTGCGGTTCATGGGGCCGACGCTACCGGCACGCGCCGGACAGGAAGTCCCGCTGCCGCCGCTGTTCGCGCGCGGTCACGGTCAGGGGGAACAGCGTGAAGCCGTGCATCGCGCCCGCGACGACTTCGAGCCGCACGGGCGCCCCCGCCGCCGACCAGCGCTGGGCCAGGAAGAGTGAGTCGTCCAGCAGCGGGTCCTGGGTGCCGACGACGATCCGGGCGGCCGGCAGGCCGGTCAGATCGGCGAACAGCGGCGAGACCTCCGGGTCGCGGCGCTCTTCCGGCGCCATGCCGGGAGTGAAGAGCTCGTAACTGCCGCGCAGCGAGTCGGAGTCGCTCAGCAACCGCCGGGAGCCGAACAGCCGCTGACTCGGTGTCATCGACAGGTCGTACGGGCCGAAGGCCAGGTGGGCGGCGTGGAACGGGCCGGTGATGCCGTGCCGGTCGCGAAGCCGCAGCAGGGTCAGGACGCTCAGGTGGGCACCGGCCGACTCGCCGCCGATCAGCAGCCGTCGCGTACCGAACTCGGCCCGGGCGTGGGCCACCAGCCACCGGGCGGCCGCTTCGCAGTCGTCGGGACCGGCGGGGAAGGGGTGTTCCGGCGCCAGCCGGTAGTCCACGCTCACCACGGCCAGCCGGGCTTCGACGGCGAGCCGCCACAGTCCCTCGTCCTGCCCGTCCGCCGAACCGAACACCCAACCGCCGCCGTGGATATGCAGGTACACGCCGTCGACCTGATCCGGCACGAACACCCGGACCTTCACTCCGCTCGCGACGACGCGGTCCTGGGCCTGCGGCAGTCGCACCGGTGGCGTGTCGCCACCGAGCCGGTTGCGCCGCAGAAGCGCCAGGACCTCCGCGTCCGGGGCCTGCCCACGAGACGGACGGCTCGCGGCCGTGGCTTCGAAGTGGGCGTTGAACGCCAGGGTCTCGGCGAGGCAGTCCTCATCGGTGATCGTCATGCGCCGACAGTCGCAGCCGTCCGCGACACCGCCCTGTCACCCTTTGCCCGTGACCTGCGTCACGTGCCTGTCTTCAACGGCCGGCCCTCTCGCCCGTTGTCCGCCACCGACTCGCGCGACGGGCCCACCACGGGCGTACGGAGCGTCGTACGTACGATGAGCTTATGAAGCGACAATCAGCCGGACAATGGCTCCAGTTGGTCGGTATCGGTCATGGTGCGATCGGGGCGGTGATCTACCGCGACGTACTCACCGGCGTGGCCTGCGACGGGTTCGGCTCCGTGCCTCGCCGGGGCGACCGGGCCGCCGCCTTCTGGTTCATGGTCGCCGCGCCCGCCCTCTGGATGGGCGGCCGGCTGCTGCGGTCCGCGGAGGAGCACGAGGACGTCCCGGCCCAGCGTGCGGCGGGTGCCGTCCTGACCGCCGTCGGGGTGACGGGCACAGCGGTGATGCCGAAGAGCGGCTTTCCCGCTCTCATAGGCATCGGTGGCCTCCTGCTGGGCCGGTCCCGGCGCGGCAGGGCCGTGGCCTCGGCCCGTCGGCCTGCCCCCGGTCGGCGGGAGAAGGGGTGAGGAACGCTCATCGCTGCCCCATGTCGTAGGCGGTGCCGTCGGCCACGGCCCGGAGCTTGTCCGGGTTGGCCACGTTGTGGAGCGCGGTGATGCGGCCGTCGGCGCCGAAATCGAAGGTGACGGTGGCGATGACGCGTCCCGGCCCGCTGAACACCATGCCCGGCCCGCCGTTGAGTTCGACGAGCTCGGCCTTCATGTCGGCGGGCTCGACGCCCTGGTAGGTGACGGTGCCGATGGCCGCGAACCAGCCGGCCACCGTGGTCGCGCCCACGACCGGGCGCAGGGCCTGGCGCACCTTGCCGCCGCCGTCGGTCCACAGGGTGACGTCGGGGGAGAGCAGTTCCATCAGGGCGTTGACGTCACCACCGGTCGCGGCGGCGAAGAACCGCTCGGTGACCTCACGTTGCCGCGACCGGTCCGCGGCGAAGCGGGGCCGCCGGGCCCGCACGTGCTCGCGGGCCCGGTGCGAGGCCTGCCGCACCGCGGCCTCGGAACGCTCCACCGCCTCCGCGATCTCGGCGTGGCTGAAGTCGAAGACCTCCTTCAGCACGAACACCGCCCGCTCCAGCGGGCTGAGTGTCTCCAGCACCACCAGCATGGCCATCGACACCGACTCCGCGTCCGTGACGGACTCGGAGGCGTCCCCGCCGGTGAGGATCGGTTCCGGCAGCCACGGTCCGACGTACGTCTCCCGCTTGTGCCGGGTGGACCGCAGCCGTTCCAGTGCCAGGTTCGAGACGATGCGCGTCAGGTACGCCTTGGGGGGCGGCCACCCGCGAACGGTCCGCGGCGGACCACTTGATCCAGGCGTCCTGGACCGTGTCCTCGGCGTCGGCCGCGCTGCCGAGGAGCCGGTAGGCCACGGAGAACAGCAGGTTGCGGTGTTCCTGGAAGACCTGATGGCCGGGGTGGGCGAGCGGCTCGGTCACCGGGCCTCCCGGACGCGGGTGAAGCGGCCCCCGCGAGGCCAGAAGGCGCCCGAGGCGGGCATCTTCTTCATACGGCCGTAGGTCGGCCAGGGAGAGGCGGTCACGGTCTCCTTGTACCGCACCGCCATCCGGCCCGTCAGGCAGATCCGGCGCGGGCTGTCATCGGGGTGGGTGAACTGCACCACCGCGTCGCCCCGCCCCAGGCTCACCGGCGTGTGGTAGTAGCCGAAGCGGAACGGCTTGGGCCGCTTGCCCCTGAGCACGCGGTCGATCGACAGCGCGACGTGCACACCGGTCGGCATGCCGCCCTGGCAGGTGCCGTGCATGACGCCGTACTTCTGGCGGACGGCGGCCGCGTCACCGATCGCGTACACGTGGGGGTCGGACACCGACCGCAGCGCTTCGTCGGTGACGACGCGCCCGCGCTCGTCCACGGCCAGTCCGGCGGCGACCGCCAGCGGTGACACGCGCGTGCCGCTCGTCCAGAGGACCGCGTCGGCGGCGACGCTCTCGCCGTCCGCCAGTCGCACCGCGTCCGGCAGCACCTTCACCACCTCGGCACCGCAGCGCACCTGAACGCCCAGCCGGTCGAGCGCGGCGCGCATGTACGCCTTGGCCCTGGGGTTCATCGCGGCACCGGGTTCGGCTCGGCCCAGCAGCACCACGTTCAGCTCCGGGCGCCGCTCGGCGATCTCCGCGGCAGCCTCGACGCCGGTCAGTCCGCTGCCGGCGACCACCACCGTGCCGCTCTCGAGCCGCCGCAGCCGGTCGGCAAGCCGCTTCGCGTCCTGGGCGCTGCTCAGGGTGAACGCGTGGTCCTCGGCCCCGGGCACAGCCGGAGTGTCGGCCACACTGCCCAAGCCGTACACCAGCGTGTCGTAGTGCAGGACCTGGCCGTCCTCGATCCGCACCGTGCGAGCGTCGGCGTCCACCGCTGTCACCCAGCCGCGCACGAACCGGGCCCCCGTGCCCTCCAGCATCTCCGGGATGCTCAGCTCGGCGAGGCGCCGGCCGGTCGCCGTCATGTGCAGACGCATGCGCTCGGTGAACCGGTCCCGCGCGTTCACGAGGGTCACCTCTACGCGCTCGTGCCGCTTGGTCCTGGCCGCGAGCTGAACGGCCGCGGACATGCCCGCGTACCCGGCTCCCAGGATCACCACACGGTGGGTGACCGTTCCGCCGTCCGTCTGCCGTGCGCTCATCGTTCCGTCCTCCTCCACTCGCTGCTGACGACCACCAGATGGAAGAGGACCGCTCGTTCGTGACATGGGAGGGATGTGACGCGCGACACAGCCCTGGCGGGGGCGCGCCGACAGCCGGCCGGAGCCGGAGGGGACCGCCAGGGGGTCAGGGAGCCCCCCCCGAGCGACCCGGGGGCCCGAGCGGAGCCAGGGCCGCCCCCCGAGCGACCTGGGGGCCCCGAGCGACCCGGGGCGCCGCCCGAGGGAGTCGGTAACCCGTGCGCCGCCTCCTCGGCGTGGCTTCGGCGTGCCATCGCGTCACGTGACACGGGTGGCTCGCCGTGCGGGCCGATCGTCACGTGCCGGCCGTGGCGGCAGTGCACGACGCGTTCGTCGCCCGCCGTGGCGGCAGCGGAGGGCGCGAACCCGCCGGTGTGCCCGTCGCCGGCTCGCCTCGGGGGAGGGGCTGCCTGCCTGCTTGCCTGCTAGCGGCGCGGTGAGGGAACCGTCGGGGAGACGTGCCGTGGGCCGTGGACGCGACGGTAGCTCCAGACGAGCAGGGCGAGGACGACAAGGCCGGAGATGATCAGGCTCGCTCCCGTGCCCCATCCGGAGTACGGCAGCTGGCGAAGAAGGCCCCACACCAGGCCCGCGCCGATCAGGAACAGCCCCACCAGCGTCGAACCGGCGATGCGCCACGGTGAGGCGACGCTCTCGTCGGCGGCCCGCATCGCCCGCCTGCGCACGGGGCCGACGTACCGGTCCAGCGCCGGTACCGCACGGGACAGCAGCACCATGCCGGCGAGCACCAGCAGCAGGCCGGGCCCGGGCAGTACCAGCAGGCCGGCGCCGATCACCACCAGGGCCCCGCCGAGGATCCCCAGCGCGGCGCGCCGAACCGATTCCGTGCCTCGCGCCATGGGTCCCAGCCTTCCCTCGTCGTGCGGGTGAACGCGGGTGCGCCACCGGGTGCTGTGGCCCGCTCCTGCGGCCGGGTCGCCGAGCCGCCGACCGCCCGGGCACGGAGGGGCGACACCGCGCCCGATGCCCTCAGGCGCTCACGGGGAGCCGTAGTGGACGCCTCCCGGAGGAGGGTGGATATGTCCCGGGCCGCCGCGCACCGCATCGGCGGTGCGCTACCGGCACCCGGCATCCCGGCGTGCGTGGCGCTGATCACCCCTCACCGGGACAGGGCCACGCCTGCTTTGATTCCGGGGTGTGGTCGCCGCGCTGCCGCCGTTCACTCCTCGGCCTCTCGCCAGTCCACGCACACCAGTTCCCCGCCCCGCATCTCGTACTTGACGCAGAGTTGGAGGCGGCGCTCAGGGGGCTCGGTCTTCCGGTCGTGGAACTCGGTGACGATCCGGCCGTCCTCGATCCTGGAGACACCGAACTTCTGTGTCAGATCGATACCCAGTTCGCGTTCGAGGTCGAGACTCGCCAGCGCGTACCTCTCCGCGGCTCGAGGATGCCTGCCGAACACCTCCGTGATGTCGGCGAAGAACGCGGCGTCCGATTCGGTGTCGTATGCGGCAGCGGTCACGGCAGTCTCCCTGGGGAAAAGTGGCAAGCCTCCGTTCCCAGGCTGCTACGGGCCCCATCCGCCTGCCAGTCGGGCAGGCGGCCGGCGCCTCGGTACCGGAGGCTGATCCGTGGTGGTCAGTGGAGGGTGGGCCGGTAGACGAGTTCCTGCGTGCGACCGTCGAGCGTCCGGTTCCCGATCAGTTCCAGGTCGAAGTCGGCCGCTCCCCGGAAGACCGGCTCCAGCCCGCTTTGACCGGTGATGACCGGGAAGAGCGTGACCTGTACGCGGTCGACCAGGCCGGCGGCCATCAACGCGCGGTTGAGGGAGAGACTGCCGTGCGAGCGCAACGGCACGTCGGACTCCTCCTTCAGCCGGGCGACGACCTCGACGGCGTCACCGCTCACGAGGGTCGCGTCCGGCCAGTCGAGGGGGCCTTCCAGGGTCGTGGACACCACCGTTGTCGGCAGGTTCCGCATTCGGGTGACCCACGGGTCACGCACATCGGAGTTCTCGGTACTGGAGGCCAGCATCCGTGCGAAGGCCCGGAATGTGTTGGCCCCGAAGACCATCCGCTGCTCCGTGGCGTACTGGGCGAGGCGGTGGTCGAGCAGTTCGGGGCCCTGCTTGCCCCAGTAACCGGTCCAGTCGGCGCCGGCGGAGCCGTAACCGTCGAGGCTGGAGAAGACGTCGAAGGTGTAGGTCGCGGTCATGTCGGACTCCTCGAGTGCTGTTGATCGGTGCGGGTGCGGGTGCGGGTGCGGGTACGGATGCGGGCCGGGGCGTGTCGCCCGTGCCGCGACCGGAACCGGCTCCGGTGCGGCGGCGCAGCAGGTGGAAGTGTCCCGGAGACGTGGACGGTCCGGAGACGCGGAACTCACCGCCGAGCGTGTCAGGGCCGGCGCGTGCTGCCTGGGCGATGCCGCTCGGACAGGGGGCCGGCAGACCGGCGGGTTCATGGCACACCCCACCCGCCCGGGCGGCTCCGGTCGGGTGAATGTCCCGGCATGGAGAACGAACCGCCCGTCCGACGGGCATCTCCGTCCGGCCGGCGAGGAACCACCGTCAAGTGAACCTCCGCAGGCCTTCCACCTCCCGGCTGACGCAGCAGGGCTACGGCCGCGCCCGCACCTGGCGGGTGCGCAAGAGCCGTTGATACTTCCCGGTCCTGGGGCTCACGTTCCTGGTCGCCGTCGCCGAGGTGTTCCTCATCGTCATGGCCGTGGCCAGGCTGGTGGGTGATACGCCGTTCCACGCCCCGTTCCGCTGGATCGAGCGTCAGTGCCACGGTGAGGGCCAGTTCGCCTGCGGCATTCTGCAGGGCATCGTCATGCCCTTCCTCACTCTCGCCCTGGCCACCGTCGCGTCTCTCTCGTTCCGGTTCTCGCGGGCGAGCCGCACCCATCTCCGTCTGGCCCGGGAGGCGCCGAGGGACATGGCGCCGACGGCCGGCGGGGTCTTCGGGCGGGTGGTGGGACGGCTGGCGGCATGTCGTGCGGACCGGTCCGCCGGACGCCGGACGGTGCCGGTTCGGATCGCGGTACGGTCCTGCCATGAGCCGATCAGCCGATGCCGGTCACTCCCGGCCACCCGTCACGGCGGACGACCTCGACGGTGCCGTGCAGCGTGCCGTGGAACTGCTTTGTGAGGCGCCCGCGACCGCGTGGGAGGGCAAGGCCGGTTCGCTGGAGTGGGACTGCTGGGAGACCGTCGAGCACCTCAGCGACGATCTCTTCGCCTACGCCGCGCAGTTGGGTCCCAGAACACCGCCCCTGGACGGCGAGGTGCCCTTCCTCTGGGAGAGCAGACGGCCCGGCGGCCCGGCGAACGCCATCCACGCGGACCGCGAGGCGGGACCCGACGGCCTGTTGCAGGTCCTGGAGGCGAGCGGCGCGCTGCTGGTCGCCATGGTGCGCACGACGCCTCCGGAGACCCGCGCCCACCACGGCTTCGGCGCCTCGGACGCCGAGGGCTTCGCCGCCATGGGGATCGTGGAGACCCTGGTGCACACGTACGACCTGGCGCAAGGACTCGGTCTCGTATGGCGGCCGCCCGCCGACCTGTGCTCCCGCGTCCTCGCCCGGCTGTTCCCGGACGCACCGTCGGCCACGGACAGCTGGCCCACGCTCCTGTGGGCCACCGGCCGCGCCGAACTGCCCGGACGTCCGCGCCTCACCACGTGGCGCTGGGACGGCAGACCCCGGGCGGACGACGGTACGTGAGCCGCTGTCCCGATCCACCGGCCTTCAGCCATGAGACGTCCTGACCGCACGACCGAGGCCCCCACCGAGCCCTGCCACCGCCACCCGGTGACCGGTCGGGTCCGAGAACACATCGTCAGGATCGGCGGGAGGCGACTGCAGCTCCTCGTACGGGACACCGCCGCCGATCCGCACAGGGCCGTGGCGGCGGTGCCCGGCCGGCCCAGGACATGCGCAGCGGTGCCTTCGACCGCTTCCGCGGACTGCCGGTCCGGCGCGGCGCCTTCGTGCTCGGCGGCAGGCTCAGCGACGCCGCCCGCTACCTGACACCGGCGGCGCCGGCTCTCCCGTCGACGCGCGCCGCGGACGTGGGAGACGGATCCGGCGGCCGGGGCGGGGCGGGCCCGACGGGGCGCGGTGGCTCCGCCAACCGGACCAGGCTCTGGGGGCGGCCCGGCATGGCAGCAGGCCGACGGTGCGACGCGCCTGGATGCTGGTGGCCGATCAGGCAGGAGTCGACCGTGGACGAGACCAGCCCCCGAGAGGCCCGGAGCGCGGCGTCCACCAGCGCGGGCCGTGATGCCGCGGGTCAGGCGGGGGTCATCGGCATCGGTCTCGCCGCCGTACTGACGTTCGCGCTCACGCAGGGTTCGTGGCAGTGGTTCGCGACCTACATCGGCGTGACGCTTCTTGCGGTGATCTTCTCCTTCTACCGTCTGCCGCCCTGGACGCCCGGCCTCCGAACCGCCTACATGGCGAATCTGACGGCCTACTCACTGGTCGTCGGCCTGTGCACCGCGATCGCACTGGCCCCCATGCTGCAACGATGGGCCTGGTTGTTTCCAATGCCGGGCGCCCGTGACCGCTGCCCCGCGCTGGGTGCCTACGAGAGCATCCGGACGGAGGCGGCGCTGGCGGGCCTGGCCGGTCGCGACCGCGCCGCCCTGGTCCGCGCACAGGACGTCCAGAGCCATGACGCCGTCGCCGATTGCCTGTCCTCCACCACCACCCTGTGGTTGCCGGTCTACGCGGCCGGTGCCGCGGTACTGGTGGCGCTGGGCGCGTGGTCCATCGATCGTGCCCGGTCGGGGAACGAGCCCGCCGAGGACTCCCACGACGGTACGCAGGCCTCCTGGACCGCGCCCTCGGCCTCGGCCTCGGCCAGCGAGCCGAGCAACCGGTGGGCGGCATCCAGCAGTTGGCGCCGCTCGCCGGCTATGGCATCGGGGCTGGTCCCAGCCGTCCCCATGGTCCCGGCCGCCTCCCCGCCCTACCTTTCGCGGGCCCGCGTCGTCGGGCCGGTGGTTTCCTCAACGGACTTTGGCGGCTCTTTTAAGGTTTTCTGAAGATGACCTTCGAAGGGCCGTTTCCGCGCGCCCCGGTCCTACGCTCTCGGCATCCCCCCACAGTCCCGGTGGGCGCGGCCCGCGTACGCCGCGGTCGCGTCCGCCGGGTCACACACCGCCGACCGACAGACCGAGGTGTCCTCCGTATGGGTTCCCACCGAGCCGCCCGCCCGTCCCGCTCCCACGCCCGCCGCGACAGCGGTTCCCGGGTACGGCGCACCGCGCTGGTGCTCGGTGTCGCGACCGTGACGGCGGGAGTGGGGATCACGCTGGTGTTCGCCGGGGGAGAGGACGGGGGCTCCGCGGACCGGGTCGCCACCAGCGCCGCCGACGAGGCGTCCGGCATCGAGGAGGCGGGCGGTGCGGCGCCGGACACCTCGCCGTCGGTGAGCGCGAGCGCCTCCCCCCACGCGAAGCCGAAGCGGACGGCGCGTACGGCCGGCCCGTCGAAGACGGCGGCGCCCGGCTCCGAGCCGTCCGCGAAGACGGCGAGGAGGGTCGGCGGCGACCGGACGGGCGACGGCGGCACGGGAACGGGCGCCGCGACGGCTCCGAAGCCGCAGTCGGACAGCGGCGGGGCGAACGGGATCGAAGGCCAGGTCATCGCCCTGGTCAACAAGGAACGGGCCGCCGCCGGCTGTTCACCGGTCACGGCGAACGACCGGCTGACCCGCGCCGCCGACGGCTACAGCGACGTCATGGCCGGCAGCGGAGTGATGTCCCACACGGGTCCAGACGGCTCCACGATGACGACCCGGGTCGAGGCCGCCGGATACGCGTGGTCCACGCTCGGCGAGAACATCGCCCGGGGGCAGGGCGACGCCGCCTCGGTGATGGACTCCTGGATGAACAGCCCCGGCCACCGGGCGAACATCCTCAACTGCTCCTTCACGGAGCTGGGCGTCGGCGTGCACTTCGGCGACGGCGGCCCCTGGTGGACGCAGGACTTCGGCGCGGGCCGCTGAGGCCCCTCAGCGTCCCCCGCCGGCGAGGGCGAACGACACCCGCACCCGCGCCCCGCCCAACGGCGCGCGGCTGATCGTCAGTTCACCCTCCGCCGCGCGGGCCGCCCGGGCCACGATGTCCAGGCCGAGGCCCGTGGAACCACCGACGCTGACGCCCCGGGTGAGGGCCGCCTCGGGATCCGCGACGCCCGGCCCGGCGTCGTCGACGGTGAGCAGCACGTGCCCGTCCTTCCGTTCCACGCGGACGGCGAAGCCGGTGCCGTGCGGGGTGTGCCGGAAGACGTTGCCGATCAGGGCGTCCACGACGGCCGCGAGGTCGTCCTCGGAGAAGGCGACGGGAGTGGGGCGCGGGGAGAGGGAACGCTCGTAGGGCCGGTCCTGCTGAGTGGCGAGTACCGACCAGAACTCCAGGCGCATGGCGACCACCTCGGCCGCGTCACACGGTTTCGCGGTGCCCGCACCGCCGGGCTGCGCGGCGGCCAGCGGGGTGCGTGCCGCCGCGATGATCGAGTCGAGTTCGCTCTCGAGCTGGCCGGCCGCCTCGGTGACCCGCCGGGCGCTCGGGGTCGCGCCCATCCGGTCCGCCTCCAGATAGAGAGCGGTCAGCGGTGTACGCAGCCGGTGGGAGAGGTCGGCGACGAGTTCGCGCTCGACGGCGAGGAGGTCCACGACCCGGTCGGCCATGGTGTTGAACGCCGCCCCCGCCTCCTGCAGTTCGGGTGGACCGGCGGGCTCCACCCGTACGTCGAGGTCGCCGGAGCCGAGGGCGAGCGAGGCCCGCTCGAGGCTGCGGGAGGAGCGGACGACGCGGGCGCCGAGCCGGTCGGCGACCAGCACCGAGCCACCCACCAGGCCCAGCGCGAGCAGCGCCATGACACCCCACGACGTGGCCACACCCCGGGAGAGGTCCGCGGCGGGCACGTAGGCCTCGACGACGGCGACCCGGTCGCCGCGCAGGACGACGGGCTGGAGGTAGACCCAGCCGTCGGCGGTGTCCACGGCGAGCGTCTCCCGGCCCCGTACGGCCCGGTCGAGAGCGTCATGGGGGGCGTGCGGCGACCCGACGAAGCCGCCGTCGGGCAGCCGTACGACGAGCTGGTCCGAGGAGCCGAGTTCGGTGACGGCCTGCTGCACGTCGGCGCGCCGGGTGGTGAGGGCGAGCACCGGGGAGAGGGCGGCGGCCCGCTGCTCGGCGGTGGTGGTGGCCCGGTCCCGGGCCTCCTCGCGGACGAGGAGGGCGAGCGGGATGAGGAAGGACAGGGCGACCATCGAGGTGACGGCCAGGGCTATGCCGGCGAGCGCACGTCTCATGGCGAGCTGACCAGCTTGATGCCGATGCCGCGCACGGTGTGCAGATAGCGGGGCGTACGCGCCTTCTCGCCCATTTTGCGGCGGAGCGCGGAGAGGTGGACGTCCACCGTCTGGTCCTCCAGATACGGCTGCTGCCACACCTCGGTGAGTATCCGCTGCCGCGAGATGACCTGGTCGGCGTTGGCGGCCAGGTAGGCGAGCAGGTCGAACTCGCGCCGGGTGAGCGGCAGTTCTCGCCCGTCGAGATGCGCGGTGCGGGCGGTGGGGTCGATGTGCAGGTCGGCGACCCGAAGGGCCGGCCGGCGTGCGTCCCGCACGTCGGCGGGCACGGAACGGCGCAGCACGGCGGCGAGACGGGCCGCGAGCTGCCCCCCGGAGAACGGCTTGACCATGTAGTCGTCGGCGCCCGCGTTGAGCAGCCGGATGATCTCGGTGTCGTCGTCGCGGGCGGTGGCGACCAGCACCGGGACGCGGGAGACGCCCCGGATCATCCGGAGCACGTCCAGACCGTCGAGATCCGGCAGCCCGAGGTCGAGCACCACGATGTCCGGAGGGCTCTGGGTGACCTCGCGCAACGCCTCGAAGCCCTGGTGAGCGGTCTTCACCGCGTAGCCGTGCCCGGACAGGACCTCGATCAGCGCGGCCCGGATCACAGGGTCGTCCTCGACGACAAGTACGGAGGCCATGGGCAGGCACGTTAGCCGGTCCGTCACTATGGTGTCGTGTCCCGCCTCCTGCGCTACCTGCTCATCTGGCTGTCGTGCACCGCCGCCAGTGTCACGGCCGTCATCATCACGATCCATTTCGTGGTGGGTTCGACACGGCCGACCGCGCCGGTCGCGCAGTCGGTGCCGAAGGAGTTCCCCGCGTCGCCGCGGCCCGCGCCCTCGCCGAGCGAGAAGCCCTCTCCGAGCCCGTCGCGCAGCGCCGCGAAGCCCAGCCCGACGCCCTCCCGGACGAGCGGGGGGACACACAGGCCCAGTCACGCGCAGACGGCCGACCCGACGCCCCGGCAGTCGCGGGCGGGCGCGGGCTCCCCGGGATGCGAGGAGGACGGCTCCGGCGTGTACACGGTGCCGTCCGAGGGCGGCAAGGCGACGGTGCGGTTCGGCAGCGGCGGCGTGTGCCTCGTCTCGGCGGTGCCCGGGCAGGGATTCACGGTGAGTACGGAGCAGACCGCGCCGCAGACGCTGACGGTGACGTTCTCGGGCAGCCGCCACCGGTCGGAGATCACGGCGACCACACAGCCGCGCAGCCAGGTCGGCGTCCGCGAGGTCTCGTTCTGACACGGCGACCGGTGCCCGGACAGGAGCCGGGCGCCTCAGCCGGCGGACGGGCGGACCGGAGCGCGCGAAGACCGGTCGGTGGCCGCGAGCACAGGCTAGGGTGCGCATGCGACGCGATGAGGGGGACACCGTGGCCAAGGTCAATATCGGTCTCGACGCCGAACTCGTGGTGGAAGTGATGGTCCTGGCCGGGATCGGCTCGGCGCAGGACGCGATCGAGGCGGTCGTACGGGACTACATCGCCCGTGGCCACCGCACCGAGGCGCGCACCGAACTCAAGGACCAGGGCCTGCGCGAAGTCGACGCCAGGCCGCAGGAGCCTCAGGGCTGAGCGGGCCCGCCGGCCCGCCCGTCCACCGGTCCTGCCCCGCACCGCTAGACCAGGTCGCCCTCGGACGCCCGCCGGTGGGACTCCGCGAGCAGTTTCAGCACGCCGCCGAGCCGCTCACGCACTCCTGCGTCGGTGATGATCCCGTCCGCCCCCACCATCCGGCGGTCCACCGGGACCCTCACACAGGCCGGCTCCACGATGTGGGCGCCCGTGTAGCCGAGCACCGTCCGCAGGGTCGCCTCCGCGCCCTGGCCGCGGCCGGGGGCGGCCGCGTTGACCCAGGCCACGGGCTTGTCGCAGATCTCGGTGCCGCCGACCGTCCAGTCCAGCAGGTTCTTGAACGACCCCGGCAGGGTGCCGGCGTACTCGGGGGTGCAGATGAGCACCGCCGCCGCCTCGCCGATCGCCGCGCGCAGCGCGTCCACCGGGGCGGGCAGCGGGGCGGCGTCGTCATCGGGGTTGAAGTGCGGCAGCGCCGCCAGCCCGGCATAGAGGACGGTGCGCACCTGCGCGGAGGCCACGGCCTGCGCGGTGCGCAGGACGGACTCGTTGGAGGAACCGCTCCGCAGGCTCCCGGACAGCAGCAGAATCACGGGTGGCGTAGACACCCGCTCAACCTACCGGTACGCCCACGCCTCCTTCGGGTGGAGTCCGGCGGCAGGCCGGCGTAGCGCCGCGCATGGCCGTCGGGGTGGCGGGTACCTCCCCTCCCGTACACGGGCGTCGCGTGAGCGGCCGACCAACGAGAGGTGTCGCAAGTGATTCGGAAACTGCAGGCGGTCGCGCTGGACTGCGCCGATCCGGTGCGGCTCGCGGAGTTCTACGCGGAGCTGCTCGGCGGCCAGGTGGTCGCGGACCCCGAGGACACCGACTGGATCGAGGTGCGGGGATTCGAAGGGACGCCGCTGGCCTGTCAGCGGGTGGACGGCTACCGGCCGCCCGAATGGCCGAGCCAGGAGCGCCCGCAGCAGCTCCACCTGGACTTCGACGTGGACGACCTCGAAGGAGAGGAAAAGCGGGCACTCGCCCTCGGGGCGACCGTGCTGGAGCGGACGGACCAGCTTCGCCCGGACGCCAACTGGCGGGTCTACGCCGACCCGGCCGGCCACCCGTTCTGTCTGTGCCTCCACTGAGGCCGTAGGGACCGCGGGACCGCGGCGTACCCGACCGGGCCGGCCCTCAATTCGGTTGCCGCGGGCCGGCCCGGTCGGATAGGAAGCCTGCATGCTGAAGGGCGACAAGGTCGGGCTGAGGGCTCGCCACGAGACGGACATCCCGATCCTGCGGACCGAGCTCTACGACGACGTGGTCAACGCCTCGCGGGCCGAGGCAGGGCCGTGGCGGCCGACCACGCCCGGCTCGAAGGACCCCCGGCTCGTGGTGGACGACAAGGAACAGGGGAGCGTGCCGTTCTCCGTGGTGGAGCTGGACGCCGGCACGCTGGTCGGCACCGCGACGCTGTGGGGCATCGACACCCACAACCGGTCCGCCCACATCGGGCTGGGGCTGCTCCCCGCCTCCCGCGGCAAGGGCTACGGCACCGACGTGGTCGCGGTGCTGTGCCACTACGGCTTCATCGTGCGCGGCCTGCAGCGGCTGCAGATCGAGACGCTGGCGGACAACGCCGCGATGCTGCGCTCCGCCGAACGCAACGGCTTCGTCCGCGAGGGCGTGCTGCGTTCGTCGGCCTGGGTGATGGGTGAGTTCCTGGACGAGGTGCTGCTCGGCCTCCTCGCCCAGGACTGGAAGCCGGACCCGAAGGCCTAGGATCCTGGAAGTTGTTGCCCGGGACACCTGTGAGGCTCCCGGAGGGACCCGGATCGGGGGAGGCGGACTGTGAGCGGCGAGTTCGACGCGCACGAGCGGCGTATGTGGACAGGGGCGGCCCAGGCATACGCGGGGAGCTTCGCCGCCCTGTGCGGAGCGACGGCCGGGGCACTGCTGGACGCGGCCGAGGTCGGCGCCGGTCCACGGGTCCTGGACGTGGGCACCGGGCCGGGCACCGTGGCGGCGGCGGCGCTGGCCCGGGGCGCCGAGGTCGTGGCAGTGGACGCGGAGCCGGGCATGGTGGCGCTGGCGGCCGCGAACGCTCCCGGGGCGGATGTGCGGCACGCCGTGCTTCCCGAGCTGCCGTTCTCCGACGGCTCGTTCGACGCCGTGGTGGCCAACTTCGTGCTCAACCACGTCGAGGACCCGTGGGCCGCCCTGACCGAGGTGCGCCGCGTGGTCCGTCCGGGCGGCCGGCTCGCGGTCACGGTCTGGGACGACGCCGGCAACAAGGCGATGTCCCTGTTCGACGAGGCGCTGGACGAGGCCGGTGTGGTACGCCCGGTGTATCCGGCGCCGTTGCCCTTCCCCCGGTCCGCCGAGGGCCTGTGTGGTCTGCTGGAGCAGACGGGGTGGGCCGGGGTGGCCGGCGGTGAGATTGCCTGGACGCATCGGGCGGACCCGGAGGTCTGGTGGTCCGGGCCCGCCGGAGGAGTGGCCGGCATCGGTCAGGTGGTGACCGGGCAGACACCGGAGATGTCCGCCCGGATCAAGGCCGCCTACGACCGGCTGGTGGCCGAGCGCGTGGCGGAGGACGGCCTGATCGACCTTCCCGCCGTGGCAGTGCTGGCCTCGGGCCGGTGCTGACGGTTACCTCCTGGCCTTCTTCACAGCCGCCCGGTCGTCCGCTCCCCGGACGCGCTGCCCGCGAGCCACTGGTCCCAGCTCAGGTTGAAGGCGGCGTAGCCGTTGTCGGCCGCGGCCTTCGCACGGGGCGATCCCGTGATGGTGACCGGGTCGCCCTGCTTGACCTGACCGTAGAACCACTTGGCGTCCGACATGGACAGGTGGACACAGCCGTGCGAACCGCGGGCGCTGCCGCTGCCCGGGTTGGGGTCACCGGTCGAGTAGTGCACGTACGTGCCGGACTGGGTGAGGTGCACGTCCCAGGGCAGGGTGAGGTCGTAGTAGTTGGGGCTGCCCTTGTCGCAGCTGATGCCGACGCTGCAGGAGGTCATGTGCACCTTCTCCTGCTTGTCGATGACGGCCATCGTGCCGTTCCACGTCGGGTACTGGGCGCTGCCCGCGTTGATCGACAGGGTGCGGGTCGTCTTGCCGTTCCGGGTCACCTTCATCGTGTGGCCGGTCACGGAGACGTCGGCGCGGACGTCGTCGCCGATCGTGAAGGTGTGCGTGTAGCCGTGCACGCCGTAGCGGCCGTGTCCGTTGCCGACGTCCTTCATGTCGGCGTTGATCTTGACCTTCGTGCCGGAGGGCCAGTACGTCTTCGGCCGCCAGTCGGCGCGCCGGTCGCCCATCCAGTGCCAGGCGCCGGTCACCGGCTGGGAGGTGCCCACCTTCAGGTGCTTCTCGACCGTGGCCCGCGCCTTGGCCGCCACCGGGTTCGTGAAGACCACCGAGATGGGCATGGCCACGCCGACCGTGGTCCCGGACTGCGGCGTTATCGTGTCGAGCAGCATGGGCGGGCCCTTGGGCTTCGCCGGCGACGGGGAGGCGCTCGCGCTCTCCTTCTTCGACGCCTTCGGTTGGTCCCCGCCCGCCTTGTCACCGCCGCCCCCGCCGCAGGCGCTCACGCCCACCAGCAGCGTCACCGTGCCAAGTACGATCCCTATGCCGCGCCTGCGCCGTCCCACGACCTGCCCCGCTCTCTCGCTCCCCGGCCCCGACGGACCCGACCTCTTGTCAGACGGCGACAGCCGGGGCGCAGTTGTGTGGTTCACAGATTTGTCGTTGTCCACGGTACGTCGGGTCCGGATTCCGTCCGTGTGGTGCCCGTCGTCCTCGCGTGTTCGGAGTCGTCGATGACTGTGCGTCGTGTCGTACCCAACATCCGCTCGGAGGCCGTGCGGGAGAGCCGGGAGTTCTACGGCCTGCTCGGCTTCGAGGAGGTGATGAACCACGGCTGGATCATGACACTCGCCTCCCCGGCCGTCCCGGCGGCGCAGATCAGCGTCACGACCGGGGACAGGACCGCGCCTGTCGACGCCGACATGAGCATCGAGGTGGACGACGTGGACGCGGCCTATGCGGTCATGCGGGAGAGCGGTGCGGAGATCGTCCACCCCCTGCAGGACGAGGAATGGGGCGTGCGGCGGTTCTTCGTCCGTGACCCCGGCGGACGGGTGGTCAACGTGCTGGGGCACCGCTGACGGCCCCGGCCGCGACCCGGCGGACGGGCCCCGGGACCCGGGCGGCCCACCCGGTCGCCGTCCGGGCGGGGGCGGACGCCCTCCTGGGGCCCGAGTGCCGGGCGTTGTTCGGGGGTAGAGCGCGGTAGACCAGTGGAACAGGACGTGAGAAGGGCGATGACGCCGTGAACAGATCTGTTGCCGAGGGACCGGTCCGTGCGGGCCTTGCGCTGGGCCTGGCCCTCGCGTCGACCCTGCTCTGCGCCGCGTCCGGCACGGCTGCTCCCGCGGAGGCGGGCGGAGGCGCACCGGTCGCCTCCGCCGCCCCAGCGAGAGGCGAACGCGCCTGTCCCGTCGTGTACTTCGACCTGGGCGAGACGCTCGTGCACACCGCCGACGACGGCGGCACCGACTACCGGCGCGGCGCGGCCACCTATCTGCGCGCCCTGCGCGAACGCCACATCCGGGTCGGTCTGATCACCAACGTTCCGTCCTCCTGGGGTGCGACCGACGCCGAGCGTGCCGCCCGGCTGAAGAAGGAGGTCGACGCCGAGTGGCGAGGTCCGGTCCCCTTCGCCTGGAAGGACTTCGGGGACCGGATCCGCACGCCGCGCACCGAGGCCGAACGCAAGCCGGCCCCGGTTCTGTGGGAACGCGCGAAGGCCGATTCGGGCCGCTGCCGCGTCGTCTACCAGGCGGAGACGGCCGAGGAGGTCGCCGTCGCCGCCACGCTGGGCTTCGTGCCGTACCAGATCGGCCGTCCCCACCGGCCCGCGTACCTGCCGGCCGGGCTGGTCGGACTGCTCGGCCGTCGGCACCTCTGACCGGTCCCGGCGTCCGCCGGGCCCGCTGCCGTACGCGTCGGGGCACGCCGGGCGTACGGCGCCCGGTCAGCCGGTCAGCCGGTCAGCCGGTCGGCGGCCTCGGGGTCGACCGCGCCCGCGTCCCCGGCCCGGGGAACCCCGGCGTTCGCGCGGGATGCCTCCGGGCTCGCCGCCTTCCTCGTCCCGTCCCTCTCCCGAGCGACCGCACCGCTGCGCAGGAGCAGTTGGAAGCCCCCCAGCAGCACCGCTGTCGCGAGCGCGCTGTGCCACAGCAGGGCGTCCAGATGCCCGGCCGAGAGGTACGCGCCCGCCGCGATCGCGGCCAGCGCGCAGGCGGCGCGGTCCACGATGCTCTCGACCGACAGCAGCGTGGCCCGCGGGGCGTCTGCCGGCACCGCGTCGTTCACCAGCTTGCGCTGGACGGGGAACGCGAAGCCGGTCGCCGCGGCGAACAGACAGAGCAGCGTGACGACGGCCCACGGTCCGCCGAACGTCATGGCCGCAAGGGTGCCCGCGAGCGCGAGGCTGAGGACCGACACCCAGGCGACCGGTGGCAGCCGGCGGCTCAGCCACTGCGGGCGGGCCGAGGCCACCGCCTCCGCCACCGTCATCGCGGCCAGTACCCCGCCGTGCGAGGACTCGGCGATGCCGTGGTCCAGCAGGATCGGCTGGAAGAGGTTGACCTGGCAGATCCGGGACAGCGTGAAGACCGCCACACCCTGCACCATCACCAGGGCCAGCCACCGCGAGGAGGCGACGCAGCGCAGTGCGGAGCCCGCGTCCCGCAGGAACGCGCCGCCCCTGCGCCCGCCGTCCCCCTTGCCCGTGCCGTCGCCGGCCCCCGCGACCCGGGGCAGCAGCACGGCGCAGGCCAGGGACCCTGCCGCGCTCGCCGCGCTGAGCACGTACGGGGCCGCGTGGACGACGGCCATCAACGGTCCCACCAGGGGCCAGCACACGACCTTCGCCGCGAGCCCCATGGCACGCGCGGTGCCCTCCGCCCTCAGGTAGTGCTCGTCGCACTTCTCGGCCCGCAGCCCGTCGTACAGGTAGGCGCTCGCCGCCCCTGAGGTGAGCGAACGGCCCGCGGCGATGGCCAGGAAGTGGACGAGGAAGCCGGTGTACGAGGCGCTGACCACCGGGGCCAGGTTCGCCGCCGTCATGACCACCGCTCCGGCCCGCAGGCAGTTGCGGGTGCCGATCCGGTCGGCGATCAGCCCGGTGGGGATCTCGAACAGGCAGAAGGCCACGTAGTAGATGCTCTGGATGCCGAAGATCTGTCCGTCCGAGAGCCCGGCCGTCTTCTGGTAGGCGTAGAACACCGGCATCCACCACAGCAGGTTGAACAGCAGCTGGAAGCCGTAGTTGAGCCGGATGATGCGGCGTGCGGTGTCCGTCAGGCCGGTGCCCCTCCGTTTGCCGGGGCGCGGCCCGCGAGGACGCGGCCTCACAGCGCGTACGGGCGGATCTGGACCAGCCGGAAGTCGCCCCGCTCGGTCATGAGCCACTCGATGTCCAGTGGCCGGTCCACGTCGGCCGCGCTGAAGTGGGACTGCAGGAGCCGGCCGGTCAGGGAAAGGTCGGCGAGCCGGGAGCGGGTGGCGGCGGACAGCCCGTCGCCCCAGGAGCCCAGGGCGACGGTACGGCCGCCGCCCTCCACGGTGTTGTAGAGGTATTGCTGGGGGAGGACCGAACCGTCCACCACCTGCTCGGGGGAGCCGGGGGAGCAGTTGAGGTAGACGTTGCGGAAGTCCTCCCGGCGGGTCGGGTCGCAGGTCACCAGGACGCCGCCGAGACTGGCGGGCACGTACTCCTGGATGATGACGCCCATGTAGGTGTCGTCGAGGGAGATGCCGACCTGGTGGCGCAGCCGCACGCTGCGGGGGGACACCAGGGAGGCCCACACCTGGCGTACGGCGTCCAGGAGTTCGCCGGTGCCGTGGACGGTGGTGACGGAGTCGTAGACGCCCGCCGCGGAGAACCCGGGGAGGTCCTCGGCGTTGGACGAGGAGCGCACCACCAGGCGCCCGCGCGCAGGCGCGGAGGCGGGAAAGGCCTGGTCGATCTGCCGGGTGACCGAATCCGGGACGGGCGTGTGCCTGATCAGGTGCTGGAGTTGCAGGCAGAGCGAGTCCAGGACGTCGGTGGCGTCGAGTTCGAGGGCCATCTTGAGCTTGCCGATGCCCTGCTGGAGAGCGGGGGAGGAGGCGAGGAAGCGCTGCTGGAGCGCGAAGGGGAGAGCGACGCCTTCCGGGGCGCCGACCGCGGCGGCCACGAACTCGGCTGCTTTGGCGCGGAGTTCGCCGACGGAGGGCGAGGTCAGGCCGAGGCGGGCCGCGAGGTGCCCGTAGAGGTCGTCGCGTGGCGGGCGGGGCCGCCCATAGAAGACGGTCAGGTCGGCCGTGCGGCTGTCCAGCACGTGGTGCAGCTCGCCGAGGTTGGCCGCCTTGGTGCCGTAGCGGTCGCGGTCGGCGCCGCGGAGCCGGTGCAGGGACAGCACGGGGGCGTCTTCCAGCAGGGGCGGCTCCAGGCGTATGCGCTGCTGGTGCCAGGCCGGGGCCCGCAGGTCGGGTTCGTGGTCCAGTCGCTCCAGTGAGATCCGGTCCTCGCCGACCAGGTAGCGGACCCATGCGCCGTCCAGGCCGTCCTTCTCGACGAGCTGCTCCAGGTCGCGCACGATCGCGTTGGGGATGCCCCAGCCGGAGGCGAGGACGTTGGTGTGCGAGAGCGGCGTGATCGGCGCGGTGTTGAGGAATCCGGCGACCCGGGGCACGTCGTCGGGCAGGCAGGGCATGGCCACGATGTCCGCCCAGCCGAGTCCGGCCTCCTCCGCCGCGTACTCCTCGTGCGTACGGAAGTACCGCAGCCGCCCCGTGGCCTCACCCGGGTTCAGCGGGGTGCGGGTCCTGGAGCCGAAGAGCTCGTGGCTCAGGATGCGCGGCACGCGCAGTTCGCTGATCGTCGACAGCTCCTCCTCCTGGCCGTGGTTGGCGGGCTTGAGCAGCAGCGGCAGACTGCCGTCGACCCGCGCCCGGACGAACTCGTAGAAGTACGTCAGGAGTTCGCCGTGCATGGTGTCGGCCTCGGTCGTCTCCAGGACGAGGAAGGTGCGTTCGCGGCCGTCGGTGTCCTCGCCGGTGTGCAGGGACAGCACGCCCAGCAGGAAGCGGCGTTCCGGGTCCATGTAGACGGAGGCGTTGAACGTGTCCAGTTCCGCGTCGAGCGCGGTGAGGTCCATGCCCAGGACGCGGGTGGCGACGTAGTCGACGTGGAAGGGGTGAGCGCCGGTGTCGAGCAGGTGCCAGGTGTTCTCGGCACGGTCGACGACGACCTTGAGATAGGGGTGACCGGCCAGGACACCGGAGAGCGTCCGGAAGAGCGGCAGGGAGAGGTTCTCTCCGACGACCGTGCGGTCGGTGGCCGGTTCGGCGGCGGCGGTGAGGCGGGCGGCGGTCATGCCGGGACCTCCTCGGGCCGCGCGGCGGGCAGTACCCGGGGCAGGGCGTCCACCAGCGTCTCGAAGTCGTGGAGCACCGTCCCGGGGTCGGTGGCGGACAGCAGGCACAGGGCCGCCATGGTGTTGGCGCCCGCGGCCGGGTCGTAGACCGGCACGACGCTGCCGTCGGCGAGTGAGCTCTCCGCCACCACCGACAGCTCGCTGCCCCGGCTCAGGGGCACGTCCGCCGAGACCACGGGGAAGTCCCAGACCCTGCGGTCCCGCCAGGCCTCGCCGCGGCCGTCGACCGCGAGGACGACCAGGGAGCCTGCCGCGCCCCGCGCCTGCGCCGGCGTGAGGGCCTGTTCGGGCCACGGGACCGGGCGCCCCAGGAGGTGGTCGACGAGCATGCCGACGAGGTCGAGCGCGAAGACCTCCTCGACCTGCGGCACCGTCATGGCGCCGCCGAACCGGGCGGCCGTCTCGATCAGCCACATGCTGCCGTCCGGACCGAGCTTGATCTCGGTGTGCGTCCCGCAGTCCCGCAGCCCGAGGGCGTCCACGGCACGGCGGGCGAGGTCCACCACACGGTCCTGGGCGTCCTGGGGCAGCAGGGCCGGGGTGATGCCGGCGCGCTCGGTGAACGGCTCGACCGTGGGCATCCGCCCGCTGAGGCAGACGGGGTGGAAGACACCGTCCGCCACGACACCCTCGACGCTCAGGTAGTCGCCCCAGCCGCGCTCGTCGAACCAGTCCGACGCCGTGCCCGTCACGATCTCCTCGACCACGAAGTCCGCGTCGGCCTCGGCGACATGAAGCTCCGCGTACCCCAGCTGCGCCGACTCGGCCATGACGTCACGGGAGCGGGCCCAGGCGGCGGACGCCTCGTGCGGGGAACGGATGATCTGGTGAGCGGTGGACCCCGCGCTCCACGCCGCCTTGAGGAGCAGCGGGCAGGACAGCGCGTTCACCGCCGCGTGCAGGTCCGCCTCAGTGGTGACGGGACGGAACGCGGGCTGGGGCAGGCCGTACCGCTGCCAGGTGTCGCGCATCAGGCGCTTGTCGCGGGCGAGCGTGGCGGCACTGCCCGGCCCCCGGAGACCGAGCGCCTCGCAGGCCGCGGCGACGGCCACGACCGCGTACTCGGAGAAGGTGAGCACCGCGTCCGCGCCCACGGCCTCGGCCCGCGCGACGATCAGGGCCACCAGGTCGGAGCGCGGCGCGTCGGCAGGCGTCACGACCGAGGCGCACAGCTTCCGGGCGGAGCCCGCCACGGCGGGAGGGAGTTCGCTGAGAGCCAGCAGGTGCACATCCGCCTTCGCGGCCGTCCGGGACAGGACGTGGCCGAGCGGCGGACCGCCCTTGGCATGCACTAACAGCACCGTGCTCACTGACGTTCGCCTCCATTGGTCGGGTCGGTACGGATCGTCGTCCGCGCCGGTGATGCGTGATGGCCCCGGAGGCCATCGCTCGGGGGAACCGTGCCGGGGCGTGTTCACCCGCACACTCAAGGAGAGCAGGCGGCGACCGCCCTCGATGCCGCGGCGGCCGCCCGCGGTTCAGGCAAATGCCTGAGTAGCCGACCTTTTTGCCACAGACAGACCGTGTTGTGCCATGAAGGGACGGTGTTTGTGCCGTGAACAGGCCGTGTTGTGCCACTGGCGGACCACGTCGTGCCGCCGACGCGCGGCGTTCGTGTCGCAGGCCGGGCGGGTGCATGGGCTGCGGACCGCGCCGGGAATCCGTGACAACGTCGCGGCCGCGCGAGGGACTTGTGGCCGGCTGGTTCCCGGCGGGAGCGGAACCGGCTGAATATCAGGTGCTTGATCCGGCACTTCGGCCGGTGTCGGGCATGTGCCGGACCGGGACGGGATACCCCACACAATGTGACTGTTTGTCAGTTACGCTTCTACGGACGGAAACCATCGTGGTCGATCCCAGCCTCCCCGCACTGCTCGAGCACCTCCCCGTGTTCTGGTGGGAAGTGGACGAGCCGTGGCAGGTGCTGGGGCGGGGCGGCGGCGACCTCACCGGGACGGGCGCCGGGCAGCGCCTCCCGGAACAGACACGTCAGGAACCCCCCGCTCCCGGCCACCGGCCGCCACGGATCGACGGCAGCACGGTCGACGCCGGACGCCTGCGTCACGAACACCGCGCCCGAAGCCGTACGCGCGGCCCCGCGACGGAGGCCGGCACCCACGCCGAGGCCTTCGCGGACCTCGTGGACCTCGCCCCCGCCGCCGCCTTCATCCGGGACCGCCAGGGCCGCTACCTGTGGGCCAACCACGCCTACGCGCACCTCTACGGGACCGTCCCGCGGCAACTCGTCGGAAAGTACATCGAGGACTTCGACACCCCTGCCGAAGCGGAACGGTTCCGCGCCCTCGACCAGCAGATACTCGCCCGGGGCACACCGGTGCGCCACACCCTGGGCTACCGGCGCCCGGACGGCAGCACGGGCAGCGCGGTGGGCCACCGCTTCCCCGTACGGGAGGACGCCCGCACCTGTGTCGCCGGGATCTACGTGGACGTCACCGACCACCTGCACGCCACCGAGCAGCGGCTGGAGGCCGAGGACAGGCTGCGGGCGCTGCGTGACCACAGCGGACTGGCCTGCGCCCTGCTGTCGGCGAACGGGCGCGTGATCGAGGCGAGCGCGGCGGCCGCCGAACTCCTCCACCTCGGCCTGCCCGACCTGGTCGGCCGCCGCGCGCACACCCTCCTCGCGCCCGCACCGGACCTGGACCTGCTGCACCGCCGGTGGGGCAGCCTGATAGCCCGCCGCACCAGACGCGTCGAGACGTCCGCCGTGTTCGTCGACGCCGAGGGATCACTGCGCCGCGCCCGACTCCACCTGACGACGGTCGGCCATTCCCGCACCCGGGCCCGGCACGTCTGGGCCGTGGTCACGCAGCACAGCGTCGCCTACGAGGCTCTGCCACCACTGACCGCCGCGCAGATCCGCATCCTGTCCCTGCTGGCGGCGGGAAGCAGCAACGGCGACATCGCCTCCTCGCTCCAACTGTCCCGGCAGACGGTGGACTACCACCTCAGCCGCCTGCGACACCTGCTGGGCGCCGCGACGCGCCCCGCCCTCGTCGCCCGCGCCTATGTCCTCGGCATCCTCGCGCCCCATGCGTGGCCTCCGCGCTCCGCCCTGGAGACCCATCCGCTGAGGACCGCCTGACAGTCCCGGCCCGAAGCGTCCTCCGCGCGGCACAGGCATTCCTGGCCGACGCCCGCCGTCCTGTCGCGGACCAGGCACCGTGCGCCGCTGGTTCGCGGGCAGACACCGGGGGCGGGCCGCATGCGCGGGCGGCCGGAGCCTGACCGCCTGCGAGCCCGTGTATCGCGGGCGTATCGAAAACCGGATACGCCACCGCAACGGCCCGCCGTATGCAATGGGAACATGAAGGAGACGAACCACAACACGCCCCTGGCGGCTCGGCCCCGCCGCAAGCGCCGCATAGTGCGTCTCTGCCTGGCGGTCCCCGTCCTCGCCTACGCCGTGTTCGTCGTGCGGCGGCCGCTGATGATGTCCGCTCCGATGTGCATGACCGGGCAGTGGCAGGGCTGCCTCGGTACGTTCAACGGCGTGGTGCTCATGACGCTGATCACGCTGCCGTTGGCCGCGCTGACGGTGTGCGCCCTGGCGTACCGCAGGCGTGCCGCGGGCGCCGCCCGGGCGTGGCGGACGTCGCTGGCCGAGGTGGGCCTGGTCCACGGGACGGTGCCGTTCCTCTGGCTGACCCTGATGCCGGGCGGCGCCGCCGGTACCGCCCCCGCCCGGGTGAGCCTCGTACCGCTGCGGGACCTGGTCACCATGGGGGCGCTCGGGATCGTGGGCAACCTGCTGGTGTTCGCGGCGCTGGGGTTCTTCGCCCCGATGAGGTTCGCGGCGGTGGCCTCCGTGCCGCGGGTCCTGGCGCTCGGGGCGGGCTGCTCGGTCCTGGTGGAGACCGCGCAGTACGTCCTGCGGCTGGACCGGGTGTCCTCCGTGGACGACGTACTGGTCAACGCCTCCGGTGCCGTACTGGCCGCGCTGGCGTCGCGCCGCCGGTGGCGGACCGCGGCGCGGGAGCCGTCGGACCAGCGCCGCCCCGTGCCGGCACCGGCAGGCTGAGCCGCGTGTCCCGTCCGCGGCGCTCTCCGCACATGTCGGGGACACCTCGGTTGCTTAGGCTGCAGCCATGCGTGTACTGATCGTGGAGGACGAGCCGTACCTGGCGGAAGCCGTCCGTGACGGTCTCCGTCTGGAGGCGATCGCTGCCGACATCGCAGGTGACGGCGACTGCGCGCTCCGGCTGCTGAGCGTCAACTCCTACGACCTCGCCGTCCTCGACCGTGACATCCCGGGCCCCTCCGGGGACGAGGTCGCCCGGCGCATCGTCGCCTCCGGCAGCGGCATCCCGATCCTCATGCTCACCGCCGCCGACCGGATCGACGACAAGGCGTCCGGGTTCGGACTCGGGGCCGACGACTACCTCACCAAACCGTTCGAACTGCGTGAACTGGTCCTGAGGCTGCGGGCGCTCGACCGCAGGCGGGCGTACGCCCGGCCCCCGGTCCGCGAGATCGCGGGCCTGCGCCTCGACCCCTTCCGCCGGGAGGTCTTCCGCGACGGGTGCTACGTCGCGCTCACCCGCAAGCAGTTCGCCGTCCTCGAAGTCCTCGTGGCCGCCGAAGGCGGGGTCGTCGGCAGCGAGGAACTGCTGGAACGGGCCTGGGACGAGAACGCCGATCCCTTCACCAACGCCGTCCGCATCACCGTCTCCGCCCTGCGCAAACGGCTCGGTGAACCACGGATCATCGTCACGGTGCCGGGCGTGGGCTACCGCATCGACACCGGCCCCGGCAGCACTCGTCCCGGCGGCACACATGGCTAGACGCCCGGGCCTCAGCGTCCGGCTCAAGCTCACCCTCAGCTACGCCGGGTTCCTCGCCGTCGCCGGAGCTCTCCTGCTGTCCGTGGTGTGGGTGTTCCTGCTGCGCTACGTACCGGACAATTCCCAGGGCCTCCTCGGCATCTCGCCCAACCGCTACCTCCTCGTCCACACCTTCGCCCCCGCCGCGGCCGCGGCGATGGCCTTCCTGCTCGTGTTCGGCCTCGTCGGGGGATGGATCCTCGCCGGCCGGATGCTCGCACCACTCACCCCGATCACTGCCGCGGTGCGGATGGCCGGGAGCGGATCGCTGTCCCACCGGATCCGCCTGGAGGGCCGCCAGGACGAATTCCGTGAACTCGCCGACGCGTTCGACACCATGCTCGGACAACTCGAGTCGCACGTCGCCGAACAGCGGAGGTTCGCCGCGAACGCCTCCCACGAACTGCGCACGCCGCTGGCGATCTCGCAGGCGCTGCTCGACGTCGCCCGCGGGGACCCCGCGCGAGACCGGGGCGAACTGTTCGACCGCCTGCGGAGCGTGAACGCCCGCGCGATCGGCCTCACCGAGGCACTGCTCCTGCTGAGTCGCAGCGACCGCGGGAACTTCACCCGCGACAGCGTCGACCTGTCCCTCGTCGCCGAGGAGGCGGCCGAGACCCTGCTCCCTCTCGCCGAACAGCGCGGGATCACGCTCGACGTCACCGGCGAGGCGACATGGACCAGCGGCTCCGGGGAACTCCTGCTGCGGATGGTGACGAACCTCGTCCAGAACGCCGTCGTCCACAACCTCCCCACCGGCGGCACCGTGACGGTCCACACCGGGGTACAGGGCGGCGCGAGCGTCGTACGGGTCGAGAACACGGGTCATCCGCTCCCACCGGAACTGGTGCCCACACTCATCGAACCGTTCCAGCGCGGCACGCGGCGCGTACGCGCCGACGAGCACGCCGGCGTCGGTCTCGGCCTGGCCATCGTCCACGGGATCGTCCGCGCCCACGACGGAACCCTCGACCTCGCCCCCCGCCCCACCGGCGGCCTCCGCGTCACGGTCCGGCTTCCCGGCAGGCCGTGGACACCGTCCCGGCGCGGGGCAGCCCGTCGCGACGTGCCGCCGTAGCGAGGTGAGCCGGGATCAGGTCAGCCTCCGGAGACGTGATCGGAGGCCGGGGGAGGAGGGGCGGCGTCGGACGGCGATGCGCCTGACGGGCGTGGAGCCGCCGACGGCGTCCGTGGTTCGTTCGAGTAGGGTCTTTTCGATCATGCTACCGACAAGTGAACGGACATCATGCACCTCAAGCGCGCCCTCGTGATGGGTGCCACACTCGTAGCCTTGACGGTCTCGGCGGGATGTGACGACAACGACGACTCCGCCGGTCATGGCGGCAGTTCCGCGTCGAGGGCCGACGGCCCGGCTTCGCCCGCCCCGGCCGGCGAGGCCGGATCGGGCGCCGGTACGACCGAGCAGGGCTTCGGTGGCGACCTGCCCGAGGCGTCGGACATGGACGCCCTCGCCCGCAACGTCGACCTCTTCACCTCCTGCAAGGACGTGCAGCCGGGATCCGAGTACGACGCCTCGCACGACGATTCGGCCGCCGCCTGGGGCGCGCGTGAAGTGGCGGACCCGTCATGGGGAATCAAGGAACGCGCCGTCTGCAACGACTCGCGACACCCCATTGCGCTGCTCCTGATCTCGGACATGCGGAAGTTCCAGACCGCGGCCAAGAAGAGCGGCGACCTCTTCGCCGTCGGCAAGAACTACGCGGTCGTGCCCGTCGGCGACGACCAGATCGAGGCGCTGTCCCCTTCCGGGCTCGCCCTGCTGACCTGCGACCCCGACTTCTCGCCGCCGAGCGGTCACCGGACGGAGGACGCGCTCGTCGAGGGCTGCGTCCTGAGCGATTACTTCCCCACCTGATCGGTCCGGCGGCCCCTGCCCGGTGTGCGGCCGGGCAGGAGCCGAGGCGGCGTGGCGGTGCGGGGCTATGGACGGAGCACGATCTTGCCGTGGGTGTGTCCCTGTTCCAGTTCGCGGAAGGCGTCTCGCACCCGCTCCAGCGGATAGGTGCGGGCGATCGGCACCTCCAGCTCCCCGCGTGCGGCGAGGCGGGCGAGCTCGCCGACGACGACCGCGCACGCCGCCGCGCCCTCTCCGTAGGTCCGCGCTCCGACCCTGGCCGCGGCCTGCCAGTCGCGGATCGTGTTGATCCGCTCGGGCCGTACCCCCAGCTGAACCGCCAGGTCCACGTAACCGTCGCCGAACGTGTCGATGAACGCGTCGACTTCGCCGCCGGAGACCTGCCGGATCCGCTCGGCCACGCCCTGCCCGTACGCGACCGGGACGACACCGCGGTCTTTCAGCCAGACATGGTTGCGTTCGCTCGCCAGCCCGATCACCAGGGCGCCGCGCCGCCGTGCGAGCTGCACGGCAAGGGATCCGACGCCGCCCGCCGCGCCGGACACCACGACCGTTTCGCCGGGCACCGGGTCCACCGCGAACACCGTGGCGTACGCGGTCGTCCCGGCCACGTACAACGAGCCGGCCACGTCCCAGGACAGCCCCCGGGGAAGCGCGGCCAGCGCCACGTCGTCGACCACGACGAACTCCGCGTGGCTCGCCCTGCCGTGCGTGAAGCCCAGTACCTCGTCACCCACCGCGAAGCCGCGCGCCCGCGGCCCGGTCTCCACCACCACGCCCGCCAGATCGCTGCCCTGCCCGGAGGGGAACGTCGCCGGCCAGCGGTCGTGCCGCTCGCCCTCGCGGATCATCACCTCACCGGGCTGGATCCCGGCCGCGCGGACCTCGACCAGTACCTGTCCGGGGCCGGGCACCGGGCGTTCCACCTCCTCGACCCGCAGCACATCGATCCCGCCGTACTCGTGCAACCGCACTGCCCTCACGGAGTGATCACCGCATCTCGTCGTTCGGACAAGCCTCGGACTGCCACGCATCGGTTCCCGCACACCGGCCGCGCCACCGCCCTCAACCGCGCGGGGTACGCCCCTTCTTCCCGTGCAACCCACCCGGGCGCGCCCCCACGGCGCCGAGCCAGCCCACTGCAGCAGAGGCATACAATATTGCCCATGACGCAAGACGACGGCGATCTGGACAGCCTCGTACGCAAACGGATCCGCGCTCTGCGGGTGGCGCAGGGCTGGTCGCTCGAGGAGCTGGCCGGCCGTGCGAATCTCAGCCAGTCCTCACTGAGCCGCATCGAGAACGGCCGGCGCCGCCTCGCGCTGGATCAGCTGGTCATCCTCGCCCGCGCTCTGGACACGACCCTGGACCAGCTCGTGGAGACCGCGTCGGACGACGTCGTCACCAGCCCGATGATCGACAGCGCGCACGGACTCATGCGCTGGCCCGTCAGGAGCGACCCCGGGATGAGTGTCGTACGGCAGAGGATGACCGAGCCACCGCCGGACAATTCCGCCCGGATGCGCGCGCACCCCGGGCGCGAATGGCTCGTCGTCCTGTCCGGCACCGCCGTCCTCATGCTGGGTCACCGCCGCTTCCGCGTCGAGACCAACCAGGCCGCCGAGTTCCCCACCATGCTGCCGCACGCCATCGGCGCGGAGGGAGGACCGTGCGAGATCCTCGGCATCTTCGACCGGGACGCCCGCCGCGGTCACCAGCGCGACAGCGGCGGCCGGCGCGCCGACGGCATCGATGCGGGCGGTCCGGACACATGATCGGCGTAGGCCCGCCGGGGGGCGTCTTGCGTGTCCGGCACGGCGCGCGGCCACCTTCTTGCGTGAACCGGGAGGGCACGTGCCCACCGCGCATGACCGTCCTACGGTGACGGAATGAACCACGCACACGTGCACGGCCCCCACCAGCGGACCGACGCCGACGCTCAGGCGGAGATCCTCGACCTCGACGCGGACGTACTGGCCGAACACATCGCCGACATCACCCGATGGCTGCCCGTCGGGACATCCCCACACGAGATCGTCGACCTCGGCTGCGGTACCGGCACGGGCACCTTCGCACTGCTCGACCGGTTTCCCACGGCACGGATCACGGCGGCCGACGCCTCCCCGGGTCACCTTCAGCGTCTGCGGGACAAGAGCCGCGCCCTGGGCGTGGACGATCGCGTACGCACGGTGCCGGCGGATCTCGACGAAGCCGACTGGCCCGACCTCGGCAGCCCGGACCTGGTGTGGGCGTCCGCCTCGATGCACCACATGGCCCGGCCCGAGCAGGCGCTGCGCCACGTGTACGATCTGCTCGCCCCCGGCGGACTCTTCGCCGTGGTGGAGCTGGCGGGATTCCCGCGTTTCCTGCCGGAGGACGCACCGCGGGACCGGCCCGGCCTAGAGGAGCGATGCCATGCCGCGAGCCGCCGGTTCCACGCCGAGCACGTCCCGCACCGCGGCGCCGACTGGGGGCCGATGCTGACCTCCGCCGGATTCGCCCTCGAGGACAAGCGCACCGTCACCGTGCACATCGAGGGCTCCGGCAGCCCGGCGATCGGTGCCTACGCGCTCGGCACTCTGCAACGCCTGCGCCAGACCGCGGTGGACACCCTGCCGGCCGAGGACGTCGCCGCCCTCGACCGGCTGCTCGACACCGACAGCCCGCACGGCGTCCTGCGCCGCGACGACCTCACCGTGCGCACCGAACGCACCGTCTGGGCCGCACGCCGCAGGAACTGACCCGGCCACCCGATCCCCTCGTACCCAAGTGGCCCGCGCCGCCCGGAATCTCTAGGGTGCGTGGTCGTGACAGCCTCCTTGGACCGTGTGCCGCTGTGGCGGGACCGGCAGTTCGTTCTGCTCTTCTCCGCCCGGGTGATCTCCGTACTGGGCAACGGATTCGCGCGAGTGGCGCTGGCGTTCGCCGTACTCGCGCTTCCCGGAGCCGGTCCGGGGAGGCTCTCGCTGGTGCTGGCCTGCCAGGCGGCGCCGCAGCTGCTGTTCATCCTGGTCGGTGGTGTCATCGCGGACCGGATGTCCCGGTCGAAGCTGATGGCTGTGGCCGATGTGCTGGGGGCCGGGGCGTACGCGGGGCTGGCCGCCATGGTCCTGACAGGCCATGCTCCGCTGCCGGCGATGTGTCTGCTGGCGGTGACGGCCGGCACGGCGACGGCCATGTTCGCTCCGGCGATGGACGGTCTGGTGCCGCTCATCGTGCCCTCCGGACAGCTGCAGCGGGCCAACGGGCTGATGCGGGTGGGCATCAACAGCTCCCTGCTGCTCGGACTGGCGTCATCCGGGGTGACGGTGGCGCTGGTGGGGGCCGGCTGGGCGCTCGCGCTCAACGCCGCGTCCTTCGTGGTCAGCGCGGCGCTGACGGTCCGGCTGCGGGTGGTCTCGCGGCCGCGTGAGAAGGCGTCGGGCTGGGCCGACCTGCGGGAAGGCTGGCGGGAGTTCAGCTCGCGGCAGTGGCTGTGGGTGGTGGTCGCGCAGTACGCGGTCGTGGTCGCCGTCCTCAATGCCAACGTCGGCGTACTGGGCCCGCTGACGGCCGAGCAGCACCTGGGAGGAGCGCGGGCCTGGTCGGTCATCGTGGCCGCGCAGGCCGTGGGTACGATCGCCGGCGCGGGCCTCGCCGCGCGCGTGCGGGTGAGACGTCCCATCCTGGTGGCCGTGCTGTGCACGTTTCCGGCCGCCCTGCCACTCGCTCTGCTCAGTGCCTCGGCGCCGGTGTGGCTGATCGCCGCGGCCATGTTCGGCGCGGGGGTCGCGAGCGATGTCTTCGGCGTGCTGTGGACCACCACCATGCAGCGGGAGGTGCCGGAGGAAGCCCTCTCCCGCGTCAGCTCCTACGACTGGTTCGGCTCCCTCGCCTTGGCGCCGCTGGGCCTGCTGGCCGCCGGACCCGTCGCCGGCGCCGTGGGCACCGGTACCGCCCTCGCCGGCTGTGCGGCCCTGCTCGTCCTGGCCACCACGGCCGCCCTGCTCTCACCGCAGGTGCGCGGCCTGAGCCACGGCGCCGAGGCCCCCAGCGGCACGGCATCCCCGGCGAAGGCCGCGGAGTACCAGGCCGACGAAGCACCGGCCGGGTGAGGCGCCGGGCCCGCCCGCGAGGACGGCGGGGGCGGCGCCGCGGTTGCGCGGTGCCGCCCCGGCGGTCGCCCGGCCGGGTCCGCCTACACGCTCACAAGCCCGACATGGAGTCGCCGAACATGGGGTCGTCCCCCGACTTCTCGATGCCCACGGTCGTCGCGCCGAAGCTCACCGAGCCGGTGGCCGTGACGCCGCCGGTGGATCCGCGCAGCACCCACACCGCGCCGTCGTCGCTGTTCTCGCCGCCCGCGCCCACCGACAGATCGGCGCGGCCGTCCTTGTCGTGGTCGGCGAGGTGGACGGCGTCGCCGAACAGGTCCGACGACTCGTTGGCGCCGGGGACGTCGGGGGTGCCCTGGTTGAAGGACTGGGCACCCGTTCCCGTCAGGCCCGAGGGGCCGCCGCGAACCACCCAGACGTTGCCCACCTGGGCCGCGGATCCGATGGTCTCGAAGTTCGCGCCGACCGCCAGGTCCGGATAGCCGTCACCGTCCACGTCACCCGCGGCCAGCGCGCCACCGAACGAGTCGTTGTACTCGTCCGCACCCGGCACGCCCTCGGTGTCCTGGCTGAGGACGGCGCTGCGCGCGGTGTCCACGCCCGCCGCGCCGCCGTAGAAGACGGTGACGGAACCGCCCTTCGCCGCGCTCTCGAGGATGTCGGGGAAGTCGTTGCCGACGACCAGGTCGTCGTGCCCGTCGCGGTCGAAGTCGGCCACGGCGAACGCCCCCGCGAAGCCCGAGCCCGCCTCCGTCTGCGGAGTGGGCCCGGCCGAGGAGCCCCGGTAGACGAAGTTGCCCGCGGAGCTTCCCACGACCACGTCGTCCGCCCCGTCGTCGTCGAAGTCCCCGGCGGCCAGCTGGACGGCGCCGTCGGGATACGCGCCGGACTCGATCTGCGCGTCGAAGCGCAGTTTCCCGGCCTCGCCGCCGGACTGGGTGAACCCGCCCTTGAAGACCCACACGTCCTTGCCGGTGGAACCGACCGCCAGATCGGTCTTCCCGTCCCCGGTGAAGTCACCGACAGCGAGGGACTGGCCGAACCGGTCGTGGCCCGACGGGTTCGGGTCACTGATCGTCGTGCCGCCCGACAGGCCGGACGAGCCGCCCCACAGGATCGTGACGGAACCGCCGTCGACATCGCCGCTGACATCCTCCAGCGGCGTGCCCACGACGAGATCGCCGTAGCCGTCGTCGTCGAGGTCGCCGTGCGCGAGCTCGGTACCGAAGCGGTCCGAGGCCTCCGAGGCGCCCGGCACGCCGGAGGAGCTCTGCGAGGTGATCTTGTGACGCCCGGCGCTGATACCGCTCGACGACCCGTAGTTGACGACCACGGCGCCGGCCTTCGCCTGCCCGTTCGCGACAGCACCGGGGGCGCCGGTCGCCAGATCGCGGTAGCCGTCACCGTTGAAATCGTCGGCGAGGCCCGACGTGGCGGCACTCGCGCCGCCGGGCAGGGTGATGAGCAGGCCACCGGCCAGGGCGGCCGCGACGACGGTGGCGCCCAGGACGGTGGAACGCCGGGAACGCTTGTGGCGCGACGGGGACATGAGTTCCTCTCCGAGACATACCTACTGGCTCACTTCATGACGTCCGGTGAGGCAGAAGGGTTGTACGGGAGAGGAGTGGCCCCTGAGGCCGACGAGGCGGCGCCCGGCGTCTATCGGGGCACGTCCGGCGCGTCGAGGAGGTGATCGTCGGGCCGGCTGCCGGTCACAGTGAGGTGGCGGCGCGGACCAGCCCGGCGACCGCGGTCGAGCGGCTGTGCGGGGGCCAGGCGATGACCGTGGTGACGCGGGGGGCGTCGAGAACCGGGACGGCGGTGAGACCCTCGCGGAGGCCGGTGCGGCCCGACTCCGGGACGACCGCGCAGGCGCGGCCGAGGGCGATGAGCTGGGTGAGCTGCGTGTGGTCGCGCACCTGCGGACCCGGACCGTCGGGGAAGGCGCCGTCGGGACCCGGCCAGCGGGGCAGGGGCAGGTCGGCCAGGCCGGTGACCTCGGCGAGCAGCAGATGGGGGCGGACACCGAGAGGGTGGGCCGCCGGGAGGATCGCCACCTGTCCCTCGGTGTACAGGTCCTCGGTGTCGAAACCGGCCGTGTCGTCGAACGGCCGGTGCAGCAGGGCCACGTCGGCGCGGCCGTCGCGCAGCACCCGTGCCTGCTCGCCCGGCCCGCACAGTACGACGTCGACCTCCGCGGCGCCCGGCTCGGCGGAGTAGGCGTCGAGGAGTTTCGCCAGCAGTTCGTCACAGGCCCCGGCCTTCGCGGCGAGGACCACCGCGGGCCGGCCGGCCGTGGCGAGGGCGGCCCGACGGGTGCGCCGCTCGGCGGCCTCGACGGCGTCCAGCGCCGCCCGCGCCTCCCGCAGCAGCACCGCCCCGGCCCCGGTCAGCGTGACGCCACGGCTGCCGCGCTCCAGCAGGGCGGCGCCCAGACGCCGTTCGAGCCCGCCGATCGCCCGCGACAGCGGGGGCTGGGCGATCCCGAGGCGCCGCGCGGCCCGGCCGAAGTGCAACTCCTCGGCGACCGCGACGAAGTACCGCAGTTCACGTGTCTCCACGGTGTCAGCGTAACCGGGCCGGCCAGGCGCGATACCCGGCCGGTATCGCCGCCCACCCGATCGGTCTTGGACGCCCGGCCGGGCCCGGGAGAAGGATCGAGGTCATGACGGATACGAACATCGTGAACGGACGGGACATCGTGAACGGACAGCACGTCGCGCTGGTGACCGGGGCCAACAAGGGCATCGGGTACGAGATCGCCGCCGGGCTCGGCGCCCTCGGCTGGTCCGTGGGGGTCGGCGCGCGGGACGGCCAGCGGCGCGAGGCCGCGGTGGAGAAGCTGCGCGCGGCCGGGGCCGACGCGTTCGGCGTGCCGCTGGACGTCACCGACGACGAGAGCGTGGCGGCGGCGGCCCGCCTGGTGGAGGAGCGGGCCGGGCGGCTCGACGCGCTGGTCAACAACGCGGGGATCACCGGCGGCGGGCCGCAGGAGCCCACCACGGTCGACGTGGACCGGGTCCGGACGGTCATGGAGACCAACGTGATCGGCGTCATCCGCGTCACCAACGCCCTCCTGCCGCTGCTGCGCCGCTCGCCGTCGCCGCGCATCGTGAACGTCTCCAGCAGCGTCGGCTCCCTGACGCTCCAGAGCACGCCGGGCGCCGAGACGGGCCCGATCGCCGTCGCCTACGCGCCGTCGAAGACGTTCCTCAACGCCGTCACCGTGCAGTACGCCAAGGAACTCGCCGGCACGGACATCCTGATCAACGCCGTCTGCCCCGGCTACACGGCGACCGACCTGAACGGCTTCCGGGGAGTGCGCACCCCGCAGCAGGGCGCGGCCTGCGCGATACGGCTGGCCACCGTGCCGGCCGACGGGCCGACGGGCCGCTTCTTCGACGACGAGGGAGAGGTGCCCTGGTGACGGGCGTCCGGGCTGCCGAACCCCGGGGAGGCGCGGGGGAGGCCGGCGCTCACCGTCCCCGGGGTGCGGTGGACCCCGTACGGCGGCCGAGGGCGCGCATCGCGACGGCGCCGGCGAGAGGACCCGGGGCGAGCAGGAGGAAGGCGTAACGCCAGTCGACGGCGTCGGCCAGGAGGGGCGTGAGCTGGATGGTGACGACGGTGAGGGCGAAACCGATCGCCGTCTGCGCGGTGAGCGCGGTTCCCACGTAGCGCTGGTCGGCGACCTCGCTGAGGGTGGTCGAGAAGACGCCGGAGTCCGCGATCACGGCGGCGCCCCAGACCGTGCAGAAGGCCAGCAGGAGCAGGGGCCCGGCGTGGAACAGGAAAGGGGAGAGCAGGCAGCACACGCCGCTGACCAGAAGTGCCGTCAGGGCGGCGGGCGGACGGCCGAAGCGGTCGGCGCCCCAGCCGCCGAGCAGACAGCCGATCGCTCCGCCCATGCCCATGGTGAGGAACACCGCGACCTCCACCGAGCCGGGCAGCTCGTCGGCCGCGGCGGTGGCCGACAGGAAGGACGGGATCCACGTCCACAGCGCGTAGAGCTCCCACATGTGCCCGAAGTAGCCGAGGTTGGCCAGACGCGGCCCGCGCTCGGTGAACATCGTGAGCGCGTAACGCGGGTTGCGGACGGCGACGGCCGGCGCCGCGTGGGGACCGGGCCGGACGAAGAGCGACGAGACGGCGGAGCCCAGGAACCCGCACGTCGCGGCGGCGAGCAGGACGCCCCGCCAGGGCAGGGAGCCCACCCCGGCGATGAGGTGGGGGAGGGTGGAGCCGAGGGTGAGCGCGGCGATGAGGACGCCCATCGTCAGGCCCCGCCTGGAGCGTCCGGCCCAGGAGGCCATCAGCTTCATGCCCACGGGGTAGACACCGGCCAGGAACACGCCGGTCAGGAAGCGCAGCGGGACGGCCTGGGCGAACCCGTCGACGAAGACGGCCAGCACCACCGTGCAGGCGGCGGCCGCAGCCGCGCTGACGGACAGCAGACGCGGGGAGGCGACCCGGTCCGCCAGGTTCAGAGCGGTCGACGCGAGCGCCCCCGCGACGAAGCCGAACTGTACGGAGGCGGTCAGCCATACGGCACCGCCGGCGGTCAGCCCCCACTCGGCCCGCAGACTCGGCACCACGGCCGACATGGAGAACCAGACGGCGAGACCGAGCACCTGCACGGCCGCGATCGCACCGCGCTGCACACCGACGTTCAAAGATGCTCCCCGCGTCCCGTCATTGTTCCACCGGACGCATACGGTAGGCGCAGGCCGACCGCCCGCACCCGTCGGCCCCGGATATCGCGTCCCCGCCGAGCCGGAGGTCTCCCGGCGGGGCGGGAGGCCTCCGGCGTGATCGGTCAGGACAGGATCTCGACGTACCCGTCGCTTCCGTGCACCCGGATCCTCTGCCCGTCCCGGATCAGCCGGGTGGCCCGGTCCACGCCGACGACGGCCGGAAGGCCGTACTCCCGGGCGATCACCGCGCCATGGGTCATCAGGCCGCCCACCTCCGTCACCAGACCGGCGACGGCGACGAACAGCGGCGACCAGCTGGGGTCGGTGAACGTCGTGACCAGGATGTCGCCCGCCTCGAGGTCGGCCTCCGCCATGTCCAGGATGACCCGGGCCCGCCCCTCGACGGTCCCCGCGGAGACCGGCACGCCCGTCAGGGCACCGGCCGGCACGTCGTCGCGCCGGTACGCGCCCGTGAGGGCCTCGCCGTCCGAGGTGAGCACCCGGGGCGGTGTGAGCGCGTGGTACGACCGGAACGCCTCCTCGCGCCGCCGGATGAGCCGGTCGTCCACCTGTCTCGTGCGCACGACGTCGTGGAACTCCTGGAACGTGAGGTGGAAGACGTCCTCGCGGTCGGCGAGCACGCCGGCCCGCACGAGGCGCCCGGCCTCCTCCAGCAGGGCCTGCTTGTACACGAGGTAGCGGCTGATGATGCCGTACTTCGGGTACTCCCGGTATCCGATGAAGGTCCTGACGCGGTCGATCATCCGCTTGGTCTCGTCGGCCTTCCGGTCCCCGTCCGGCAGGGCCCGCAGGCGTGACAGCACCTCCTCCTCCTTCTTCCGCGCCTTCTGCCGCCCCTGCTCGAAGCGCCGCCCGGCGGCGCCCGGCTCGAAGTTCCTCACGTTGTCGAGGATCACGGGCACCAGCGTGGTGGGCCGCTCGTGCCAACGCGGCCTCGTGATGTCGATCTCGCCGACGCAGCGCATGCCGTACCGGTCGAGGTAGGCCTCCACGGCGTCGCGCGCCTCGACCCCGCCCGGAAGCTTCCCCAGCGCGTCCAGGAAGCCCTCGTCCTCGACGCCGCCCTCCAGGAACGCCATCACCTCAGGCCGCGTCCGGATCACGTCCGCGACATCGAGCAGCGCCAGTCCCATCTCCGAGGTGATGTTGCCGGGGGCCGACAGGGTGAGTGTGTCGGCCGCGTTCTTCTCACCCAGCCACTCCCGCAGGTTGTCGTTGAGCCACCAGGTGGCCTCCATCCCCGCCATGATCACCTGCATGCTCAACGGGTCGCAGAGAACCCGCTTGTGCTCGGCGAAGGCGTCCAGCAGGAAGTCGAACAGGGCCGTCCCGGTCTTCGTCCGGATGTCGCGCTCCAGCGCGGCGACGGACGCCTCACTGCGCTCGATCAGTTCCGTGACGATCGCCGGATCGGTCTCGACCGTGGCGGACGCGCCACGGGCCGGCGGCCCGCCGGGACCCGCGTCCGGGAGCGACGGGACGAAGCCGTCGCGGTCGAGGACGGTCTCCAGGGCGTCCCTGACCAGCGGATCTCCTCTCCCCATGAGGTCCAGCAGACCGGCCCGGCTCGCGGGCGAGGCCAGGCGCCGGGTGACATCGACGAACAGCCGCCCGCCGGCCTCCCGCATCGGCGCGATGGCCGTCAGCCGCCACAGGGAGAGGCCCAGGGGCTTCATGGGGTCGGTCATCATCTGCTGGTGACCGACGGAGACGTAGACGTGATTGTCCTCGTCGTCGCTCTCGGGGACGGGGAACAGCGTCGTGATCGGCCGGCTCTGCACGATCTGGAAGCCGTCGTCGTCCAGGCACCATTCGATGTCCTGCGGGTGGCCGAAGCGCGCTTCGATCCGCCGCCCGAGCCGCACCAGCCGCACGACCTGCGCGTCCGTCAGCGCCGGCTGCTCCCGCAGCCGCGGGTCGACCGCCACCTGCCGCGTACCGCCGCCGGGCAGGGCCTGGACGGCACGCTCCTTGACGGCGATCGCCCTGCTGACGACTTCGCCGTCGCGCACGGTGAAGACGTCCGGGTTCACCAGCCCGGAGACGAGCGCCTCGCCGAGACCGAACCCGGCGTCCACGGTGGCGGCCTTCCGGTCGCCCGTCACGGGGTCGGCCGTGAACAGGACGCCGGCCGCGCGGGGGAGGACCATCCGCTGCACGACCACCGCCATGTGGACCGTGCGGTGGTCGATGCCCTGGCGGCGGCGGTAGGTCACGGCCCGCTCGGTGAACAGCGAGGCCCAGCACCGGCTGACGTGCTCGAGGAGCGCCGCCGGCCCCACCACGTTCAGGTACGTGTCCTGCTGACCGGCGAAGGAGGCCGTCGGCAGGTCCTCCGCCGTCGCGCTGGACCGGACGGCGTAGGCCCCTCGCTCGCCGAGCCGGGCGTGGGCCCGGGTGATCGCCGCCGCGACATCGCCAGGGACGGCGGTCTCCTCGATCGTGCGGCGAATCCGCGCGCTGAGCGTACGGATCGCCTCCCGGTCGTCCGGGTCCACCCGCGACAGCTGATCGAGCAGCCCGTCGATCGACGGCACGTGCGCGAGGGTCCGCCGGAAGGCGTCCGTCGTCACGCAGAACCCACCCGGCACACGGACGCCTTCGATCCGCGACAGCCCGCCCAGGTGCGCGCCCTTGCCGCCGACGACCGCCGCCTGGTCCTCGTCGGTCTCCTGGAGATCCAGCACGTACCGCTCAGTCACGGCGACACCCCCGAGGCGGCCGTACTCCCTGACACCGCGTGGCCGATCGGCTCACCAGGGCCTCCCACTCCGTCGAACCACTTGTCGCGCACGTACGCATCCCTGATTGCCTTCCCCCTGACATCGCCGGCCGCGCCGCCCGGTCGGGCGGCGCGCACCTGCGTACGCCACACACCTCGTTGACGCAGGTCGTGGCCTCGGCCGACGATTCTGCGCCACGACAGGGGCCTTGCGGCAAGCCCCCCGGTGCGCTATACGTTGAGTACGGCGAGGAGAAGAGATTCTCCCCGCCTTCTCTTTTGCCCCGACCGCCGACCGCCCGGGCCGCCCGTCCGTCAGGGCGCCCTCCGGGTTCGCTCGCCCGCCAGCACCGGCCCCGGGGCGCACGACCGGGTCGGCTAGCGTGCAGAGGTGATCACCATGAAGTGGGACGGCATCACCGACCGCGAACAGTTCAGCGGCTGGTATCTGGCCGAGCGGGACCGGTTCGCGGACATGGCCCGGGACGCCGACTGGCACGGCCTCTTCCACGCGCTGGGCAAGCACCCGGAGTGGGTCAACCTCAGCAGACCCGGCAACCGCAGCGGCTTCACCGCGCTGCATCAGGCGGCGTGGCACGGCGCCGACTTCCCCGTCGTCTCACGGCTGATAGCGCACGGCGCCTGGCGCACGCAGCGCACGCGAGACGGCAGGCGCGCCGTCGACGTCGCCCGGGAGCGAGGGCACACGCGTCTGCTGGAGCTGCTGGAACCGGTCGTGGTACGGCCGCTTCCGGCCCCTGCGGACGCGCTGGAGCACCACTTCCACGCGCTGCTGCGGGAGTCGACCGGCCGCTGCCTCGAGAAGACCGAGCACCTGCTGCCGCCGCTGTCCCCGCTCACGGAGACGCTGTCCTTGAAGATCTTCTTTCAGGTGATCGGCATGATGGGCGGCGTCTTCTACCACCTGGAGGACGACCACGTGCGGGTGAACGCCGGCTCGCGCATGGACTACGGCGACGGCCAGCACTACCGCGTGACCCCGGAGGGATGGGCGGAGATCGACAACTCGCCGCAGCAGTAAGGCGAGTTCCACCGGTGCGGCGCGGCGCGCGGCGGTCTCGCCCGTCAGGAGTCTCGCCGGCCGCCGGCCCGGGCTGTGGTCCGGCCGCAGCCGGTTTGGGACGAGGGCGCCGACGGGCGCCCGGCTCCCCAGGGGTCCGAGCGCCCGTCGGCGTGTCACGCGGGTCCTGTCACATGCCGTCGATCATCTCGGCCAGCACGGTGCGCCGGTCCTCGCCCGGCCGCGCCCGGAGCGGACCGGCCAGGGTCGCGCTGTCGTAGTGCCAGCGGTGGTCGAGGTCCCGGGACACCTCGTCGGTCTCGTGGAAGTCGCCCCGGACACCGAGGAGTTCCGTGAGGTCGAGCGCGAGGTCGTGCCAGGACACGTGACCGCCGCAGGCGTTGGCGACACCGTGGACGGGGCGGTCCACGCAGGCGACGACCGCGCGGGCCAGGGCCGCCGCGTGCACCCACGCGGCCCCGTACCAGTCGTGTCCACCGGCGCCGGGACGGGGCAGTTCGATCCGGCCGCCGTCGCGGGCGGCCCGGTAGAGCCCGCCGAGGGCGCCCCAGCGCAACTGTTCCCGCAGCCGCTCGTGCGCGCCCCAGACGAGGGGCGACCGCACGGCGCTCGCACCGCCGCGCCCCTCGGTTCCGGCGGCACGCAGCACCAGCGCCTCGCAGTCGAGCTTGGCCCTCCCGTACGGGCTGACCGGCTCGGAGGGCGAGGTCCGCTCGGTGACCCGGTCCGTGTCGGGGTGTCCGAAGGCGTCGACGCTGCTGACGAAGACGAACGGTCCGCGCCGCCACGCCCCGGTCAGCGCCTCCATGGCGGCCAGGTCCACCTCCGGCCTGGTGAAGGTGCAGGCGGCGTGCACGATCGCGTCCACGTCCGTGACCGCGTCCCGCAGTCCGGCCAGGTCGCTCAGGTCGCCCTCGACGACGTCCACGCCTTCGGCGGCGAGCAGATGCGCGGACTCGGGTCGCGCCAGCGCCCGTACGGGCCGTCCCTGGGCGGCCAGTTCCCGCAGGACGAACGCGCCCACGCCGCCCGTCGCGCCGGTCACCAGCACCGTGCCCGGCCGGACGCTCCGGGACCGGACCGGCTTGCGCGCGGCCTTCGCGGCGGTCTGCCGCTCCGCGCGTTCGTCGAGCAGCGCGGTGAGCGCGCGGGGTGTACGGGCCTGGAGCACGTCGAGGCCCGTGAGCGGCAGTCCCAGCTCCGTGCGCAGCCGTTCGGCGAGCCGCACGGCGATCAGGGACTGACCACCGAGGTCGAAGAAGTCGTCATCAGGTGACGGGACCGGACCGAGCAGCGCGGCGAAGGCCCCGATGACGGCCTCGGCCCGCGACCCGGACGCGGCGCCGGGTGAGGGCGCCCCGGGCAGCCGGGCGCCGTCGGGGGCACCGTCCGCCGTGCGCGGCAGCGCGTCGAGCAGGGTGACGGAGGCGGGTACGGCCTCGGGCGGGAGCGACCTGCGCAGCAGACCCAGCAGCTCGTGACCGGACGGACCGACACCGTCGCGCAGCACCGCAAAGGCCATGGGCGGCCCCGACGCGCCCTGGAGCACCGCGGCTTCGACGACCTGCGGGTGGGCGCGCAGAGCCTGTGCCGCCGGGCACTCAGCGTCGGGGAGGCCGCGTGGGTCGTCTTGTGCGCCGGGGAGACGCGACGCGCGCGGGTCAGGCGATCCGCCAGAACCGGGCCGCGCGTCGGAACCGGGCCGCTCGCCGGGGAGCGCGCCGGGGCCGGGCAGCGCGCTCAGCGCGCGTTCCGGGTCGGCCGCAGCGGCGTCGAGCAGGGCCGCGTAGTCCCGTGCCGTCGCCTCCGCCACGGCGTCGTCCAGCGCGTTCCGGTCGTACTGGACCAGCGCCACGGGGTGCGCGGTGTCACCCAGGTCCAGGCAGTAGGACACGGGGAACTTCGCGCCGCCGGTGGGCACGTCGACGTACTCGGCCGATGTCCCGGGCAGTCGCAGCACCGTGGGTTCGCCGAGGACGTCGGACGTGACACGGACCAGGGCGGTGCCGTCCGTGCCGCGTGCTGTGGCACCGAGGCGTTCGAGGAGGAGGTCGAAGGGGATGTGCCGGTGCCGCTGGGCCTCCAGCAGCGCGTCGCGCACCCGTCGCAGCAGCTGGGCGAACGACGGGTCGCCCGAGGCGTCGACCCGTACGGGCAGGGTGTTGACGCACAGACCGACCAGGCCGCGCATGGCGGTGCCGCTGCGATGCGTGCCGGCCACACCGATGACGAGGTCGTCGTCGCCGGTGAGGCGGTGCAGCGCCGCGAAGGCCGCCGTCAGCGACACCGCGAAGAGCGTGGCGCGGCGCTCGGTTCCCAGCGCCCTCAGGGCGTCGGGCAGCGTGGGCGCGAGGGGCACGGTGTGCACCGCCGCAGGCCGCGCGGTGTGCGGCGCGCCCGCCGCCGGGGCGGGCAGCCGGGGCGCGGCGACATCGGCCAACTCGCGGCTCAGACGGGTCAGCTCCGCTTCGAGGCCGGGGATCCCGTCGTGCTCGCGGCGCGCGTGGTCGGCGTACTGCGGCGGTACGGCGAGCGCGTCCCGGCCGGGGGTGCCGGTGGCGGCCGTGTGAAGGGCGGCGAGCTCGGCGGCCACGGTCGGCAGCGAGCCACCGTCGACAGCGATGTGATGGAACGTCAGCAGCACGGTGTGGTCGTGCGATCCGTGACGCAGGACGAGCGCGCGTACCGCCTCGCCGGCCGCCAGATCGAACGGCCGGGCGGCTTCCCGCCCCAGCAACTCCGCGGCGTGCGCGGCGTCCGCGTCCACGACGGGTACGGGGACGATCCGTGGCGCCGGAAGCACCTCCTGGCAGGGCTCGCCGTCCCGTTCGGCGTAGCGGGTGCGCAGGATCTCGTGCCGCGTCACCAGCGCGGTGAGGGCGGCGGCGAACGCTGCCGGGTCGAACGGGCCGCGTACGCGGGTGGCGAACGGTACGTGGTAGGAGTCGCCGGCGCCGCCGAGCCGTTCCGTCAGCCACATGCGGCGCTGGGCGCGCGAGAGCGGGAGGCGGCCGGGCCGCGTCCCCCGGTCGGGCGGGGTCGCGCCCTCGGGTACGTGGCCGCTGTCGCCCTCGACCGTGCCGGTACCGGTACCGGCACCGGCACTGGTGGTGGCCGTGGTGCGCCGGGCGGCGCCGGCGCGGGCGCGTGCCCGGCGCAGCAGTTCCCGCTGGAGTTCCCGCTGCCGGGGGCGCGCCGTGGAGTCGGCGTCAGTGGACATCGCTGTGCTCCGGGGTCTCGGGGTGGAGGTCGCTGTCGGTGGTCAGCAGGGCGCGTTCGACCAGAGCGGCCTGTGCGGCGACGGTCGGGGCGGCGAAGAAGTCGGCGAGGGCCAGTTCGACACCGAGGTCCTCGCGCAGGTCGTCGGTGACGGCGAGGGCGAGGAGGGAGTGACCGCCGAGGGCGAGGAAGTCGGCGTCGGCGCGCGTGACGTCGCTGCCCAGCGCCCGGCTCCACACCTCGGCCACGGCCTGTTCCAGCGGCGTCATCTCTGCCGCGGGTGCTGCGTCGGCGTCGTCCCCGGCCTCCCGGGCGAGGCCGGCCAGCGCACGCCGGTCGACCTTGCCCGACGGGGTGAGGGGGAGCCGCTCCACCATGGTGACCGCGTCGGGCACCAGGTGCGCGGGCAGGACGGCGGTGAGCCGTTCGCGCAGCGCTCGGGCAGGAGGCACCGGCCCGGGCGCGGCGACGACGAACGCGACGAGGCGGGCGTCGGGTGTGCCCGCGCGGTCGGCGGTGACGGCGGCGTCGTCGACGCCCGGTTCCTGCCGCAGCGCGTGCTCGACCTCCGCGGGTTCGATGCGGAAGCCGCGGACCTTGACCTGGTCGTCGTTGCGGCCGTGGAACTCCAGGCCGCCGTCGGGACGGAAGGAGACGATGTCGCCCGTGCGGTAGAGCCGGCCGGCGGCGGGGTGCTCGACGAACCGCTCGGCCGTGAGGTCGGGCCGGCCGGTGTATCCGTGGGCGAGCCGGCTGCCGCCGATCCACAGTTCGCCCCGGTCGCCGTCCGGGACGGGGGCGCCGTCGGCGTCCAGGACGTGCACGGTGGCCCCGGCGATGGGCCTGCCGATGGGTATGGGCGCGTCGCAGTCGCGCTCGGTGACCCGGTGGGCCGTGGCGAAGGTGGTCGCCTCGGTGGGCCCGTACACGTTGACGAGTTCCAGCCAGGGGAAGGCGGTCAGCACCTCGCGTGCCTGCGCGGCCCCCAGCGCCTCGCCGCCCACCAGGACCGAGCGGAGCTGGGCGAAGAGGCGGGAGCGGCGCGAGGCGAGCTGGTGGAAGAGGGCCGTGGTGAGGAACGCCACCGTCACGCCGTGGCGTTCGACGTGCCGGGCCAGGTCCTCCAGGGAGGGGCGCTGCACGGTGCAGACGACGACCGCGGCGCCGTTGGCGAGCGCGCCCCACACCTCGAACGTCGAGGCGTCGAAGGTCATGGGGGAGTGGAAGAGGATGCGGTCGCGGGCGGTGACGGTGACGTAGTCCGGGGCGGTGACGAGTTCGGCGACCGCCGCGTGCGGGACGACGACGCCCTTGGGACGGCCGGTGGAGCCGGAGGTGAACATGATGAACGCCGGACTGTCCGGGTCGGCGTCGTCCACGAACCCGCCGTCGGTCAACGGCTCCTCCGGCAGGGCGAGAACGGGTCCGGCGAGCCCGGCCGCCTCCAGCAGCTTCGCGTCGCCGAGGGTGAGCGTCACGTCCGCGTCGGCGATCATCGCCTCGGTGCGGGGCCGCGGCTGGGCCGGGTCCAGCGGCACGCACACGGCTCCGGCCCACCACAGGGCGAGCTGGGCGACGACGGTACGGGCCGACCGGGTCGTCAGCAGCGCCACCCGGTCGCCGCGGCCCACCTGGTGGTCGCGCAGGCGTGCGGCGAGGGCGCGGCCGGCCTGGACGAGACGTCCGTAGGTGAGGGTGGTGTCGCCGTCGACGACGGCCAGGGCGTCCGGGGTGAGTTCGGCGTGCCGCGCGACGAGCGCGGTCACGGCCTTCGCCGAAGCCGATGCGGGTGCCGACGCCGAAGTGGGCGCGGGCGGCGTGACGGGTGCGGTGGTCCGGTCACCGGCCGGCGCCGCGGGAGCGCGGTCCGCCGGGGCGGCGGAGCGCGGGGTCGTGGGCGCCGTGCCGGGCTCCTGAGGGTCGTGGGGCCGGCGCTGGTCGAGGAGGGCGGCGAAGGCGCGCAGATCGGTGCTGCGCAGCAGTTCGTGGGCGCGGGGGCGTACGCCGGTCTCGCGCTCGACGGTCACCAGGAGCCGGGCGGCGACGACGGAGGTGCCGCCGGCGTCGACGAAGTTGTCATCGAGGACGATGCCGGGCCGGCCGAGGAGGTCGCGCACGGCCGTCAGGACGAGTCGCTCGGTGGGGGTGGCGCCGGCGAGGTCGTCCGTGGTCGTCGCGGCGGAGGCGGGGCCGGAGGCGCGGGCCGCCAGAGCGGCCCGGTCGACCTTGCCGTTGGCGTCGAGGGGGTACCCGTCGACGACCCGTACGGTGGCGGGGACCGCCTGCTCGGGGAGCCACGCCCGGACGGCGGCGAGCAGGTCACGGGCCGTGGGCCCGGCGCCGTCGGCGAGCCGTACGTGTGCGGCCAGACGCGCGTGACCGGAGTCGTCGCGCGCCACGGTGACGACGGCACTGCGCACACGGGGGTCCTGCTCGAAGGCGGCCTCCACCTCGGCCGGTTCGATGCGTACCCCGCTGATCTTGACCTGGTCGTCGAGGCGGCCGAGGAACTCCAGGCTGCCGTCGGCGTTCATCCGCACCCGGTCGCCGGTGCGGTACAGGCGGTCGGCCGAGGACAGCGCGGGGTGCTCCGGTGGGGCGGTGAAGCGGTGTGCGGTGAGCTCGGGGTCGAGGTAGCCGAGCGCCAGGCAGTGCCCTCCGACGCGCAGCTCGCCGTCCTGCCCGCGTGCGACGGGCCGGCCGTCCTCGCCGGTGACGACGATGGTGACACCCGGCAGCGGGGTGCCGATGGGCGGCGGGGACAGCTCGCCCGCACGCGCGTCGGCGCCGCGCATGGCGTGGGTGGTGGTGACGACGGTGGCTTCGGCGGGCCCGTAGGCGTTGTGGACGGTGGCGGTGACGTCGGGGCCCGGGTGGCGGCGCATCCGGTCGCCGCCGACGATCAGATGACGCAGTTTCAGGTCCTCGGGCCACGGCTGGTCCAGGAGCGGTTCGACGGTGGGCGTGGCGGCCACGGCCACGGTGACGGCGGCGTCGCGCCACCAGTCGGTGAGCAGACGCGAGTCCCAGCGGGTGTCGTCGGGCGCCGGGACGAGGGCGGCCCCCGAGGTGAGCGCGGCCCACAGTTCCAGCAGATGCGGGTCGAAGGCGACACCGATGACCAGGGACTGGCGGTCGCCCGGCGCCAGGCCGGTCTCGGCCCGGTACCAGTCGAGGGCGACGGACAGCGAGGCCTCGGCCACGGCGACCGCCTTGGGGCGGCCCGTGGACCCGGAGGTGAGGACGGCGTACAGGGCCCCCTCGGGCGCGCGCCGGGTGCCGCGGCCGCCGGCCGTGAAGGCCGCCACCGCCGCGGCGGGGGCGTTCACGCCGTCGGTGGGCAGGGGCAGGGGTGCCGCCTCGCCGGTCCGGTGGCTCCCGGGCAGGGCGTCCGGGTCCCCGATGAGGCAGACGACGTCGAGGTCCTCGGTGACCGCCTGGGTGCGGCGTTCGCCGGGGCGGGGGCCGAGGGGGAGGTAGACGGCGCCGATCCGGGCGAGCGCGACGGCCGTCACCACGAGGGCGGTGGAGCGGTCCAGGCAGACGCCGACCAGATCCCCGGGCCGTACGCGGTCGCCCAGGGCGGCGGCGACGCGCGCGGCCGCGGTGTCGAGGTCCTGGTACGTCCAGGTCCGTGCGCCGTCGATCACGGCGGGCGCCTGCGGGGTGCGCCGGGCCCAGTCCTCGAAGCGGGCGAGCACGGCGGTCGGTTCGGCGGCGGGGCCATGGGCGATGCTCAGCGCCGTGCCGGTGCCGGTGCCGGTGCCGGTGGACGGGGTCGCGGTGCCGGTGGGCGTGACCGCGGTGTCGGAGGTGGGCGGGAGCTGGGTCATCACGACTCCGTGGAAAGGGTGGCGGTGGCCGCGAGGGCGTCGGCCTGGTCGGCGAGGACGGGGTTGCGGAAGAGCGTCTTCAACGGCGGGCGCGCGCCCAGCCGGGGCTCCAGCCAGGCCGCGAGCTCGGCGGCCAGCAGGGAATGGCCCCCGCTGCGGAAGAAGTGCGAGCGGGCGTCGAAGCGGCTGTGGCCGAGGACCTTGCGCCAGCCCTCCGTGAGCAGGACTGTCATCGCGTCGTCCGGCTCGGCGGTGGCTTGGCCGGACCCGGACCCGGACCCGGACGTGGGCGCGGACGTGGACGTGGACGAGTGCGCGGCCATGGGCGCGGACCCGGAGCCGGTCGCCGTCGCCGCGTCCGCCACGGGGTCGAGCGCCGCCGCCCGGCGGGCCAGGGCCGTACGGTCGGGTTTGCCGCCGGCGAGGCTGGGCATGGTGTCCAGCCGCGCCCATCGGGCGGGCACGAGGGGGCCGGGCAGACGGCGGCTCAGCTCGGCGTGGAGCGCCTTCTCGTCGAGGTCCGCGTGGGCGGGCCCGTCCTCGAGGAAGCCGACGAGCCGGGGCCCGCCGGGACTCTCGCGGTCCAGTACGACGGCGCAGGAGCGGCCGCCGAGCGCCGCGGACGCCGCCGCCTCGATCTCCTCCAGCTCGATGCGGTGACCGCGCAGTTTGATCTGGTGGTCACGCCGCCCCAGGAAGTACAGCAGACCGTCCGGACCGCGGTAGCCCAGGTCACCGGTGAGGTAGACGCGTTCCCCGCCGAGCGCGTCGACGGTGACGAACCGGGCGGCCGTCGCCTCCGCGTTGCCCGCGTACCCCTCGGCGAGGCCGGGCCCGGCAATGGCGAGCTCACCGACGCCGCCCGACGGCAGCGGCCGGTGGTGGGCGTCCAGGACGTGAACGCGCTCGCCCGGCAGTTCGGTGCCGAGCGGGATCTCCGCGTCGTCGGTGAGGGTGTCGCGGGAGATCTCGTGGACCGTGGAGCTGATGGCCGCCTCCGTGACGCCGTACACGTTGAGGACGGTGGCGTCCGTGTCGGCGAGGACGCCGCGCAGCGCCCGCGCGGGAAGGCGTTCGCCGCCGAGGACCAGGAGCCTCGGTGTCCAGCTCCCGTCGCGCAGCGCGGGCCGCAGGTCGTCCCGGGTGGCGAGGAAGTAGCTGGTGGGCAGGTTGGCGACGGTGACCCGGGCGGACGCGAGCAGGCCGGCGAGTTCGCTGCCGGTGGGCACCTCGTGCTCGGGGAGGACCAGGCAGGCCCCGGCGTGCAGGGTCGGCAGCGCCTCCTCCAGCGCGACGTCGAAGGACGGCTGGGCGAACATGAGGACCCGGTCCGAGGCGGTGAGACCGAACCGGTCGGCGGCGGCGGTCAGATGGTGCACCAGCGCCGCGCGGCCGACGGCGACCGGCTTCGGCGTACCGGTGGAGCCGGAGGTGTGGATGACGTAGGTGGTGCCGGGCAGTACGGCGGCGTCGTGGACGCGCGGCAGCACCGGCGCGTCGACGCGGGCGGCGGGCAGTCCGGCGGGGAGGTCCGGGGCGTCCTCGCCGGTCAGGACCAGCGCCGGGGCGAGCCGCTTCAGCAGCAGTCCGAGACGGGCCGGCGGGTCGGACGGGGACAGCGGGCAGTGAACGGCGCCGGTCCGCAGGCACGCCAGCAGGGCGACGACCGCGTCGGCCCCCCGGGGCAGGACGACGGCCACCGGCTGTCCGGGTTCCACGCCCGCGTCGCGCAGCCGGCCCGCGAGCGATGTCACGCGCTCGTCGAGTTCCCCGTAGGTGAGGTGGCGTGTGCCGCACCGCAGGGCGGGCAGCGACGGGTCGTGGGCGCGCACCGGGTCCAGCGGATCGCGGTCGGGGGGGACGGGCACGGGCGCGGCGGCCGGTTCCACCGCCGCCGGTGCCAGGTCGGCCAGCGCGGCCCCGGGAGCGTCCAGGTAGGCGCGCAGGAGGTGCAGGAAGCGGCCGGCGAGCAGCCGGGCGACGTCCTCGCCGAAGAGGTCGGCGTCGTAGTCCCACACGAGGGTCATGCCGGCCGCGCCGTGGCGCGGGGTGACGCCGCGCCGGTCGTCCGGAAGCAGCACCACGTCGAGGTCGAAGCGGGTGGTGCCGGTGTTGAATCCCTCGAAGAGAGTGATGTCGAGGCCGGGGACGTCGATCTCGGGCAGAGGTGCGTCGTGGGCACTGAACATGACGGAGAACAGCGGGTTGTCGGCGCCGAAGGTGTGCATACCGAGGGCCCGGGTCAGCTCCTGGACCGGCACGTCCTGGTGCGGAAGGGCACGGATGAGGGTGTCGGTGACCTCGTCCATGGCGTCCTGGGCGGGGGCGGCGGCGTCCAGGTCGAGGGGCAGCGGGATCGTGTTGACGAACATGCCGACGGCGTCCTCGTAGCCGCGGGGACGGTTGCCGACGGCGGTGCCGACGACCATCCGGGAGCGGCCGCTGTGCCGGCGCAGGAGTTCGGCGAACAGGCCGAGGAGCGTGGCGAACGGGGTGAGGCCGCGCGAGCGGGCATGCCCGCGCAGCCGCTCGGCGAGATCGGCGCCGATCGTCTGCCGCAACTGGCCGCCGTGGTGCCTGCGTCGGCCGCCGGGGCGGGTGAGACCGGGCAGCGGCAGATCGTGGGGCAGCTCGCGCAGCTCGTTCTGCCAGAAGTCGAGGGACTCCGGCGCGTACGCGGCCTCGGCCTGGGCCCGGACGTGGTCCGCGTACGACGGGGCGGGCGGCAACTGGAGGGTGTCGCCGAGGACATGAGCGCGGTAGACGCGGAAGACGTCGTCGAGGAGGATCGCGAACGAGTGGCCGTCGTGGATCAGATGGTGCTCCACGTGGATGAGCCGGTGGTGGCGCCCGGCGAGCCGCACGAGCGTCCAGCGGATCAGCGGCGCCTCGAAGGTGTCGAGGGGCGTCTCTGCCTCGTCGCGCAGCAGCCGCGCGTACGCCGCCTCGGGGTCGTCCTCCACGGAGAGGTCGACGGTGCGCAGCCTCGGCCCGCACCGCTCCGCGACCCGCTGCGCCGGTGAGGACCCGCTGCGGGCGACGAGTTCGAGCCGTAGCCCGGGGTGGCGTGCCAGAGTGGCGGCGAGGCCCTGGCGCAGCGCCTCGGTGTCGAGGGTGCCCCACAGGTCGAGTGCGGCGGTGAAGTTGTAGGCGCGGCTGCCGGGCTGCATCTGTTCGTGCAGCCAGACGATCTCCTGCGAGGAGGAGAGCGGAAGCATGGGCGATCCCTGAGGTCGTCGGGGCGGTTTTCCGGTGCCGGTCACGGTCGTTGCCGGCGGCGGCGGTGGTGCGGGCGTGCTCCGCGGGTCGCGCGGTGACGCTTCGCGGGGGCGCGGGCGGTGCCTGGGCACGGCGGGTCGCGCGGGGTCGGGTCGGATCGGTGCGCCGGTGCGGGGCGGCGCGCGTACGGGGCAGCGGGCGGCGTGGGCGCGTTCGGGTGGGTGCGTGTCAGTGCACGGCCTGCTCCGGTGGGCGCAGCGTCCGGGTGAGCGCGTCGAACGCCCGGTGTGCGAGGTCGTCGTCGAGGACGGCGCGGTCCCATACCATCCGGAGACGGATCTCCGCCCCCTGGGTGACGGATACGGCGAAGGGGCCGCGGACAGGTCTGCCGTCGACGTGGATCTCCCGTCCCTCGACGCCGGCGAGGTCGAGGCAGGTGCGGCGGCTGTCGTCGTCCACCGTCAGCAGTCCGTCGAGGCCGCCGGTCCAGTCCGAACCGGCCGTCCGGGCGGCGTTGACGACCGCGTCGAAGGGCGCGTCGGCGCGGTCGAGGTCGTCCCACCAGGTGTCGGCCGTCGTCTCCGGGGCGGACTCGTGCCCGGTGGCGGCCGGGAAGACGACGGTGTTGAGGAAGCAGCCCACGACCGGCTCAGCGCCGCCGGGTCGGCCGCCCCACGGGTAGCCGAGCGGCACGACGCGGCCCGGCCCGTACAGCACGTGGGCCGCGGAACGGCAGGCGTCGAGCAGTCCGGTGAAGGGGACGCCGCCCTCGTGCCCGGGCAGCCGCGCCTGCGCGGTGCCACTGGGGAGTGTGTCCCCGGGTACGCGATCCGGGCGGGGAGCCGGGGCCTGCGGGCGTACGGCGCGCAGCCGGTCCGCCCAGTACGCGACCGCCTCGGGTGCCTCCGCCCGTTCCTCGGCGGCGAGTTGGAGGAGGACGGCCTCCCGGTAGGCGACGCGCTCGGCTTCCGTCTCCTCGGGCGAGGGACCGGGCCCGGTGGCGTCCTCGGCGTACGCGGTGGCGAGTTCCCCGACGATCCGGGCCAGCGAGCGGCCGTCGCAGACGGCGTGGTCCAGGACGACGGCGAGGATGTCCTCCCCGCGGGCCTCGTCGTCGCGCACGAGGAACAGCCGCACGGGCGGCCCCTCGGGGTCCCAGGCGGCCAGCGCGCGGCGGAGCGTGTCGGCGGGCCGCTCGCCGGGGGCGGAGGCCGGCCGGATCACCAGACCGTCCGGTTCCCCGACGCTCAGGACGGGGGTACCGCGCACGACGGTGGGCCGCGAGCGCAGGGCGGTGTGCCGCGCGGCGAGCCGGCGGGCGGCGGCCCGCAGCCGCTCGGGGTCGACGGTGTCGTGCGGGAAGGCGAAGAACATCGGCACCAGGTCGGGGCGTCCCGACGGGTCCAGTGAACGCACCAGCACGAAGCGGCGCTGTGCCCCGGTGACGGGCAGCAGGGCGCCGGACCGGTCATCGGTGGTGAGATGCCGGTAGCGGGCCAGGTACTGGCTCGTGATGCTGGGCACGTGGTCCTCTCTGTCGGTGCCGCGACCGTGCGGGACGGGGCGGGACGAGCTGGGTGCGTGGGTGCGTGGGTGACGCGTCTCCGGCCGTACGGGCGCGGTGATGTGGTGGTGCGGTGGGGTGGGGTGGGCAGCTGTGGGCGGTGCTCGATCCGCCGAGGGCCTCGGCCCGGCCCGCCGGGTGGTTCAGCGGGCGGACGCGGGATCGGGCGCCTCGCCGCCGTCGGCGGGGGCGCCGTCCCGCGGTGGCTCCTGGCCGGTGCCCGCGAGGAGGCGGTCCGGGGCGGGCAGATCCCGCATCCGGCGCAGCGGGGAGAGCAGCAACGGCAGAGGTACGGCGAGGAAGCCGGCGGCGCACCAGGCGAGTGCCGTGCGCGGCCCGTAGGACTGGGCGAGCGCACCGCCGAGCAGCGCGCCGAGCGGCAGTGTGCCCCACATGAGGAAGCGCAGGGTGGCGTTCATCCGCCCGAGCAGCCGCGGCGGGCACAGCGCCTGGCGGAAGCTGACCTGGGCGACGTTGTAGACGACGGCGCCGAAGGAGACGACCGCCGACCCGGTGGCGAAGAGCACCGCGCCGAGGCCGCCGTGACCGGACAGGGGCCACAGCACGGCGAACGGCCCGGTGAGGAGGACGGACAGGAGGATGACCCGCGCCTGTCCCAGCCGCGCGCCCAGGCGCCCGGCGCACACGGCGCCCAGGAGTCCTCCGACGGCTGAGGCGGACAGCACCAGCCCGAGCGCGCCCGGCCTCAGTCCGACGGCGCGGACGAGATGAACGGTCTGCGTCGCCATGAGCACGGCCGCACAGAGGTTGGCGAGCGCGGTGGTGAGGGCGATGACACGGAGCAGCGGATGACCGGTGACGAAGCGGATGCCCTCGCCGATGTCCTTGCGCAGGGAGACGCCGGGGGTGGGCTCGGGCGGGTCCTCGGGCTGCTCGATGCGCAGGAGGAACAGGGCGGAGAGCGCGTAGCCGACGGCGTCGGCGACGACGGCGAGGTGCGCCCCGACGAGCTGGACCAGCCCGCCGCCGAGACCGGGGCCGGTCACCTGCGCGGTGGAACGGACCGTCTCCAGCGCGCCGTTGCCCGGCACGAGCTGGTCGAGGGGAAGGATCTGCGGCAGATAGCTCTGGTGGGCGACGTCGAAGAACACGGTCGCCACGCCGGTGACGAGCGCGACGGCGTAGAGCTGAGCCATCGTCAGGACGTCGAGGAGAGCGGCGGTGGGGACGCTCGCCATGGCCGCGGCGCGCACCAGGTCGGCGCGGACCATCAACGGGCGCTTGCGCATACGGTCGGTCAGCGCCCCGGCCGGCAGCCCGACGAGCAGGAAGCCGGCGGTCTCCGCGGCGGTGACGAGGCCCACCTGGAAGGCGGAGGCGTCGAGTTCGAGGACGGCCACCAGGGGCAGGGCCACCAGCGTGACCTGGGCGCCGAGCTGCCCGGCGGCGGCTCCCGCGAGCAGCAGCCGGAAGTCGCGTGAGCGCAGCGGGCCACCGGTGGCGGCTCGGGATGTGACGGACATGTGGGCGACATTCGCCGAGCGGCCGATCGGGAGTCAAAAGATCCACATCAGTTTCGGCCGAATCTTGCGTCGGTTTGGCATCGAGACGGGAAAACTTTCGCCAGATCCGCATACGTCCGCATGAATGCCTGTCACCGGGCACGTGACGCAGGACAGGCCCGTGCGAGTGCCCTGGGAGAGGGAGGGGAGACGTCGGCCGCCGTGCTGCACACAGAGTGATCGCTTCGATCCTGACCGAAAATAATTATCTGCGATCGCATCGGTTCGGAGTTGTTCCTTCCGTCGGCTATGGGACGTAAGCGGCTTCGGTGCACTCCGCCGTGAGGGGACCCGCGAAGGGAGCAGGCCCGGCTCCGACGGCCCGGACGGGTCGCCGGAGCCGTCCAGGTCCGATGCCCTTGTGCCCGGTGGTCGTCGCGCCCGGCGGCGGTTCCGGGTCCGTCGCCCAACTTCTGCTTATGATTCGACGCGTGTTCGATTCACGGCACATCAGGACCTTCCACGCGGTGGTGAACGCCGGGACGTACTCGGCGGCCGCCTCGGCTCTCGGCTACACGCAGCCGGCGGTGACCCAGCAGATGAAGGCGCTGGAGCGCTCCGTGGGCAGCCCGCTGTTCGTGAGGGTCGGCCGCCGGATGCGGCTGACCGAGGCGGGCGAGACCCTGGCCCGGCATGCCGAGGCCATCCTCGGGAGCCTGTCCGTGGCCGAGGAGCAGGTCACGGCGATCACCCGGCTGCGCAACGGCCGGGTCAGGCTCTGCGGTTTCCCCAGCGCCAACGCCACCCTCGTCCCCGAGACGCTGGCCCAACTCGCCGCGGATCACCCCGGGATACGGGTGAGCCTGCTCGACGACGAACCGCCCGACTCGCTCGGCCGTCTGGCGCGCGGCGAGTGCGACGTCACGCTCGCCTTCACCTATCCGGGACCGCACGAGACGGTGCCGGACGAGGTCGTGGAGATCCCGCTGCTGGAGGACCAGCTCACGGTCCTGATGCCGGTCGGTCACCCGCAGGCCCGGCGGCGGGCCGTGCGCCTGGCCGACTTCGCCGGGGAACGCTGGATCGCCGGCTGCACACGCTGCCGCACCAACTTCCTCCACGAGTGCGCCGAGTTGGGCTTCGCCCCCGACATCGCCTTCACCACCGACGACGGCCTCGTCGTGCAGTCGCTGGTCGCCGAAGGCCTGGGCGTCGCCATGGTGCCGGGCCTCGTACTGTCCTTCCTCCGTCTCGACCGGGTCGCCGGCCGCGCCCTGCAGCCGGCTCTGCGCCGCAGGATCTCGGCGTACGTGCTGCGCGATCACCTGAAGGTCCCGGCGACCGCGCTGGTGGTCGACACCATCAAGGCGGTCGCGCAACGACGCGTCGGCTGCTGATCCACGCGCGCCCGCGCCCACGGCGCCGCGCGGCCCTCCATAAGCGTTCGTTGCGCATGACCAAAGCAACCGTCGTTGGACGTGGGGGCTCGCAGGGCCGGACGCTGCCGTCATGACCGCTTCCAGGACCACGACACGTACGGCAGCGACCACCCGCCTCGACCGTCTCGTCGGCGAGGTGAAGGACATCGTCGGGCGCGGCCTGCCCCACCATCGCACCGCCCGCCTGGTCGGCGAGCGCCTCGCCCCGCACCTCGGCGCCGGCGACCTGCTGACGGCGCATCAGAGCGAAGGCGACCCCGGCCACTACCGCCAGCACGTCCTGCACGCCGAGGACGACGGCAGCTTCTCGATCGTCTCCCTGGTATGGCTCCCGGGCCAGCGCACCGCCATCCACGACCACGTCTCGTGGTGCGTCACGGGTGTGCATACGGGACGCGAGGACGAACGCCGTTACGAACTGGTGCCCGGAAGGACCGCGTCACGCCTGGTCGCCACCCGGGAGGTCGTCAACGAACAGGGCGCCGTGTGCGGCTTCGCGCCGCCCGGCGACATCCACCGCGTCTGGAACGCGGGCTCGGACAAGGCGATCTCCCTGCACATCTACGGAGCCGACATCACCCGTCTGGGCACCAGCATCAGGCGCGTCTACGAACCACCACAGGGCGAGCACTGAGCGGCCACGCACCAGAACACCACTGAGCCGGTTCCGGTTCCGGTCGCCGGGAGGCATCACCCGCCATTGTCCGCGAGGGGAGCCGCTTCCCCCACGGCGATCCGCTGCACCAGTTCGCCGAGCTGGCCCGCGATGCTCACCCTTCGGCGCTCCAGCAGATCTCTTGACGCCACCCTGATCTACGACGACCGCTCCGGCTTCTGGGGCGACGGGGGCGGCCGGGGCCGCAACTGGACTGGCCGCCTGCTGTAACTGGTCCGCTCCGAACTCCGGGCCCGCGAGGCGGGATGGGAGCCCGGCCCATCCTGACGGCAGACCGGCAGACCGGCAGACCGGCAGACCGGCAGACCGGCGACCGTCGGCCACCGTGCCACCGGCTCCGTACATCCGGCCACGCCACCACCGGTGTCCGGGCCCGGCTGGCGTCCGGTCGTGCGGGAGGAATTGACTGGAGCGGGGCGGGGCCCCACTGCTAGTTTCGGGGGCGGACCGTGAAGTCGGCGTATGGAGGTGAGCCCCGTGAACGCAGTTACCCGTGGGTGCTCCCTCAACCCGTCACGGTCCGGCGGCTGACGTTCGGTGTCGCCAGGAGCGCCTGAGAACGAGGCACTCCTGGAGGGAGACTCCGATGAACACAACACCTTTCACCACTGGCCCGGGCAAGGACGCGGTGCTGATCACACGCGTCGCGGACGGGCAATGGCACGCACTGGACGACGACCTGGTGGTCGGACGCGGACACGCGGTGCGCCGGCCCGACGGACGCTTGTTCGTCAGCATCGACGCCTGGCACGACGCCGCCTTCGACCGGCTCGCCGAGGCGATGCCGGCACAACTGCCGCCGCCGCTGTACACGGTGGTCGACGAGGCCGACGTCGCACTCACGGCCGCCTGGCAACGGGCGGGGTTCGCGATCCGGCGCCGCGAGTGGGAGTACGTCGTACCGACCGACCCGGGGGTCACCGGACTCGGAGCGGTCCAGCTTCCCGCGGGCGTGACGATCGTGCCCGCCGGCCGGGCGGACGAGAGCCTGCTGCGGGCGGTGGACCGCGCGATCCGGGACGAGGTCGAGGCGACCGTCGGGTGGCATTCGATGCCGGCGGAGGTGATCCCCCGCGACGAGGGCGACACCGTCGTCGACCCGGCCAAGTACGCGGTGGCCGCCGCAACGGACCGGTACCTGGGCCTGATCCGGGTGGTGACGGCGAAGCGGCCGCGCATCGGGCTGCTCGCGGTCCGGGCCGGAGAGCAGCGCCGCGGCATCGCGCGGGCGCTGCTCGCGCATGCGCTGGGGACGCTGCACCATGCCGGATTCGCCGAGGCCTGGACCGAGGTCCACGAGTCCAACCGAGCGGCCTCAGCCCTGTTCGAGGGCGCCGGCGCCCGGCCGATCGGCAGCAACCTGGAGCTGGTGCGATGACGAGGAACAAGAACGTCATCGAAGTCGGGGGCAGGGTCGTCGAGTGCCTGCGCAGCGCCATGTTCACCGTGGAGCTCGAGAACGGCCACCAGATCCTCGCGCACATCAGCGGCAAGATCCGCAAGAACTACATCAAGATCATGCTGGAGGACCGGGTGCTGGTCGAGCTCCCGCCCTACGACCTGACGCGCGGCCGGATCGTCTTCAGGTACCGGAACTAGCGGCGGTCGGCGCCTGCCCGGGCAGTCGAACCCGGGGCTCCGGTCACGGCATGCGTGACCGGAGCCCCGGACCTGCGCGGCCGGCCCGGCCCGGCGCGGGGACGGGTTCCGCACGGTGAGGAGGGTGGACGTCACGCCCCGCGTAACCTCTGACTGTGCCAGCCTCCCGCCTGTACCGTGTCGCCGTCCTCGTGCTCGAAGGCGCGAAACCGCTCGATGTCGGCATCCCGGCACAGGTCTTCACGACCCGCGCGAGCATGCCGTACGAGGTGCGGGTGTGCGGGGCGGCACCCGGCCTGGTGACCGGCGGCGACGGCCTCGCGTACGACGTCGCCCACGGCCTCGAAGCCCTCGCGTGGGCCGACCTCGTCTTCGTCCCGGGCTACCGCTTCCCCGACCGCGACGACCCGCCCCCGGCCGTCGTCGACGCGCTGATCGGCGCCCACGCGCGCGGCGCGCGGCTCGCCGCCATCTCGACGGGCGCCTTCGCGCTCGCCGCGACGGGCCTGCTCGACGGCAGGCGCGCCACGACGCACTGGCACTACACGCGGGCACTCGCGGCCGGACATCCGCTCGTCCGGGTCGACGAGAACGTGCTGTTCGTCGACGAGGGCAGCGTGCTCACCTCCGCCGGCGCCGCCTCCGGCATCGACCTGTGCCTGCACATCCTGCGCGGCGACCTGGGAGTGGCCGCCTCGAACCACGCGGCCCGGCGCCTGGTCGCCGCCCCCTACCGCAGCGGCGGCCAGGCCCAGTACGTGCCACGCAGCGTCCCCGAGCCGCTCGGCGAGCGGTTCGCCGCGACCCGGGAGTGGGCGCTGCACCGGCTCGGCGAGCCCCTCACCCTCGACGTGCTGGCCGGACAGGCGGGGGTCTCGCCGCGCACGTTCTCCCGGCGCTTCGTCGAGGAGACCGGCTACACACCGATGCAGTGGGTGATGCGCGCCCGCATCGACGTGGCCCGCGAACTGCTGGAGCGCTCGCAGCGCGGCGTCGAGCAGATCGCCGCGGACGTCGGCCTGGGCACGGGTGCGAACCTGCGGCTGCACTTCCAGCGCATCCTCGGCACCACCCCGAGCGAATACCGGCGGACGTTCACCCTGGGCGAGTAGCCGTCCGGCACGGGTGGCGGGATCCTTTTGAACCATGGCGATCGCGCCACTTTCGGCGTCGCCGGCCGCGGGCGAACCTGGTGGGGAACGGAAGGGACCTCACTCATGACTCGCATCGCCATCAACGGATTCGGCCGCATCGGACGCAACGTGCTGCGCGCACTGCTCGAACGCGACAGCGACCTTGAGATCGTCGCCGTCAACGATCTGACGGAGCCCGCCACGCTCGCGCGGCTGCTCGCCTACGACAGCACGGCCGGCCGGCTCGGACGCCCGGTGACCGTCGACGGGGACGCCCTCGTCGTCGACGGCCGTCGGATCACGGTGCCGGCCGAGCGCGAACCGGCTCAGCTGCCGTGGGCCGGACTCGGCGTCGACATCGTCCTGGAAGCCACCGGCCGCTTCACCTCGGCCAAGGCCGCCCGCGCCCACCTCGACGCGGGCGCGAAGAAGGTGCTCGTCAGCGCGCCGTCGGACGGCGCCGACGTCACCCTCGCGTTCGGCGTCAACACCGACGCGTACGACCCGGCCCTGCACACGATCGTCTCCAACGCCTCCTGCACCACCAACGCGCTCGCGCCGCTGGCCGCGGTCCTCGACGGCCTCGCCGGCATCGAGCACGGGTTCATGACCACGGTGCACGCCTACACACAGGAACAGAACCTGCAGGACGGACCGCACCGCGACGCCCGCCGTGCCCGGGCCGCCGGAGTCAACATCGTGCCGACCACGACCGGCGCCGCCAAGGCGATCGGACTGGTACTGCCGAGCCTCGACGGCAAGCTGTCCGGTGACTCGATCCGCGTACCGGTGCCGGTGGGCTCGATCGTCGAACTCAACACGACCGTCGCCCGCGACGTCACGCGCGACGAGGTGCTCGCGGCGTACCGCGCCGCGGCGGACGGGCCGCTCGCCGGTGTCCTGGAGTACTCGGACGACCCGCTCGTGTCGTCCGACATCGTCGGCAATCCGGCGTCGTCGATCTTCGACTCGGCCCTCACCCGCGTCGACGGCCGCCACGTCAAGGTGGTCGCGTGGTACGACAACGAGTGGGGTTTCTCGAACCGTGTGATCGACACGCTCGAGCTCCTCGCCGCCCACTGACCGCATTGCCTGCCGGGCGCTCCGGCCGGCCACGGGGCCGGCCGGAACGTCCAGCCCAGAAGGCGGCCCGCCCGCCGACGTCCCTTGACGGACGCCGGTAAGATCGTCTGCTCATGGATACGGGTGTGGAACAGACGATGATCGCGATCCCGGCTGGGCAGGTCACCCTGTCGGACCGGCGGACGCAGCGCAGTTGGGCGGTTGAGCTGGCCCCCTACCAGCTCGCTACGTACCCCGTCACGCAAGCGTGGTACGAGGACGTGACCGGCGAATGTCCCAGCACCGCCCGTGGGGACCGGCTGCCCGTCGAGGGAGTCTCCTGGCGGGACGCGGCCCGGTTCTGCAACGCCCTCTCCCGACGCGAGGGACTCACACCCGCCTACCACCTGGACGCCGACGGTGAAGACATCGCCTGGGACGCGACCGCCGACGGGTACCGGCTGCCGGCCGAAGCCGAGTGGGAGCACGCCTGCCGGGCCGGTACGACCGGACCGCGTTACGGCGACCTCGACGAGATCGCCTGGTACCGGGGCAACTCGCAGGAGAGCGTCCACGAAGTGGGCGGCATGCGGGCCAACCCGTGGGGACTCCACGACATGCTCGGCAACGTGTGGGAGTGGTGCTGGGACCTGTACGACGCCGAGGTCTACGGCAGCTACCGAGTACTGCGCGGCGGGGGCTGGTTCGACGAGCACTGGAGCTGCCGGGCCTCGGTGAGGCGCCGCAGCCACCCCACGTTCCGGGTCGATGACGTGGGATTCCGCATCGCCCGCTCCCCGCACACCGGCTGACGCCACCCCTCCTGTCGCGTGGCGCGGTCCCGCGGACGGTGCGACCATGGTCGGAGGGCTGTCTGCTACTCCGCGCTCTCGCGAGGAGGGGATGGTCATGGCCAAGCGTCTGGTCGTCTGTTGCGACGGCACATGGAACTTCGCCGATCAACCGAGCAAGACCAACGTGGCCAAAGTCGCCTTGTCCGTGCTGGCCGGTTCCGTCGCCGGCAAGGAGCAACGCGCGTACTACCACAGTGGCGTAGGCACCCTCCGTCGCGAACGTCTGCGTGGCGGCGCGTTCGGAGTGGGCCTTTCGCGCAACGTCGTGGACGCCTACCGCTTCCTCGCCGAGACGTACGAGCCCGACGACGAGCTGTTCCTCTTCGGCTTCAGCCGAGGAGCGTTCACCGCACGCAGCCTGGCCGGACTGGTGCGCAACTGCGGCATCCTGCGGCAGGACCACGTCGACCGGATCCCGGAGGCATGGGCGCTGTACCGCGACCGGATCGAGCAGCCGAACGGTGCCGCCGCCACCCTTTTCCGCCGCTCGTACGCGCGCGAGACGGAGATCCGTTTCATCGGGGTGTGGGACACGGTCGGCTCCCTGGGCATCCCGGTGCCGGACGCCGCCTTGCTCCAGCCGCCGGCGAACCGGTTCAACCACCGCTGGGCGTTCCACAACACGGAGTTGAGCAGCTGGGTGAGGGGGGCTTTCCACGCTCTGGCCATCGACGAGCAGCGTTCCGCGTTCCAGCCGGCACTCTGGCATCAACAGCCCGGCGCCGGCGGGCAGGGCCAGGAACTGAAGCAGGTCTGGTTCGCGGGGGTGCACTGCGATGTCGGTGGCGGATACCAGCAGACGGGGCTGTCCGACGTTCCGCTGCTGTGGATGGTCGACCAGGCCCGCAGGTTCGGCCTGCGGTTCGACGCCGACGTACTCAGCCATGCCGGGCCCGAGGTGATGATTCCCGACGAGAGCATTCAGTTTCGTGTCGGGCCGGACGCCTCGGGCGAACTCCACACTTCACGCACGGGAATGTACCGACTGGCCAAGCCGTTGCACCGGCCACTCGGAAAGGCGACGAACGACAGAGGAGAACTGGACGGCAACGAATTCCTGGCGGTACCGGCCAAGGAGCGATACGACCGGGACGCGGACTACCGGCCACCGGAGCTGGAGCGGTATCTGACCCGTAAGGATCTCGTCCGACTGGAGCCCGTCCTGCTGCCAGGGCTCGCTGAAGGTCTGCCGCCCATACCCGCCGTGGGGTCCGGCCGTGGAGCCACGGCGGACGCGCCTGACGGGGCCGACCACGCCACGTGACACCGCGGCGACGCGACTGTCCGCGGCCGTCGAGCCGTGGCTGCCGTGCCCGCTCGTGCGGGCTCGGCTGGCAGCACGCGGCCGGTCGCCGAGGCCCGGCCCTTCCTGCCTGGCTCTGCTCTGCGGCGGTGGACGAGCGGTGAGGAGACGAGGCGCGGCGCATGCGAATTCCCGCATAAGATCCAAATAAACGCGCAGGTTCGAGGCGTGAGTCGAGGGGGCCCGGGCAATCGATTGTTCGGAGGTTGATAATCATGGTTCCCCTGCTTCTCGTTCTTCTTCTCGCGCTGATCCTTTTCGGTGCCGGTTTCGCCCTCAAGGCTCTGTGGTGGATCGCCGTCATCGTTCTGGTGGTCTGGCTGCTCGGTTTCCTGGTCCGGCCCGCCGGAAGCGGTGGCCGCAAGGGCCGCTGGTATCGCTGGTAGATCAATTCAGCGCAGATCAATTCAGCACGGCTGTGGGGCCCGCTCGGAATTCCTCCGAGCGGGCCCCACGGCCATGTCCGGCCCTCCGTTTCCATGCCCCGGCCTCCAGCCTGCGGACAAGAGGAATCAAGGTTGATAGAAGTGGACCAATGGGGCGGTGCTTCCGGGGCATACGTATCAGTGGCCGGGGCGGACGACGCCCACGCAGGGAACCTTGCGCCTCCAGCGTCGCCCGCCCCGGTTTCCGCCTGCCGGGACGATCGACGCGCCCGTCGTGACGGTGGCCGGTAGGTTCGACGCACGGATGTCGGAGTGGCAGGACCTGCGGAGGCTCGGGTGGCAGACGTGACAGTCAGCGAGGTGAGGGCCGAGCTGGCCGCGCTCGAGGACCCGAAGCTGCGCGCGGTGAACGAGCGGCACGGCGACGACCACGGGGTGAACCTCGGCAAGCTGCGCGCTCTCGCGAAACGGCTGAAGACGCAGCACGATCTCGCCTGCCGGCTCTGGGAGTCGGGCGACACGGCGGCCAGGCTGCTGGCGACCCTGATCTGCCGTCCGAAGGCTTTCGGGCGTGACGAACTGGACGGCATGATGCGGCAGGCGTCCACCCCCAAGGTGCATGACTGGCTTGTGAACTACGTGGCGAAGAAGAACCCGCACTCCGAAGAGCTGCGTCTGGCCTGGCTCGCCGATCCCGATCCGGTCGTCGCGAGTGCAGGCTGGGCGCTGACCACCGAACGCGTGGCGAGGAGTCCCGGGGGACTCGACCTCTCCGAGCTGCTCGATGTCGTCGAGCGGGAGATGAAGGGCGCCCCGGACCGCCTCCAGTGGGCGATGAATCACTGCCTGGCCCAGATCGGCATCACGCACGCCGAACACCGTGCCCGCGCCATCGCCATCGGTGAGCGCCTGGAGGTGCTCAAGGACTACCCGACGCCTCCGGGCTGTACGTCCCCGTTCGCGCCCGTGTGGATCACCGAAATGGTGCGCCGTCAGGCTACCGGCAAGTAGGCGAGAGCTCCGTCCCCGCGGGCGCTCGCCTCGTCCGTCCACATGGACCCGCGGCCCACTGGTGGGCGCGTCCCGCGCCTCCGCGCGTGACCGCCTGACGGGGATGCCCGTACCGATCGGGGGAAGGCGCACTGCGTGAACCGAGCGTGAGGGAGGAGGGGGTGTTCGAGGACGCTGTCCGGGGCCGTGGCATCGACTCCGGGCATCACGTCGCCGAACAGGCTCCCGAAGCACTGGCATCCGCACTCATCGACTTCCTGCGACCGGGCCCGGACGGCCTCGTGGAGGCGTCTGCGTCGTGAAGGGCCCGTCGCACGCCTACTGCCGTTCGCTCAACGCCTGACGCCTCGGGGTGTCCCGCTTCACGGCAAACGGGTCAGCTCCGTGTGCACGATGCCGGCCCTGGTTCGAGTCTGTGGTCATGAGTATCCGACCCTGGGTCATCGTTGAGCCGCCGGACAGCCGTGGCCTTCGCCGTGTCATCATCGGCGGCGAGACGGTCGGCATGGCCTGGTCACCGGCTCAGCTGCGGAAGATGCTCGGCCGTCGCGGTTACCCCGAGCACATGGATCTGAATGATCCGGCATCCGTATGCTGGCGCGGGGGCGACAGCAGGACGTGGCCCGACCGACCCTGGAAAAGACGCGCGATCATGGCACTCATGATGGCCGGCCTGCTCGTGTCCATGCTGTTCAACGCGGTCATCGGATGGCCGGATGCCTCGGGGGCCCTGACTTTCGCGCAACGAATCACCGGAGTGTTGTTCGTCCTCTCGGGTGCGCTGCTGGGTGTGTCGGCGATCGCGGCACTCGACTACTGGGGGAGGCGCCAGTACAAGGCCTCCGGAGCGCTTGTACTGGTGGGGGCGATCATCGTGCTGGCCACGGACGCCCTCCTTTTTCTCCTCTGGTTCGAAGAAATGGAATATACGCGTTATCTGTTCATTTATGTGCCGACATTGTGCTGGTCCGTATGGGCGCTGTCGCTTCTTGTGGGACAGAAATCGTGGAAGGGTGTACCGCAACCCAAAAGATTCGCGGCCGGGGTGGTCGCCACGGCACTCCTGACCGCTGTGAGCCTTGCGTACTCAACCATGTACCAACCTGCTGCGGCCCCCATGTACTTCTCTTTGAAGGCGAAATTTGGGAAGGCGTGGGAGGACAATCATCATCTTCCCTTCGTGCACGTGCCGCTGACGCTTTACATGAAAAACACCGGAGGGATCCCGGTGTACATCATCAATGACATCTACACGGTTCGTGGCAGGGTCGCTTCATATTCGCTGGGGGAGGGGGGCCTGGTGACGCAGTGGAGAAATAGTATCGGCAAGCAGGGGGCGCGTGAGGGAGAGGCGGAGCTCTACGTCGACCAGCTCAAATACACCACAATCAGCAGTGGAAGATTCTATGACGTAGGTAATTCGCTCGAGGTCGGACAGGAATATGCTCTGAAGCGTGTATTCCAGCTTCCCAAGGACGTCGAGTACGACACGGTGAGTGTTGAACTGCAGATTTCATACATGAGGAAGGACCGGGGGAGGCTCGACGTGGAGCACTTCAGGTCCCCCCATGCATCGTGGAACGAAAACGATCGGAACTACTACTGCGAACCAGCGATTTGCGGAGGGCAGCTCGTATACCGCGGAAGGGTGAAGCACAACAACAATCTCATCAACGTGACCCGCAAACCGCGCTCTGTCACCGCTGTCTGGTCCCCGGGGGGCCGGTTCATCTCCTCGATCTCTTCCCTGCCCTACAACTTCTCCGGAGTGGGTGACTACGGCGAAGAAAGGAGGGAGCTGGAGAGGTATGGAGCTGCGAGGGCCCGAGCGGATTCAGAGATCTCGGTGGCCGAACTGTTGAGATCTGCCGGCGTTTGATCCATCACTAGCCGCTCTCCGTGAGCCAGGTGCCCGCTGTGACCCCGAACTCCTCGTCAAGATACGTCGCGGTCTGCTCGCAGTACAGAGCCGATGCTCCCAGACTCCCGAACAGTTTGTCGTGCGGCACGAGATCGGCGAGTTCGGTGATGAGCGGTACGACTTCGAACGGACCCTGAGTCCGTTCGTTGTTCCTCAGTTGGGCAAGGACGTCGAGCGTCTCGTTGCTCTTCTCCTTCGCTTTCCAGAAGTCCTTGATCCCTTCGTCCTGCCACTGCGCGGGAACCAGTTTCTTCAGTCCTTTCCTGAGTGCAGACTCGGGAGTGGACTCGAAGACGGCGCTGGTGCAGAGCGCGGCAGCCCTGCCGAGCGACTCCTCCGGGCGCTCCTGGGCAGCTGCGGCCTGCTCCTGCTGGCCCTTCATGCGAGAGACCTTCTTCTCCAGTTCCTCTGTGGCTTCGGATCGCTCCTTCTCCGACGTCTGGGGATCGCTTATCTTTTTCAGTAGCGCGCTGACCTCTTGCGTGACTTCCGCCAGTTGTTCTCGGTTTTTCGACGGTGTCCTCCGGTCGTGCATGATGTCGGAAGAGGAGCTCACCGGGAGCAACGTGTTCAAAGTGATCTGCTTCGCACTCTCACTCCCAGCCGCGGTTCGACTGTCGTCTGCCGCACCGCCATGTGCTCCGCTCTGACTCCTCTCTGCGGCGTAAGCAGTATCTTTCGTGATGGCGATCATCCAGTCCCGCACATTCCGTGGTGTCTTGTCGTCGCAGATCATTTCGAGGGTGGAGGTGGTCCGTGCGACGACGAGAATGAGCAGGGACCGTTGTTCGCTCGGTACCCGAGGTCCACTGACCACCTTGAGCGTCGTCGTCACCTGCTTCACGACCGTGGTCAGCTCCTTCCGCAGTCCGGGAGGCGTATTCGGGTCACTGATGGCTGCGAGTGCGGTGGACAGATTCTTCGCACTCTTGGTGACCCCCTGCCTGTCCTGCGGCAACGCTCTTGGATTCTCGACCATGCTGATAATGGTGATCAGCACTTCCACACTCGCCGTGAGTTCCGCGGGGACTCGGTCCTTCTCCTTGTCCAGGGTCGTCATCGCCTGGTCGATTTCTTCATTTTGTTCCGGCGGTGGTTCGGGCGTCTGATCGCCCGTGTCGCCCGGGCCCGACGGTTCAGTGGCGTCGGGTGTCCCGTCCGGGGTGGAGGGTGTAGCGGGTGAAGGCGTCGTGGGTTCTGTATCAGCAGAAGGCGTGGAATCCGGCGGCACTGTGGGGTCCGTCGGTCCACTCGGCGTAGAAGGAGGAGGCGACGGAGGCTCTGTACTCCGAGCCGATGTCCCGGCATGGCCCACATTCAGGCTCCGGGAATCCGCCGCGGCAATCGTGATACCTGTGGGCAACGCGAGCGCCGCGGCCAGAACGGATGCGCCGGCCGCATGAAGGATGTGTCGCCGAGAGATTTTGGCCATGAGGGCTCCAGATACGATGTGCGCCGTACTGCTCAGTCGTCGTGAATGCTGCCCATGGTCCGCGGCTGCAGAAATGCGGAGCTGGAATACCGCAGAGCCGACATGAATCTACTCTTCACCTTTCCGGCGTATCCCGCAACGGGAATGTCCACGCCGCTCGGCCGGCCAGATGCCGTCCGAGGCCTCGTGCACCTAGGCCGAGCGGAGCGCTGTGGTGAACGACCCACGGTTCGTCCGCCCGCCGACTCCGACGTGTCCTGAACGTCTGGTAGCGCCGCCTCAGAACTTGACCGGGAGTACGACGACCATGATCTGGTAGCCGAGCCCGTGGCGGTCTCTTGAAGGCCAGTACGGCCCGCACCGTTGTCGGACCGTAGAGTGCCTGGATCTTGGTGACGTGATCGCCTTGTGTGCCGGGCGTGACATGACCGGCGTCCGCGACCAGGCACTGCTGCAGCGCCGGGTCATCACGGAAGAGTTTCGACGTCAGTGGCATCTTTCCACCTTGTCTCACGCCGCGATGACCGGCATCCGCAGGACGTCCATCGCTTCGGACGACCCGTCACCAACTCGCTCTCCGTCGGCATTGGCTAGGAATACGGCCGGTCCGTCGCCCAATTCGTGCGCCGCCGGCTCGTCCCACGCGCCGTCGATGTCCGGCAGTGCGGCCACACCGCCGTCTGGCATGTGCTTGGCCGCGAAACCCTCTTGCTTCCGTGGCATGGGTGGACTGCCGGCCGGCTGTCGGCGAGGCAGGGGCACCCGGCCACTGAGCCGGGGTCGGCTTCGTCTTCCGGGACCGGGTGTGCGCCTAAGACGCGTCCGTCCCGCCGGTTTCACAGCGATTCGACGCCGCAACGGTCGTCACGCGGCCGCCCGGTCGCGGGGAACCGCCATCGGAGTGAGCATGGAGGAGAGGCGAGCGGCGTCGCCGCGTTATCTGCCTCCCACGACCTCCCTTGAGGCGCTCGTCATGTCTTGCAACCCCTCTCGGTCCTTCTCCCTGCGGCTGTGGCAAGAGGTGCGGAACCATCCCGGCGGAGACCACGGCGGTCACCCCGGCGGGGGGTTCGGTGGCGGCCGAGGCGGGGGAAGCGGCGGGAGGCGGCCCCATCAGCCCGGGCAGGATCCCCGCCCCGGCAGGCCCCCTGACACCGGTCCGCACGACGGTGACGTCGCGGAGGGGCCGTTCCGGGTGGTGCGGCCGGCGGACATGCTCGTCGCCGACATCGGGCTGGTCAACCTGCGCTTCGACGGACGCCGCCTCGTACGGCGTGACCCGGGAGCGCCGACGCTCGTGCTCGTCGGGCTGCCGCCGCAGCATGTGCTGGAAGAGATCCCCCCACCGCTGGGCACCGTCGCCACCGCGCTCGGCCCCATGCAGGCCGCGACCGCGGGCTCCACCCAACTGGCCTTCTCGGTGCCCGCCGACATCGACGGCCTGGAGCTGTCACTGACCTCGATGCTCAACTGGGCGCGGCTGGTGCCGATGACGGTGCCGACGGGCCTGAGGAGTCCGGACACGGCAGGATCGACGGTCTTCCAGGGCATCCCCAGAAGTGTCATCGAATACCCGACCCGACTGCTGATCACCTACGACGAACCCGTGGACTGGGTGGGCCGGCTCGAACCGCAACTGGTCGACGGCCGCACCGCGTTGTGGCACACGCGGCTGCAGGGTCCACGGGACGACGAGGTGCTGCTACGGGCCTTCGCGACGGTCACGGACGGCAGTGGCCCGACCGCGAACAACCCGCTGACAGCCGAGAAGCTGGAGGACATCGTCACCCTCACCAGCCGGGCCGAGCTGTCCGGCCCGGGCGGCCCGCCCATCGAAGTCCCCAGCGCGCCGTTGCGGGCCGAGCAGTTCATCATCACGCCTCTGGGCACGTCAGCCCACCTGCACGGCGCCTGGGAAAAGCTGTCGCAGACCGCCGAGGACCGGTTCAAGGATCTCGGGAAGCGTGTCCCGAACCTAGCCGTGTACGACCACATCACAGGCCTGGGGCGAGACCAGTACGTACGCGCCGTCAGCCGCGGCCGACTGTCCACCGGGCATGCAGCCCTGCACGTGGCCGAAGTCAGGCGGCAGTTCGTCGCCCGTCCCAACGACGGAATCGTCGCCTACCTCCAACGAGAAGACCGCATCGTCGTCAAGGAGCCGGAAGTCCGGTACGGACCGGAAACGCGTTTCACGCACGGAGGACGCGAAATGCCCTTCCGCGCCCTGCGCATCACCGACCGTGTCACCCCACCGCTGCTCCAGCCGGTGCCTGACAATGATCCTTTCTGGGTCGTCCTTCAAAGCTCCGCCGCCGACCACGAGTTCACGCTGATCGGCACGGACCACGAGAACCGGACCGTCAGTTTCACCATGCCGCTGGTGTTCGTGCCCGACGGCATGGAAGAGGCCGAACAGGAGACGCGGCTGCGCCAGCTGTACGCGAGCGACGAGAAGCTGATGGGCCGCGTCAAGCGGTCGATGGGCGGTCAGGTGATGGCCATGGCGCAGCCGCCCGCCGGTGCTCCGGGCAGCACGAGCCACGCGGTCGGCACACTGACCTTCGGGCTGGGGACCACCGGTCCGGCAGGCCGCCCCGTGGTCGGCGTGCCCCATGTATCGGCCGCGGAGGTCCGCGTCCCCGCCGTCGAGCAGTTCGCCCCGAGAACCGGATATCTCGCGGTCACGTTCAACGACACCTTTCTCCAGCAGAGCATGGAGAAGCATCCGGCGGGCGCGTACCTGAGTCTGGACCAGGCTGTCAGTCTCACCTTCGGGGCGGAGAAGGCAGGCGGAGTCGCCAGCCCCAACGCCTCCGTCAAGCTGATCACCAGCCAGGCGGGCGTCGTCCCGGACGTGTTCCGTACGGGGGCCGGCGGGGAAGTCGTCGACGCGCTTCCCCTGGACGACATCAAGCGAGCGTTCGGCGGGGCCAAGCTGCTCGGATTCATCGACCTCAGCCGATATCTGCAGGGCATCGCCAAGGACAGCCTCGGCACCCTGCGGCAGCTCGGGGACGACCAGATCGAGGCCGTCCTGCGGGCCCCCGACGGCCTGCTTCCGGCGCCCGTGCTCCGTATCCGTGACCTGGCGGGCGGAGAGGGCAAGGAACTGCGCTACGTGTGGAAGACCGCCTTGGGGGAGCGGGACGTGAAGCCGGGGGACGACACGAAGGACATCCTCGATGTGTCCCACGCCGTGTTGACCCTCGACGCCCGGACCGTCCGCTCGAAGGACGCCGTCGACAAGGCCACGGTCGAGGGACGGCTGACGAACTTCGGGCTGCAGTTCGCCGACATGGCCCGGGTGGACATCGCCGACCTGAAGTTCAGGACCGGGCCGGGAAAGAAGCCCGATGTGGCGGCCGCCGGTCTGGAACTGACGTTCCGGAACGAGCTCGAGTTCATCAACAGCCTGCGCAGCGCCCTGCCCGCCGACAGCTTCGGCGGCGGTGCGCACATCGACGTACAGCCCAGCGGAATCCACGCCGGCTACAGACTCGCGCTCCCGGCCATCGGCATAGGCGTCTTCAGTCTGTCGAACGTCTCGCTCGGTGCCGAGCTGGTGATCCCGTTCGACGGCGCACCGGTCTCGTTCCGCTTCTCCGTCTCCGAACGGACCCACCCCTTCAACGTCAGCGTCTCCCTGTTCGGTGGCGGCGGCTACTTCTCCATGCTGGTCGACGCCACAGGAGTTCAACAGATCGAGGGCGCCATAGAGTTCGGCGGCAGCGCGGCACTGAACCTCGGGGTGGCCAGTGGTGGCGTGTCCGTCATGGCGGGTATCCGCTTCGAGTTCGACGGCCCCGCCGACAGCGTCTCCCTGAGCGGATACCTGCGGTGCAACGGCTTCCTGTGTGTGCTCGGCATCATCACGGTGTCCGTCGAGTTCTATCTCGAGCTCACCTACGAGAAGCACGGTCACGAGTCGGTGGTCCGTGGCAAAGGCACCCTCACGGTCAGCGTGCGCATCGCCTTCTTCAGCAAATCCGTTTCGCTGGAGCTCGAGCGCAGCTTCTCCGGCGCGCCCGGCGACCCCGCCTTCACCGACTGCGTCCTGCCACGCCACTGGCACGAGTACTGCCCGGCGTTCGCCCCGTGAGCCTTGCCGACCCGGTGAGCCCCAGCGACCCCGTGAGCCCCGCCGACCCCGTGAGCCCCGTGGGAGACGACGATGCCCTTCGAACAGCACATCAACTGGACCGTTCTTCCCGCCGGGTTCTCGGACGACGGCACCCAGGCCCGCGTGTCGGTGTTCGTCGCCCCCCGGCTGACGACGACCGACCAGCCCCAGGCAGGGGCGCCCGACCAGCGGATCCTCAGCACCCTCGGGCACTTTCCCGACTTCGTCACCTGGCCGGAAAGGGTGCAGGAGGCAACGTTCGAATTCGCCACCGGGGAGGACGCTTCCGCGTCGTCCACGTCCTTCACCGGCCGGCTCACCCCCCAAGGTCCGTCCCCTGATGGCGACTTGTGGACAAAGCTCTTCACCGAGGAGACCCCGCTGGAGCTGTTCACCTTCACCGGCACGAACGTGAACGACGGCCACACCTACCCGGCGAACGAAGTCAGCCGGTTCACCAGGCGCACCTACGCCGAGGCGGCCAAGATGTCGCCCGAGGCAGCACCCGTGACCCGGGATGTGATGCGCTCGCTCCGAGTGGTCCCACCGGACGCCGAGGGCGTGGCCGCGGACTCGGGTGCCATGCCCGACGCACTGGCCGCACTGTGCGCCTTCCACACGCTCCCCAGGAGGCCCGCCACCCTCGCCGACGGCGAGGCGCCCCCCATGCCGCCCACGGAGTTGTCGCATCCCGACTTCCATCAGATGCTCACTTCGCTCGGCGATCACCCCGAGCTGCTGCGGCGCCTCGGACTGGTCCTGGACTTCCTCCTGCCGGCCGACGGGCTGCCCGTGTCCTCGGGCGAGCGGTTCCTGACCGTCACTCCCCACTGGACCGACCCGCACGCGGACTCGCACGACATCTCCCCTCACACCTTCTATGTCTTCCTCCCCGACCGTCACGTCCTCGTCCCCGGCGCCACGGCCCGCACGGCCGCCGACCCGCTGGCGTCGCCGTCACGCGGCGTGGTGGCGCTGCCCGAGGAGGACTTCTCCGTCGAGCAGGCCGACATCGACGGCGCCGCGATGAAGATCGCCGCGCACATCGGGACATCGGCCCCCACGGACGCCACGGGACTGTCCCCGGTGCGGACCCATGGGATCTCGCTGATCAGGGACAGGCGCCGGGAGGTCCTCAAGGAGGAGTGCGACCGGGCGGCCGACCACGACAAGGCCTTCACCCAGGTGCTCACGGGCGCGAAGGCAGCGGCGGACGCCCCGCAGGCGGCAGGAGCCGCACCGCCTCTCCCGCCGGCCCCCAAGCTGGTCGCCGAGGACCTGGTCCGCGGCCACCGGATGGACATCTGGGACGAAGAACGGCAGCGCTGGTTCTCGCTGCACGAGCGTGACGTGGAGTACCGCCGGCCGGACGGCGGAGCACTCCTGCTCACCGTCTCCGACGAAGGGTTCTTCCAGGCGAACCTGGTCTCACTGCCGGCCGGGATGGGCGACGACCAGCCCTACGTACCCGAGCAGCTGATCACCTGGGACGGATGGTCGCTGTCAGCGCCCCGCCCGGGCCTGGTGCTGGACATCGACGAGGGATCGGCCGAGGCGCACCGGCCCCCCAACCAGCCCGTGGAAGTCAGCAACAAGGCGATGACGGCACTGCCGCTGGAGATCACGTCCAAGGTGCGGCCCGGCTCGCTGCCCAGGCTCCGGTTCGGCCACGAGTACCGGGTACGGCTGCGCACCGTCGATCTGGCGGGCAACGGCCCCACCCTGGCGGAGGCCGATGCCCTGATGGACCAGCCGGACCTGGCGCTCCCCGGCCACGGGCTGCTGGTGTTCCGGAGGTACGAGGCTGTTCCGGCGCCCGCCGTGGCCCCCAGACTGCCGCTCGCGGAGGGCGCCTCGGCCTTCCGGATGGTGATCCGGAGCAGCCCGGGGTCCGAGCCGCCCCCGGCCGCCCCTCCCAGCCCCCCGGGGGACCAGGTGACGGTCGTCCTGGCCGACGTCCAGCCCGGCAGGACCAATGGCGATGTCCGCATCGTCCAGCAGGCCCTCATCGCCCGAGGGCACAGCCTCCTGGGCGGAGCGGACGGTGTCTTCGGCGACGAGACCCGGGCCGCCTACGCAGCCGAGCAGCGTGCACAGGGGTTCGAGGGAGGCGACGCCGACGGGAAACCGGGCTGTCAGACCCTCACCGAACTCGGCCGCAACGGTGGCTTCGCCGTCGACTGCGCCACCGGCCCCGGAGAAGCCGGTCACCACGAGACGGCCGAAGACCAGGACGCGGGCGCGACAGCCGAGCAGTACGCCGCGGACTTCAACCGGTCGCGACTCGTCACCGAGGAGGAGCACCCCTCGTACCAGGGGGCGGACGAACGGCACGTCGTGGCCCCCAAGGCGTCACTGCGGTGTGTCGAGTGGCACGGACTGCTGGACGAGGCCATCGGCTCCACCGATCAGCGGGCCCAGGACGCGGTCTACGAACTGGCCGGACGGGAGAGCGGCTCACTCAGCGATCCGACCCTTCCGGACGTGCGACTGGAGCCGATCCCGTCCCGGGCGGCGGACCCCGAGAACCCGGCGGTGACCGCCCTGCACACGGGCGTGCGGGTGGACGTGCCCTATCTCCCCGACCCGTTCAGCACGGGAGCCGTCCTGCTCGACCTGCCGGGCATGCCCGCCGGGACTCCCTTCACGGTGCCCTGGAACGGCGATGATTGGCACCACCCCAGGTCCTTCCGGCTGAGGCTGGCCGAAGGGACCGCGCCGCCCAGCTTCGACGAGGCGTCCAGGGTGCTGACGGTGTCGTTGCCCAAGGGTGCCGTGGCGACCGTCCGCCTGTGCTCCAAGATCGACTTCGACGAGAAGACCATGGGCATGGCCTCCTGGTGCCGGGAGGTGCCGGCCCCCGCACCGGGACTCGCGCCGGAGACGGAGGCGGACGCGGCGGCGAGGAAGGCGACGGAGCTGCGGAGAGCCGACCACGCGCTGGAACTGGCCGCGGCCGGTCGGCACTGGATGTTCACCCCCTCCCAGGAACTGACGCTCGTCCACGCCGTGCAACGGCCCCTGAAAACACCGGTTCTCAACCTGTCGCCCCTGGCGGCGCCGCGCGCCCCCGACGCGACGGCCGAGCACCTCGCCGGCAGCATCACGCTGGACGAGCGGAGCACGGACCGGATCGATCTGGTCGCGGAGTGGACCGACGTGACGGACGCCGGGCCCAGGGGCCGTGACACCCGCGACATGACCGCCCCGGTGTTCGACCTGCTGACGGCGAGGGTGAGCCGGGAAGGCGTCCCGGGCACCGAACCCGCCGTCCTCCAGAACGGCATCCTGACCTTCAGCACCAAGGCGGCCGAGGACCGGGCGAAGGCGGCCGCGGACGAGGCGAAGGCGCTCAAGGAAGCGGCCGTGACGGACGACGACAAGGCGAAGGCGGACGCGCTCAGGATCCCTCTCGAACTCCACAAGCACGAGTTCGGCGACACCAGACACCGGAAGGTGAGCTACCGCCCGGTGGCCGGCAGCAGCTTCGGAGACTATTTCCCTCCGCAGTTCGCCGCGCCCGGCGAGAACGCGCTGACCGTACGGGGAGAGGCGAAGGAGTACTCGGTGCCGAGCAGCGCGCCACCCACCGCACCGAAACTGCTCTACTGCATGCCCACCCTCGCCCTGGAGCGCCTGAACCATGCCGACGGACCGCCCGGCGCCATCGTCCACCGCCGCCGAGGCGGCGGCATCCGGGTGTTCCTCGACCGTCCCTGGTTCTCGTCCGGAGACGGAGAGCTGCTCGGAGTGGTCCTCGGCGAGCCTCCGGGAGGAGACCCGGCCTCCGTACGGGACGCCTGGGTCACCTTGATGGGCCGTGACCCCATCCACCGTTCCGCGCCCGTCGTCGCCCCGACCGCGGACATGTTCACCAATGCGGTGCGGCAGTCCGGGACACTGTCTCTGCACACACCCTCCGGCTCGCTCGACGTCACGGTCGTCGGCTTCGCCCCGGTGTTCGACCCGGAGGGGATGGACGAGACGGGGAAGGGCGGCCGCTGGTTCTGCGACCTTGACATCGACACCGGGGACGCCTGCCTGCCCTTCGTCCGGCTCGCTCTGGTCCGCTACCAGCCGGACTCGATCCCCGGAGCCGAGATCTCGCAGGTCGTCCTCGCCGACCTGGTACGCACCCTGCCCGACCGGCAACTGATGGTCACGCCCGGCGAGTCGCTGTCGGTCAGCGTCACCGGTCCCTCCTGGGACCCCACCGGCTCGCCGCCACCGCAGATCACGGCCACATTGCAGCGCCGGAACAGCGTCATCGCCGACGAGTACCTCGGCTGGGTGACACTCGAGGACACGGCCACGGTACTCACCTCGATCGACGCGGAGTCCTCCCGGACGCCCTTCTACACAGGCCAGGTCCCGACGCCGCCAGGGCGACGCGGAGGGCCGCTGCGCCTGGTGGTCATGGAGACCGAGGGCATTCGAGCCGACGGCCCCGCACCGCCCACGACCCCGGGGCCGGTCGTCTACTGCGACACCGTCGACCTCTCACCGGGGCAAGGAGACTCGGACGGGCACGACGGGCACGACGGGCGCGACGGGCGCGACGGGCACGACGGGCGCGACGGGCGTGACGGAGGCGACGGGCGTGACGGGCGCGATATCCATGACGGGCACGGCGAGCACCAAGGGCATGGCGAGCATGGCGGACCCGGCAGTCACGGCGGACCCGGCGATCATGGCGGTGGATTCCGCCACGGTTGATCGCTCGGTGAGAGGGGGCGCGGGGCGAGGCCTGCCCGACGTCATGGGGCGGCTCCGGTCCCCGGCCAGAGCCAGTACTGGCGGACGCAGGCGGCAACCCGTCGAGTATGTGGGCACCGCTGGCCGCCGAACCGGAGCGCGAGGAGGCCGCCGCTTGCGGAAGGAAAACCGCAGCGAGACCCTGGTAATGAGGCCGACGTAGCGCTCTGCACAGCCATTTCGGGCGCCCCCGGGTTGCACGACAGCCGGCAGCTCGCAGACCGGCGCCACGTCCCTTTCATCTCGTCACTGTCCCGCAGGGCGGAATCTCCCCAGCCTGCAAAGGGTGAGTCGCATGCTTCCTGACCAGCCGATCTCGGTGCCCTCCGACGCCGTTGAGGCATCAGCAGCGCTTCGTGACCTGCTGAATGCCCGAGAGGCGGGGAAGTACACGACCGGTGTGGGGCTGAAGCAGACAGGCGGGGAGTTCACCCCGCAGATCGCCTTGTTCGTCTACGTCCCCCAGAAGCGGCCTTCCGAGGAGGTGCTGGAGGGCGAGCTGATACCAGCCGAGTTCAACGGCTACCCCACGGACGTCGTCGAGGTTCAGCCGGTTCACATCGACGACACCGCGAGGTACGACCCTCTGTGCGGGGGCATCGAGATCTCGAGAGAACGACTCATCCAGGATGGCATCTTCGCCCCGCCCACAGGGACTCTGGGAGCCGTTGCCACCAGCCGCGTCCACGGCGGTGAGGCCCGATTGCTCACCTGTGCCCATGTGGTGCAACAGAGTGGCATCAACGTCTATCAGCCCGGACTGGTGTCCATATCACCGTTCGGCGACGTTGTCGGCACCGTTGACACTGTGCGCCGCGAGTTCAACCCGATGTTCCTGGACTGCGCGACCATCGCTCTCAACGGTTCCCGCGGCGCGAAGCCGCTGGTCGAGGGGATCGGCGCGGTGCAGGGTGCCCTGGTGGATCTTCCGCCACTCGGAGAAGTGGTCAAGAAGCGCGGCAAGCGCACCTTGCTGACGTTCGGTTTCGTGGTTCGGCTCAGCTCATCGGGCTTCGTGCCGGCCATCGATCAGATCGAGATCAGTGGCGCGGTGCCCTTCGTGACCCTGTTCGCGGGTGCGGGCGACTCGGGATCGGTGGTGCTCAACGCAAACAACCAGGCCATAGGGCTCCTCTTCGCGATACCGCGAGAGGACCTCGGCGCGGGCTTGGGCAGCGGTGGTCTCGCCATGCCCATTTTCAACGTGCAGGAGGCTCTTCAGGTCGATATCGCCCGGTGAGAACCCAGGAGGACAGGCCGACTTCTTCGTGCGGGAGTTGTGAGTCTCGTCCAGGGCCAGGGGGTTGGGCCAGGGGTTGGGCGTTACTTCGACCTGGCTCGACCGTTGAGCAGATCATGAATACTCGACGCATGACCGCTGCGCTGGGCGCCTTCGCTGCTACCGCCCTGCTCGCCCTCTCCATGCCCGCCACTACCGCCCACGCCGCCGAGTGCGGGGTCCGCTCCGACGGCCGGCTGTACTGCGGCAACGATGTCGGGGCGAAGGGGTATGCGGACCGCTCGTATCGTTCAGCGACCCGCGGCACGCTCAACTCCGGGTTCAGCTGGTTCGCCTGCTGGGGCCACGGCGACCCTCACCAGGGACAGAACGACATCTGGTACTGGACGCAGCTCGACAACGGACAGTGGGGCAACGTCCCCGCTGTCTCCGTGCACACCGGCGTGGACCCCGCCCCGGGCCTGCGCCAGTGCTGAAGCCGTAAAGAACGTCCTCAAGCCCACCGCACATGGAGGCCACACCCGTCTGAGCCGACGTGGCCAACTCAAGCCTGACGGGGCTCTCCTGGTGGATGTGGACGAAGAGCTCAGAGAAGAGCGCCTCTTCCGCGGGGGAGCCCCTTGAGGCTCCCCCGGTGGCCGCATGCCGAAAGCCTCCCGGCCCCGGAGTGGCCAGGCTCCCGCCCGGGCGCGGCGCGGGACGCAGCCTGCCACGGCGGCCGTCAGTGCACGTCGAACTCGTAGCCGTGCGGCACCGGCGTCAGAGTGCACGGCACCGGTGAGAAGCCGTAGTCCTCGTCTTCCTGCCGCACAGGCGCCGGATGCGGGTGCGGCTCCTGCGGCAGGTCTGCCGCCCGGCGCCAGCGGATCTCCACGACCGGGCTGACGTCCGCCTGGGGCGCGGGTGGGTCCCAGTGCGTGTTCGGGCACCACAGCAGCTGAAACACGTCGGCGTCCTCCGGCCACCAGTCACCCGGGGCGTCCCGTCGGAAGACCTGTACCACTGGCAGCATCGCCACAGGCGGCAGCCCGGACGGCTCCGACTCGTCCGGCACGGAGCAGTGGGGCCAGGGCTCGTCCGCCGGCCAGAGCATCGGACCGGCGATGGAACTGTCGTGGTGCCCGGGCGCCCCGGGCGTGGGATGGAGGACGACCGCCGGCCTGCCATAGGGCGCGAGGCCGGGCACAGCGGCATGTATCGCCTCGGTGGATGGCCTGTTCGAGTAGGGCAGCATGGCTGGGTAGGGCAGCATGGCTGGATCCTAGAGGTGCGCCGCCTGTGGCACCGGTGCCGCCCAGCCGTGCGGGGCGGGCCCGGGCGAGTGACCCCGCGCCGTGTGGGCGTGCGCCCGCTGCCGCCACGGTCGCCACCGCTCGGGCGACGGACCGCTACCGCTCGGGTCACCGTCGCCACCGCTCAAGCGACCGTCGCCACCGCTTCGGCGGCTACCGCACGCTCGCCGCGAGACCGGGCCCATGTTCCCCGCCGCGCTGGACCCGCGGACACGCGAGCCGTCGAGGGAACCGCGCGCCGGGCACTCAAGGCGCTCGGCCCGGTCGGGTCTTCGGCCATCAACTGCGCGCACGGAAGAGAACCCTGTGTGTTCTGACGCCTCGTCGCCTTCCTCGCTCCGGACTGCTTGGCTTCCGGTAAAGCACCTTCGGGAGGCTCATCAACTCGCCACACTGGCAACGCTACTGGGTGGCGAGCGGATCAGTCGCTCAGTGGCAAGCCCTCACGGGAGAGCCGCGCTCACCCGCGACGACGCCCTGCGAAAAGCGGTTGACGCTCGTCGGCGTCCGGCGGTCGGATGGCGTGCCATGAGCACAGGGCGAATGCATCCCGGCATGCATCCCATCGACGAGGACCTTGTACTGCGGCTGATCGCCGGACAGTTCCCTCAGTGGGCAGGGATGCCAGTGGAACGGATCCCGTCCGGCGGCACGGTCAACGCCATGTACAAGCTGGGCGACGACATGGTCGTACGGCTCCCGCTGGTGAAGGGCGGAGCCGACGACGTATCCAGGGAGCGCACGTGGCTGCCACGCCTCGCGCGCTGCCTGCCGACCCCCATCCCCGAGGTGCTCGGCGCCGGGCGGCCCGCCGAGGGGTATCCGTGGCCCTGGTCGGTGTACCTGTGGCTCACGGGAGAGAACCCACAGGAGGGGGCCTTGAGCGCACCTGTACCGCTTGGTGAGGACCTTGCGGCGTTCGTGGCGGCTATGCGGAGCGTCACCCTGCCCGGGGCGCCTCGAGCGCACCGGGGCGGGCCAGTCGCCCGGCTCGACGCGGAGACCCGGGCAGCTATCGAGGAACTGCGCGGGATCCCGCAGGAGGGCGTCGACTGTGATGCCGCCGCGGCCGTGTGGGACGAGGCGCTGCGGGCCCCCGGCTGGGGAGGGCCGCCGGTGTGGCTGCACGCCGACCTCATGCCGGGCAACCTGCTGGTGGACGGCGGCAGGCTGACCTCGGTCATCGACTTCGGATGCCTGGGAGTGGGCGATCCGGCGTGCGATCTGTTCCCGGCCTGGAACCTGCTGCCTGCCGATGCGAGGGAAGCCTTCCGCGAGGCGCTGGGCGTGGACGACGCGACCTGGACCCGTGGCCGGGGACGGACTCTCTCGCAGGCGCTGATCGCGCTGCCGTACTACCGGGAGACGAACCCGGCGATGGCGCTCAATGCCCGGCACGTGATCCGAACGGTGCTCGACGAAGCTCTGGGCACCGTTGCCCAATGGTGAATCCGGCTGTTCCAGGAGGGTGAATCGCGCGTGTGAAGCGCGCTGTCGTGGCGCGTGAGCGGCTATAACGCTGCCCATGATGATCATGATGCGGGCTACGGTTGTCGCCGCCGCACTTGCTTCCCTGTCCCTTCCCGCCGTCACCGCGCACGCCGACGACGACCCGGACCGGAGCGCGTTGAGCACGGCGCCCCAGTCGGTGCGGCAGGCGTCCCAGGCGGCCGACCGGACACCGGAACCGTCAGCCTCGCAGGGCGACGAGTCCCGGACGGCCACACCGGCCACGTCCCGAGGTCAGAGCAAGGGGCAAAGTCTGAGCGGTCAGAGTCAGAGCGGTCAGAGTCAACGCGGGCAGAGCCAAAGCGGCCTGGGCAGGCTCACTTCAGCTCTGCCTGTCTGTGTCGGTGTGAAAGCGGTCATGGTGCCGGTCAGCAGTTGTCCCGGCTCCTGAACGGGTACTGCGACGGAACCCGAGCCGCGTCGGCGAGTCGAGCGGGACTGCGCTCAGGTCCTGCCACCGCGGCCTTCAGCCCGGTCACGCGGAACGGGACAACTGCTCACGCACCCACGCGGGGTCGGGGTTGGTGTGCGGCCGGCCTGCCACGACGACGGTCGGTACGGTCTCGTTGCCGTCGTTGGCCGCCCTCACCTCAGCAGCCCCAGCCGGGTCACGCCAGATGTTGACCCAGTGCGCCCGGCGGGCGCTGCGTCCCAGTCGGATGCGCAGTCGCATGCAGTACGTGCAGCCGGGGCGCCAGAAGACGACAGGCCGACCGTCGGCGGCGCTGCGGCGGTGTGCCTCCGGGGTGCTGATCGACTTCGGGAAGATCAAAGGCGAGCTCACGCCCGCGAGCAGCGTGAAACCCAGCAGGAGGGCCGCTGCCGTGCCGAGGTCCCCTCTGGCGACAGGGCCGACCGCGAGGAGTGAGCCGCAGAGGAACAGAGTGAGGGGCAGGATCCAAGCGCGTGTCATGAGGACGAAGGCTATCGATGGCTTCCCGCAGGCGAGAGCGGGGCATTCCCTGACGCAGCGTCCGCACAGCGCGTGGGCGTCCGTACGCAGCGTCGATTTCGCGCAAGGCATCGTGCACATCGTCCATCGCGGTGCGCACCGGCAGCCCACGTCTCCGGGCTCGGTGGTCGGCCTCCCACTCGCCGGTAGCGGCGGAGACGACGCCGGCTTCGGCAGCGTCAGCTGTGGTTTCCGCGCCCGGGACGGGATCGACGTACGGGGCAGTGACACTCTCGCCGTCCAGCGCGCAGTAAGAATCATGAGCGCCATGGAACTGACTCACCGGGCCGGTCAGCGCGGTCTGGTCTCCAGCCGTCCATCTGATGGGGGCTGTTGTCCGTCGCCGCTCGTTGTCACCCGCGGACGATCCGGAGGCGGTGCCCGAACCGTCGGCCGTGCGCAGGGGCGCGGCTGAGTGTTCCGTGTTTCTCCTCGTTCATGGCTGGGCCTCGCCGTGCCCGTCCTGGGTCTGTTGGTACTGACGTATTTCGCTACGGGGCCCGAGGCTCGCGTATCCGCGCAGTGGCAGGTTCAGGCCCCCGCCGAGCCGTTGCCCGACCGCCCGATCCCCGCCGGGGGCACGGCCCGGCTCTCAAAGTGCGGGGTGAAGGAGTGGCCGCGGCCGGAACCACGGGGGAAGGGCGAGCGGGGCAACGACCCGAAGCTGGTGCTCACCGGCTGGGACGTCTACGACCCGGGGCCGAAGGTGCCGGGCCAACCGCGCTTCACCGTCCACGCGGCCATCCGTACGGGCGACCGCCCTCTGCTGCTCGACGCACCACTGGCCAAGGGCGGGGTCACGCTCGATTTTCACGGCCCGCACGGTGAGGGCGTCCGAGCGTCCGCCCGCGGGCTCACCGCGACTGTCGTGAACAGCGGTTACGAGGGGAAGCCTGTCGAAATCCCGGCCTCCGGAGAATTCCGCGTGGATCCAGGAAAGGAACTGCTCCTGGACGTGAATCTGCCCGCCGGAGCCGTGTGTCCCGGCCACAGTCTGCTCGACACCGGCAAGTGCTCGCCCGAGGGCACCAACGACGCAACGGACTGCCCGGTGGTGACTCTCACCCTCGCCGACCCGGCGATCCGTGCGTACCGGGCCGAGACGACCGGCGAAAGCGGTGCCCGTTCCTTCAGCGACCGGCTCGTCGCGGTTTCCCTGGAACCGGACGTCTCCCAGGCGTGAGCCCCGGTACCGGCTACAGCTGGAGCGATACTCACGCTCTCGGCCGCATCACCACGCCGTCTGCCCATCGATGACAACGCCAACGCCAACGCCAACGCCAACGCCAACGCCGATGGCGATGCCGATGGCGACAGCGGCGACGCGACGGCCGGACCGGCCGTCCGGCTCATCGGGCCCGGCTCATCCGGCCTTCGCCACCGCGGCGTCGAGAAGCGGCCCGAGTTCCCGGGCCGCGGTCGTCAGGGCACGGACGTTCCGCTCGGCTCGGGCGATCAGGATGGCCCCCTCCAAGGTGCTGATCATGAGCGTGGCCAGCGCACCTGCCCGTTCCTCGGGCACCCCCATGTCGGCCAGAGCGCGCGCCACCGGACCGGTCCAGGCGGCGAACGCCGCCGCCGCGGCCTCCCGCGTGGACGCGGTGGACTGCCCCCAGTCCACCGTGGCGGCGGCCACGGGGCAGCCACCCGAGAACCCGGTGGCCTCGTACTCGTCGGTCCACTGGCACACCATCTCGGCGAACAGGCCGCTGGGCGTCGGTTCGGACAGCGCGGCGAGGAAACGTGCGACACGGTTGCCCGCGTAGCGCCCCGCCCAGCCCACGGCCTCGTTGACCAGCTGTTCCTTGCCGCCGGGGAAGTAGTGCTGGAGTGAACCGCGTGGGGCGCCGGCGTGGGCGGCGACCTCGCGCATACCGGTGGAGGCGACCCCGTCACGCCGGATGAGCTGGGCCGCGCTGAAGACCATCCGCTCACGCGGCCCGCGTTCGGACACTGCCCTCTCCGATCCCCTCGACCTCACCCTGCCGTGCGTCTTGCGGAATCCACCCTATGACCGCTGTCATAGTGACGGCTACTATGCCCACTGTCATAGCCGGTGACGGCGCGGACTCGGAAGCGGTGGTGATACCTCATGAACGTGGGTTTCGTCGGCCTGGGAGTCATGGGACAGCCCATGGCGCTCAACCTGGCACGCGCCGGGACGCCCCTCGTCGTGTGGAACCGCACCCCCGGTCGGTGCGCGCCTCTGCGCGCCGCCGGAGCCGAGGTCGCGTCGAGCCCCGCTGAGGTCTTCGGCCGGGCCGCCACCGTGTTCCTCATGCTGGCCGACGAAGCCGCGACCGACACGGTGCTGGGGCGAGGCACCCCGGACTTCGCCGCCCGCGTCACCGGCCGCACCGTCGTCCACATGGGCACAACCTCGGCCGAGTACTCGGGCAGCCTGCAGGACGACGTCCGGGCGGCGGGCGGGAGGTACGTGGAGGCCCCGGTCTCCGGCTCCCGCGTCCCGGCCGAGCAGGGCGAACTGGTGGGCATGCTCGCGGGCGACGAGGACGCCGTGGCAGCCGTACGGCCCCTGCTCGCGCCCATGTGCCGGGAGACGTTCGGCTGCGGTCCGGTACCGGGAGCGCTGTTGATGAAGTTCTCCGTCAACCTGTTCCTGATCACTCTGGTGACCGGGCTGGCCGAGGCGTTCCACTTCGCCGACCGGAACGGACTCGACCAGGGCCTGCTCCGCGACGTGCTGGACGCGGGCCCGATGGCGAGCGCCGTCTCCCGCGTCAAAGGACCCAAACTGCTGGCCCGCGACTTCGGCGTCCAGGCGGCCGCCACCAACGTGCTGGAGAACAACCGGCTGATCGCCGAGGCCGCCCGCAAGGCCGGTCTGGCCTCACCGCTCCTCGACGTCTGCCACAGTCTCTTCCAGGAGACCGTGGCGCAGGGGCATGGCGATCAGGACATGGTGGCGGTCCTGCGGGCGCTGGAGGCGCGGACCGACGGCGATTCCGTACCCGTACGACTGTCCGTGCCCGTACCGCCGCACGAGCGCGTGAACGGGTGACCGAGCCGCGGGGGCGCGCCGTCGCCTGCTGTGCGGTGCGGTGCGGTGCGGGTCGGGAAGTCCTGACGATCGAACGGGCGGCAGGCAACGGCAACGGGCACGCCTTCGCCTCGTCCTTCCCTGCCGAAAAGGATTTGCGGACGGGCCCGCGCTTGGATAGACGTTACGGCGAAGGTCCCACCACCAGGGCGAGGGACCACGACAGCGAGAGGAGGGATAGGCCCATGATCCCCATGATCACCGCGCTTGTGCCCTCCCGGGGTGCGGACGACGTCTGACCCCGGTGCGGGACGGGCGCCTTCACCGGAGCGTGCCTTGACCGTGAAAGCGAACGACCTGACCATGCGTCCGATCACCGGACGCGAAGAACTCGACCTCTTCTCCCGACTGCCCTACGGCCTCAACGGGGAACTGGCCGACGACCTTGCCGCCGCCCGCCGACGTCCGGAATGGATGTGGGTCGCCCTGCGCGATGACCGCCCGCTGGCCAGGGTGGCCTGGTGGTGCCGACCGGGCAGCGATACACCGCTCATCCTGGACGTCCTCGACATCGAGGACAGCACCTCGGCTCCCGATCGCGTGGATATCGGGGCGCGACTTCTGCGCACCGCCATGACCGCCACCCTCCCGAACGGATCACGTCCACCTGAGTACAGCCGTTTCGTCCCGCCGGACTGGCGTGAGAACGCGGTGACCAGGCAAGCCATCGAGGATCGCACGGCGGTCGTGGAGCGGACCGGCGGCCGGCTGTTCGTCGAACGGCTGCGCCTGGAGTGGCGTCCCGAAGCGCCGGTCGGTGAGCCCACCGGGCGCCTTGCGTTCCGGCCCATCCGCGATGCCCGGGAACTCCTGGTGCTGATGGCCTCGGCCCTGGAAGGGACGCTGGACGCACATGGCCGTGACGACCTGACCCGGATGTCTGCGCGGGAAGCGGCCGTCAAGCACTACGAGGACGAACTCGCGTGCTACGCCAGCCCGCAAGACTGGTGGCGGATCGCGACGCTGCCGCAGGGCGAACCGGTCGGGTTCGTCATCCCGGCCCACAACGGCTACAACCCGATCATCGCCTACATCGCGGTCCTTCCCGGGCACCGCGGCAACGGGTACATCGACGACCTTCTCGCCGAGGGCACCCGCGTCCTCGCCGAGCAGGACGTTCCCCGCGTCCGTGCGTCCACCGACCTGGGCAACGTCCCGATGGCGAAGGCGTTCAGGCGCGCGGGATACGCCAACTTCGAACGCGAGATCAACATGGTCTGGAGCTGACCGGGTGGGCGGGAGCTCCGCGAACGGGGCCCCGCCCACGCGCCCGGTGATCAGTGGTTCGCGACGGTGAGGAGGGTGTGTGTCGCCGCGGCGTCGCGGGGTTCCCCCTGCGCCCTGGCTCGCTGTGGCGTGATCACGTCGTCGCCTCGGCCGCGGGCCGGCCGGGGAGAAGGGCGAGAAGCTGCTTCGTGTGACCGGGCAGCTCCGCTTCGGCCAGCCCGGTGATGATGTCACGCAGCGGCATGGGCTGATCGGTCAGCAGGGTGCCGTTGGACAGGAGGCGGGCCGGCACCACGGTGCCCAGTTCGGTGTCGCTGAGCGCCGTGTCCGCGGTGAGTGCGCACAGGGCGGCTGCCTGGGCGCGGATGCGGTCCCGGAGTCCGGCGTGGCCGCCGGCATGCGTGATGGCCTGCCGGATGGTCCAGGTGTCGAGAGCGGTCCGGTTGTCGTAGGTGGTGTCGGCGCCCGCTGTGATGTCCGCGAGGGCGGCGATGGTGGCGGCGCCGACGAGGGAGACGTGCGCGAGGATCTGGTCCGCGTCCCACTCGCCGTCCGGTGGGGCGGGGCTCGGGTCGCCGGCCTCGGCGACGGTGGCGGCGGCGTCGAGAAGTACGCGGTAGGCGTCCTGGAGCGGGGTCGTGTCCGGCATGTGCTGCACCTGTCTGTGCGGGCGTAGGCGGAAGGGGCACGGTGTGGCGGGGCGTGGCCTCAGGAGTGGGCGCGGGTCATCTCCCAGGGAGCCTGCGGCAGGACCTCGCCGGTCTCCAGCATCGACTTGAGGTTGGCCAGCACGGCCGGCCAGCCGGCCGAAATGCCGCCCAGCATCTCCTGGTTGGGGAGTTTCTCGTGGGTCACGGTGAGGCGGACGATGTCCTGGTGCGGTTCGACGAGGAAGGTGACGACCGACGGCTCCCTCGGCGATTCGGCCTCGGGGGCGTCGTCGAAGGTGATGACCAGGCGCGTCGGCGGCTCGGCCTCCAGGACGCGGCCCACCACGTCGGTCTTGCCTGAGCCGTCGACCCGCCGGTGTTCCCAGGCCGAGCCCGGCTGCCAGTCGGAAACGTTGGCGTGTCCCCAATAGCGGGCCGTGAGGTCGGCGTCGGTCAGGGCCTGCCACACCTGCTGTGCGTCGGCGCGGATGTACGTGACGTACACGTAGTCCGGTACTGGTGTGGGTGCTGTGGTCATGGCGTACTCCTCTGCCTGGTGCTTGATGGCGCTGATCGTTCGCAGGCGGGGCTTGTCGAAGCCGGAGATCCAGCGTTCCTCGATCTCGTGGATCGGGGCAGGGTTGAGGTAGTGCAGGCGCTCCCGGCCGCGCCGTACGACGGTGACCAGGTTGGCCTTCACGAGGACGTCCAGGTGCTGCGTCGCGGACTGGCGGGTCATGTCAAGGCGCTGGCACAGCTCGCGCAGGGTCTGCCCGTTGTGCTCGCGCAGCCGGTCGAGCAGGAGTCGCCGGGTGGGGTCGGCCAGCGCCTTGAACGCCGAGTCCATCGCTGTTGCTTCGAGGCTCACGACTCCATTATGCAGGCATTCACCTGCCTATCGTCGAGGCGAGGACTGCGCCACCGGCCCGGACGACCCGGCTGGTCCGCGGCAACCCCGGTCATCCCGCAGCCGTCGGACGGTTGAGCGTTTGCATGTTGTCGAGCGACCCCGGTGAGCGCATGCGCCGACTGGGGGTTCGTCGTACTGGATCGTGCGTATCCCACTCTGCCGCTCTCCTCGCCCCGCTCGTCCCACGTGCCTCGCCTCTGAACTGCGTGAGGGGAGTGGGGATCGAAGAGTGATCCCTGATCGCCGCGATGTACGTTTCGGCCATGACCGGTGACTGGCGGATGGATCGGGTCGGGACTGCGCTCACAGGCGAGAACCCGACCGTCTTGCGGCGGTTGAGGGCGGGGTTCGCGGCGATCGGGGATGTTCAGTTCCTGCCCGGCTACTCGGTCCTGCTCGTGGATGAACCGCATGTGCAGCGGTTGTCGGACCTGCCGAGGTCGAAGCGGCTGTCGTTCCTGTCCGACATGGACCGGCTCGGCGAAGCGGTCGAGCGGGCCTGTCGGCGGCTGGATCCGGCCTTCCGGCGGGTCAACCTGGAGATTCTGGGGAACACGGACCCGTTCTTGCATGCCCATGTCTGGCCGCGGTACGAGTGGGAGCCGGCCGATGTGGTGGGCAGGCCTGTGTGGCTCCATCCGCGTGAACGGTGGACTGACGAGGAGTTCCGGCTCGGTCCCCGGCACGACGTGCTGCGAGATGCGATCGCCAGCGAACTGGACCGGCTGCGATCGGCGGCCTGACGCTTCGTGCCCCCTGGCTGTCAGGTCGGCGGGGACGGTGATCGGTGACGGCGGCCACAGCTCACTGGAGACGTCTGCGCGGGCCGCCGGATCGAGTCTTGCGGGCCTTGTAGGGTCCCGGTGTGAGTGACGACCGCAGGACTCGAATCGGGTTCGCGCCAGGTCGTGTCCGATGGGTCATGTGGGCTGATCAGGGCTGTGAGCTGGTGTTCGCTGGATGGAGGGGCGCATGGCTCGCGGTACAGCCGAAGAACGGGTGGGGATGAAGGGGATCACGTTTCCGGCCTGGCGGGGAGAGCACTACGTGACCCTGGCTGAGCTGCTGGTTCGCCTCGGCAGCTTCGGCCTGGACCTGACGTGGCGCGTTGAATTCGACGAGATCGTCGATCCTCGCTGTGCCGAGATGGAGAGACGGTCCGCCGACGCCGGCATGGACACGTTGACGTTGTTGTCGCTGACGACCCCCTTCCTCCAGTTGATCGATGCCGAAGCGCGTGGGTTCGCCGGGAATGAGCTGGTGCTCGTCCTGACTGAATTCGACAGCTCCTCGTGGGACATCAGGGCTGCCGACGAGCGCGTACTCAACGAACTCCGTCACCACAACCCGGGTGCGAAGGAACTCTGAGCCGGGGCCCGTCACTCCGAACGGAGCCATAGGCGGACAGCCGCCACGGTGACCGTTCCGTGGAAGACGTACGCGCGTTTGAGGACAACTGCGTGCACGGCAAAGCGGCGGAGAAGCACACCGAGGCATAGTGGCTTGGAGCGTGCGGCTACTAGCGGCGGTGGGCCGTGGTCCGCGGTGGAGCCGACGCCGTGAGGGTGGCGTGAGGGCGGCCGTTCTTCAGATGTCCAGCCCGGGGGGAAAGCCCGTCCAGCGCAGTTCGGTGGGCAGGTGGCGCATGTCGTTGCAGAGGAGGACGGAGGCGGCTCGCCCGGGTACGTACCGGAGGACGGTGAGTGCCGCGTTGCAATGGTTGAGGCCGAGCCAACGCCACCTCGGCGCGTGCATGGCGTCCCGGACCAGCCAGGCGACCAAGAAGTTGTGGGTGACGACCAGTTCATGTCGGTCCTCTTCGCCGTCCACCGCCCCGGTGAAGAGATCCAGGGCCTGGCGGGCCAGTGCGGGCCCCTGTGTCCGCTCCTCGTCGGTGGCGTCAGCGAGGAAGCGGAGATAGAAGTCCGCTGCTTCGGGCGGAAGCTCGTCCCTTCCCGGAATGTGAGGCACGTAGTCACCGGCGACCTCCGAGGCGTGCAGGGGGACGCTGTCGAGTTGTTCGCCGATCAGGTGCGCGGTCTGCTCTGCCCTCGGCAGGGGACCGTGGTGGACAGCCGTGAGCGGGATGTCCCGGAGGCGTTGACCGAGCAGGGTGGCTTGGCGTCGGCCGGCGTCCGTCAGCCCGCTCTCGTCCGGTAGTGCCTCGCCGTGCCGGACGAGGTAGAGGTATCTGGTGGCTGTGCCGGCCATCTCAAGCTCCTCGGGACTCGGCGGCGATCTTGTAGATCAGGGACGCCGTCCCCGTGAGCACTGGTTCCCTGCCTGGTTCAGTTCGAAGAGGCGCCCGATGCCAAGGCAGAGGGGGCGTGTCCCAGTTCGTTCGTCCGCAGTGATGCAGCGGTCGTGCGCGGCCCTATCGGCTTCCCGGCTGTGTCTGTGCCGGCGGGGCGGCCGCGGAGAGGGCGCGCAGATCGTCGAAGGCTCGGATGAGATGCGCGTTCAGGCTCTGCGAGGGGTCGTCGATCCAGGCTTGAGCCGCTTGGTGGAAGGCGGCCCACCCGGTGTGGGCTGCCAGGCCTGCCAGCCGGCCGGGGACTCCCCGCTGCCGCAGCGCCTCCGCTACGGCGTCGGTGAGCGCCGCCGCCTTGGCCACCTCGCGTTCGCGGAGTGCCGGGGTCACCGCGATGATCTTCAGTCGTGGTTCGGCGAACGGGCGGTTGTCCTCGAGGATCCGTCCGGCTTTCCGGAAGGCACGGAGCAGTACGTCGAGCGGGCGCAGGCCGTCGGGGGCGTCGGCGACTTCCCGCGTCAGCGCGGCGCGGAGGTCGGCTTCGCCGTCGAAGAGCACCTCGCGCTTGTCCGGGAAGTGCCGGAAGAACGTGCGCTCGTTGACGCCGGCCCGGGCTGCGATCTCAGCCGTGGTGGTCTGGTCGAACCCTCGTTCCTGGTACAGCTCCAAGGCCGCCCGCTGAAGGCGGCGGCGCGCCTCCGCTCCGCTCCGTGGCATCCCTCCACACTACCGGATGTGTCAGTAACTGGCGCTACTTGACGTCAGTCACTGGCGCTACCTACAGTCAAGGGCATCACGTAGTGTCAGTCACTGGCGTTAAACAGGAGAGTGTCATGCACGTCTTTGTTACCGGTGGTTCCGGCCAGACCGGCCCGGCGGTCGTCACTGAGCTCATCGCGGCCGGCCACTCGGTCACCGGTCTGGCGCGGTCGGATGCCGCCGCTGCCCGGCTGGAGTCGCTGGGGGCCGCACCGCACCGCGGCTCCCTGGACGACCTCGACAGTCTGCACAGCGGTGCGGCAGCCGCCGACGGTGTCCTGCACATGGCCTACGGGGGCGACTTCTCCGACCTAGACGACATGATGCGGCGCGACCGGACCGCGATCGAGACGCTCGGCCGGCCGCTGGAGCACTCGGGCAGGCCGCTCGTCATCACCTCGGGCACCCTGGTCATGCCCGCCGGCCGGGAGACCACCGAGAAGGACGAGCCCGACACGGCCGGGATCGCCGCCTTCCGCATCGCCGGTGAGCGAGCATGCCTGGGCTTCGCCGCCAGAGGAGTGCGCGCGAGCGTGGTCCGCCTGTCTCCCACCGTGCACGGCCCCGAAGACCGCGGCTTCATCCCCATGCTCATCGCCACCGCGCGGAAGACCGGCGTCTCTGCCTACGTCGGCGACGGCAGCAACCGATGGCCTGCCGTACATCGGCTCGACGCGGCGGTCCTGTTCCGGCTCACACTGGAGAAGGCACCCGCGGGCAGTGTGCTGCACGGAGCGGCCGAGAGCGGCGTCACCATGATGAGCATCGCGGAGACGATCGCCCGGGGCCTGGGGCTGCCCACCGTCTCGCTGACTCAGGCCGAGGCCGCCACGCACTTCGTGAGTCCGTTCATGGCGACCGCCTACGCCTTCGACGGGCCCGTCTCCAGCACTCACACCCAGGAGCTGCTCGGGTGGTCTCCCGCCCACCCGACACTTCTCGAGGACCTGGAGCACGGCGATTACCTGGCCCCGCCGGCGTCCTGACCCCCTCACACCGATCCGGAACCCCCCGGCTCGGACGGCGAGCGGTGCGAGATCCAAGGCGCGTACCCGGGCCCCGTCATGCGTCGATGCCGCATCCGGGGCTCGGACTCGTGGACTGCTCCGAGCGCGTGCGCCGGCCCCTCGAGTGCTACGTCGTGGTGGGCGGGTGCGGGGAGCGGAGGACGAGCAGGGTGATCTCGCTGGGGGCGAAGACGCGGAACGGCGGGCCCCAGAAGCCGGTGCCGCGGCTGGTGTAGAGGAGGGTACGGGGGCCGTGGTGGCTGAGGCCGGCGAGGGCGGGCTGGTCGATGCGGACCAGGTGGTGGAAGGGCCAGATCTGGCCGCCGTGGGTGTGGCCGGAGAGCTGGAGATCGACGCCGCCGGCCACCGCCCGGTCGATGAACTTGGGCTGGTGTGCCAGGAGGAGGACGGGGAGGCCGGGATCGGCGCCGTTCAGGGCTCCGGCGAGGTGGGCGCCGTGGCCCGCCAGGCCGGAGGACTCGGCGGTGACGTCGTCCACGCCGGCGACCACGAGGGTGTCGCCTCCGCGTTCGAGCAGTAGATGGCGGTTGCGCAACGGCTCCCAGCCCAGCTCGTCCATCAGGTCGACCCAGCCCTGGGCCTCGCTGTAGTACTCGTGGTTGCCGGTGACGTACACACGGGCCCGGCCGGCGCGCACGGTACCGAGGGGGACGGCCTGGGCGCGGCGGCGTTCGGCCGTGCCGTCCGCGATGTCGCCGGTGTGGCAGACCAGGTCGGCTTCCAGGGTGTTCACGGTCTCGCACACCCGTGCCGACCAGCGGGCGCGATCGAGGGGGCCGTAGTGGGTGTCGGTGATGAGGACGACGCGAGTGCCGTCCAACCCGGCACCCAGCCGGGGGAGTTGCACGTCGAGCCGGCGCACGCGTGGCACGCGGCGGGCCTCGGCGTACCCCCAGGCGAGCAGTACGGCGGTCGTGCCGAGGACGGCCCACGTGACGACGCGAGCCCGGTCCTGGCCCTCGCCGACGCCGGTCAGGGTCAGGGCGAGCCGCAGGAGGACGCCGAGCAGGACGGACCAGGTGAACAGGACCCAGCCGGCGCCCAGCAGGGTGTCACCGATGATCGCCGCCCCATCCTGCTGGCGCCGGCCGTGGCCGCGCGTCATCGCGAGCGGCATACCGACGAGGCCGAGGGCGAACAGGGCCGTGCCGGCGAGCGTGACGGGCAGCGGCCAGTGCTGGCCACTGAACAGGAGCACCCAGCAGGGCACGGCCCACAGCAGAACGGGAGCGATCAGGGGGATGTAACGCATCAGGCGGTGCAGTCTGCTCCGCCGCGGGGCGAGCGCTTCCGTGTCGTCGGGCCGGGTGTCGCTGGTGTCGGTCACGCTTCCCCTCACAAACCAGGCTGCCGTCCCGCGCACTGTATCCGGTCGCCCTCGGGCCGGCCGGACCTGCCTTGCGAGGGCATGGCCTCCTTGGCGTACGTCCCCCGCCGAACCTCATGCGCGGCCTCTGCGGGTCAAGGGTAGGCACATGGGACGCGTGGGAGTAGTGGCATGCCAGGTCGTCACCACCGGGCAGTCGCGGACGCCTTCTGTCGTTGTGCTCGTGGAACAGCAGGGGCTCGGCGCTCGCCGGCGGGCTGCCGGGCTGCGTGAGCAAGTAGACCGGGGCGGGCCGGACTTGGTCGCGGCCGAGGAGGAAGGGCAGGAGTGGGTGATCGCTCGCGGGCTGCCGCATCCATCGCCGCGGGGCGGCCCCTGGCCTTATCACCATGGCGGGCAAGCCATCCGTCCTGATCGTCCGCGTCAACCACGTCGGCCGCTTCCAGAGAGCCGCTGCCCGGTCGGCCGCTGTCGCCACCCGCTACGACAAACGGGCTGAGTTTCCCACGGCACGGCCATCGGACCAGCGATCCGCATACGGCTCCGAGCATGATCCGCCGGACAGTGCCCACTGCCGCGCCGCGGAGGTGCCGCCGATGAGTTTCCCGCGGCTGTGCGGTCTACCTCTCGAACGAAGGGAGCGCACCATGCGCGAGATCATTGTTTGCACGTTCCTGACACTGGACGGTGTCATGCAGGCTCCGGGCGGTCCGGACGAGGACGCTGAGAGCGGCTTCGAGCACGGCGGCTGGCAGAAGCCGGTGGACGACGACGAGGTCGGCACCGCCATCGCTGCTTGGTACGAGCGCTCCGACGCGATGCTGCTCGGCCGCAAGACGTACGAGATCTTCGCGTCGTACTGGCCGACCGCCGATCCCGGCAACCCGTTCACCGAACGGATGAACAGCATGCAGAAGTACGTGGCGTCTCGGACCCTGACGTCCGTCGAGTGGCAGAACTCCACGCTGCTGGAGGGCGACGTCGTCGATGCCGTACGCGAGCTCAAGGCGTCGTCGGACGGCGGCAACATCAACGTGGTCGGCAGCGGAGACCTCGCCCAGACCCTCATGCGGCACGGCCTCGTCGACGAGTACCGGCTGACCGTCCATCCGGTGATCATCGGCACCGGCAAGCGGTTGTTCGCCGACGGAGCGATCCCCTCCGCACTCGAGCCGGTCAGCGTCTCGACGACGAAGGGCGGCACCGTCGTCGGCGTCTACCGGCCGAACGGTAAGCCCAGCTACGACAGCTACTGAACGAGGAAGGACGATGTCGAAGGCAGGATGCCCGCCGCGGGTACGAGCGGCGGGCCGTCCGGCACGCACTCCGGCGTGGCCGTCGGCACTCACCACTCGAAGGTCTGCGGGCGGGTGACCCCGCCTTTCGTATGCAGCGGTCCGCGGATGTCGAGAACGTGCCACCGGATCCGTCCCAGGAGTGGCAGCGGCTCCTACCGGCCGCACGAGGAACAAGGAGAAGCCAGCATGGCGATCAAGCGGATGGACAATGTCGGCATCGTCGTCGAGGACTTGGATGCCGCCATCGCGTTCTTCGTGGAACTCGGTCTGGAGCTGGAGGGCAGGGGCGAGGTCGAGGGCGCCTTCGCCGACCAGTGCACCGGACTCGACGGCGTCCACTGCGACATCGCGATGATCCGGACCCCGGACGGTCACAGCCGGCTGGAGCTGGCGAAGTACCGCAGCCCCGCGGTGATCAGCTCCGGGCCGCGCAACCGGCCGCACAACATCGTGGGCACGCACCGCGTCATGTTCGCCGTCGACGACATCGAGGACACCGTTGCCCGCCTGCGTCCTCACGGCGCCGAAGTCATCGGCGAGATCGCCCGGTTCGAGGACATCTATCTGCTCTGCTATATCCGCGGCCCGGAGGGCATCATCGTCGGACTGGCCGAGGAACTGCGCTGAGCAGAGAGATCGGACCACGTCAGAGGGCCTCAGCCTTTTCGGAGCAGTGGGTTTGACCGGCTGCTAGCGTGCGGGGATGGATGATCTGGGACACGTGCCCTGGCCGCCTGAGCCGCTCCGCACCGAGCGGCTCGTGCTTCGTGAACCCGAGATGCGGGACCGGCCGGCGTTCATCGAACTGCTCGCCTCGTCCGAGGTGCATACGTACCTCGGTGGCCCTCGCCCGCGTGACGAGCTGGAGCGTGAGACGCCTGAGGTGCCCGAACGGTGGCCCGGGAGTCTCGTCGTTGATCTCGCCGGGACAATGATCGGCCACATTCTGCTCAGGAGAGCCGCCGGGCACCGTCGCCCGGCTGCCGAGGGGAAGGCCGATCTCGGCTACCTGTTCCTGCCGCACGTGTGGGGAGCCGGGTACGCCACCGAGGCGTGCACGGCGGCACTCGGCTGGTTCGACGGCGTCCTGCCCGGCGAGCCGGTGGTGCTCGCCACCCAGACCGCCAACGTCGGCTCCATGCGCCTCGCGGCGAGGCTGGGGTTCACCGAGGTGGAGCGGTTCGAGGCATGGGGGGCCGAGCAGTGGCTCGGCATGCGGCCCCCGGCCAGGCCGGCCGGTTGAGGGGTGCCGCAGACTGCGCATGGCCGCGGCCGCCTTGGGAGTCGCGGACCTCAGACCGTGCCCAGGTCGCAGGAGCGCGGGCTTTCGTACTTCTGGCCGCGAACAAGCGGTGCCCCGCGTGTCGTTGACTTCCGCTGGACCTGAGGCGGGGGAGTGCGTGGCAGACGAGCAGCCGCTACTCGTCGTGGAGTTCGGCCTGGACGCGTCGTGAGGGGCGGAAGGTGTAGAGGTCGAGGATGCCGGGCGGATCGGCCAGGCCCGGCCCTCCGTCCTTGACCCAGGCGGTGATGTCGGCGGTGGCGTCGAGGTCGTTGACCAGTCCGAGCCACACCGGGCGCCCGCCGTTCGCGCGGCCGTCGGCGGAGGGCTGGACGACGATGACGTTGGCGTGTGCGCAGGCATCGAGGCAGTCGGTGACGCGTACGCTCGCCGTGCCGTCGAGGGCTTGGCGCAGCCCGCGGAGTTGGGCGGTGTGGTCGAGCCCGGGGGCCTTGGGGGTGCCGCAGCAGCAACCGCGGCACACGGTGACGGTGGGCCGTGCCGCCCCCGTCGCGGGGACGGACTTCCGGGCGCGTTTGCTCATGTGGCGTCCTTGGTGGTTCGGGGCCAGGCGGCCTCGCGCAGCAGGCGCAGGCCGTTGAGACCGACGATGACGGTGGAACCCTCGTGGCCCGCGACACCGAGCGGTAGGGGGAGCGTACCGATCAGGTCCCAGGCGGCCAGGACGGTGATGAACCCCCCGGCGATGGACAGATTCTGGACGACGAGCCGTCGGGCGGTGCGCGACAACCGCACCACGGCAGGGATGGCGGCGAGCTCGTCGCGGACCACGACGGCGTCGGCGGTGTCCAGCGCGAGGTCGGAGCCGGCTCGTCCCATGGCGATCCCAGCGTGCGCGGCGGCCAGAGCGGGGGCGTCGTTGACGCCGTCACCGACCACCAGCACCTTCCGTCCGGCCTTCTCCGTCTCGCGTACCGCGCTCACCTTGCCCTGGGGGAGCAGCCCGGCGCGGACGTCGGTGATGCCGACCTCGGCGGCGAGCCGGGCGGCCGCGCGGGGGTTGTCGCCGGTGACCAGGATGGGAGCGGTCGACGTCAGCGCGCCCAGCGCGGAGACCGCCGCACCGGCATCCTCACGCAGCCGGTCGGCGATGCCGAGCACTCCGACGGGGATGCCGTGGACGCAGACCAGTACGGCGGTGCGGCCCTCTTCTTCCAGGAGCGCTGCCGCGTTGGAGCAGGGGTGCCCGGCAGGATCGTCGAGGAGACGGGCGGGGCTGCCGACCGCCACGGTGCGGCCCTTCACCTTCGCGCTCACCCCGGTGCCGGGAGTGGAGAGGAAGTCCTCCGCCGACGGGAGGTCCAGGCCCCGGGCGCGGGCGGCGTCCACGATCGCGCGGGCCACCGGGTGCTCGCTGGGGTGCTCGGCGGCCGCGGCCAGCCGCAACAGCTCGTCATCGCTCAGTCCGGACGCGGTCGCCGGGCGAATGTCGGTCACGCGCGGGGTGCCCTCGGTCAGCGTGCCGGTCTTGTCCAGGGCGACCGCATCGACCTGCCCGAGACGCTCCATGACCACGGCGGACTTGACCAGGACACCATGGCGGCCGGCGTTGGCGATGGCGGACAGCAGCGGTGGCATGGTGGACAGCACCACCGCACACGGTGAGGCCACGATCATGAACGTCATCGCCCGCAACAGCGCCGCATCGAGCGTGTCGCCGAAGGCGAGCGGGACACCGAAGACGGCGAGGGTCGCGATGACCATGCCGATCGAGTAGCGCTGCTCGATCCTCTCGACGAACAGTTGCGTGGGGGCCTTGGTCTCGGAGGCTTCCTCGACCATCCTCACGATCCGGGCGATCACCGAGTCCGACGGGTCCCGTTCGACGCGCACGCGCAGGGCGCCGGTGCCGTTGAGGGTGCCGGCGAACACCTCGTCCCCGGCCCGTCTGGCCACCGGCAGCGGCTCGCCGGTGATGGTGGCCTGGTCCACGTCACTGGCCCCCTCGACCACCCGGCCGTCGGCGCCGATCCGCTCTCCGGGCCGGACCAGGACCGTGTCACCGGCCGCGAGCCGATCGGTGTCCACGGTCTCCTCGGTGCCGTCCGGCAGCAGCCGGAGGGCGGTGGCCGGGGCAAGGTCGAGCAGGCCACGTACGGAGTCCGCGGTACGGGCGGTGGCGAGGGCCTCCAGAGCGCCGGAGGTGGCGAAGATGACGATCAGCAGGGCGCCGTCGAGAACCTGGCCGATCGCGGCGGCTCCGAGAGCGGCGACGACCATCAGCAGGTCCACATCCAGCGTGTTGCCTCTGAGGGCCTTCAGCCCCTCCCAGCCCGGCTCCCACCCGCCGGTGACGTAGGTCGCGGCGAACAGTGTTCCCCACAGCCAGCCCGGACCGCCCAGCAGATGGACGGGCAGACCGAGCAGGAACAGCACCAGCGCGGCGAGTGCCCACTGGGCCTCGGGCAGCGCCAGGACGCGGGTGCGGCGCCGGAGCGGGGCCGGGCGCGGGCCGCCGACGGGCGGCGCGGGCCGCTGGTCCAGGACGGAAGACATGACAGATCAACCCTTCATGGGTTGGACGAGGGCTACCTCCTCACCGTACAGGAACATCTGAACAGCTCTTCACATGTCGTCGGTACGATGGGGCCATGGGCCACGGACGCGTCACCACGGACAGCAGCACCACCCCCCGTGAGCGCCTGGACGCGGTGGGCACCGCGGATGTCGCCGCCACCCTTCAGGCGCTCGCCACCCCGTCGCGCCTGTACATCCTGGCCCGGCTCCAGGAGGGGCCGTGCTCCGTGGGTGACCTCGCCGAGGCCGTCGGCATGGAGGCCTCCGCCTGCTCCCACCAACTGCGCCTGCTGCGCAACCTGGGACTGGTGACCGGCGAACGGCAGGGGCGTTCGATCATCTACACCCTCTACGACAGCCACGTCGCCGAACTCCTCGACCAGGCCCTCTACCACGTGGAGCACCTGCGCCTGGGGGTCCGCGACACCCCGGCCGACCTGCCTGCGCCCGCAGCCGCCGACTGAGCCGTCCCACCGGCCGGACTGCTCGGCGCCACGGCGGGAATCTGTTCCGGGGTTCCGCTCGGCAGGGTCAGGGGTAGAGGCCGGCCCGGAAGGCGAAGGAGACCAGCTGGGCCCGGTCGCGGGCGCCGACCTTTGTCATGGCTCGTACGGCGTGCGTCTTCACGGTGAACGGTGACACGGACATCTGGGCCGCGATCTCGTCGTTGCCGAGACCGCTCGCGACCAGAAGGACCACATCCCGCTCCCTGGGCGTCAGCGCACCGAAGCGTCGTAGCAGTTCCTTGTCGATCAGCGGGGGCGGACTGTCGGTCATGTGACCGATGAGCGCGGCCGTCGCGGCGGCCGACAGCGCACCGCCACCGTTCACGACCTCGGTGATTCCGGCGACGAGTTCGGCAGGGCTCACGGTCTTGCTCAGGAAGCCGTTGGCGCCCGCGCGCAGGGCGGCGAGGACGATGTCGTCCTGGTCGAACGTGGTCAGCACGATCACCCGCGTCTTCTCCGGCGGATGTTCGGCGCGGATCCGGCGGGTGGCCTCGACACCGTCGATGCCGGGCATCCGGATGTCCATCAGTACCAGGTCGACGGGGTGGTCCCGGAGGTACGGGGCGACCTGGAGTCCGTCGGAGAGATCCCCTGTGACGACGAGACCCGGGTCGAGCCGCAGCATCGTCCGGATTCCGGCCCTGATCTCGGCCTGGTCGTCGACGATCAGAATGCGTGTCATCGGACTGCCGCTCCCAGCGGGCTGAACTCCGCGTGGACCCGGAATCGCCCGTCGTGCCCGTCGATCGTCAGCCGCCCGCTGGAGGACTCGACGCGTTCGCGCATCCCGACCAGGCCGAGTCCGCCGCCCGCGTCGGACCCGCCGGCAGCGTGACCGACGCGGTTCTCCACGGTGACGCTGATTCTGCCGTTATGCTCCCGCACCTCCACCGTCGCCGCCCCCTCTCCGTGCCGGTAGGCATTCGTGAGCGCCTCCTGAACGACCCGGTAGACCGTCACGCCGACGCTCGGCTCCACGAAGCCGGCCGGGATCTCGATCGAGGACCGGACGTCGAGACCGATGCTCTCGAAGGAGGCGACGAGCCCTTCCAGGCCGCTGAGCGCCGGGGTCGGCCGGAGCGCCTCGTCGCCCGAGACGTCGTCCCCGAGGCGGAGAAGCGCGAGGATGCGTTGCGTCTCGACGACGACGGTACGGGCACTGGACCTGGCCGAGACGAGGGCCTGCCGGGAGGAGTCGGCGTCCTCGGGCAGCCCGATCTCCGCCGCCCCGAGGTGCAGGCTCAGCATCGCGACCTGATGTCCGATGACGTCGTGGAGGTCCCGGGCGATACGGAGACGCTCCTCGGTCACTCGCCGGGTGGCTTCGATCTCGCGGGTGGCGATGGCGGTCTCGGCCCGTTCGTCCAGGGTCCACCAGTGCTCCCGATGGATACGGAGCGCGGCCCCCGTCGCACCTCCCGCCATGGCCGAGAAGAGGGCGGCGGCTCCCACGACCGCGCCGCCACGGAATCCTCCCACCGTCATGAACGCCCCCAGGAAGAACGCCGCCACGATGCCGGTCCCGACCAGCGGCTGCTTTCCCCTGAGGGTGACCGAGAACAGTACGAGCACCGCCATCATCCACACCGACAGGGGGTCGTCACCCACCGCCGTGACGGCGAAGGACGCCGCACCCGTCACGACCAGTCCTGCCCACGGTCTCCACCACGACAGGGCGACGCCGCCTCCGGCGAGGAGCACGGAGAGGGCCGTCGGCCAGTCCGCCCCCCTCACCGCCGCCGCCACGATCTGCCCGGTGAACACCAGCGCCGCCACCGAATAGGCGACCCGGTGCAGCACCTCGGGGCGGCGCACCCACAGTGGCGCCGCGGGCCCGTCCTGACCGTTCTGAGCCGTGACCATGAGCCGATTCTCGTCCACGCACGCGGCGACCGTGTACTTCGAACGATGTAGACGACCGATGAGCACGACCGATGAGCATGACCAATGGGGACGGCCGAGCCGCCTCGGTCGACGGAGACGGCGGAACCCATTGCGTCGCAGGCGGACGGCAGAAGTACTTCGTTCGAAGTACGCGGCCCCACCCGAGGCGGCTGAGACTCGTCATCGAGGCGACCATCTCGCACCGTCACGATCACAAGGGGACACCCGATGACTCAGACCACCGCGACCTCGACCCCGTCCACCGCTTCGATCATGTCGGCCCCGGCCACGACGACGTCCTCCGGGCTCCGATCACTCCATCTGATGCGAGTCGCCTTCTCCGTTGTCTGGGTCGCGCTCGTCTTCACGACCTCCGCCTCCCTCGTCTCCGCGGACGAACCCACGGTGACCGCGGCCGTGCTGCTCGTCGTCTACCCCCTGTGGGACGCCTTCGCCACGCTCGTCGAGCGCCGTACGGCCGGCACTGGCACCGGCTCCACGAACAGCGTCAGCACCATCAACATGGGTCTCGGCCTCGCCGCCACCGCCGGAATGATCGGCGCCGTCTTCTCCACCATCGGGGCAGCCCTCCTCGTGTTCGGCGTCTGGGCCCTCCTCTCCGGAGCCGTCCAGCTCGTCGTGGCGATCCGGCGCCGGCGGACCGTGGGCGCCCAGTGGCCCATGGCGATCAGCGGCGGACAGTCCGTCCTCGCCGGTGCCACCATCGCCGCCACGTCCGCGTCGGCGACGAGCTGCCTGTCCACCGTGGCCGGATACTCGGCCTTCGGCGCCTTCTGGTTCCTCGTCTCCGCCATCGCTCTGGGCGTCCGCGGCCGACGTGAAGGGCGCTGACCACCGCGACGGGCACCTGCACGGCTCCCCGGGTCGGTCCCGATGTACAGATGGGCCGAGTGGGCCCGGCGACGACCGATGAGTTTCGCAGTGATCCACAGTCAGAGATCATGGTTGGTGCCGCTGCTCCCGCGAGCGTGGTCGAAGCGAGCACGGGCCGAATCCGATGAGAACCGGACACGAGACACCGAGGAACTCAGATGCGTACCTTGATCAGCACCGCTTTCATCTCGCTCGACGGTGTCGTGGAGGCCCCGGGCGGTGAGCCCGGCTACCGGAACTCGGGGTGGACCTTCAGGGACATCGAATTCCTCCCAGAGGCGTTCGAGATCAAAGGCCGGGAGCAGAAGGAAGCCACCGCGATGCTGATGGGCCGGGCCAGCTACGAGGCGTTCAGCCCGGTGTGGCCGGACATGGAGGACTTCGCCGACTACAGGGTGATGCCGAAGTACGTCGTCTCCACCACCCTCACCGAGGACGAGCTGGTGCCGAACTGGGGCAGGACGACGATCCTGCGCTCGCTCGACGACGTCGCCGCGCTGAAGGAGACCGAGGGCGGCCCGATCATCGTCCACGGCAGCGCTGCCCTGAACCAGTCCCTCTCCGACGCCGGCCTGATCGACCGTTATCACCTGCTCGTCTTTCCGCTCCTGCTCGGCGCGGGCAAGCGTCTCTTCAGCACCACGGACAAAGACGCCCAGAAGCTGAAGCTCGTCGAGCACGAGGTCTACGCCAACGGTCTGCAGAAGAACGTCTTCGACGTCGTCCGCTGACAGGGCTCCCACCATCCACCGTGCCGTCGCCCCGTGGATGGTGGGGGCCACCTCGGTCCACCGCCTGCAAGGCTGGAGCGTGGCCACGACACCTGGGGCCTGTTCACGCTGTTCCGGAAGGGAGGGAGTCCAGGACGGCGAGTTCTTCCTCCGACAGGCGAAGGGAGCCGGCGGCCACGTTCTGTTCGAGGTGGCCGAGGTCACCGGTGCCGCCTCCGCCTGACCTCACGTCAACGGAACTTTGATGTGTGCGGCGATCGACTGCATGGCCGGGGGAGCAGAACGCGGCAGGAGCGGATGGCGTCGCACACGCATGCGTCGCGATGGTGTGTGCACCGGATGTTCAGAGGCGCCAGGTCCCGCCCTCACGCCGACGATCCCGGTCCACTACCGCCCCGTTCGCACGCGGACGGCCTGGACGGACCAGTTGAGTGCCGGTGCCAGACTCTGCGGGGCGGGCCAGCCGTTGATCACCGCGAGCAGCTGCAGGTGCCGGTCCCGGCGTGGGTCGCTCACCCTCTCCAGCCGGGCCAGCAGCAGTCGGCGCAGCTCGGCGTCGGCGGGGCGGCCGAGGGCTTGGGCGTGGTGAGCCGTGAGTGCCGCAACGATCGGATCGGCCTGGTCCGAGGCCGGGTCGATGCCCGCCCTCACGGCGGGGCCGGCCTGGTCGTGGACGACTGCACCGAGGTCGCGGCGCAGGCCGGTGCCGGCCTGCGCCTGTTCGGCCGCGAGGTCCTCGGCCATCCGCCGCAGACCGGCGCGGAAATCCGGGTCCAGCGCCAGCTCGGCCCACTCGACCCAGGCCCGGATCTGCTCGGCGTCGGCGTTGTCAGGTGCTTCGGGCGTCATCGAGCGCCTGATGCCCGCGAACGCGGAGGCGGCGCCGAGACCGCTGAAGGCCGCGTCGAGAAAGCCCCCGATCAGGTGTCGGCGTTCGTCCTCGGAAAGCTGCGCCAGCCTGTGCATGAGATCCGTCTCCTCAGCGGTGAGCCCGCGCTCGGCTACCGCAGTCAGCACCGCATGACGCAGCCGCAGGACGCGGATCTGGACGGCCAGGGCCTCGGCGTGCGTGGCAGCGACCCCGGGAAGCGAGAGCTCCCGGTCCACGACCTTGTGGATCGTGGGCAGGTCCAGCCCCAGGCTCCGCAGGGTTCGTACAAGGTCCAGGCGCGCGACGGCGTCGATGGTGTAGAGGCGGTAGCCGGCTGGGCTGCGGTCCGTGGGCGCCACGATCCCGCGATCGGAGTAGAACCGGATGGTCTTGACCGTCAGACCGGTCCGCCGTGACAGTTCGCCGATCGAGTAGAGCGTTTCGCCTTCCATGCCCCCACCTTGGCGTCTCCCCCTATGGGAGACTCAAGCCCATCCGCCCGCGGCTTCTCGAGCACCGTAGTGACCTCGTCAGGCGGGAGCGGCAGTCACTCGTCGGCCAGCACCGCGCGTACGATCGCCGCGGCCGCTCTGCCCGCCGCGAGGACCGGAGCGGTGCTGCGCGCGGCACGGCCGAGCATGAAAGCACCCTCGAGCAGTGCGATCACTGAGCTCGCCGTCTCACGCGCGGCCGGCTCTGGGATGCCGCCTGCCGCGTAGTAGGCAGCGAGGCCGTCGATCCAGCTGTCGAAGATCTCCGAAGTGGCCAGCCGCAGCTGCTCGTTGGTGCTGGCCACCTCCAGTGCGACGGTGGCGATCGGGCAGGGGTCGGCGAAGTCGAGGTCGCTCAGGGTGCCCGCCGCCGCGGTGAAGAAGTCGCCGGTGGCGGCGGCCCTGTCCTCGTGCGGATCCAGGAGTTCGGCCACAAGGCCGAGATAGACGGCTCCCGAGGTGCGGATCACCTCCTCGCCCAGTTGCGCCTTGCCCCCGGGGAAGAAGTGATAGATCGACCCGAACGGCGCGCCGGCGGCCTCGGCGATCTGCTTCATGCCCGTCCCGGCGTAGCCCCTGCGCCGGAAAAGCTCGGTGCCGGCGGTGACGATGCGCTGCTTGGTGTCTCGTGCGCCGGTGTCCTTGTTGTCGCTCACAGTGAATCCCTGGGTGGCAGCCGTTGTCAGTGTCAGAGGGCACGCTATTCTCTCACTAGAACGATCTATCCAGAAGTGTGCGACCGAGCCGGAGGCAATGCCATGCCCGAGATCGAGCTGAGCGCGGGGACGATCGACTACGAGGACACGAGCGGTGACGGCCCCGTCGTGCTCCTGGCCCATGGCCTCGGCTTCGACGAGTCGGTGTGGAGCGAGGTCGTCTCCGGTCTCCGGCCCGACTTCCGTGTGCTGGTGCCCGTCCTGCCGATCGGCAGCCACCGGCGGCCGATGCGACCGGACGCCGACCTGTCCGCGCACGGCATCGCCGCGATTCTGGCCGAGTTCATGGACCGCCTGGACCTCCACGACGTCACCCTCGTCCAGAACGACACCGGAACGGCTCAACTCCTCGTCGGCGTACGAGACCATCGCATCGCCCGACTCGTCCTCACCTCCTGCGAGGCCCTGGACAACTACCCGCCGGGCATCCAGGGAAGAACCCTCCACCGGGCCGGCAGGATTCCCGGCGGCCTCTTCCTCCTCCTCCAGTCCTTCCGCTTCCCGGCCCTGGCTCGGATGCGGACGTCACTCGGCGGGATGGCGAAGAAGCGGCTCCCGAATGAGCTGATCGCCCGCTGGTACGGCCCGCTGCTGAGCAACCGCGACATCCGGCGCGACTTCGCCAAGTTCTGCCGCAGCGCGGACCCGGACTGCTATCTGAAGGCCGCCGCGAACCTGCCTTCCTTCAGCCGGCCCGCGCTGGTCGCCTGGGGTGCCGAGGACCGCATGATGCCGCCCGCCACGGGGCGCCGTCTCGCGGAACTGCTGCCGAACGCCCGCTACGTGGAGATACCCGACGCCCGCACCCTCGTCCAGTTCGACAACCCGGTCGGCCTCACCGCGGAACTCCGCCGCTTCGTCAAGGAGAACCCGCTGCCCGGGGAGAGCTGAGCCCGGCATCCGGCCGATCGCGGCCCGCGTACCGCCAGAGGGGCGTTGCACCCCGACACCACCGCGCCTTCGGCAGCGCGTCGCACTCGTGGCGGTCGCGCCCGGTTCCCCGGCATCACTCCGGGCGCACCGGGCGGTACGTCAGCGATACGAGCCCGGGATCCCTTCCTGGACCGGCGCTGACCAGCTCCCATGCCCGGGCATGGGAGCCGGGCCGGTAGAAGGGGGTGCCCTCCGTGAAGACGGGGACGACGGTCAGGCTCAGCTCGTCGACGAGGCCGGCGTCGCAGAGGGTCTGCCCGAACTGCCCGTGCCCGTAGACGATCAGGTCCCGGCCCTCGGCCCGCTTGAGTTCGGCCACGGCTTCGGCGGGAGGCTTCGAGATCACGGTCGTGTTCGTCCATTCCGCCTCCTCGAGAGTGGAGGAGAACACGTACTTGCTCATCGCGTTGATGTGCTCGGCATAGGGGCCGGACGCGGCCGGCCACTGGCGGGAGAAGACCTCGTAGGTCCGGCGACCCATCAGCATCGCACCGCATCGCTGCAGAACCTTCAGGGAATGCGCCGCGCTGCGGGGCCCGAAGTACGGTCCGGCCCAGGTCAGCGGCTCCCCGACGACTCCGTTGAGGGACACGAGGGCGGTCAGCAGAAGCCGCCTGGGGCTGTCATCGATCGAGTCCATACCTGTTGGACTTCAGCCCGGCCCGCGATGCATCGGTGCCGGCAGTCCGAACGTGCGCCGCTCCCGAGCGATGCATTCGGCGCGGCCGTCGAGTCAGTACCGGTGACAACACGACCGTAAGGACACCCTCATGACTGAATCCGCCGCCACCGGCAGGCCGCCCGCGCTGCGCTGGGTACTGGCGCTGACCGCGGTAGCCGGACTGATCGTCGCCCTCGACCAACTCGTCGTCGCCACCGCCCTGAACACCATCCGGCGTGACCTGGGCGCCTCCATGGCCGACCTGGAGTGGACCGTCTACGCGTTCGGTCTCGGCTTCGCCGCACTGCTCATCCCGGCAGCCGAATTCGGCGACCGAATCGGACGCAAGCGCGCATACCTGTCGGGCCTGGTGCTGTTCGCCCTGGCCTCGGCGGCCTGCGCCCTTGCCCCGTCGACGGGTGTCCTCGTCGCCGCTCGCGCGGTGCAGGGCGCCGCGGCCGCTCTGCTGTCGCCGGCCGCGCTTGCCCTGCTCACCGAAGCCACCCCCGTTCGCAAGCGGGGCGCCGTCATGGGCATCTACGCGGCCGTCACAGGGCTCGCCGTCGTCGGCGGCCCGCTGGTCGGCGGGGCGGTGGCCCAGGGACTCGCCTGGCAGTGGATCTTCTGGATCAACGTGCCGGTCATCGCCGTCGTCGTGCCCGTCGCTCACTTCGTACTCACCGAGCACACGGGACGGTCGGCCGCTCCCGACCTCGCCGGCATCGTGCTCGCCGCGGCCTCGATGTTCGCCCTGGTGTGGGCCCTGGTGCGGTCCGGCACCGCGGGCTGGGGAAGCGCGGAGGTGCTGGGCGCCCTGGCCGCCGGAGCCGTGACGCTGGCAGCCTTCGCCGCACGGCAGGCAACCGCCGCTCACCCCATGCTGCCGACCCGCCTGCTGCGGCAGCCGGCCTTCGCCGGGGGCAACCTGTCGACGCTGCTGCTGACAGCCTCGCTCTTCGGCACCGTCTTCTTCCTGGCCCAGTACCTTCAGATCGCCCTCGGATACTCGCCGTTGGACGCCGGGCTGAGGTTCCTGCCGTGGACGGCGACCCTGTTCTTCGTCGCCCCGGTAGCCGGCCGCATGCAGGACCGGATCGGACCGCGCGCTCTGATCTGCGCCGGGCTGTTCCTCCAGGGGGCGGGACTGCTGTGGGTCGGCGTCAACGCCCACCAGCATCAGGGCTACACCGACTCCGTGGCCGCTCTCGTCCTGTCCGGTGTCGGCACGTCGATGGCCATGCCGGCCCAGCAGACGGCCGTCATGACCGCGGTATCCCCAGCCCTGATGGGCAAGGCGGCGGGCACCTTCAACACCGTGCGCCAACTCGGCGGGGCTCTCGGTATCGCGGTCATGGCAGCGGTCTTCGGCGCGGCCGGTGGTGAACAGTCTCCGGGCGCCTTCGCCGACGGTTTCTCCGCGGCCGTCATCGTCGCCGCAGCCCTGGCCTTCGCCGGCTCGGCGTGCGGGCTGCTCGCCCCGGGGCGGCACCGGACCGCGACGTCGGTCGCCTCGCCGGGCAGCGCGGCCGAGGGACCCGTGGGGGAGGAAGCCGGTGCCCGCTGACGACTTCACCGCCCTCGCCTCCTCCTACCGGCAGGAACTGCTCGCGCACTGCTACCGGATGCTCGGCTCGGTGCACGACGCCGAGGATCTGGTCCAGGAGACGCTGCTCCGCGGCTGGCGCGGATACGACCGCTTCGACGGGCGCTCCTCCCTGCGTACCTGGCTGTACCGGATCGCCACCAACGCCTGCCTGTCCGCACTCACCAGCACCCACCGCAGGGTCCTCCCCTCCGGCCTCGGCACGGCGACTGACGACGGGCACACGGATCTCGTACATGCGGACGAGGTCTCCTGGCTCACCCCGCTGCCGACCCCCGGGCCGGTGCGCCAGGCGCAGGACCCCGCGGCGATCGCGGTTCTGCGCTCCGGTACCCGGCTGGCCCTGGTGGCCGCCTTCCAGCGGCTGCCGGCCAGACAGCGGGCCGTGCTGCTTCTCGTCGACGTGGTCGGCTTCCGGATCGCCGAGAGCGCGGAGTTCCTCGGCATCTCCGTCAACGCGTGCCGCAGCCTGCTGCAGCGTGCCCGGGCCGCGCTGGCCGACGACCCGCCCGACGAGGACGAGATCTCCGCGGATCCCGCACCGGACGAGGAGCTACTGCGCCGCTATCTGGCCGCCTTCGAGTCCGCCGACACCCAGCGCCTGGCCGAACTGCTCCGCGACGGCGTGACCTACGAGATGCCGCCCATCGCCACCTGGTTCCGAGGCCGCGACGCGGTCCGCGACCACTGGACGCGCCGCGTCTTCCGACAGCCCGTGCGTGCTCTGCCCCTGTGGGCCAACGGCGCCCCGGCCGCGGCCACCTATACGCAGGGTCCCGACGGAGCGTTCCGCGCGCACGCGATCGAGGTGCTGGAGACCCGGGGTGGTCTGATATCCCGAGTCGTGGTCTTCCTGCACCCCGAGCTGTTTCCCCACTTCGGCGTCCCGCGCACGCTGTCGGGAGCGGCGGCATGAGCCCTCCTCGCCTGCCGCACCGGCTGGACCCGCTGAACCTGCTGGACCAGGCCTCCAAGGCGGCATGGATGAGCCTTCACCGCGCCGCGCTCACCGACCCTCAGGCGCCCACCCCCTGCACCCGCTGGAACCTCTCCACGCTGGTGCGTCACATCACCGACTCCACAGCCTCGACCCGCGAAATACTGACCGGCTTGCCCCCTGGCCGGCCGCCGGAGCCCGGCTGCGCGCGGGCACGGCACGAGCTGAGCCGACTGCGGACCGCTGTCGCGGGTCTGCCCCGCGAGACGGCCCGGGTGCGCTGGGGAGCTCTCCTGGGAAGCTACGAACTGACCCTGCACGCCTGGGACGTGAACCAGTCCACCGGGTGCCGCGGCTCCCTGCCGCCGACGCTGGTGGAGGCGCTCCTCGCCTTCGCCCCGCTGGTCGTCGACGGCGTCGACCGCACCGGCCTGTTCGCCGCTCCCCTTCCGCCACCCCGCCCCGACCGTCCCACCGACCGGCTGCTGGCCCTCTTCGGACGGCAGCCCCCACCCGCGGACCGACCTCGACAGGAATGCCCCTCACCCTGATGACGCTGATCCCGGCCCGGTCCTCGACGTGCCCCGCCCGGGGGCTTGCCGCGAGCCCTGCCCTCACTGCCCCTCCAATTCCCCGATGATGTTTCCGCAGCCGCCCGGGGTGTCACAGGCCGGTGGGGCTCAGATCTGTCGGTCGTCGTCGTGGCGGCCGAGGCTGCGGCCGAAGCGCTCGGAGATGGCCGGCATCAGGCTCTCGCCGTCGGCTGGGCGGTCCAGGCCGAAGACATAGCCGGGGAAGTCCAGGTTCTTCTGCACCGCCCAGATCCCGTCATGGTCCTCCGGCGGGAGGATGCGCACCGGGTCGCCGACGGCGACCCAGCCGATCGGCACCGTCGAGTCGGCGGGGAGCACGGTGCGCACATGCACGATGCCGTTGATCCGCACCTCGGAGCGGGTTCCGATCCGTGCTCCGTTGAAGACGCGGCTGCCGGTGGCAAGGAAGACCTCGTCCTCGACCCGGCAGCCGGTCAGGTAGGAGGTGGGGCCGACCAGGACCTGCCGTCCCAAGATCAGCGGATCCCGGCGGGTGCCACGCAGGACCGCGTTCTCCATCACGATGCTGCCCTCGCCCAGCTCCACCGGCCCGCCCTCGGCGGTGAGCACCGCACCGAACAGCACCCGGCACCCGGCCCCCACGTGCACGTCCCCGCACAGCGTGGCGGTCGGAGCGACATAGGCCGTGGGGTGGACCGTAGGCGAACAACCCTCATGAGCGATCAGCATGGTCGCGATCGTGCCGCGCCCCGGCGCGCCGGCGCACACCATTCCACCAGGCAAGACACGCGCCGGGCGTTCTCGACGTCGATCACGGGGTCACGGAGGCGGTCAACGCGTCGACGAGCTGGGCGAATTCGGAACGTCGCCGATCGGTGAGTGCGGCGTAGAGCGGCGCCTGCAGCTCATCGGTGAGTCGCTCGGCACGCTGCCATCGGGGAATCAGGGGTGCGGGAACGGGCTGTGGCTCTTGCCAGCCGTAGTGGGTTGCCCGGGTGGCGCCCAGGTTGATGACCATGGCCTCTCGGGCGCTCAGTCCGCACAGGCGCACCGCCGCCAAGTGGCAGGCGCCACGGTGTTCCCGCAGTACGTGGATGCGCTGCATGGCAGCGCCGACCGAGTCGTCGTCGGGGCAGGGCTGTTCACGCCAGCCGGCGAACAGAGGCAGCGCGTCGGCGTCGGCGGCGTCGATCAGCTGCTGTGCCAGGCGGTTGAAGTGCTCCACGTCGACGCCGGCGGGGATGTGGGCGCGCCCCCACGTCCGGACGGCCTGCGCATAGCAGGCAGCGGCTTCCTCGGCCGGCATCACGTCCCGTCCCGCGAGCCAGCCCGTGGTGACCAGACGAGGCCCGAGGAAGCCCTGCACCGCTTGGATCACCGAGGCCGGTGCCTCGCCGAGCACCCCGAACCGTCCGCGGCAGTAGAAGCCGCGCCCTGGAAGAAACCCGGCACGCAGGCCGACGGCGGCGGTCGCCTTGTCGGACATGAACTCGTCACCGAAATCGTGGATGGGCCGGGCAACTGCGGAGATGCAGTCGAGGATTTCCATGCGCTGAAGCTCGCTCACCACTCTCCATAGGTCAAGGGGAGGCTTTCTGATGCGACCCTTTAGATAATCTGTCGAGTCATGCTGGATATCCGCCGTCTGCACATGCTCAGGACCGTCGCCGCCCGTGGCTCCATCACGGCGGCCGCCCAGTCACTGGCACTGTCCGCCGGTGCCGTCTCCCAGCAACTGTCCGCGCTGCGCCGCGACGTGGGGGTCGATCTGCTGCGCCCCGACGGGCGAACCGTGACACTGACGGAGGCGGGCCGGGTACTCCTCGAACACGCCGACCGGATCCTCGCCGCCGTGCAGGAGGCCGAGAGCGCCGTCGCGGCGGTCAAGGGCGTGGTCGGCGCCACCGCCACTCTCGCCGCGTTGCCCTCGACCGTCGCCGAGATAGTGGCCCCCGCGCTGACCGCACTGGGCTCACACCACCCGCACCTCACCGTGACCTGTCTCGTCACCGACCGGGCGCAACTGCGGGAACTCACGCTCGGCACCGTCGATGTGGTGCTGGGACAGCGGTATCACGACCTGCCCGACGCCGCGCCCCGGGGCATCGAGATCTCGCCGCTGCTCGACGATCCGCTCCTCGTCGTCACCGCGGCCGGCCAAGGCGAGGTGCGGCCCGTCGCCCTGCGGGAACTGGCCACGCGCAGCCTCGCCGTGCCACCGCCGACCACGGACTGCGGACAGGCCATCCCGCACGCCTGCCACCAGGCCGGCTTCACACCCACGGCGCGCTACATCACCGCCGACATCGCCGCCCAGCTCTCCCTCGCACGGGCCGGCCTCGCCACCGCACTCGTCCCCCGAACGGCCATCGACCCGGCCACACCCGGAATCCGCACGGCGCCCATCGAGGACCGGCCGATCCTGCGCCTGCTGTTCGCCGCGACGCGTCTCACCGAGACCGCGAACCCGACGACCACGGCTGTCGTCACAGCGCTGCGCACCGCCGCGCGGCAGGCCCGCACCTCACGCCTCCCGGCGTCTGACTCCCCGGACGAGTGCGCGTTCCCGATCGAGTAGCACTGGGGGCATTCGGTACGTCCTGCGCAAGGGAGTTGCCTGGAGAGACGTGCCCGCGATGGTGATCAGCGTGTCATTTCGTGCCGTGGGCGGGGGAGAGAGGTATCGCCGCTTCGCCGTGGACGGCGGGTGTGGTGCCGGTCGTGTGCTGGGCGGCGGCGTGGCGGTACTGGGCGTTGATGCGCTGGGCTTCTTCGAGTTGGTCTTCGAGGATGATGATGCGGCAGGCGGCCTCGATGGGGGTGCCTTGGTCGACGAGTTCCCGGGCGCGGGCGGCGATGCGCAACTGGTAGCGGGAGTAGCGGCGGTGGCCGCCCTCGGACCGGAGCGGGGTGATGAGGCGGGCGTCTCCGATGGCGCGGAGGAAGCCTTGTGTGGTGCCGATCATTTCGGCGGCCCGGCCCATGGTGTATGCGGGATAGTCATCGTCTTCAAGACGGCTGTACGAGTCGTCTGCGGTCACTTGCACCTCTCTGTCAATCATGTCGAGGGGCCCTGGTGCCAGTACGGCACCAGGGCCCCGAAGGAACTGCTACACCATCTGCCGACCCTGGCAATGCGTCGGCTTCCTGTTTCCGCGGACCCGACCGGGATGCTGTCGGGGGCGCGGGGATCGCGGTTGCTTGACCGGAGACCACCTCACTATCGATGTCCTGCGGTACCCGGGCTCACGTCGTCCGCCCGGGCGATCCTGATGGCGTTCGGCTCCTCCGTTCTTCCTCGGTGATCACTTACTGACAAGCGGGTACTGCGAACTGCTGGTGATGCGAACCGCTCAGTGGCCTGTGGCAGCGCCACTCCTCGGCAGCCGGCCTCGTCGCCCGTCCTGCGATTGCTCCGGCTGGAACCCCGCTGCCGAACTTCCCGGTACGCGCGTCCGCAGCCGACGCCTTTACCAGGGGTACTTCTCACTGACTTCGCTGCTGGGTACTGCGACCTCACTTGCTGGTACTGCCACCGCGTCGACCGCGGTCCTGCGATTGGCGGCCCCTGATCACCTCGGGCCACCCGGTGCGGCCGCCAGCCTCGTCGCCGTCCTGCAAACACTCCTGGCTTCGAAGCTCCACCACCGCACCGTCCTGCTCACTGCAACTGCGGGACTGCTGCCCGGCAGTTCGTGTCTGCCGGGCCCCTCTCGATCTCGACTACGAAAGAAACGTTAGCTGTCTCCCGGCACAATGTCTACTCCGGCGAGTACAGATTTTTGGGCGTTCGACGCCAAGGTAATCCTTCTCGAACAGCGATGGACGTCGGCGTCGAGGCCGACGCCTCCGACGGCCCACCGCAGGCCGGATTCGGGCCCGGGGGTGTGCCGTGCCGCAACCGGCAACTCCGCCCACGGCTCGGTCGTCGACCCCGCCTCGCGCAACTACGGCTGCTGGCTCCGCTGGGGCAGCGACTTCCAGAACCCGGCGATGGCCCAGCAGGATCCCATGTGCTGGCAGGCGTGGCAGGCCAACCCCAACGCCATGTGGAACTGGAACGGCCTGTACCGCAACGGCTCGGCCGGCGATTTCCCGGCCGTGATCCCCAACGGGCAACTGTGCAGCGGCGGCCACACCGAAAGCGGCCGCTACAACGCGCTCGACGCTGTCGGCGCGTGGAAGGCGACGAACATCGCGGCCAACTTCACCGTCCAGCTGCACGACCAGGCCAGCCACGGAGCGGACTACTTCCTCGTCTACGTCACCCGGCAGGGTTTCGACCCCACCACCCAGCCGCTGACCTGGAACGATCTGCAGCTGGTCACCCGCACCGGCACGTACGCGCCCAGCCAGGACTACTCGATCCCGGTGACCACGTCCGGTTACAGCGGCCGCCACGTGGTCTACACGATCTGGCAGGCGTCGCACATGGACCAGACCTACTTCCTGTGCAGTGACGTGAACTTCGTCTGACCGGTCGGCCGAGGCCCCTCGGACGCGGCCCGCCTCCCGGCCGGACCGCGTCCATCAGCCGGATCACCCACGACCCCGGGCCGCCGACCGAGGCCGGTGCCGGATGTGCCCACCACTCGGGCCAGGTACCGGGGACATGGAAACGGGGGCCTCATGCCAGCGCGTTCACCCCTGCTGCGAAGAGGCGGGGCAAGCGCTCGGCCGTGGGCACGATGCGGGGGGCGAGCGTGGGCCACTGACGGGCTCTGACCAGCAGTTCCGTCAGGAGCCGGTGGCGACGCGTCGCGCGGTTCCAGTCGGCCTCGTAGCGGCCCGGTGTCCCGCGGCGCACGTTGTCGACCAGGGCCGCAGCGCCGCTGAGCGCGAGGGTGAGCCCCTCGCCGGTCAGTGCGTCGATGTATCCGGCGGCGTCGCCGACGAGCAGCACCCGCCCGTGGCGGCGGGTGCGAGCCCGCTGGCGCAGTGGTCCCGCGCCGCGTACGGCGGTGGCGGCCGCTTCCAGGGGGAGACGGGCAGCCAGCCGGGGAAAGCTCGCCAGCTGCGTGTCGAAGGGGGCCCGTACGGCCGTGAGCAGGGCGACGCCGACGAGCGCGGGGCCGAGCGGCGTGACGTACGCCTCCGCCTGCGGCCCCCAGTGCACCTCGACGCAGGACGACCAGGGAGGCACCGCGTAGTGCCGGCGCAGCCCGTAGCGGGGGGCCCAGCGGGTTCTCACCTCCAGGCCGAGTGAACGGCGCAGCGGTGAGTGCAGGCCGTCCGCGGCGACCAGCCAGCGGGCGCGCAGACCCGTACCCGGCACGGTCACGCCCGTGGCCTCCTGCTCGACTTCTCGTACCCGCAGGGGCAGTACGGGCACTCCCGCGTCGGCGACGGCCTGGTGCAGCACGCCGTGCAGGTCGGTGCGGCGTGCGCCGAGGCCGGAGCCGTCGCGGAACGTCGCCTGCGCCTGGCGGGGTCCCTGAACATAGCGGATGCCCGTGATCGGGTGTCCGGGGACCGCCAGTCCGAGCGCGGCCAGGGCCCGGACGGCGCCGGGCATCAGGCCCTCGCCGCACGCCTTGTCGACCGGTGCCCGGCGCGGCTCCGCCACGACGACGTCGAGACCGGCGCGTACGCCGTACAGCGCGGTCGCCAGGCCGGCGGGACCGCCTCCGGCGACCAGCAGGTCATGGACGCCGCTCATGCGGGCGCCGCTTGGGCGAGGGCTGTGTTCTCGCACCGGACACGGACGGCCAGCAGGATGGCGTTGGCCCCCGTGAACGCCGTCGCGGTGAGCCATGCGGTGTGCACCAGCGGCAGAGCCGCGATCTCGACGACGACGGCCACATAGTTGGGATGGCGCAGGAACCGGTAGGGCCCGGCGCCGACCAGGCGTGCCCCGGGGACGACGATGACGCGGGTGTTCCAGTAGGGGCCGAGCGTCGTGATGCACCACCAGCGCAGGGCCTGGGCCAGTACCGCGAGGCCCAGCATGGGCCACCCCAGGGCGGGAAGGAACGGCCGGCGAGTGAGCACGGGTTCGAGGAAGCAGCACATGAGCATGCCTGTGTGCAGGGCGACCATGACCGGGTAGTGACCGCGGCCGTGCTCCACACCGGCACGGGCGAGGGTCCAGGACGCGTTGCGTCGGGCGACGGCGAGTTCGGCGACACGTTCGGCGGCGACGGCCAGGAGCAGGAGTGCGTACCAGGTCATGAGGCCTTCTACCAGCGCAGCAGGACGAGTTCGGAGCAGAACCCGGGGCCCATCGCCATGAGCAGGCCCCAGCTGCCGGGCTCGGGTCGCACGGATTCCCGGGTGCTCTGCAGGATGTGCAGTACGGAGACGGAGGACATGTTTCCCACGGCCGCGAGTGAGCGTCGTGTGGTGTCCAGCGCACTCGACGGCAGACCGAGGGTGTCGGTGACGGCGGAGAGCACCTTGGGGCCTCCCGGGTGGCACACCCAGGTGCCGATGTCATCGGTGGTGAGACCGTGGTCGGCCAGGAACGCGCGCAGGTGGCGACCGAAGTGCTTCCGTACGATGCCGGGGATGCCGGCGCCGATCACCACGCGGAACCCGGTGGCGCCGATGTTCCAGCCGAGAAGCCGTTCGGTCTCCGGGTAGAGGTGGCTGCGCGTGGCGACGACCACGGGCCCGGTGACGTCAGGTCCGGCCGTGCAGCCACCACGGGCGACGACCGCTGCCGCACCGTCACCGAACAGGGCACCGGCGACAAGGTTGGCCTGGGAGTCGTCGCGCTGCTGGAGCGTCAGCGAACACAGCTCGACGGCCAGCAGTACGGCGGTCTCACCGGGGTGGCCGCGCAGGTAGTCGTGCAGCCGGGCGAGACCGGCCGCGCCCGCGACGCAGCCCAGGCCGAACACGGGCAGTCGTTTGACGTCCGGCCGCAGTCCCACGCGTCCGGCCAGCCGGGCATCGAGCGACGGGGCGCCGATACCGGTGATGGACGTGCACACCAGCAGATCGACGTCGGAGGGTTCGAGCCCCGCCTCCTGCAGCGCGCCGGTGAGGGCTTCCTCACCCAGATCGAGCCCGACCGCCATCCAGGCGTCGTTGGTCTGTCCGAAGTCGCCGAGAGCGGCGTACCGTGCGATCGGCAGGGCGAGATGGCGGGTACGTACACCGGCGGACGCGTGCAGCCGGCGCAGTGGGCTGCGGTCGGCGCCCGGAGTCAGGCACAGATCGCCGATCGGCTCGGTGAGATCCTCCTGCGCGTAGCGGTGCGGCGGCAGCGCGGTGCGGACGGCCGCGACCACGGTCCCCGTGAGGGGTTCGGCTGTCCGGCGTGTGGCGGGCAGGACGTCGGTGTCGTCGACGGTCACGGGGACACGCATGCCGATAGTGCCTTCCTTGCCTGTTCTGCCCGATTATCTTGCCTTTGTGTCTCTACACCTCTCCGATGCCCTCGCACGCACGACACACCGTGCCCCGGCGCTGATGCGCTCCTGCCACCTGGAGCCGGCGGTCGCGGTGACCGTGTTCGTGACCGCGCTGGCCGTGGCGGCGGGCCGCGGGGGAGCGGGTTCGACGGCGGTGTTCGCGGCCGTGCTGGCCGGCCAGCTCTCGGTGGGCTGGTGCAACGACGCGGCCGACGCCCGGCGCGACACGGTCTGCGGGCGCACGGACAAGCCGGTGGCCACCGGTGAACTCTCGCCCCGCGCGGCGGCTGTCGCGGCGGGGGCGGCTCTGGGGCTGTGCGTGCCGCTGTCGCTGTTGAGCGGCGTCACCGCGGGAATGGCGCATCTGGGCATGGTGGCCGCGGGCTGGACCTACAATCTGGTGTTCAAGCGCACGGCGTTCTCGCCGCTGCCCTACGCCGTGGCCTTCGGCTCCCTGCCCGCCTTCATCACCCTCGGCCTTCCGTCACCGTCCTGGCCTGCCTGGTGGGCTGTGGTGGCCGGGGCGTTGCTGGGCGTGGGGGCGCACGTGGCCAACGTCCTTCCCGACATCGAGGGCGATCTCGCGACCGGTGTGCGCGGGCTGCCGCAGCGGCTGGGCCGCACAGCCTGCCGGTGGCTGGCCCCGTCCTTGATGCTGGCGGCCGTGGGTGTGCTGGTCATGGGTCCGACCGGAGCGGTGGGGGGCTGGGGCTGGGTACTGGCGGTGGCGGCCGGGACCGTCGCGGTCGCGGGCCCGGCCGCGCCGTCGGGCGTCTCGAACCGGTGGCCGTTCCGGGCGGCGATCGTGGTGGCGGGCATGGCTGTGGCTCAACTGCTCCTGCGGGGTTCGGACATGGCCTGAGCAGCCCGGCTCGCCCAGCCGAAGGTGAGGAGGGAGGCCCGGCGGCCCGCGTCCGTCCCCCTGATGCCGTGTCCATCTCGCGGGCCTGTTCAGATCCATCCGCGTGCCTGTGCTTCGTGAACGGCCTCGTGGCGGTTGCTGAGTCCGAGCTTGCTGGTGGCACTGGACAGGTAGTTGCGCACCGTACCCGGCGTGAGCACGGCGCGCTCGGCGATATCGGCTATCGGGGCGCCGTCGGCCGCCAGGGACAACAGGTCCGTCTCCCGCCGGGTCAGCGGGGATTCCCCGACGCTGATCGCTTCGGCTGCGAGCGAGGGCTCGATGTAGCGGACTCCCCGGTACAGCGTGCGGATGATGTCCGCCAGGTCGCTGGCGGACAGTGTCTTGGACGAGAACCCGGCGGCGCCGGCGGCCAGCGCGCGCTTGAGATAGCCGGGCAGCCCGTGGCTGGTGACGATGATGCACCGGCAATGCGGCAGCTTCGACGACAGGGCCTCGGTGATGGCGATCCCGTCCGCACCGGGCAGGAGCAGATCCAGAACGGCGACGTCAGGGTGGTGTTCGAGGGCCAGGTCCACCGCCTCTCTGCCGTCGCCCGCCTGGGCCACGACATCGATGTCCTCCTCGTAGGAGAGCAGGGCTGCGAGGGCTCCACGGATGAGGTGTTCGTCTTCGGCGAGCAGAACTCTGATCAATGACTCAGTCCTTGCAGTAGGGGATGACTGCGGTGAGACGGTAGGTGTCCTTCGGCCCCGCACCGTGCGTGACGGTGCCGCCGAGGGCGCCGATGCGGTGTGTGAGCCCGGCAAGTCCGGTTCCTCCTGTGCGGGGGACCTTTTCGAGGGGGCGGTCGTTGGTGATGACCATCGTCAGCCGGCCACCGGCCGCTGTGATGCGGATGGTGCAGGAGCGGGCGCGCGAGTGCCGGATCACGTTGGTGACCCCCTCACGGATGACCCAGCCCAGGGCCACATGTTTGTCCACGCCGAGATGTGTGTCCACCGTGTTGTGGTGGACACGGCAGGCGATGCCGGCGGACTCCAGTACCGCGGCGGCGCCGTCGAGTTCGGTGGCGAGGTCCGTGGTGTGGGAGCCGCGGACGACATCGCGCACCTCCCGCTGCGACTCGCGCGTGATGTGCTGAATTTCCGTCAACTCCGCGTGGGCGCCGGGGTTGCTCTCCGTCAGTCGTGCGCCGAGTTCGCTCTTGAAGGCAATGATCGCCAGGTTCCGGCCGAGTACGTCGTGTACGTCGCGGGCGATCCTCAGGCGCTCCTCGGCGACCGCGAGGCGGCTCTCCGTCTGCCGAGCGGCGTCGAGGCGGCGCATGACCGCCAGGGACCACAGCGACGAATGCACGCCGAGCCCGGCCGCGCCCCAGACCGCTACCGTCGCCACCACGGAGATCTTCCATACGGACGGCTCGATGGTCACGCACGCGACCCCGGCGGCGACGCCGCAGGCCAACGAGGCCGGCCAGCGCTCGGTGGCCCACACCGAGGCGAGCGGAATCACCGCCACCGCCCCGGTGAAGGCGGCTCCGACGGGCCGCAGCCAGCCGGCCGGCCCCGCCGCGTAGGCGATGGCCACGAGCTGCCCCGCGCACATGAGGGTCACCGACGCGGTGACGGCGATGGGCGGCCTGCGCAGTGACGCCAGGGCGACCGTCGCCGTGACGGCCTGCGCGAGATAGAGGACACCGGCGCCCCAGACCAGGGGAACGGCGGAGTGGGGGACGCTGAGATGAGTGACGATGGGGCGACCGAGCACGAAGATCAGCAGCCAGGGCACACAGCACAGCACCACCCGGGAAACCCGGGTGAACTGCTGGACGGGAGAAAGAGACCGGCTGTGTCTCATGTCCGTGGTTCCCACCGGAAGTGCCGGCGCGCCGCCCAGGCGGTGAGCGCGATCCAGGCCAGCAGCGTGAGCGTACGCACGCAGGCGTCCGTGAGCGACATGGAACCGGTCCACCCGGAGCGCACCAGATCGGTCACCGGTGTCAGCGGGAGGAACCGGAAGACCTCCTGGACTCCGTGCGGCAGGATCTCCAGCGGTACATATGTGCCGGAGGTCAGCGGCAGGAGGAACATCCCCGGCAGCACTGCGATCTGGGCGTTTTCCGCGGTCCTGGCCAGTACGGTGGTGAGCGCCGCCAGCGCGGCGATCAACACGGTGCCGAGCACGATCCCGGTGACCGCGAGGAACGGTGCGGCGGGCACCCCGGTGCCGGCCACCACCGTGATGCCGGCCGAGATGATGAGGAACTGGAGGGGCACGGCGGTCACCACCGGCAGCGCGGCGCCCAGCAGGATGGTGAAGTCCTCGGCCTCACCGCTCCGCAGCCGCTTCAGGATCAGCTGTTCCCGCCGCATGACATAGATGGCGGTCAGTGGTGCGTACAGCCCCATGAGAAGGATGATGCCCGCTGCCGAGGAGATCATGACCGGCCCCATGGCGAGACCGGCGCCGGAGAGGTCGAACTGATCCAGGATCACCTTCATGGTGAAGACCAGCATCAGCGGCACGAGAAGTGCGCTGACGAGGTTCGCCTTGCTGCGCATGAAGAGGGTCAGTTCCGCCCGGCCGAGCCCGGCCAGGTGCGTGGCGGTACGGCTCATGTCAGCACATCCTCGGTGGTGTCGGACTGGGCGATGTGCAAGAACGCCTCTTCCAAAGACGCGGAACGGGCGTGCAGTCCATCCAGCGCGATCCCTCGTTCCCGGGCCCACATCAGGGCTTGGGTCGCGGTGAACTGCAGGTCATCGGTGGTCAGATGAACGGTTCCCTCCCTCTCCTCCATGCTCGTGGCGCCCAACGGCGGCAGGTCGGCGCCGGTGACACCGGCCGGGAGGCCGAAGAACAGGGACGAGGGGTGGGTGGAGACGATGTCGGCTGTCGTCCCCGACGTGGTGATCCGCCCGCGATGCATGATCGCCAGATGGTCGGCGAGCCGCTCGGCCTCGTCCAGGTAGTGCGTCGTCAGCACGATGGTGGTGTCCTGGCTCTGCAGCTCGCGGATGAGGTCCCAGGTCTCCCGGCGCCCCTCCGGGTCCATGCCGGCCGTGGGTTCGTCCAGGAAGAGAAGCTCGGGCGAACCGAGCACCGCCAGGGCCAGGTTCAGCCGGCGCTTCTCGCCGCCCGACAGGTTCTTGACCAGCGTGCCGCCGCGGGACGTCAGCCCGGTCAGGGCTATCGCCTCACCGACCGGGCGCGGGTCGGTGGTGCAGGCCGCCCACATGCGAACCGTCTCCACGACGGTGAGATCGGCGGCGAAGCCACCTTCTTGGAGCATGACCCCGGTGCGCGGACGGACGCGGGAGCGGTCACGCAGCGGCTCGTAGGCACCGAACAGCCGGATGTCGCCTCGGGAGGGCCGGGCGTGCCCTTCGAGCAGTTCGATGGTGGAGGTCTTGCCGGCCCCGTTGGTGCCCAGGAGCGCGAACAGTTCACCCCTGCCGACGCTGAAGGAGACGCCTCGCACGGCGTCGAAGCCGTGCTCCGCGGTCCCGTACCTACGCCAGAGGTCCGTGACGTCGATCACATTTTCCGAACTCTGCTGATCCATACCAGTGATCCTTTCAATGCGTGCAGTGGGATCCCAGTGAGACGTGTCATGTCCTGAGGTGACGGATGTCATGACGCCGCTCCGGCCGCCGTCACAAGCGGAAATACTCAGTCCGCATCCACGGCATAGACGGCGCACGAAGAGCAGTTCTAATATTCGGGACGCGGCGGGCAGGATGTTCCCGGCGGCTTATCCGTAACAGTTCCGGCACCCCACGGAGAAAGCCTCCGGACAATATCACTTCGGTTGGATTCACTACCCATGAGCCACTTCGGAAATCATGGAAGCGCGGGTATGCGCAAGGTGACCGGATGTCATGCATTCTGGGTTGTATTGATGTTCCGAGTGCGTCCTGCATCGCTGCCGGAAGAATCTGTCAGCAATTCGAGAGGGAGACAGTCATGAACAACGTGGAGTCGTTCGTCAATTCGACGCTCGTGCGTCCCATCGCCGAGCAGCCGGCCCAGGTCATGACCGACCAGAGCCCCGTCATGACGGTCGTGGCGCTCGGTGCCGCGGCCGTGGCGGGAGGCGCCGCCGTTGTCGGTGCCTACGCGCTCGGCAAGGCCGTCGGCTGACGGTCGTCACGCTTCCCGTTCGGAACATCTCGTTCCGGACTCCCATGCAGAATTCGCCAGGAGGAGCAGCTGTGAACAACGTGGAGTCGTTCGTCAATTGGACGCTCGTGCGTCCCATCGCCGAGCAGCCGGCCCAGGTCATGACCGACCAGGACCCCGTCATGACCGTCGTGGCGACCGCCGCGGCCTTCGCGGGCGGCGTCGCGGTCTGCGGCGCCCTGGTCGCCGCCTACGACGCCGGCGCCAACGGCTGACACCGGTTCCGACTGGTCTTCAGCCGGTCACCCACGTGCTGCCGGGCCGGGACCGGTGCCGGCCCGGCAGCACGGCGACGCGAGGACGCGGAGGTCCAGGCGTCCGAGAGCACGGAAGGCCCCCTGCGGAAGGACAGTGGAGATCTCATGAGATTGCCCGGAAGGATTGCTGCGGCTGCCTTCAGACCCTGGCCGGTGTCCCGCGGCGGAGCGATCGCCGCCGGTGAACGCCTCGCCGCCGCCACGACGCTGACTTCTTCCCTGGAGTACCTCACCCAGCGGCATCAGTTGCGCAGCGGCGGCCTCAACGACTGGCGGGTCGTCAAGGACGTCCAGAGCAAATCGACACCGCTGACCCGCAAACTCCTCGATCTGGTCAGCGACGAGCGGACCACGACCGCGGTGCACGCCGCTCGTGCCCTGGTCAGTGCGGGCATGCTGCTGCCGGGCCGCAGCCGGTGGCGTGGTGCCGGCAGTCTCTTCCTGGGCGCGAGCACCGCGCTGCTCTACCCCAGGCACCGCTACGGAACCGACGGCTCCGACCAGGTGTCCGTTCTCGTGCAGACGGCCGTCGGCGTAGCCAGGCTGTCCACAAGTCCCCAGGTCAAGGACGCGGCACTGTGGTACATCGCCCTGCAGTCGAACACCTCCTACCTGGTGTCCGGGTGGGTCAAGCTCATCGGCCCCTCCTGGCGTGACGCGAGCGCCCTGCGCGGAGTGATGCGGACCAGGACGTACGGCCACGAGGGCGCCTTCGAACTCACCCGCGCCTATCCGAGGGCCGCCCGCTGGGTCGCCCATGGGGTGCTCGCGCTCGAATGCCTCTTCCCGGTGGCCTACCTGGGCGGCGGCAGGCTGGTACGCCCCGTCGTCGTGAGTGCGGCCGCCTTTCACGTCACCAACGGCTTCGCGATGGGTCTCGGACGTTTCGTCACCGCGTTCACCGCGATGCACCCGGCCGTCGCCTACACGGCCGCGCCCAAGAGCCACCCGGCGGTGGCGGACCGCGACGACCGCGCCCTCGCGGTCGCGGGTGCCGCGCTGGCGCTGGCCGCCTCGGCGGCCGGTGTGGTGGCCGTGCAGCGCAGGCTGCGGTCCAGGGAGGGCTGGCCCACCTCCCTCACCATGACGACCCGTCAGGGCAACGAACTGCAATACGAGGTGATGGCGCCCGGCAGCCCCGGCCGGCCCGTGGTGGTCTTCTGCAACGGCCTGGGTACCTCGTCCGAGTACTTCTCGTGGATCAGCGAACATCTCGCCCGGAAGTCCGGTTACGGTGTCATCACCTTCGCCCGGGCCGGATACGCGGGCAGCAGCAGGCGCAGCACCGAGCCCTACCGGCTGAACGAATCCGTCGACGACCTGGTCGACCTGGTTCACGGCGCGGTCGCTTCCGACCGCAAGGTGGTCCTCGTCGGGCACTCCCTCGGGGGTGAACTGTGCCGGCGTGCCGCGACGCGTATCGGCAGCCGCCTGCACAGCGTCGTGTACCTGGACTCCTCGCACCCGGCCGAGCTGAACCGCTCGGAACAGCAGGGTGAGGCGGCGAAGCGGCTGCGTGAGTCACTGACGTTGATGGTGTGGTCGCTGCGTCTGGGCATGGGGGCCCTGATGAGCCGGCCCGAGTGGCTGGACTCCCTGCCGGAGCACTACCGGCTGCGGGCCTTCGCCCAGTACAGCGACCTGCGCACCTGGGTGGCGGCCCGGCGCGAGTGGCTCGCGGTCGAGAAGGACTTCCGCGCCTTCAGCGGGGACCTCACCCCCATCGACGCGCCCGCGCTGATGATCTCCGCCCAGCAGACCACTGACCGCGACCCCGAACAGCTGCTGATGCACCACGAACTCGCCCAGGCGCACCGCGGTGACGGCCGCCGCGTCGAGACGGTGGTGATGGAGGGCGCGAACCACGAGGGGCTGCTGGTGAAGGCCGAGTACGCGGCCGACGTGGCCTCCCGGATCGTCGGCTTCCTCGACGCCGTGACCGGGGACGTCAGCGCATCCGACACGTTGGAGGGGCAGACCCGATGAGGACCGGAAGACGCGCCCAGAACCTCTTCACCGGACCGGGCAGCACCGTCCGCATCCTCGGCGCGGTGATGCTGGCGTGCACCGTGGCCACCCAGCACCCCAATCCCGCGTTCAACCGCTTGCAGCGCAAGGACACCCTGTCCCTCCTGCCGAACTGGCGGTTCTTCGCACCGACTCCCGCGATGCACGACCACCACCTGCTGTACCGCACGCTCGACGAGAGCGGCGAGACGTCCGTGTGGCGGGACATAGACGTGATCGCCGGACGGAAGATGAGCCAGGTCGTCTGGTTCGCCACCCGGCGCCAGGAAAAGGCCGTATTCGACGTCTGCGCCGAAATTCTCCGGTCGCTCGACAAGGGCTTCGACTACGTGGTGAACCTCCCGGCATATCGCGTACTCGTCGGCTACATAAGGCAGCGGATGGTCGTCGACGGATTCGGTGACGCCGAGGGCTTCCAGTTCACACTCGTCCGCGCTGCGGGATACGACGATGCGGAGGAGCCGGCTGCTCTCTTCATATCACCGTATGCCCGGCTGAAAAACCATGCGGACTCGCTGCATAGGTAGGAAATGGAAAGGGCGGCACCATGACGACGAGCCAGATCATTTTCGGGATCTCCATTCTGATGATCCTCATCATCCTGTACGTGGTATTCAAGAGTCGTTAGGGGTGCATTTGATATGACGGTTCGCGAAATAGCGAGACGGCACCTGATGACTCTGGTGACCGGAATCCTTCTGGGGCTGCTCGGGGCCGCCGCCTCGCTGGCGCAGCCCATGCTGATCGGCCGGCTGATCACGGCAGTCGCCACGCACGCCTCTCTGGTGTGGCCGTTGATCTTCATAGTCGCCCTCTTCTGTGCCGACGCCGCCCTGTCCGGGACGCACGCGTACCTGATCGGAAGGGCCGGCGAGAACATCGTGTACGACATGCGCTGCGGGCTCACGGCCAGGCTGCTGCGCTCCGACATGTCGGCGTTCCGGCGGCTCGACCACGGCGATGTGTTCACGCGGATGGTCACCGACACCTCCCTGGCTCGCGTCTCGCTCTCCCAGTCGCTGGCCCAGATCGTCACCTCGACGTTCATGGTGGCGGGTGGCCTGACGCTCATGGGGTGGCTCGACTGGCGGTTGCTGGTGGTGACGGTCTGCTGCCTCGGAGCGGCCAGCGTGTGCTCCCTGCTCATGGCCCGTCAGGTCAGGCGGGCCGCGGTACGCAACCGGGAGGACACCGGCGTATTCGGCTCCAGGCTGCAGCGGGTCATGGGAGCGATGAGCACGGTCAAGGCGTCCCGCGCCGAGCAGCGGGAGACCGATGACGTCAGCGGGGTCGCGGACCTCGCGCGCCGTTCCGGAATCCGGGTCAGTGCCCTGTCGGCCATGCTCACCCCCAGCATCAACGTCGGGACCCAGATATCGCTCGCCGCCGTGGTCGGATGGGGCATGTCACGGGTGGCGACCGGTGCGATGACGATGGCGGATCTGACCGCGTTCGTGATGTACCTGTTCTACCTGGTCTCGCCGCTCGCACTGCTCTTCATGTCCATCGGGCAGTTCCAGCAGGGCCGCGCGGCGATCAGCCGCGTGGACGAACTGGCCTCGATCGAGCAGGAGGAGACGGTCGCCCCACCGCCCGTCCGCACCCGGCCCGGGCCGGCCGTCACTTTCGAGCACGTCTCGTTCGGCTACGGGGACGCGGCCGCGGACCCCGTCATCGACGATGTGTCGTTCTCCGTGCCGGAGCGCGGGGTGACCGCGGTCGTCGGCCTGTCAGGTGCGGGCAAGACCACGCTCTTCCAGCTCATCGAACGATTCCACCGTCCGTGGCAGGGCACCGTCCGGCTGGGCGGGGTCGACCTGGCGCACCTGCCGCTGGAGCAGATACGGACGACCGTCGGCTACGTAGAACAGCACAACGCGCTGCTACGGGGCACCGTCCGGGACAACCTGACCTACGCCCGTCCGGACGCCGACGACGCCGCCATCGCCAGGGCCGTCGAACTGGCAGCCCTCAGCGATGTCATCGAACGGCTGCCCGGCGGCCTCGACACCGAACTCGGCGAACTCGGCTCCGGTGTGTCCGGCGGAGAGCGACAGCGTCTGTCCATCGCCCGGACCCTCCTGCAGCGTCCACGCGTGGTTCTGCTCGACGAGGCCACCGCGCATCTGGACAGCGACGCGGAGACCCGGCTCCGCGAGAGCATCGACGGCATGGCGCGCGAGTGCGCCGTCGTCGTCATCGCGCACCGCATCTCGACGGTCATGGCGGCCGACCAGATCATCGTCATCGAGGACGGCCGAGTCCGCGCCACGGGGAGTCACCCCGAACTCCTGGCGTCCGACGGCCTGTACAGCAGGCTGGCCACCCAGCAGCTCACACCCGCACCGATGCCGGCGCGGGCCGCCGGGTGAGCCGCGCCGACGCGGCTGTCGTGGGCACCGGCCCCAACGGACTGTCCGCCGCCGTGACGCTGGCCCGCGCCGGGCTGACGGTGGACCTGTTCGAGTCCGCCGACACGGTGGGCGGCGGGCTGCGCAGCGAGCCGCTGTTCGACAGGGACATCGACCACGACATCTGCTCGGCGGTCCATCCCATGGCCCCCGCCTCACGGTTCTTCCGCGAATTCGACCTCGCCGCGCACGGCGTGCACCTGATCGAACCCGAGATCCCTTACGCACACCCGCTCGACGCGGGACGGGCCGGCCTCGTCCACCACGATCTCGACGCCACCGTCGAGCGGCTCGGCGTCGACGGAACGCGATGGCGCCGGCTCATGGCGCCGCTGGTCGAGCACAGCCGCGGGGTCGTCGACCTGATGCTCTCCGGACAACGGTCCCTCCCGTCGGACGTTCCGGCCGCGCTGGCCCTGGCCGGACGCGTACTGCGCCATGGCACGCGCCTCACCACACGATTGGCGTTCAGCACCGAGGAGGCCCGGTCCCTGCTCACCGGAGTGGCCGCGCACGCCGTCGGAAAGCTGCCCAGTCACAGCGCGGCGGCGGTCGCCATGCTGCTGGGCCACCTCGCGCACAGCAGCGGTTGGTGCGTGCCCCGCGGCGGCAGCGCGCGTATCGCCGACGCCCTGACGGCCGACCTCCTCGCGCATGGCTGCACCTTTCACACCCGGCACGAGGTGCACCGCCTCACCGAACTGGCCGGCTACCCGATCGTGCTCCTCGACATCAGCGCCCGCGGCCTGCTCACCCTCGCCGGGGACGCGCTGCCCGTGCGCTACGCGCGCAGCCTCGCCAGGTTCCGCTACGGGCCGGGCGCGGCGAAGGCCGACTTCCTCGTGTCCGGCCCGATCCCGTGGGCCAATCCCGAGGTCGGCGGGGCCGGGACCGTGCACATCGGCGGTGACCAGGCGGCCATGTTCCGACAGGAGACGCTGACCCAACAGGGCGTCGCCACCGGCGAACCGTTCGTCCTCGTCGTCGATCCGGCCGTCAACGACCCTGGCCGCGCCCGCCCGGGCAAGCGGCCGGTCTGGGCGTACGCCCACGTCCCCCACGGTGACACCCGCGACCCGCTGCGTCTCGTCCAAGGCCGCATCGAACGGTACGCGCCCGGCTTCACCGACACGGTCATCGCCGCCCGGGGCGTCTCGGCGGCGGAGTACGAGAAGTACAACCCCAACTACGTCGGCGGCGACATCGGGTCCGGCGCCATGAACCTGTACCAGGCCGTGGCCCGCCCGGCCCCCCGGCTCGATCCCTACCGCACCCCGCTGCCGGGGGTGTACCTGTGCTCGGCCTCCACGCCGCCGGGCCCCGGCGTGCACGGCATGTGCGGCTATCTCGCCGCCCGCTCCGCGCTCCGCCGCGAACACGGCATACGGACGGCACCCGACCTCTCTCCGTCCCTGACGGAGAAGATCCCCTACGAGAGGAAGTCCCGATGACTCACGCCGGCTCGACGACGGACTACGACGCAGTGGTGGTCGGTGGCGGACCGACCGGAGCCACCACGGCCGGTCTGCTGGCCCAGGCGGGCCACCGGGTGCTGGTGCTGGAACGCGAGAGGTTCCCGCGCTTCCACATCGGGGAGTCGATGATCACCGGCATGCTCAGTGTCATCGAACAGCTGGGTCTCACAGAGCGCCTCGACGCGATGGGCTTCGAGCGCAAATACGGCATCAGCCTGGTGTGGGGGCGCGAACGGGGCCTGTGGAGCGTCAGTTTCCGCGAGGCGGGCGCGTACGAGTACTCGTACCACGTACACCGTGACCGGTTCGACGAGCTGTTGCTCGACCGGGCCGCCGAACTGGGCTGCGTGGTCGAGCAGGAAGCCACCGTGCGCGAGGCGATCGTCGTGGACGGCCGGGTGACCGGCGTGCGGTACACCAAGGACGGGGAGCTGCGCGAGGCGACCGCCCGCATCGTCGTGGACGCGTCCGGACAGGCCAGGACCATCGCCCGCCGCTTCACCGAGGTGGACTGGAACGGACAGCTGCGCAACCTCGCCATCGGGCGGTACTACACCGGTTGCAAGCGCATGGAGGGCGACGCACACGGCAACATCATGGTGGAGAAGGTCGGCAACGACGACGGCTGGTTCTGGGGAATTCCGCTCGGCGAGTCCCTGCTGAGCGTCGGCTATGTCGCGCCGACCGAGGACATCCGCCTCGAAGGCCTCGACCACGCCGAGCTCTTCGAGAAGAAGCTCGCGCAGACCACGTACATGCGTGACCTGCTGGCGCCGGGGACCCCGAGCAGCGACTTCCGCACCAGCAGGGACTGGTCGTACATGTCCCGCGAGTTCTACGGACCCGGGTGGGTGACGGTGGGCGACGCCTCCTGCTTCATCGACCCGCTGCTGTCCAGCGGCGTCTGCCTGGGCATGCTGTGCGCGGTGCCGCTGGCCCAGGCCATCGGGATCTACCTCAAGGACCCCGGCCAGGAGGAGCGCGTCTTCAGCCGGTACGCCGCGGGAAGCCGGGACTTCGCCGAGGCCATTCTCGACTATGTGCTGTTCTTCTACGATCAGCAGCGCGACCGCGAGGACTACTTCGAGCGTGCGGCGGCCATCGCCAACTCCGAGGTCTTCCGTTCCCCCCGTAAGGGATTCGTCGCTCTCATATCCGGGATCGCCGGCATGGGACCGATCTTCACCATGGAGGAGACCGGGACGTCCGAGACCGGGACGTCCGAGGCCGGAGTGTCCGCGGCCGACGTCCCGAGCGCCGGAGAGGCGCTCGCCGCACCCGGGGGCCTGTGACCGTGGGCGCAGTCGGCCGCGAGACTCCGGCGGCCACCCGGCCCGCCCGGCCGTTCATCCCGAGGCCCTTTCTCTTCTGGGCGGGTGTGGTCCTCACCTGCGCCGGGGTCGGCGAGCACGTGTGGATGTTCGCAGCCGCCGCGCCCATGCACTTCAAAGTGTCGATGATGCCCATGGACCCGTTCATGTGGGCCGCCATGGCGGCCATCACGGTCGGTGTGCTCGCCTCGGGATGGGCACTGGTGCCGGGCGGCCGGGTCGACGGAGTCGGGACCGTCGCGGCCGGCGCGCCCCGCACCGGTCCCACCGTCTCCAGGCGGCGGGTGATCGCAATCCTGTCCTTCGCGTTGATGGTGGACCAGATGAAGCCCGCCACCCTGGCCTTCATCGAGCCCGGGATGCGCGCCGAGTACGGCCTGTCGGCGTCCCGGGTGGCATGGCTGCCGGCCATCGCGCTGACGGGCACGGTCGTCGGATCGCTGGTGTGGGGGCGCGCGGCGGATCGCGTCGGCCGCAGGGCGACCATCCTCACCGCGTCCCTGCTGTTCCTCGGCACCACCGTGTGCGGAGCGATGCCGACCTTCGGCGGAACCCTGGTCATGTGCTTTCTCATGGGCCTGGCGGCCGGCGGCATGCTGCCGGTCGTCTACGCGCTGATGACCGAGACGCTGCCGCCGGGACGGCGCGCCTTCGTCATGGTGATGCAGGCCGGACTCACCACCACCGGCGGCTACATGGCCGCCTCCGGCCTTGCCGCCGTGCTCATTCCGCTCGCCGGCTGGCGGGTGCTGTGGTTCGCCCAACTGCCGCTGGTGCTGGTGCTGATCGGCCTGAACCACTGGATACCGGAGTCGGCCGCATACACCCTTTCCCGGGGACGCCCACAGCCTCCGCCGATGTCCGCGCTGCTGCGGCGCCCGCACACCGGCCGGACTCTGATCGTCAGCGGGTACGCGCTCGCCTGGGGCCTGGTCTACTGGGGCTTCGTCACCTTCCTCCCCACGCTCCTCGACGATTCCGGGCAGCACGGCGGCATGTCCGCGGCCACACTGCTCTTCCTGTCGTCCCTGCTGTCCGTCCCGACCTGCGTGATCGCCTCCTGGCTGTACGCCCGTTGGTCCGCCAGGGGCACCATGGTCGTCTACGCGGCCGTCACGGCCGGTGCCCTCGTGGCGGTCGCGGTGGTGGGCCCGTCGGGCGGCCGCTTCGCGACGCTCGCAGCGGTGATGGGACTGCTCGTCGGCACCTCGGGGGTCATCGCCCTCCTCGGCCCGTACACCGCGGAGATCTATCCGACCGCCATCCGCGGGACCGCCGGGGGCTGGGCAGCGGCGGTCAGCAAGTCGGGCGGCGCCTTCGGGCCGCCGCTGATCGCCGCCCTGCTGTCCGCGAGCGGCCTGCGCACCACCGCGCTGCTGACCGCCCTGCCCATGGTCGTGGCCGCCGTGGCAGTGGCCGTGCGCGGCAGCGACCCGTCTGCCGGGAGCCGCGCCGAACCGGCCGCCGCCACCATCACCGACGGCCGCCGGGAGACGGCTGGGGTCCGGTGACCTCGTCCGTGGCGTAGCCGAGGGCAGCGGAGGAGGCGGGCCGGACGGCCGTGAGCCGCGGGCCGCTCCGCCCGGCCGGGCTCCGCAAAGGTGGGCCGGCCGAAACATGGCCCCGGCGGCAGGTGGTAGACGAGCAAAGAGCACCGGAGGGACTCGTGTTCGGCCATCGCACCACCGCACCACAGAGCCGTCGAACCCTCGGACTACGGAAACGGAGCACGCCATGCGGGAAGCCACCCAGACGGAAGTACGCCGTGCTTTCGACAGCGGACTGCCGGGGCTGCGGCCCCCGCGGTCCGCCGTCGTCGTCGGCGCCGGACTCGCCGGGCTGGCCGTCGCCCACGAACTCGCCGCTCGGGACTGCGAGGTGACGGTCCTGGAAGCGTCCGAACGGCCCGGTGGGCGCGCGTACACGTTACGGGCGCCGTTCGCCGACGGGCTGCACGCCGAGGCCGGCGCGATGACGCTCACCCCGCACTGCCACTACGCCATGCACTACCTGCGGGAACTCGGCGTCGAGACGGAGACCGCCGACCTCTTCGACACCACGTTCTCCTACTTCGCGAAGGGCCGCTTCTTCACCCCCGACCCGGGGTCGGTGGCGGGCGCGGGGCTGGACCTGCACCCGCACGAGAAGGACCTCGGCGTCGGGGGCATGATCGAGCGGTACGTCTCGGCCGTCAGCGACGGCCTCCAGCCCGACCTCAACGCCCCCGACTGGGCGGTCACCCAGCGCCTCGCCCCCTACGACCACCTGTCCGTGCACGAGGTCCTCACCGACCGGGGCGCCTCGCAGGCGGCCATCGACCTCATGGAACCCCTCTTCCTGGAGATGCGCGGCGGCGACCTCAAGACGGCGTCCGCGCTGTCCTGGCTGCGCCACGAGGCGAGTCCGCACTCGCTGAGCAGCGCCGACCCCCGCTGGGCCAAGGTGAAGGACGGCACCGACCGCTTCCCGCAGGCCTTCGCCGAGCGCCTCAAGAGCCGGATCCACTACCGCCGTCCCGTGGTCCGCGTCGAACAGGACGCGGAGCGGGCCCGGGTCGTCTTCCTCTCCCACGGCCGCATGGAGACCCTCGAGGCCGAACGGGTCGTCGTCACCGTCCCGTTCAGCGCGATCCGGCACATCGACTTCACCGACGCGGGCCTCACCGACGCCAAGCACGACGTGATGCGCCGGGTGAAGTACTCCTCCGTCGTGCGGGTCTACCTCCAGATGCGCCGCCAGTTCTGGCCGCAGCGCAACGCCAGCTTCTCCACCGACCTGCCCATACGGTGGATACGCGACGCCACGCCCCAGCTCCCGGGCCCCCGCAAGATCCTGGAGTGCCTCATGACGGGATGGCGGGCACGGGCGGTGTCGGTCATGACCGAGGAGGAGCGCTTGAACTTCGTGCTCGCCGAGGTCGAACGGATGCTGCCGGGCGCCCGCGACCACTTCGAGACCGGCACGTCCGTCTGCTGGGACCAACGCCCGTACGCCGAGGGCGCGTACATCCTCCCCGAGCGCGGGCACAGCGCCCTGATGCCGGTGATCCGCAGGCCCGAGGGGCGGATCCACTTCGCCGGTGACCACGCCGGGTTCGAACCCAACGGCGGCTCGATGACCTTCGCCCTGGAGTCTGCGGCCCGCACCCTCGTGGAACTCGGTGCGGTGGCCGACGCGTCCTGAACCTGCCGCCGGCCGGGCCGGGGGAGGTCACCCGAGCAGGTGGCGCAGCACCCCCGCCCCGTCGGTGGTCAGGACCGATTCCAGGCAGAACTGCACGCCGCGCACGGCCCCTTCGCGTAGCACGATCAGCTCCCGGCCGTCCGGGCCGGACACGATCGCGTGGGCGTTCGGGAAGGCGGCGGTGAGCGGCCGGCCGAAGACCTCGACCTGCCGGGCCAGCCCGGCGCCGCCGGTCCTGGGCACGACCCGGGCGTCCGGCAGGGCGGCCAGCGCCAGGAGTTGGAAGCCGAGGCCCACACCGGCGACCGGGGGGCCGCCGGGCTGCCGCTCCCTGACCAGGGACGCCGCCGCCCGGTGCAGCGCCGCCATCCGCGGACCGTCCGGGTCGTCGGGTCGGCCCGGCCCGGACGCCAGCAGCACGGGCCCCGGGTGCCGGACCAGGGCGTCGGCCGCGCCGGGGGCGTCGTGGCGGACCACCTCGGCGGGGCCGTGCACCGCGGTCACCAGGTGGACGAGGGCCGCCGGACCGGCGGGGCCGTCGCCGCCCGGGTCGAGCACGAGCACGGGGGAGGCACCCGCGGGCGGGGCGGCGGCTCCCTCCGTCCAGAACGACGACAGCGCCGCGTGCCGCCGGGCCAGCGCGTCCCGTACGGCCTCGTCGGCGTCCGGTGCGGCGGGGGTGCGCGGCTGCTCGGCGGGCGGTCGCGTCGTCAGGGCGGTCAGCACGGCACGGGCCTTGACCCGGGTCTCGGCCGCCTCGGACTCGGGGGAGGACCGGCCGCCGACGGTGGCGCCCACCGACAGCCGCGCCCCGCCCCTGTGGTCAACGACCAGGGTCCGGATCACCGCCGCCGAGTCCAGCTCCTCCGCGCCCGCCTCGTCGCGGCCGATCAGCGCGAGGAGACCGCCGTAGTAACCGCGGCCGGTCGTCTCGTGCCGGCGGATCGCCCGGCAGGCCCCGGCGTACGGGCTGCCCACCACCGTCGAGGCGAACAGGGCCCGCGCGAGGGTCTCCCGGGCCCCGGACGCCGCGGGCCCGCTGATCCGGCACTGGGTGTGCAGCAGATGGGCCATCCCGCGCAGGAACGGCCCCTCCACCCGCACCCCCGGCCCCGCCAGCCCGCACAGCACCGCCAGCTCCGCGTCCACCGTGGTCGCCAGCTCCTCGGCCTCCTTGCGGTCGGCCAGGAAGGGGAGCAGCTCCCCGGCGCGCGGCCCGTCCGGCGGACGCCGGTACGTGCCGCACAGCGGGTTCATCACCACCCGGCCGCCCTCGACACCGACATGTCCCTGCGGGGTCGCGCCCACCAGGGTGACCGGCCGTTCGCCGCCGGTGTGGACGACGAAGGTCCAGTACGCGCCCGACTCCGCGGTCAGCAGCCGCCGGAACAGCTCCACCGCCACCGCGGGCCCGAACCCCGGCAGCCGAGCGGTCCAGTCCCGGCGCAGCAGGACGTTCAGCCCGCCCCGGGCCGCGTCCGACGCGACGAACTCCTTCACCAGTTCCTCGTACCGGGCGTCGGTCGTCGTGAACCCCGCGTCCTGCCACGCCACCGGCGGGCGCGCCCCGCCGAGGGGGCGCGCGGTGAACGCCTCCGTCGGCAGTACGTGGTGCTCGCGGACCCGCAGGACGCGCAGCGGGGTGCCGTCGTCGTGGCACGGCAGGCCGTGGCCGGCCAGGTGCCGGAAGGGCAGCAGGGCCAGCAGGCCCGGCCCCGGGGCGGCGCCGGGCGGACCGGCCTCGTCCAGCGAGCGTACGGTCTCCGCCTCCCCGAACAGCAGCTCCACCGGGGCGGGTTCGCGCCTGTCGTGGCGCTGCCTGCGCAGAAGCGCGAAAGGCGGCGCGTCCGCCCCGTACAGCCGCTCCAGCACGCGCGCGTCCGGCGTCGGCGTCATCGGCCGTTCTCCCTCCCGATCGGCCGCACGGCGGAGGCCCGGTGCGGCAATTGGTTTCCAAACGGATAATACTTTTGGCCTGACGGGCAATAAGTAGCCCGTCGGAGTGGCCACTTGACGCCCACCGAACGCCACCCCGTCACTCGACCGAGTCCCCGTGAGGTGTCATGCGAATCGCGATCATCGGAGCCGGACCCGGCGGCCTCTACACGGCCGCGCTCGTCAAACGGCTGCGGCCGGGAAGCGAGATCGACGTCTGGGAGGTGAACGCCCCCGACGAGACCTTCGGCTTCGGCGTGGTCTTCTCCGAGGGGGCGCTCGGCGGCATCGAGGCCGCCGACCCCCCGCTGTTCACCGCGCTCGGCGCCGAGTGCGCCCACTGGTCGAGGATCGACGTCCACCACCGGGGCCGCACCACAAGCAACGGCGGCTACCGCTTCTCGGCGATCGGCCGCCGCGCCTTGCTCGCCATGCTGCGCGTCCGCTGCGCCGACCTCGGCGTGACCGTCCGCCACGGCAGCCGCGCCCCGGCGGCGGACGTGCTGGCCCGGACCCACGACCTGGTGGTGGCCGCCGACGGTGTCAACTCCGCGACCCGCGAGGCCCGTCGGGAGGAGTTCGGCACCGAGACGACCCGGCGCGGCTCGCGCTACCTGTGGCTCGGCACCGAACGGGCCTTCACCGCCCTGACCTTCGCCGTCGCCGAGACCGAGCACGGCACGCTGCACGCCCACGCCTACCCCTACGCACCCGGGCTCAGCACCTTCATCGCCGAGGGCGCCGACGAGGTGTGGGAGGCGGCCGGGTTCACCGAGGGCGACGCCGGTACGCCGGACGGCACCGGGAGGACCGACACGGACCGGCTCGCGGAGCTCTTCGCCGACGTCCTGGACGGCCACGGGCTGCGGACCAACCGGTCGCGCCGGGGGCGTTTCGTCTCCGTCCGCAACCGGCGTTGGAGCCATGGCCGCGTCGTCCTCGTCGGGGACAGCGCGCACACCACCCACTTCTCCGTCGGCTCGGGTACCCGGCTGGCCATGGAGGACGGCCTGGCCCTCGCCCTGGCCCTGGACGACCACGGGTCGGTCCCCGAGGCCCTCGCCGCCTACGAGGCCGCGCGCATGCCCGAGGTGGCGGCCATGCAGCGCACCGCGCGGACCAGCCAGGAGTGGTTCGAGGAACTGGGGCAGTACGCCGACCTCGAACCGGAGGCGTTCACCGCCCACCTGATCACCCGCAGCGGCCGGCTCACCCGCGACGACCTCGCGTCCTGGTCCCCGGAGCGCGTCGAACGGGTCCGGGACCGCTTCGCGCGCGCCGACAGCCGCACGCGCGGGACCACCGTCCGCTGAAGCGGCGGGCCCGGCCGCCCCGGCGGGCCCGGGGCGGGTCACGAGGAGGCGCGCCGCTCGGCCACCGACCGGCCGCCCACGAACCAGCGGTCCGGCGGCGCCTCCTCCACGATCACCCGGACGGCCTCGGCCGGGGTGCCCAGGGTCTCCCGCGCCGCGGCGGTGAGCGCTCGGCCGAGGGCGGCCACCTCCTGCGGCGACCGGCCCTCCAGCAGGGTGACGCGGATGAGAGGCATGGCGGACTCCTTCTGTTGCGTTCCCGGGACTGCGCGGCTCAGGGCGATTCAGGACGCGGTGCTCTTCGCGGCGGCCCGCAGGTCCGCCGCGAGGCTGCGGCCCGTGTGCGAGTCCTTCGACCGGGCCAGCTCGGCGGGGGTGCCCTCGAACACCACCCGGCCGCCCTGGCTGCCGGCCTCCGGACCGAGGTCGACGACCCAGTCGGCGTGCTTGACCACGTCGAGGTCGTGCTCGATCACGAGCACCGTGTTGTCGTCGTCCACGAGCCGGTCGAAGAGGTCCAGCAGCCGGCGCGTGTCGCTCATGTGCAGACCGGTGGTCGGCTCGTCGAAGACGAAGACGGTGCCCGTCTCCTTGAGGCGGCGCGCCAGCTTCAGCCGCTGCCGCTCGCCGCCGGAGAGCGTGGACAGCGGCTGGCCCAGCGTGAGGTAGCCGAGCCCGACCTCGGTGAGGAGGGCCAGTTTGCGCCGTACGGGCGCGTCGTCGAAGAAGTCCGACGCCTCCTCGGCGGTCATGGCGAGGACGTCGACGACCGTCCGGCCGCGCACGGTGTGACGCAGCGCCTCGTCGTTGAACCGGCGGCCGTCACAGCGCTCGCACACGGTGGTGACCGGGTCCATGAAGGCGAGGTCGGTCTCGATGACGCCCTTGCCCTTGCACTCCGGGCAGGCGCCCTCCGAGTTGAAGCTGAACAGCCCCGGCTTCTCGCCCGAGGCGCGCGCGAAGCGCTGGCGCAGGCTGTCCATGATGTCGGTGTACGTCGCCGGGTTGGACCGCGCGGAGATGCCCACCGACGACTGGTCGATCACCACCGCCTCGGGGTACCGGGCGGTGAACACCTTCGACACGAGGGTGCTCTTGCCGGAACCGGCCACGCCGGTCACCGCGGTCAGCACCCCGGTGGGGAAGCCGACCGTGACGTCCCGCAGGTTGTGCAGCCTGGCCGCCCGGACGGTCAGCCTGCCGGTGGGGGAGCGGACCTCCTCCTTCAGCCCGGTCAGGCTCCGGAGCTGCTTCCCGGTCACGGTGCTCGACCGGCGCAGTCCCGCCGGGGTGCCCTCGAAGGTGACCTCGCCGCCGTCGCGGCCGGCCCCCGGCCCCATGTCGACGACGTGGTCGGCGATCGCGATGACGTCCCGGTCGTGCTCCACGACCAGCACGGTGTTCCCCTTGTCGCGCAGGGCGAGCAGGATCTCGTTCATCCGCCGCACGTCGCGCGGGTGGAGACCGACGCTGGGCTCGTCGAAGATGTACGTCAGCCCGGTGAGGCTGCTGCCCAGGTGCCGCACCATCTTCAGCCGCTGGGCCTCGCCGCCGGACAGGGTCCTGGTCTGCCGCCCGAGACTCAGGTAGCCGAGCCCGACGGACCGGATGCGTTCCAGCGCGGCCCGCGCCCCCGTCACCACCGGCTTGACGGCGGGCGCGTCGATCCGCGCCAGCCGCTCGATGAGGTCGCTGATCTCCATCGCCGAGAAGTCCGCGATGGAGTCGCCGTCGATGCGTGAGGCGAGGGCGGCCCTGTTGAGCCGTCCGCCGTGGCAGACGGCGCAGGGCCCCTGGGTCACCACCCGCTCGATCTCCTCGCGCTCCCTGCTCTTCGCGTTGTCGAGGCCGGGGGTGATGTAGCGGCGGGTGAAGCGCTCGACGATCCCCTCGTACTCGTTCTTGTAGACGCCGTTGCGGCCCGCCCGGTCGACGGTGAACCCCTTGCCGTGCAGCAGCAGTTCGCGGTCCTTCGCGGAGAAGTCGCGTAACGGCTTGTCGGGGTCGAAGAGGCCGGACTCGCCGTAGAGCTGCCACTGGAAGGTGCCGACCGCGAAGGACGGGAAGCGGATGGCCCCTTCGTTGAGGCTCCTGTCCTCGTCGAGCAGCTTGTCCAGATCCAGCCGGACCGTCGTGCCGAGGCCCTGGCACTCCTCGCACATGCCGCGCGGGTCGTTCGGCGAGTACATGTGCGAGGGACCGGCGCTGGGCGTGCCCGCGCGGGAGAACAGCACCCTCAGCATGGGCAGGATCTCGGTCATCGTGCCGACCGTGGAGCGGGCGTTGCCGCCGACCGGCCGCTGGTCGACGACGATCGCCGTGGAGAGGTTCTCCATCACCTCCGCGTCCGGACGTTCGTACTTCGGCATCCGGTGGCGGACGAAGGCCGGCAGGGTCTCGTTGAGCTGCCGCTGCGACTCGATCGCCAGGGTGTCGAAGACCACCGAGGACTTCCCCGACCCCGAGACCCCGGTGAAGACGGTCAGCTTCCCCTTCGGGATGCGCAGGTCGACGCCCTTGAGATTGTTCTGCCGGGCCTCGCCCAGCACGATGAAGTCCTCGGCGTGGTTCTTCCGGTGAGCCGCCATGTCAGCACCTTCCGCAGTGGAACGGGTGGTTTCCCTCCGGAAACCATTCCCTACGCCTCCACTTCTACCCCGCGACCGCGTACGCCTGCGCACCGCGCGGACTCGCCGCGCCGAGCACCAGCCCGTCCCCGGTCAGACCGGTGGCGCACACCTTGCTGAGCGAATAGTCGGCCACCAGTTCCACCCGGTGCCCCAGCCGCCGCAGCAGTTCCACCTCCTCCGCGGGCCAGCCGCCCTCCAGCACCACGGTCCCCGGGCGGAACCGGCGCGGGGCGAACGACGTGGGCACGTGGTCGGTGTGGAAGGTGCGCGCCTCGACCGCCGCCTGCGGGCTCATCCCGTGCTCCGTCTGGTGCAGGAAGAAGCTCAGCGTCCACTGGTCCTGCTGGTCGCCGCCCGGCGTCCCGAACGCCAGGTACGGCTGCCCGTCCCGCAGCACCATGGTCGGGCTGAGCGTGGTGCGCGGGCGCTTGCCCGGCGCCACCGTGTTGGGGTGGCCGGGGGAGAGGGTCGCCATCTGTCCCCGGGTGCCCAGCGGGAAGCCCAGCCCCGGCACCACCGGCGAGCTCTTCAGCCAGCCGCCGCTGGGCGTCGCCACCACCATGTTGCCGACGGCGTCGGTGGCGCTGACGCAGCAGGTGTCACCGGTCGCGGCGGTCAGCTTCATGATCGCCGGGATGCCCTGCTCCAGTTCGCCCAGCCAGGCCGGGTCCGCCGGCGCGGAACTCGCGTCGTGCAGCGGAGGCAGCAGCGGTTCCCGCCCGGTGGGCCGCCCCGGCCGCAGTTCGTGCGAGGCCTCGGCGCCCAGCAGCGTGCGCCGGGTGGCGGTGTAGGCCGGGTCCAGCAGGGCGTCGACCGGTACGTCCGCGTGGTCCGGGTCGCCGTACCAGGCCTCGCGGTCGGCGAAGGCGAGCTTGGCGGCCTCGACCACCGTGTGGACGTACGCCGCGCTCTCCGGGCCCGTCGAGGCGAGGTCGGCGTCGGCCAGCAGGGCGAGCTGCTGGAGGAAGACCGGGCCCTGCGACCAGGGGCCCGCTTTGTGCACCGTGAGGCCCCGGTGGACGAGGCTCAGGGGCCGTTCCAGGTGCGGTCGCCACGCGGCGAGGTCGGCGCCGGTGAGCAGGCCGCCGTTGCGCCGCCCGGTGGAGTCCATCTCCTCGGCCTTGGCGAGATAGGTGTCGATCGCCTCCGCCACGAAGCCGGTGTAGAACGCCTCCGTCGCCGCGTCGATCTGCCCCTCGCGGTCCCGCCCCGACGCCTTCGCCTCGACGAGCAGCCGCCGGTAGGTGCGGGCCAGCGCCGGGTTGGTGACCCGCTCCCCGGGGCGCGGGGCGACGCCGTTGCGCAGGTAGGTGCGGCCCGACTCCGTCCAGGTGTCGCGGAACAGCTCCGTGAGCGCGCCGATCATGGCGGCGCACTTGGGCAGCACCGGGTAGCCGTGCTCCGCGTACCCGATCGCGGGTTCCAGCACGTCCTCCAGGGGCAGCGTGCCGTACTCCTTCAGCAGCCGGAGCCAGGCGCCGAAGGCGCCGGGGACGACGGCCGGCAGAAGCCCGGAACCGGGAATCACGGCCAGGCCCCGCCCGGTGAAGGCCTCCACGGTCGCCGCCGCGGGCATCGGGCCCTGCCCGCAGACGACGTCGACCGAGCCGGTCCCGGAGCGGTGGGCGAGGATCGGCACGTCGCCGCCGGGCCCGTTGAGATGCGGTTCCACCACCTGGATGACGAAGGCGGCGGCGGTCGCGGCGTCGAAGGCGTTGCCGCCGCGGTCCAGCATGGACATGCCTGCCGTGGAGGCCAGCCAGTGGGTGGAGGCGACGGCACCGCGGGTGCCGTGCAGTTCCGGTCGGAAGAGCACCTGGAAGTCCCTTTCTGGTCGTACGGTCGTACCGCGTAGGTGGTCGGGTGCTCAGGGCCGCCCGGGTGGCGTCAACCGGCCGGAGGCGGTGGCGGTGACCCGGCCGTGGACCGTAGCGGCGGTGGCCCGGCCCTCGGTCAGGTCGACGGTGCAGGAGAGGGTGGCCGGACGGCCGAGGCCCTCGCCCTGGCGGACCTGGTAGGCATGGCGGCCGTCGGTGCCGGGCAGCGCCTTCTCCTGCGCCAGCCAGGCGCCCAGCCCCAGGGCGGCCGATGCGCAGGCGGGGTCCTCGGGCATGCCGTAGCCGGGGGCGAACACCCGGACGCGGGCGGTCCGGCTCGCGGGGTCGTGGGCGACGAGCACCGCGTCCTCGCAGTCCGCCCAGACCGGATCGGTGAGGTCGGCCGAGGCGCGGGCCAGGGCCTCCGCTCGCACCGGCAGGACGTGGAACGCCGGTCCGAAGCCGGTCAGGCGCGGTGTCCCCGACAGATCGGCGGCGCTCAGACCGCACGCCGCCAGCAGCGGGCCGGGGTCCCACTCCGGCCGCAGGAGCGGCTCGCTCGCGACGGACAGGGCGGATCCGTCGGCGCCGGCGGTCACGGCGAGCTGCCGCCCGCCGCACTCCTGCACCGCCTCACCGGCCGCCAGCCGCCCGGCGCGCACCAGCGCGCTCGCGGTGCCCACCGCGCTGTGGCCGCCGAACGGCGACTCCCCGGCCGGGGTCATCACCCGCACCCCGTACGCCGAACCCGGCAGGCGGGGCGGCACCACGAACGCGGTCTCGGTGAGGGCGATCTCCCGGGCGACGGCCAGCATGTCGGCGGTCGAGAGCCCCGTCGCGTCCGGGACCACGCCGAGCGCGCAGCCGCCGTACGGGGTGTCCGTGAACATGTCGACGATCTCGTACGCGATCATCGTCCCTCCCCTTCTCCGCTCGTCCGAGCCGTCGCGGGAACGGTCTCCGTCGCCGCTTCCCGGCCGGGGAGCAGCACTTCCTCGGCGACTGCCTCCAGCACGCGCGGGTCCCCCTGATAGGGGAAGGAGGCGCGCGGCCAGTGCACCACCAGGTCGGTGATGCCCAGCTCCCCGAAGCGGCCCACCGCGTCCCGGTAGGACTCGACGGAGTCGAGCACCCCGCCGACCAGGGCGCCGGTCAGCAGGAGCCGGTTCAGCGTGGCCGGGTCGCGGCCGGTCGCGGCGCAGGCGGCGTCCAGTTCCGCCAGCTGGCGTGCGATGTCCGGTAGCGCCTTCTCGTAGGGCAGGGCGTCGAAGCGGCCCGGGGGCCCCGCGGTCACCCAGGTGTCCGCCCGCCGGGCCGCCAGCCGCATCCCGCGCGGCCCGGTCGCGGCGACGGCGAACGGCACCCGCGGCCGCGTCAGGCACCCCGGGTTCACCGGGACCTCGTCGAAGGCGTAGTGCTCGCCCGCGTACGAGGCGGCCCGCTCGGTGAGCAGCCGGTCCAGTGCCTCGACGAACTCGGCGAAACGGTCCGCGCGTTGCCGCGGGGTCCGCTCGGTGGGGTCCACCACCCGGTCGTCCAGACCGCCCGCCCCCGCGCCGAGGCCGCAGACGAAACGGCCCCCGGCGACGTCCTCCAGCGACATCACCTCCTTGGCCAGCGTCACCGGGTGGCGGTAGGTGGGCGTGGCGACCATCGTGCCCAGCGTGATCCGCGAGGTGACGGACGCGGCGGCGGCCAGGACGGGGACGCAGGCGAACCAGGGCTCGTCCCGCAGCCACCGCCACATCAACTGGTCGTAGGTCCAGGCGTGGTCGAAGCCGAGGCGCTCGGCCAGGACCCACTGGCCGCGCGCCCGCGACCAGCGCTGCTCGGGCAGGATCACCACTCCGTGCCGCACGCGTACTCCTCCTCGGTTGCGTCGGGTGCCGTCCGGTCAGGGCGCGCTGGGGTGCAGCACCCTCGGCCTGAGCTGCCGGGCGGCGACGTCGATCCGGCTCAGGACGGTGGCGAAGTCCTCCTCGCAGCGCCGTACCTCCTCGCCGCGCAGCTCCTCGGGGAAGGCGGCGTCCTCCTGCGCGGTGAGGCCCGGGTAGAGGCCGTTGGTGGCCACGTCCAGGGAGATGGCGCGCAGCCGGCTGCGTAACTGGCCGACCAGTTCCGTCGCGTCGACCGGCGCCCGCAGGGTCAGGAAGTAGTGGTCGTAGAGCAGCGCCTGGGTCTCGGGGCGGGTCGGTGTGACCTCCGCGGCCGACTCCTGGAGCAGCGAACGGCCGCCCGGCACCAGCTTGGCCGCGACCCCCGCGTGCACCGTGTGGTACATCCGCACCGCCTTCTTCAGCCGTTCGGCCTCGGGCGTCTTCTCCCACTCGGTCTTCTTCCCCCGCAGCAGCGAGCGCACGGGGACGAAGTCGGGGGCCCAGGTCCCGCTGAAACTCCGGTGCTGGAGGTACATGCTGGGCCGGATGACCGTGCCGTAGACGTCGGCGGGGCAGGAGCTCGTGTAGAGCAGCATCGCGGTGTAGGCGTCGGTGAGGTGTGTCATCGCCCGCAGGGAGGGCGCGGGGTCGGAGCGCGAGCGGGCCTGGTGCAGGGCGTGCGCGGTCAACTGCCAGATCGCGAAGGTGGCCTGGTGGCCGGTGATCCAGCGGAACCAGAACAGCTGGTGGGAGATGTCCTCGGCGGCGAGGGCCGGGCCCGTCCGCGGGCACGGGCCGCCGCGCTCGACGAGGGACTCGTCCGCGGGCAGCACGTCGGATATCCCGGTCTCGGTCCCCGGCGCCGGCGGCTCGGGCAGGGTCAGCGGCTCGAGCCCGTACGGGAAGTCCCCGAAGTCCCAGCCGTCGGGCACCGGCAGTTCGGTGACGGTGCGATGGACGCGGGTGCTCATCGGTCTCCTCCTGGCGGTACATAGGTGAACTCGAACTCCAGGCCGTTGACGTCCAGGACGTAGCAGCTCTGGACGCCGTCCGCGTCGATGACGATGTCGGTGGGCTTCTCGTCACCGGCGAACGTGAAGCGGCCGGACTCGTACAGCGAGACCCAGCGTTCGCGCCAGGCCCGCAGCTCCTCGGGGGAGCCGGTGGCCAGGCAGACGTGCTGGAACTGGCGGGTGTTGGCGCCGGGGACGGCGCCGTCGTGCCCGGTGCGCTCGAAGAGGTGGAAGCGCAGGCCCGCCACCATCACCTCGGTCAGCCGGGTGATGCCGGGCAGGCGGCTCCGCGTGAGGTCGGAGAAGGTGTCCAGCGTCCAGTTGGTCCGGCAGCCGAAGAACTCCTCGTACCAGGCGGCGCAGTTGTCGAGGTCGTCCGTCTGCACTCCGACGTGGTGCAGCTCCGGTACGAGATCGAGAGGGAGTTCCGTCGGTCGCTCGGTCGTGGTCCCGGTTCGGGGCAAGATACTGCGCTCCTCTCGTTGCGATCATGGCAGGAGGGATCGAAGGGCATTCTTTTCTCGTTCGGGCTTCTTCTCGTCCAGGCTGGCGATTTCCCGGAAATCCGGTCGACTAACCGGCGCCGATATGGGGACGACGTGAATCCGCCGATTTTCTCGGATTTCTTGCCTCCGGGTGCCGAATTTCTTCCCCACGGGGAACACTGGGCTCATGACACAAAATCAGTGGAGCGCGGTGGACGGCTACTTCGACACGGTTCTCGGTGACGAGGACCCGGCACTGGCCGCCGCCGCCCAGGCACACATCGGATTCGACCTCCCCGATATCGGGGTCTCCCGCTCCCAGGGGAAGCTGCTGCATGTGCTGGCCCTCGTCCAGCGTGCCGAGCGCATTCTGGAGATAGGCACCTTCGGCGGGTACAGCTCCATCTGGCTCGCCCGCGCCCTGCCGCCCGGCGGACGGCTGGTCACCATCGAGTGGGAGCGCTCGTTCGCCGAGACCGCCGCCGGCCACCTGGCGCGGGCCGGCGTCGCCGACCGCGTCGACCAGCGCGTGGGCCGGGCCCTCGACATCCTGCCGGATCTCGCGAAGGCCGGGGAGAAGCCGTTCGACCTGGTCTTCATCGACGCCAACAAGGCCGATACCCCGGAGTACTTCACGTGGGCGCTCGACCTCTCCCGGCCCGGCGGCGTGATCGTCGTCGACAACGTCGTGCTCGGCGGAGCGGTCGCCGACGCCGGCAACCCCGACGGCGGCGTCCGCGGGATGCGGCGGTTCCACGAGATGGTGGCCGCCGAGCCCCGGGTCAGCGCCACCACGATCCAGACGGTGGGCGCCAAGGGGTACGACGGCTTCACCCTGGCCGTGATCCTGCCCGACCCGGGCGACCGGCACGAGGCGCCCGGCCGGCCCTGACGCCCGGCGGGAGGGCGGCCCCCCGGGGGCGGCGGCGGACCGGACACCGGCCGCCCGTCGCCCCCGTCGCCGTTGCGCCCCGCCGCTCATGCCTGGTCGGGCCCGATCAGGTCCGGCGCCGTCCAGCCGTCCAGATCGTACTCGGCCATGCACTCCTCGGCGAAGCCCCGGTACCCGTCGACCAGGCCGGACGCCGTCTGGGCCATCAGCAGTTCGATACGCACGTTCTCGTGGTTGCCCGAGTAGTTGCGCTCGTACAGCTCGTGCCGGCCCGCGAACTCCGTGCCCACCGAGTCCCAGATCAGCTTCATCAGCTTGACCCGCTCCACCGAGTCATATCCGTTCGACCCCCGCATGTACCGGTCCAGATGCGGACGGAGTTCGGGGTTCTGGAAGTCCTTGGCGTGTGAGTTCAAGTAGATGAGTCCGCTGCTGAGGTCCTGGAGAATGATTTCACGGACGCGCGGATATCCGATCGTCATGAACCAGCGGTAGGCCATGCCGTAATCCAGGTTCGGCAGCAGGCCGCCGTCGTGCCAGGCGTTCGGATTGTGCGCCATCGCGTCGCTGAGACCCCAGAACATGTTCCGCCAGGCGAGCACCTCGCCCACCCGGGTCTGGATACCCCGGAAATCCTTCGTCCCGGTCACGTCCAGCCCCTTGAGCAGGAGACCGGCCAGGAAGTCCAGCTTCACCGCGAGCCGGGTCACCCCGTGGAAGGTCAGCCGGTGCGTGAACCCTGAGGTGTTCAGGAAGGTCCCGGCCTTCGCGGTGTCGCCGTAGATGAAGACGTTCTCCCAGGGGATCTTCACCTTGTCCAGGATGAAGACGGTGTCGTTCTCGTCGAGTCGGCTCGACAGCGGGTAGTCGAACGGGCTGCCCATCCGGCTCGCGGCCAGTTCGTAGGACTGGCGGCAGATGAGCTTCACCCCCGGCGCGTCCATCGGCAGAGTCGCGACGAGCGCGAACTCCTTCTTCTTCACCGGCAGTCCGTAGTGCGCCACGAAGTTGAAGTGGGTCAGCGCCGACCCCGTGGCCACCACCTTCGCCCCGCTGACCACCAGGCCGTCGTCGCACTCCTTCTCGACGTGCACGAACACGTCGCCGACCTCGTCCGGCGCCCGGTTCCGGTCCACGGGCGGGTTGATCACCGCGTGGTTCCAGAACAGCACCCGCTCCTGCGCCTCCGCGTACCAGCGGCGGGCGTTGTCCGCGAACTCCCCGTAGTACTCCGGGTCCGCGCCCAGAGTGACGAGGAAGCTCGCCTTGTAGTCCGGGCTGCGGCCCATCCAGCCGTAGGTCATCCGGGCCCAGCGGGCGATCGCGTCCCGGTCCCCGGCCAGGTCCTCCACACTGCGCGGCACCCGGAAGAACTTGTGCGTGAAGCCGTCGCTGCCGGTGTCGGTGGGCGTGGTCAGCGTGTCGTGGTGTTCCGGGTCGTGCAGCGCGTCGTAGAGGCGCGCCGTCATCCGCGCCGTGTTGCGGAACGCCGGGTGCTTGGTGACGTCGTCGACCCGCTCCCCGTACGCCCAGATCTCCCGGCCGTCGCGGATGCTCTCCAGGTACTCGTCACCGGTCATCGGGCGGGTCGTGCGGCGCGGTGGTGCGTCGCCGGGGGTGCCGGGACCGGGGCTGCTGGGGTCGGGCGTGCCCGGGTCGGGGGCGCCCGCCGTTCCCGCGGTGTGCGTCGTGTCCGTCATGTGTGTCAGTCCCCTGTCTTCTCGGTCTCGTCGTGTACCGGGAGGTGCGCCACCGGGTCCATGCCGTCCAGGCACAGCGACCAGGCGACGGCGAAGTCGTCCGGCGCCAGCTCCGGGAAGGCGCCGCCGTGGAACAGCAGCGGCCGGCCCGGGCGGCTCTCGAACTCCTCGACGCTCCCGATGTGCAGCGTGTGGTCGCCCCCGTCGTGGACCTGCCAGGGCCGGCACACCAGGTGGGCCACCGTGCCCGCCAGCCGCGGGTGCGGCCCGTCCTCGTCCACCCACGGCACCGGGTCCGCCATCGGGCGCCCCGCGAAGTGCAGGGCGAGGTCGCGCTGCGCGGCGTCGAGGATGTTGACGACGTAGTCGCCGTCCTCCCGCAGCAGCGCGCCCGCCCGGCTGCGCCGGTCCAGCGCCACCAGGGCCAGCGGCGGGTCCAGCGACACCGAGGTGAACGCGTTGACCGTCGTGCCGTGGACGATGTCGCCGCGGCGGCAGGTGATCACCGTGACCCCGGTGGCGAACTGGCCCATGCAACTGCGCAGGGCACGCGGGTCGATGGGGCGGGGCGCGGTGTCCACGCCCCCTCGCTCAGGCATGTTCATGGGTCCCCCTGGACTCCCGGGGACCGGTTCCGTGGACACCGGCCCCGCAGCTGTCGTGGACGCCCGGCCGGTCCGCCGCGGCCGGTGCCAGGGCGCCGGTCAGCAGGTCGGCCAGGATGCCGGGGCCGTCCTCGGTCAGGAACGACTCGGCGTGGAACTGGATCGTGGACAGGGCCGGGCCGCGCAGCGCGATCACCTCGTCGCCGACGCGCTGAACCTGGACGGGCCCGCCGCCGGACGGCGGGTACAGCCAGTCGTCGTCGGCCTTCGCGGCGAAGCTGTTGTAGAAACCGGCCAGGCGCGGCCTGCCCCACAGCGGGACCCGCAGCCGCCGCCCCTGCGCCGGGTCGGGCAGCCGGGCCACCCGCAGCCCCAGCAGGGTGCACACCACCTGGTGCCCCAGGCAGACCGCCGCCAGCGGCAGACCGGCCGTGAGCCGCTCGGCGGCCGTCGCCCGCAGGGCGCGCACCCGGGGGTTCGCCACGTCCCGCGGATCGCCCGGCCCCGGACCGAGCAGGACCACGCCCGGCGCCGCGGCGACCCCGCCGCCCGCACCGGCCGCTCCCGCCGCCCGGTGCCACGGAACCAGACGCACCGCGCAGCCCAGCGACCGCAGTTGGCAGGCGAGCATCGACGTGAACCCGTCCTCGGCGTCGACGATCGTGACCTCGGCGCCCGCGGCGCTCCGGGCGGCCGGCGCGGCACCGCTCCCGCCGAGCCAGAACGCCGACAGCCCGTCGTTGCGGGCGGCCAGCGCGCCGCGTACCGGGCCTGCGTCGGCCAGACCGGCGGCGGGTGCCGGGACGGGCACCTTCGCCGACCGCCGCCCGGACAGCGCGTCCAGCAGGCCCGACAGCTTGGCGGTGGTCTCCGCCGTCTCGTGCGCGGGCACCGACTCCCGTACGACGGTGGCCCCCGCCGTCAGCCGTACCGTGCCGTCCGCCCCGAGGTCCGCCGTCCGCAGCATCAGCGCCGCGTCCAGCCGCCGCTGCCCGCCCTCGCGGCCCAGCAGGGCGATGACCCCGCTGTAGTAGCCCCGGCCGCGCGGCTCGTACCGCTCGATCACCCGGCAGGCGTTCTCCACCGGGCTCCCCGTCACGGTCGGTGCGGGCATCGTGGTGCGCAGGATCTCGGTGAGCGGGCGGTCCGAGCGGCCGGAGAGGTAGTACTCGGTGTGCGCGAGCCGGGACATCCACTTCAGGGACGGACCGCTGACCCTCACGTCCCGGCCGCACAGGGTCGCCATCATCTTGAGTTCCTCGTCGACGACCATGTACAGCTCGTCCGTCTCCTTGGGGTCGCGCAGGAAGCGCAGCAGCCCCGGCAGGTCCGCGCCGGTGCGCGGGTAGCGGTAGGTCCCGCTGATCGGGTTCATCTCCACCCGGTCGCCCCGTGCCCGCACCTGCTGCTCCGGGGTGGAACCGATCAGGTACCGGTCCCCGGTGAAGAACAGGAACGTCCAGTACGCGCCGGTCTCCGCCGTCATCAGCCCGCGCAGCACGGCGAGCGCCGCCGACCGGTCGAAGGCGCGGATCCTGCCGTGCAGACTGCGGGCCAGCACGAAGTTGGAGCCCTCGCCGCGGTGGATCTCGCGGTGGACGATGTCGTCCACCGCCGCCGCGTACCCCTCGTCGTCGATGTCGAAGCGGGTCTCCTCCACCCGCGGCGCCCGGTCCGGCAGCCACTCCAGCAGCCGGTCGAGCGGAATCCGCCGGTGCTCGCGCACCTCCATGGCGAGCAGCGGCTCGCCGTCGTCGGGGTGTGCGAAGCCGCGCTCCCGGATCTGCCGGTAGGGGGCGAGGACGAGGGTCTCCGTGCCGTCCGAGCCGTTTGCGGTGCGGCCCGCCGCCCCCCGCCGGTCCAGGCCGAGGGCGTCCAGGTCGTCGGCGCGCCGTACCGGGCCGCTCAGGATCTCCACCGGGGCCTCGCGGTCGGCGCCGGGGCGGTGGAGCACCGCGAACGGACGGCCCGGCGGCGGCAGCAGCGCGCCGTCGGCCTCCGCCCCGGCGGTGGCGGTCGTGGGCGTCCTCATGCCGCCGCTCCCACGGGCAGCCGCCAGTGCGCGGCGGCGGCGACGGCCTGGACCAGACTCAGCCGCGGGTCGCACAGGCTGCGGTAGCCCGGACCGCGCACCGGGACGCAGCCCGCGCCCTCGCACTCGGAGATGTCGTCGGGGGACGCCTCCAGGTGGAGGCCTGCGCAGCGCTGCGAGGTCTCCGCCAGGACGTCCACGCACTGCCGGATCTCGGACATGATCGCGTCGAGCCGGCGCGTCTTCAGCCCGTCGGGTGTCTTGACGGTGTTGCCGTGCATCGGGTCGCACATCCACAGCACCGGGTGCCCGGCCTGTCGGACGGCCCGCGCCAGCGGGGCCAGCCCGGCGACCCGGTCCGCGCCGAACCGGGCGATGAGGGTGAGCCGGCCCGGGGTGCGGTGCGGGTCGAGCACCGCGCACACGTCCAGCACCTCGTCGACCGTCGCCTCCGGCCCGATCTTGCAGGCCACCGGGTTGTCCAGCTCGGCCATCAGCCGCACGTGCGCGAAGTCGGCCTGCCGGGTCCGCTCGCCGATCCACGGCCAGTGCGTGGACGCCAGGTAGCTGCCGCCGTCGGCGTGCCGCCGTACCTGCGGGAGTTCGTAGTCGAGCAGGAGCGCCTCGTGGCTGGTCCACACCCGGTCCTCGGGTGCCGCGCCCTCGCCGCGCCCGAGCCGGTCGAGGGCCGTGACGGCGCAGCGGGCGGCCTCCAGCCCGGCGACGACGCGGGAGGGGTCGGGGGTCCGGGCGTCCTCGCAGGCGTCCGGGGCGTTGACGACCGGTCCCCGGAACACCGGCAGCCGGCCGTTCGGCCCCGTCTCCCAGTCGTCGGAACGGGGCTTGGCGAACTGCCCGGCCATCCGCCCGACGCGCACGACGGGCAGCCCGGAACTGGTCCGCATGACGTCGCCGAGCACGTCGAGCATCCGCACCTTGCGCTCCACATCGCGTGGTCGGCACTCGGTGGTCAGTTCCACGCAGTCACCGGCGTGGATGAGGCAGAACTCGCCCTCGGCGGCCCGCGCGAGCAGCGCGCGCAGATCGCGGACGCTCGCGTACGAGACCAGCGGGGACTCCCGGGCCAGCCGGTCGTGCACCGGCGCGAGGAGGGAGCGGTCGGGCCACCGGGGCTGCTGGCGGGCGGGCAGTCCGGCCACCATCGAGGCGATCAACGGGTCGTGCCCGGCGCCCGGATTGGGGTATCGAGACATGCTGTCGGCCTTCGTTCGGAGGCGGCTTCTGGGGGATGCCGCCTGCGGATGTCTGGGTGGGGGAGCCGCGGGCCGGCCCGGTCTACGCGCTCTGCCGCGCGGAGGGCCGACCGGCCAGCTCACCGGCCGCGGCGAACCAGCGGATCATGCGGGCGAGGGATTCGCGGTCGATGTCGGGGTGGCGCAGTCCGAGGCGTTCGAGCAGCAGGGTCGTGCGCTCGTTGCCGTAGGTGTTCTCGCCGAGTTCCAGCGCGCCTTCCCGGAAGAGGGGCACGGCCGCGGCGAGGGCGTTGCCCCCGGGGCGGCGGGCCGACTCCTCCAGGCGCGTCAGCCACTCCTCGGTGGGCACCGTGTCCAGCGGGTAGCCGCAGTCGCGGACGGCGGCGTGCACGGGCGTGAAGTCGCAGCCGCGCGGGTGGAACAGGTGGAAGGTGGCGCCGTCGGCGGACGGGTCGCGGGAGAGGGCGAGGACGGCCCGGCCGACGAAGTCCACCGGCAGCAGGTCGGTGCTCAGCTCCTCGGCAGGCGGCGCCGAACCGAGTTCGATGAAGCTCTTGATCTGCCGCCACAGGAAGTCGTCGGTCTGGCAGGCGCCGGTGACGCTGTCGCCGGAGATCCGGCCGATGCGGTAGACGGTCACCGGCATCCCGCGCTCCCGGGCCAGCCGGACGATGCCCTCGGCGACCCATTTGCTCTGCGTGTAGCCGATGCCGAGCCCCTCACACGAGTCGGGCACCGCCTCCTCGGTGATCGTCCCGCCCTCCCGGCCGGGGGCGAACACGGCGATGGTCGACATGTGGTGCACGTGCTTGAGCCGCCCCGTGGCGGCGAACTCCAGCACCGAGCGCACCCCGTCGACGTTGGTCGGCTTCACCGAGGCGTACGGCAGCACGAAGTTGATGTGCGCCGCCGCGTGGTGGACCGCCTCGACCGACTCGGCCAGTTCGGCGTGGTCCGCCTCGGACAGCCCCATGCGGGCGCGGGTGAGGTCTCCGGGAACGGCGCGCACCCGGTCCCAGGCGATGTCGCCGTCGATGCCGTACCGGGAGGCCGTGGCGTGCAGCCGGGCCAGGGCCGCCTCCGCGTCGTCGGCGCGCACCAGGCAGGTGACGGTGCGGCCGGGGACGGCCGCCAGCTCGCGCAGCAGCCAGCTGCCGAGGAAACCGGTCGCGCCGGTCAGCAGGAACCGGGTCGCGGCCTCCGGCGGGACCGGTGCGCGGTCGCCGGGCCGGACGGTGTCCGGCAGGGTCACGTCGGCGCGGAGGTCGGCCGCGGGCTCCGCGAACGCGGTGGTGTCGCCCGCCCGCCGCTCGTCGATCCGCGCGGCCATGCCGGCGACGGTCGGGTTGTCGAACAGGGTCCGCAGCGGGATGTCCACCTCGAACAACGTCCGCAGCCGGTAGACGAGTTCGGTGGCGATGATGCTGTTGCCGCCGACGCCGAAGAAGTCGTCGTCCCGGCCCGCGGCGCCGCCGCCCAGGACGTCCGCCCAGGCCTCGGCGATCGCGCGCTCGGTCGCGGTCCGCGGCGGCTCGGCCGCCCCGGAGCGGTCGTCCGCGCGCCGGTCGCGCACCTCGCGGGCCAGCCGTCCGGCCAGCCCGCCCCGGTCGATCTTCCCGCTCGGCGTTGTCGGCAGCCGGTCCAGCCGCACCAGGTGCGCGGGCACCAGGTACTCCGGCAGCCGCGCTGCCAGCTCCGCCCGCAGCCTTACGCCGTCGTCGGCGCCGTCGCCCGTGACCGCGGCGACCAGCCGCCGGTCGCCGGGCCCGAACTCCACCGCCACCACCGCCGAGTCGCGCACGCCGTCGAGGGCGTCGAGCGCGGCCTCGACCTCGCCGGGCTCGACGCGGTAGCCGCGGATCTTGATCTGGTCGTCGGCCCGGCCCAGGTACTCCAGGTCTCCGCGCGCGTTCCACCGGACGAGGTCGCCCGTACGGTAGACCGGTTCGCCCTCGGCGCCGTACGGGTCGGCGACGAAGCGCCGCGCCGTCTCCTCCGGGCGCCCCCGGTAGCCCGGCGACAGGGACGGGCCGCCGATGTACAGCTCGCCCGTGACGCCCGGCGGGAGGAGCTCGCGGTCCGGGCCGAGGACGCGCAGCCGCACCCCGTCGACCGCTCGCCCGATCGGCGGCGCCTCGGGCCAGTCGGCCGGGTTGCCGGACAGCTCGTGCCAGGTGGCCAGGTGCGTCTCGGACGGGCCGTACATGTTGAGCAGCCGGGCCCGGGGGTGCCGGGCGAAGAACTCGCGGATCTGCGGGGAGACGACCAGCGCCTCGCCCACCGAGGTCACCTCCCGCAGCGCGTCGCAGCGCAGGTCCTCCGCGACGGCCAGCGCCGCGAACCGCTGAAGCGCGATGTACGGCAGGTACAGGCGGGTGACGTCGCGCTCGGCGACGAACGCGGCGAGCCGGTGCAGGTCCTTCTGCAGCTCCTCGGGGATGAGGGCGAGCGTCCCGCCGACGCAGAGCGTCCCCAGGATCTCCATCACGGAGACGTCGAAGGCGAGCGTCATGTACTGGAGGGTGGTGCCCGTCGCCCCGCACGGACTGATCCGGTGCTGGGCGGCGACCAGGTTGCCGACCGTGCGGTCCCGGATGACGACGCCCTTGGGGGCGCCGGTCGACCCGGAGGTGTAGATGAGGTAGATCTCGTCGTCGGGGGTCCTGGTCCGGCCGAGCGGCGCGGGGTCGGCCGCGGCGATCCGCTCCGCCTCCTTGTCGATCTCCAGCAGCCTTGTCCCGGAGGGGAGCCGGGGCCCCGTGGCGCTGTCCGTGAGGACGAGGAGGGCCTCGGCGTCGTCGAGGACGTACGCCATCCGCTCCGGCGGGTGGGACGGGTCGAGCGGGACGTAGGAGGCCCCGGACTTCACGACGGCGAGCAGCGCGGCGACCATGTCGACCGAGCGGGGCAGGCCGATGGCAACCCGGCGGCCGGCCTCCGCCCCCTCCTCGCGCAGGACGCGGGCGAGCCGTCCGGCCCGCTCGTCCAGGTCCCGGTACGTCCAGGCCCGCCCGGCGTCCGTCACGGCCACCGCGCCGGGGGTGGCCGCCGCCTGCCGCTCGAACAGCTCGGACACCGGCACCGGGCGCGCGGAACGGTCCACCCGGTCGTCGTGGGCCAGCACCTCCCGCTCCTCGTCGGCGGCGAGCAGACCGAGCTCGCGGACCGGGGTGTCCGGCGCGGCCTCGGCGAACCGGGCCAGCAGCCGGCCCAGCCGCTCGCCCATGCTCCGCGCCGTCGCCTCCTCGAAGAGGTGCGCGTCGTACTCGAGGATGCCGTGCAGCCCGTCCGCCTCCCGGGCGAACACCACCGACAGGTCGTACTTCGCGCCGTGCCCGACGTCCCGCCGGATGGACAACGGTGTCCCCCGGTAGGTCACTTGAGCGGAGCCGGGGTCGGTCAGCACGAGCATCGTCTGGACGACCGGCGTATGACCGCCGGTACGGTCGGGCCGCAGCCGCTCGACGACCTTGTCGAAGGGGGCCCACTTCAGCCGCAGCGCGTCGGTCACCTCCTCGCGTGCCCGCCCCAGCACCTCGCGCACGCTCATCGCGCCCGTCACCTCCTGGCGCAGGACGACCATGTTCACGAAGTAGCCGATGAGGTCCTCGGTCTGCGGGTCGTCCCGCAGCGAGACGGGGGAGCCGACGAGGACCCGTTCCTGACGGGTCAGCTTGGACAGGAATGTGCCGTACACCGCCAGCAGCGCCATGAACAGCGTCACGCCCTCGCGCTCCGCCAGCCGCTCCAGCTTCTCGGTCACCCCGGACGGGATCCGTAACGGGACGGTGCCGCCCCGGTGTTCCTGCGCGGCGGGCCGGGGGCGGTCCGAGGGCAGGGCGAGGACGGGCAGGTCCCCGGCGAGCCGGTCGGCCCACTCGTGGAGCAGGCGCGTGGTCCGCTCGGGCGTGAGGTGGGCGCGGTGCCAGTGCGCGAAGTCGGCGTAGTGCGGGCGCCCCGGCACGGCCTCCACCGGCAGGCCCCGCCCGGTGCGGTCGTAGGCGTCGAGGAGTTCGCGCAGGAAGATCCCGGCCGAGGCGGCGTCGGAGGCGATGTGGTGGATGTTGCAGACGATCGCGCTCTCCTCGCCCGGCCCGAGCGCGCAGGTCACCGAGGCCACCGGCCCGTGCGCCAGGTCGAGGCGGGTGTTCGCCACCCGCTTGGCGAGGGCGTCGAGTTCCTTGTCGTCGCCGTAGTGCTCGACGCCGTAGTGGAACGCCGTGTCGTCGTCGGAGACGACCTGGAGCAGCCGGGCGTCGCGCAACACGTAGGTGGTGCGCAGCACTTCCTGCCGGCGCACCACTCCGGCGGCGGCCCGGCGCAGCCGCTCGCCGTCGAGCCGGAACGGGAGCCGGACCAGGAACGGCCCGTTGTACGCCTGCGGGGTCGGGAGGTACTGGTCGATGAGCCAGATGCCGCTCTGGCCGAACGAGGCCTCCGCCGTGCCGTCGGTGCGCGGGGCGGACCCTGCCGTCAACTCCTGTCCGCCGAAGCCGGACCGGCCCCGCGCGAGGTGCTCGGCCACCGCCGCCGCGCTCGCCTCGCCCAGCCGCTCGCCGGCCGGCGGGCCGACGGCGAACACGGCCCGCAGCACCGCGCCGAGTTCGTCGATCAGGGCGGGGTCGTCGCAGTGGTCGGAGAAGGCATGGTCGGGTCCGAGACCGGGGGAACCGAGCGTTCTTCTAGCCAGGTCCAGAATTGCCGAAGTCAAGGGGTTGTTCACGGTTCCGCCCCCTCCGGAGACGTCGGGCGACCGGCGCGGCGCGCGTGCCGGGCGCTGTCGGGTCTCGGTCAGCCGTGCGACGACGAGGTGGTGGCCGCCTGGTCGCGCGACTCCTCGATGAAGCGCGCCAGCTGCTCGACCGTGCCGTGCCGGAAGACCGACTCGGTGGTGATCTCGATCCCGAATATCTTCTGGAGCCGGGAGGCCAACTGCACGAAGTGGAGGGAATTGCCGCCGTGGCCCAGGAAGGAGTCCGTCGTCGAGAATTCTTCCATTCCGGAGATCTCGATCCAGGACTGCAGGACAACGGCTTCGAGGGGATTCTGCATGGTCTTCTCGCCTTTCCCGTGCGGGTTGTTCGAGTGCTTCGGATTTCTCGTGCTCGTCGGGTTCTTCCGGGATTTCACGGTGAGCGCGGTGCGGTCGATTTTCCCGTTCACGTTCGTCGGCATCTTCTCCAGGTGCCGGAACGAGGAGGGGACCATGTGGGAGGGCAGTTGCGCGGAGAGCCGCCGGACCAGGTCCGCGGGGTCGGCCGGCCGGCCGTCCCGGGTGGTGTAGAAGGCGACGAGGTGCTTCTCGCGGCTGTCGTCGTCCTCGAACGCCTGCACCGCGGCGTCCGCGATCCCGTCGAGGGCGCGCACCGCCAGTGTCACGGCGCTGGTCTCCACCCGGAACCCGCGGATCTTCACCATGCTGTCGGACCGCCCGACCAGCACGATGTCGCCGTCCTCGGTCCGTCGCGCGAGGTCGCCCGTGTGGTAGAGCGGGCCGCTGCCGTCGGGGGCCGGGGTGAACTTCTCGGCGGTCAGCTCCGGCCGGTCGGCGTATCCGAGGGCCACCCCGGTGCCGCCCACGCACAGTTCGCCCACCTCGTCGGCGTCGCAGGGGCGCATCTCCGGGTCGTAGACCTCCAGCGTGACCGTCGGCAGCGGCCGGCCGATCGGCACGACGCCCGCGCCGTCCACGTCGTCGGGCGAGGCCAGCGGGTGCAGGGCGGTGATCGACGAGTTCTCCGTGCAGCCGTAGCCGTTGTAGAGGACCGCGTCGGTGTGCGCCATGGCCCGGCGCAGGTGGTCGGGGGAGGGGAAGTCGCCGCTGAGCAGCACGATGCGGACGGAGCGCAGGCACTGCGGTTCCTGGTCTACCAGCGCGTTGAACAGGCCGCAGGGGAGGCTGAGCACGGTCGCGCCGCGTTCCTCGACGGCCGCGCGCAGCACCGGCAGCGAGGGCAGTCCGGGGGGCATCGGCAGCAGGGTGGCGCCGTGCAGGAACGCGAGCCAGATCTCGATGGTGGAGGCGGCGAACGAGAAAGCGGCCGACTGGGTCAGGCCGTCCCGCGGGGTGATGTCGAGGGGGCCACTGTGCGGTCCGAGCCGCGCCAGCCCGCGGTGAGCGATCCGTACGCCCTTGGGGCGGCCGGTGGACCCGGAGGTGTACATGAGGAACGCGGTGTCCTCCGGACCGGTGCCGGGGTCGGGGTCGCCGTCGGCCAGGTCCGCGCAGCCGCGGACCAGGTCGTCCCGTGTGAGCGCGCTCTCGCGGGCGCCGGGGGGCAGGTCGTCCGGGTCGTCGCAGACCACCGGCGACGGGCGGGCCTCGCGGAGGATGCGGGCGAGATAGTCCATGGGATAGGCGGGGTCCAGCGGGACCACGCAGCCGCCGGCCTTCAGCACTGCCAGGAGGACGGCGTAGAGGTCGGGGGACCGGCGCATGTGCACTCCGACGCGGTCGCCTCTCGCGACTCCGCGATCCAGGAGGTGCCGGGCCATGCGGTTGGCCCGCCGGTTGAGCCGGTCGTACGTGACGCGTTCCGGGCCGTCCGCCAGGGCGATGGCCCCGGGGTGTTCACGGACCGTCTGCTCGAAGAGGGTGGTCAGTACGAGAGGGAGGGGCGAGGCCGGTGGACTTCCCATCCGTAATGCGGTCCGTAACTCTTGCGTCGATAAGGACGGAGTATTCTTTTCCATGATCGCTGATCTCCTCGGGTGTGTGTCCAGAGGAAGGACTTCCACGGTTCCACTGACGTGCACCGCGCGTTCTATGGAGGGCCTGAGTCGGGCTGATGGTCTGTCAGCAGACAAAGGGCGAAAATATGGTTTCCTTTTGGAAATCGATGCTAATCACGTTTCTGCATCGATGTCAAACGCCGGTGCCGGAACACCAGTTGAGCGGATATCTCGTGCGTCGTACGCGCGCACCGACGGCCGGAACGGGGCAACATGCGTCTCCTCGCTCCTGTGTCGGTCCGATCCGTTCTCTGCACCCGTTCGCCGCGGTCGACCGGTACGTGCCCGTCACCGGCCCTCGCACTCCGGTACCCCCGCGTCACGTCGTCACGCCTCCAGATGGTGTCCTCAGGGAAATCATCTTTCGTGGACCACGGGCGGCCAGGCGTGACCCCTTGATATCTTGGGAACTCTCCCACCGGTCCCCCCTCGTACCGGAAGCACTCATGACTCCACGAGACGACTCGACCCCCACCCGCCAGGCGGAACCGGCCTTTCTGCAGGCCGCCCTGACCCACCTTCAGTGCCTCCTGGTCGCGCGCAGGTCCCGCGTCAATCCCGAGGGCGTCAACTGGCACCAGTACGACGTTCTCGAACTCCTGCGGGCGCGCGGCTCCATGCGGCCCTCCGAACTGAGCGATGTGCTGGAGGTCTCCCGGCAGACCACGTCGAAGGCCCTGCGCGTGCTCAAGGACCTGAACCTGGTGACGCAGGTGGCCGCAGGGGAGGACCGGCGCGAACTGAGTACCTCCCTCACCCCCGAAGGCCACCTGTTCCTCGCCCGGATCGCCCGGGGGCACCATGACATCGGACGGCTCGCCGCCTCGGTCCTGACCGAGGGCGAGAGCGCCCTGTTCGCGGAACTCTGCGAGAAGGTCGCCACGGCCATGGAGTCCGACCAGGCACGGTGACGGCCTCCCCGGCCCACGCCGGTGTGCCCGCTCGGGGTCCAGCCGGTCGCGACCGGCTGCCGGACTGCCCCGGTGTGCTAAACAGGGACCAACCAAAGGGGCATTTTGCAGCAGCTCACGCTCGGAATCATGTCGCAGACCCGCAAGGAGAACGAGCACCGTCTGCCCGTTCACCCCGCTCATTTCGACCGCATCGACTCCGGTCTCCGCAAGCGCATCTATCTCCAGGAGAACTACGGGGAGCATTTCGGCGTCCCCGACAGTCAGCTCGCCCCGCTCGTCGCGGGCTTCCGCACGCGTGAGGAACTCATCGCCGACTGCGATGTCATCCTGCTGGCCAAACCACTCCACGAAGACCTGGCGGAACTGCGCGAGGGCCAGGTCCTGTGGGGCTGGCCGCACTGTGCCCAGGACGAGAGGCTCACCCAGACCGCCATCGACCGGCGGCTGACGTTGATCGCCTTCGAAGCGATGAACCACTGGACCCGCAGTGGCGCCTTCAACCTGCACGTCTTCCACAAGAACAACGAGCTGGCCGGGTACTCCTCGGTCCTGCACGCCATGCAGCTGACCGGCGTGACAGGCGACTACGGGCGGCGCCAGCGCGCCGTCGTCATCGGCTTCGGCGCGACCGCCCGCGGCGCGGTGACCGCGCTCAGCGCCCTGGGTGTGCATGACGTCGACGTGCTCACCGCGCGTGGCGTCACCGCCGTCAGCGCCCCCATCCACTCCGCGCGGATCGTCCACTTCGACCACGACGAGGCCGACGACACCCTCGACCCGCGACGCAGTGTCGCCCTCACCGAGGACGGCCCGCTGCCGCTGGCCGAGTTCCTCGCCGGGCACAACATCATCGTCAATTGCGTGCTGCAGGACACCGACGCGCCTTTGATGTTCCTGATAGACGAGGACCTGCCCAAGCTGGCCCCCGGCACCCTGGTCATCGACGTCTCCTGCGACGAGGGCATGGGCTTCGACTGGGCCCGGCCCACCACCTTCGACGACCCGATGTTCACCGTGGGCGACCACGTCAGGTACTACGGGGTGGACCACAGCCCCTCCTATCTGTGGAACTCCGCGACCTGGGAGAACAGCGAGGCTCTTCTGCCCTACCTGGATGTCGTGCTCCAGGGCCCCGACGGCTGGGACGCCGACGACACGATCCGGCGCGCCATCGAGATCCGTCGCGGCGTCGTCCAGAACCCCAAGGTGCTCGCCTTCCAGCACCGCACCCCGCAATACCCGCACACCCGCGAGGAGCCCCGGGCGGCGTCGCGGCGGTAGCGCGGCGGGGTAGCGGCCCGACACCGCCGGCGCGGACCCGGAACGAACACCTGCGCCGCAAGGTGGTCTTCGGTGCCGGCGGGGATGGGGTACGGTGGGGTTACCGACGCGGGGTGGAGCAGCTCGGTAGCTCGCTGGGCTCATAACCCAGAGGTCGCAGGTTCAAATCCTGTCCCCGCTACTGCCGAAGAAGCCCGGATCCATTCGATCCGGGCTCTTTCGCGTTCCCATCCGGTGCCCCACGTCCTCCGGACGAAGCCGGCCCTGAGCACGATCACTGATACGTGTGCCGTGACTCGGCGGCCCCCGACTCCGATGACGTCGACGCCACCGGGCGCTGGGGGCGCCGCCGAGGTGCTCAGTGCGAGGAGGCCGGCCAGCCGCTCAGCGCCGCTGCGACGACGCCTGCGTCGAGCAGCACACCAGGAATCAGCCACGGATCGAACCAGACGGCCTTGAGCAGCAGACCGGCACAGGCCGCGACGAGAGCTGCCGTGGGCCACCCGCCACTGCGCGTCGCGGTGGCCGCGCCCGCGATGACGTAGAGCAGGGTCGTGACGGAGGCCAGCACGATGGCGGCCGCGCCCGTGAGTCGGGGGCCGGGCACTCCGGCCGCGGCCGATGCCCAGGAGTGCCGGGGGTCGAACGGCTCGCTGCCACCGACGGGTGCCAGCCAGACGGGCAGGTGGACGAGGCCGTGCAGAAACAGGACGGCCGAGAAGAACAGCGTGATCATGGCGTCGGTTCCTCCTTTTCGATCACCGGGCTGGGCCCCCGGCCTCCGGATCCGCGCTGGGCCCCCGGTCGAGGACAGCTCTCGCGGAGACGCGAGCGCACGTGCCCGGCCGCATTCCGCGTTCTACGGCCGACGGCGCTCAGCCGTAGTAGGCGGTGCGCATGATCTCCTGCATGTCGTTCAGCATCGGCATACGGGGGTTGGCGGGTGCGCACTGGTCCTCGTAGGCGTTGAGAGCCTGCTGGGGCAGGGCGTCCAGGAAGGTCTGCTCGTCGACCCCGAGTGCTTGGAACCTCGGCTCGATGCCCACGGCGTCGCGCAGACGCTCGACCGCCCTGGCGAGTGACTCCACTCCCTCGGCCGGGGTGGCGGCGGGCAGGCCCAGGGTGCGGGCGATGTCCTGGAAGCGCTCGGGGGCCCGGTAGTTCTCGTACTTGGGCCATCCGGTGAGCTTGGTCGGAACGGTGCCGTTGTAGCGGATGACGTGGGGGAGCAGGACCGCGTTGGTGCGGCCGTGCGCGATGTGGAAGGTCGCGCCGAGGGTGTGGGACATGGCGTGGACGATGCCGAGGAAGGCGTTGCCGAAGGCCATGCCGGCAATGGTGCCGGCGTTGTGCATCCTCTCCCGTGCTTCGGGTGAGCCGGCGCGGTCGTTCACCGCTGCTTCGATGTGGTCGAAGACCAGGCGGATGGCGTGCAGGGCGAGGCCGTCGGTGAAGTCGTTGGCGTAGACGGAGACGTACGCCTCGATGGCGTGCGTGAGGGCGTCGAAGCCGCTGTCGGCGGCCAGCGCCGGGGGCAGCGCCGTGGTGAGGAGGGGATCGACGATGGCCACGCTGGGCGTGAGCGCGTAGTCGGCCAGCGGATACTTCTTGCCGGTGGCCGGGTCGGAGATGACGGCGAAGGGGGTGACCTCCGCACCGGTTCCCGACGTGGTGGGCACGCACACCAGGCGGGCGAGCCGGCCCAGGGTCGGGAAGCGGAAGGCGCGCTTGCGGATGTCGGAGAACTTCTGCCGCATGTCCGCGAAGTCGATGTCCCCGCCCACGGCCTGCTGTTCGTACAGCAGCCACATGACCTTCGCCGCGTCCATCGGCGAGCCGCCACCGAGCGCGATGATCGTGTCGGGCCGGAAGTCGCCCATGAGACGGGCGCCGCGCCGTACGGAGTCGATGCTGGGCTCCGGTTCGACGTTGTCGATGATCTGCAGGGTGACCGGTTCGTGGCGCTGCTGGAGGACGCGGGTGATCCGGTCGACGAAGCCGAGGCGGGTCATGGTCGCGTCGGTGACGACGGTGACGCGGTGGACGTCCGGCATGGAGGAGAGGTAGCGGATGGCCTGCGGCTCGAAGTAGATCTTGGGCGGAACCTTGAACCACTGCAGGTTGTTGCGGCGGGCGGAGACCCGCTTGACGTTGAGCAGTTGCGCGGCGGAGACGTTGTTCGACACCGAGGTGCTTCCCCAGGAACCGCAGCCGAGGGTCAGCGACGGCAGAAGGCCGTTGTAGATGCCGCCGATCGCGCCCTGGGAGGACGGGGCGTTGACGATGATCCGGACCGTCTTCATGCGCATGCCGTACGCCTCCGCCAGCGCGCGGTCCTCGGTGTGGATGACGGCGCTGTGGCCCTGGCCGTGAAACGCGACCATGTCGGCGGCCAGGTCGAAGCCCCGCTGCTCGTCCTCGGCCCGGAGCACGGCCAGAACGGGGCACAACTTCTCCCGGGTCAGGGGCTCGTCCGGACCGACTCGCCCGGCCTCGACGAGAATGACCGAGGTGCCCTCCGGTACGCGGAACCCGGCCTGCTCGGCGATCCACGCCGGGCTCTGACCGACGGCCGCCGCGTTGACCTTCGGTTCGCAACCGGCGCCCGAGCCACCGGAGGCCGGGAACAGGAAGGACTCCAGCAGCTCCTTCTCCTGCGGGGTGGCGAGATGGGCGTGCAGGGTACGGAACTCGGCGAGCGCCGCGTCGTAGATCTCGTTGTCGAGGATGACCGCCTGCTCGGAGGCACAGATCATGCCGTTGTCGAACGACTTCGACAGCACGAGGTCGTTGACGGCTCTGCGCAGCTTCGCACCGCGGTGCACGTAGGCGGGGACGTTGCCGGCGCCGACCCCCAGGGCGGGCTTGCCGGCCGAGTAGGCGGCCTTGACCATCGCGTTGCCGCCGGTGGCCAGGATCAGTGAGACGCCCGGGTGCCGCATCAGCGTATTCGTCGCCTCGACCGACGGCTGCTCGATCCACTGGACGCAGTGCTCGGGAGCGCCGGCGGCGACGGCCGCGTCCCGTACGATCCGGGCCGCCTCGGCGCTGCAGTGCTGAGCGGCGGGGTGAAAGGCGAAGACGACCGGATTGCGCGTCTTCAGGGCCAGCAGCGCCTTGAAGATCGTGGTGGAGGTCGGGTTGGTGACGGGGGTGATCGCGCACACCACGCCCACGGGCTCCGCGATCTCCACCATGTCCTCGATGTCGTCACGGGCTATGACCCCGACGGTCTTCGTCCGGCCCATGCTGTGCGTGACGTGCTCGCACGCGAACATGTTCTTGGCCGCCTTGTCCTCGAAGACCCCCCGCCCCGTCTCCTGCACGGCCAGGAGGGCGAGTGCGGTGTGCTGGTCCAGGGCGGCGACCGACGCCTTCTTGACGATGTGGTCGATCTCCTCCTGGGTGATGCTCTCGTAGTCGGCGAGCGCCTTGAGCCCGGCCGTGACCAGACCGTCCACGGCGAGCGCGGTGTCGGACGGAGTCTCGTCGCCCGTGGTGGCCGCGGTCCGCGAGTCCTGTCGGATCATGGTGGTGTGCCTCCTGTCAGGGACCGCCGTGGACGTACGGCGGCACGGGGGGAGGAGCCGCGCTGTGGGGTACCGCGCCGCTCCGTCTTCCACTGTGCTGTGCGCCCTGGCACCGTCGCAGACTCCGAAAGTCCCCTTCCGGGCCCGTCAGTCCCGCGGGGGCGGGACCTTCGGCCCGGCGTGTCGGAGAGTGCGAGCGTGCCCGCGGGCGGATCACCGGGGCGGGGCGTGCTCGGCCGGGACGAGCGGCGCGCAGTCGTCGACACGGAACGTCAGACCGTTCATCACCCCGACGACACCCTCCAGCCGCCACGCCGCGTGGACGGCTTCCGGGATCTGGCTCCGCAGCTCCGTACGGCCGTCGAGGGTGACGACACCGTCGCGGACGGAGACGCGGACGGCACCGGCCGGCAGTTCCAAGGCGTCGGTCAGGACCTCCTCGACCACCTGGAGGCGGATGTCGTCGTCCGTGCGCAGGAAGACCCGCAGCAGGTCCCTGCGGGTGGCGATGCCGATGAGGCGGTCCTCCTCGTCGACCACGGGCAGTCGCTCGACGCCGCGGCGCTCCATCAGCCGGGCCGCGTCCGGCACGGACTGCTCCGGGTGCACGGTGATCGCGGGACTCGACATCACATCCGCCGCTGTCACGGCTCGGACCCGGGGATGGCCGGCCTGGTTCGCCTGCGTGCGCACGAGGTCGGTTCCGGACACCACGCCGAGCACCTTGTCGTCCTCGTCGGTCACCGGTACCCCGCTGATCCGGTGGCGGTCGAGCAGCCGGACGATCTCCTTGAACGGTGTCGTCCGGCGAGTCCGCACGACGTCCATGGTCATTACTTCACCGACGGTGCGAGGGGGCATGGCCGTTTCTCCTTCACGGGCATGGCGGGGAGCGGCTGCCGGATCGGCCGGGGCTCCCCGCCGGATCGGGCGGGCGCCGGTGCGCCCAGGGTCTTCCATCCGATTCGGGCCAGACCCCGCGAGCCCGGCCTGATCCGAACGAGAGGCCCTACTGCCGCGGGCCACCGCGCCACGGGGGCGGCGTGGCCGTTCTGCGGGCGGCGTCGGCGCGGTGTGCGACGCGTTCGGTGCTGCTGCGCAGCCGGTCCTGCAGCCGTTCGGCGAGCGCGTGGGCATCGGCCTCGCGGGCGTGGACGACCACGGCGTGACGTCCGACCCGGATCTCGGCGCCGGCGGACCAGGGCAGCCCGTCGTGGTGGTCCGCGGCCCTGACGACGCGTACCTCGCCGCCGACGGGCGGGAGCCCGGGGCGGTCCAGAACGGCGCCGACCTTCTCCCGGATGTACGCGAGAGCCTCCGCGTCCTCCGCGCCCTGCGTGTGTACCCGCACGGTGGCGGTGACATCGTGGGAACCGATGTCCTTGGCAGTCATGTGTTCCACTCCTCGTGGTTGTTCCGGTACGCCTCCAGGCTGCCGCGTGCCGTGCCCCGGTCCCAGGGGCACTCGGCCCCGGGACGGGGGCCGAGAGGCCCGCTCATCGGCTGTCGCTCACGTCGGTCCCCTCCAGCGCGGCCCGCCCGGCCTCCAGCCGTGCCACCGGGACCCGGAACGGGGAGCAGGAGACGTAGTCGAGGCCGGCCGCGTGGAAGAAGTGCACGGAGTCGGGGTCACCGCCGTGCTCGCCGCACACGCCGATCGTCAACTCCGGCCGGGTGGCACGGCCCTCGGCGACGGCGATCGCGATCAGCCGGCCCACGCCGTCCCGGTCGAGCGTCTCGAACGGTGAGGCGGGGAAGACGCCCTTGTCGAGGTAGGCGGAGAAGAACTCGGCCTCGACGTCGTCGCGGGAGAAACCCCAGGTGGTCTGGGTCAGGTCGTTGGTGCCGAAGGAGAAGAACTCAGCCTCCCCGGCGATCCGGCCGGCCGTGAGCGCCGCCCTGGGCAGCTCGATCATCGTCCCGACGGGGCAGGAGACGGTCACGCCCGTCTCCTCGGAGACCTCGGCCAGAACCCGTCGTACCTCTTCCCGGACGATCCGCAGTTCGCGGACGTCGCCGACGAGCGGGACCATGATCTCCGCCCGGGGGGCGCCGCCGGCGAGAAGGCGCCCCGCCACGGCCTCGCCGATCGCCCGGACCTGCATGGCGACCAGACCGGGGACCACCAGGCCGAGACGCACGCCCCGCAGCCCGAGCATCGGGTTCTCCTCGTGCATGCGGCTCACAGCGGTCAGCAGTTCGGCCTCGTGTGCGTCCGGCAGGTCCCCCCGGGCCTCGGCGGTGGCCATCCGCACCGCCAGCTCGGTGCGGTCGGGCAGGAACTCGTGCAGCGGCGGGTCCAGCAGCCGGATGGTGACCGGCAGACCGTCCATCGCCTCCAGAATGCCCGTGAAGTCCTCCCGCTGGAGGGGGAGAAGGGCCGCGAGCGCCCGATCGCGCCCGGCGTCCGTGCGGGCCAGGATCATATCCTCCACCAGCTTGCGGCGCTCGCCGAGGAACATGTGCTCGGTGCGGCACAGGCCGATGCCCTGCGCCCCGAACCGGCGTGCGCGGGCGGCGTCCTCAGGGGTGTCGGCGTTGGCCCGCACCTCCAGCCGGCGCACGTCGTCGGCCCTGGCCAGAGCACGGGCCACCGCGTCGACCACACCGGTCGCACCCTGGTCCGCCGCACCGGCCTCCAGAAAGCGCATGACCGCCGAGTCCATCAGCGCAACGGAACCCGCATACACGGTCCCCGCGGAGCCGTCCACGGACAGGACCGTGCCCTCCTCGACGACGGTGCCGTCCGGTGTGGCGAACCGCCGGGCCTCGATGTCGACGGAGAGTTCCTCGGCGCCGCACACACAGACCTTGCCCATTCCGCGCGCCACGACGGCGGCGTGACTCGTCTTGCCACCGCGGCTGGTGAGCACCGCCTGAGCGGCGATCATGCCGGGCAGGTCGTCGGGCGTGGTCTCCTGGCGGACCAGGACCACCCTCTGGCCGGCCGCGACGCGCCGGATCGCCTCGGCGGAGTCGAACACCGCGGCGCCGACCGCGGCGCCGGGTGAGGCCGGGATGCCGTGGGCGAGCGGGTCGAGGGTCTTCGAGACGTCGAACCGGGGGAACATCAGCCGGGCGAGGCCCTCGCCGCTCACTCGGGCGAGGCTCTCGTCGGGGGTGATGAGACCTTCGTCGGCCAGTTCGGCCGCGATGGTGAAGGCCGCCTCGGCGGTGCGTTTGCCGACCCGGGTCTGCAGCATCCACAGAGTGCCGCGCTCGATGGTGAACTCGATGTCGCACAGGTCCCGGTAGTGCCGCTCCAGGGTCTCCATGTGCGTGAGCAGACGGGCGTAGGACCCGGGGTCGAGGCGCTCCAGCTCGGTCAGGGGCACGGTGTTGCGGATGCCGGCGACCACGTCCTCGCCCTGGGCGTCGGGGAGGTAGTCGCCGTACAGGCCGGGACGTCCCGTGGCCGGGTCCCTGGTGAAGGCGACACCGCTGCCCGAGTCGGCGCCGAGATTGCCGAAGACCATGCGCTGCACGTTGACGGCGGTGCCGAGATCGTCGGGGATGTGCTCGCGCCGCCGGTACAGGCGGGCACGTTCACCGTTCCAGGACTCGAAGACGGCCAGCACGGCCCGGTGCAGCTGCTCGGCCGGGGACTGCGGGAAGTCCTCCCCGGTCTCCACACGGATCACGTTCTTGTAGGTCTGAACGAGCTCGGCGAGGTCGGACGCCCCCAGGTGCACGTCGTCAGGGACACCGCGCAGGTCCTTGAGCCGGGCGAGGGCCCGCTCGAAGTGGGAGGGGTCGACGCCCATGACCGTGCTGCCGAACATCTGGAGGAGGCGGCGGTAGGAGTCCCAGGCGAAGCGCCGGCTGCCGGAGACCTCGGCCAGGCCGCATACGGACTCGTCGTTCAGGCCGATGTCGAGGATCGTCTCCATCATGCCGGGCATGGAGAACCGCGCTCCGGACCGGACGGACAGCAGCAGCGGGTCGTCCGGCCGGCCCAGCAGCCGGCCGGCGGCGGCCTCGACGGCCGACAGGTGCTCGGAGATCTCCTCCGACATGCCCGCAGGCTCTCCGCCGGAGGCCAGGAAGGCACGGCACGCCTCGGTGGTGATGGTGAATCCCGGCGGCACCGGAAGTCCGAGCCGGGTCATCTCGGCCAGGTTCGCGCCTTTGCCACCGAGCAGACCGGCCATGCCACGGTCGCCCTCCGTGAAGTCGTACACGTAACGAGTCATGACGCTGCACTCCTCAACCGTGGGGTGTGGTGGTTCCAGCATCGGAGTGCGACGCGCATCCGGCGAGGTGCCGGCAGTCCCGCCCCGCGGGCCGGCCGGCCCCGGCGCGCCCTGTCGCACCACAGGGCCGAACGGGTCCGGACAGGGCTGTCCGGCCTCTGGGGCTTCACCTTCGCCGGGAGGAGGCTCGGCGACGTCCGCACGTTCATGGACGAGGAGGGACGGCATCATGCTTCACGACATCGCTGTCGGGGTGGACGGCTCATCCGCGAGCCTCGCCGCCGCGCACTGGGCGGCCGCGGAAGCCCAGCGGCGAGGAACCGGGCTCCGTGTGGTGCACGCCTGGTACCGCCACGCCCGTCCCGCGCCGTACGTGCCACTGGACAGCAGCGAGCACGGATGGGCCGAGCGGATTCTCCGGGAGGCCGTGAGCAGCGTTCGCGCGGCCCATCCCGGTCTGCGGATCAGCGAGCGTCTCGTGTGCGACGCCACGGTCACCGCCCTGGTCGCCGCCGCGGTGGACGCCGAGCTGCTCGCTCTCGGATCCCTCGGCCTGGGCCCCCTGGGCGGCTTCGTGGCGGGGTCGGTCTCCCAGCGCGTCGTCGCCCGGTCCGCACGGCCCGTGGTGCTGGTGCGGGCGGGGCGGACCACCGCCGACGACCACCTGCCGGCCGCGGACGGCGTCGCCCCGGAGGAGATCCCCAAAACGCCCTGTCGCGAGGTCGTCGTGGGGCTGGACGTCGGACATCCCTGTGACGAACTGATCGAGTTCGCCTTCGACGCCGCCCGGCGGCGTGGCACCGGTCTGCGGGTGGTGTGTGCCTTCCGGATCCCGTTCCGGACCGAGCCAGGTCCGTCGGCGCCCGTCCCGTCCGCCGCCTTCGAGGGTCCGACACCACATCCGCGGGCTCCGGCGCAGGAACTGGCCGACCAGGAGCGCACCGTGACCGCGGTGCTGCGTCCCTGGCGGGCGAGGTATCCGGCCGTCCCCGTGACCGAGACGGTCGTCGAGGGCCGGGCCCCGGCCGTGCTGGTGCACGAGGCGCGGGATGCCGCGCTCCTCGTCGTGGGCCGCCGCACGAACGGACGTCGGCCCGGTGCCCACACCGGACCGGTCGCACACGCGGTCCTGCACCACGCCGGATGCCCCGTCGCCGTCGTTCCGCACGACTGATCCCCCGGCGGTCGTGCCCGCGCGGGTACGGCCGCAGGGCCGAAGGTCCCGGAGATCCGGGCCCCACGGGGCCCGCCCCGTGCCGGTCGGACACTGCCCGCCGGCGACCCGGGCGACGAACATCGACGGTGAGAGACCGTCCGACGAAAGGACCCGTGATGACCGCGACGGTGACAGCCGGTGCTCGGACCGCCGACGCCTGGCGGCGGTTCGCAGGAAGCGAGTGGCGCGAACACATCGACGTGCGTGACTTCATCCAGGCCAACTACACGCCCTACGAAGGCGACGCGTCCTTCCTCGCCGGGCCCACGGACCGTACGCGCGCGGTCTGGGAGCAGGTCAGCGCGCTGTTCCCGGAGGAGCGCAGCCGGGGCGTCCTCGACGTGGACACCGCCACCCCGTCCACGATCACCTCACACGCGCCCGGCTACATCGACCGCGATCGTGAACTGGTCGTCGGCCTGCAGACCGACGCCCCGCTCAAGCGCGCGATCATGCCCAACGGCGGCATCCGTATGGTGGAGAACAGTCTGAAGGCGTACGGCTACGAGGCCGACCCGTTCGTGACGAAGGTCTTCGGCACCTATCGCAAGACCCACAACGACGGAGTCTTCGACGCCTACACGCCCGCGATGCGTACCGCCCGCAAGGTCGGCATCATCACCGGACTGCCGGACGCCTACGGACGTGGCCGCATCATCGGTGACTACCGGCGCGTCGCGCTGTACGGAACCGACCGCCTCGTCGAGGCCAAGCGCGCCGAACGCGCGCTGCTGGACACCCGGCCGTCCACCGCGGACGTCATCCGCGACCGCGAGGAGCTGGCCGAGCAGATCCGCGCGCTGGACGAGCTGACCCGCATGGCGGCGACGTACGGCTGTGACGTCTCCCGGCCCGCGGCGACCGGGCACGAGGCGGTGCAGTGGCTGTACCTCGGTTACCTCGCGGCGGTGAAGGAGCAGAACGGCGCGGCGATGTCGCTGGGCCGCACGTCCACCTTCCTGGACGTCTTCCTCCAGCGTGACCTCGACGCGGGGCTCCTGGACGAGGTTCGTGCCCAGGAACTGATCGACGACTTCGTCATCAAGCTGCGTATCGTGCGGTTCCTGCGTACCCCCGAGTACGACGCCCTGTTCTCCGGAGACCCGACCTGGGTGACGGAGTCCATCGGCGGCATCGGCGCCGACGGCCGGCCGCTGGTCACCCGCACCTCCTTCCGCTTCCTGCAGACCCTGTACAACCTGGGTCCCGCCCCCGAACCCAACCTGACGGTGCTGTGGTCGCCGCAACTGCCGCAGGCCTTCAAGGAGTTCTGTGCGCAGGTGTCGATCGACACCAGCGCCGTGCAGTACGAGTCGGACGAGCTGATGCGCCCGCGCACCGGTGACGACACCGCCATCGCCTGCTGCGTCTCGGCCATGGCCGTGGGCCGGCAGATGCAGTTCTTCGGCGCCCGGGTCAACCTCGCCAAGGCACTGCTGTACGCCATCAACGGCGGCCGCGACGAGATGACCGGCGAACAGGTCACTCCCGCGATGCCGCCGCTGACGGGCGAGTACCTGGATCACGACGAGCTGTCGGCCGCCTACGACCGTGTCCTGGACTGGCTGGCGCAGACCTACGTCGACGCGCTCAACGTGATCCACTACATGCACGACAAGTACGCCTACGAGCGCATCGAGATGGCTCTCCACGACTATCCGGTGCATCGCTTCATGGCCTGCGGCATCGCCGGACTCTCCGTCGCCGTGGACAGCCTGTCGGCCGTCAAGCACGCACGCGTGAGGGTGTTCCGCGACGCGACGGGCCTGGCCGTGGACTTCGCGACCGAGGGCGGGTTCCCGACATACGGCAACAACGACGACCGCGCCGACGCCCTCGCCGTCGATCTGGTGAAGTCCTTCATGGCGAAGGTGCGCAGGCATCCCACCTACCGCGATGCCGAACACACCCAGTCGGTGCTGACCATCACCTCCAACGTCGTGTACGGCAAGCACACCGGCAACACCCCCGACGGCCGCCGTGCCGGACAGCCCTTCGCCCCCGGCGCCAACCCGATGAACGGCCGGGACCGCCACGGGGTCGCCGCCTCCGCCCTCTCGGTGGCGAAGCTGCCGTACGAGGCGGCACGCGACGGCATCTCCCTGACCACCACCATCACCCCGGAGGGGCTGGGCCACGTCCCCGAGGAACGCGCCGGTCACCTGGTCGGCATACTCGACGCCTATACATCCGTGGGTGGCTTCCACATGAACGTCAACGTCCTGAACCGGGACGTGCTGGAGGACGCCATGGAGCACCCGGAGAAGTACCCGGAACTGACGATCAGAGTCTCCGGCTACGCCGTCAACTTCGTCCGGCTGACCCGTGAGCAGCAACTCGACGTGATCAGCCGCACCTTCCACGGATCACTGTGAGCACCGTGACCGCGGGACCTGTCACCGGCAGGATCCACTCCTGGGACCTGTCCACCGGCGTGGACGGTCCCGGGACCCGGTTCGTCCTCTTCGTCAACGGCTGCCCCCTGCGTTGCCTCTACTGCGCCAACCCCGACACCTGGCACATGCGAGACGGCCGACAGGTCACCGTCGACGAGGTGATGGCCGAGATCGACAAGTACCGGCCGTTCATCAGCGCGGCCGGGGGCGGGGTCACCATCACCGGTGGGGAACCCCTGCTCCAGCCCGCGTTCACCGGTGCCGTCCTGCGCCGGTGCAAGGGAGCCGGCCTGCACACCGCGATCGACACCTCCGGCCTGCTCGGCGCCCGCGCCACCGACGACCTGCTCGCCGACACGGACCTGGTACTGCTGGACATCAAGTCCTTCGACGTCACCACGTACCGGAAACTGACCGGTGGGAGCCTGACCCCCACCCTCAACTTCGCCACCCGCCTCGACCGCCTGCGCACCCGCATCTGGATCAGGTACGTCCTGGTCCCCGGCTGGACCGACGATCCGGAATCCGTGGACGGCCTCGCCTCGTTCCTGGGGGGCCTCGGGAGCGTGGAACGGGTCGACATCCTGCCGTTCCACAAGCTCGGCGCCGCCAAGTACGACGCCCTGGGCCTGCCCTTCCCGCTGAGGGACACACCGGTCCCCGACGCGGCGCTGGTGAACCGGGTGCGCGGCCAGTTCCACGAGCATGGTCTGACCGTCCACTGACCGGGAGAACCCGCCGGCCGGTTCGCCGTCGCCCGAAACCGAAACCGCAGGGCCGAACGGACGGTCGATCCACGGACCGGTGAGCCCGGCGCCTGCCGCGTTCCCGGCCCTCGTGCGCGGCACCGCACGGCTCCGCCGAACACCCGCCGCCGCGGTGGACCCGCCGACGTGCCCACCGCGGCGGCCGGCCGACGGGGCCGGTCGGCCCGGGGAGAGGACCAGCGGCCCCTGCCGCCGGAACCCGCCGGGCGGGACGCTGGAACCGGATCATCCGACACAGGAGGTGGATGTCATGCCCGGCATGATCGTGGTGGGACTCGACGGATCGCCCGAGAGCCGCTCCGCCGCCGAATGGGCGGCCCGTGAGGCGGCGCTGCGCGACCTGCCGGTCAAGCTGGTGCACGTGTGGGAGCCGGTGCCCGAGCCGATGGCACAGGCCCCGCTCCTGGGCCCCGAGACGCACCAGCACTGGACCGAACGGGTCCCCCGGGAGGCCGCCGAGGGGCTGCGGCTGCGGCACCCCGGCATCGAGGCAGCCACCGAGCAGAGGAGCGGCACACCGGCCGAGGCCCTCGTGGACGCGGCTCGCGACGCGGAGCTGCTGGTCCTCGGCTCCCGCGCGCTGAGCGGGCTCGGCGGTTTCCTGGTCGGATCCGTCGGGCAGGCGGTGGTCGCCCGGAGCGAGGTGCCCGTGGTCCTCGTGCGCGCCGGGGAACAGGCCGCCGACGAACACGTCATGGACCCCACCGGCATCCCGTCCACGGCCACCGCGTTCCGGCCCGTCGTCCTCGGTCTGTACGCCGGCAGCCTCGACGACACCGTCGTCGCCTTCGCCTTCGCGGAGGCGCAGCGCCGCAGGACCGCTCTGTACGCCGTCCAGGGCTGGAACCTGCCGCCGTACTACGCGTACACCCTCGGGGCCGGCGTCGACCTCCAGGACGATGTGACCCGGGAGCGGGCCGCCCAACTCACCGAAGCCCTGCGGCCCTGGCGGCAGAAGTACCCGGACGTCGAGGTCGTCGAGGTGTCCCGCCTCGGCAGCCCGGCCAGCCTCCTGATCGACGCCTCCCGCGACGCCTCCCTCGTCGTCGTCGGCAGGCGCGTGCGCCGCAGCCCTGTCGGCGTGCACACCGGCTCCGTCGCACACGCGGTGCTGCACCACTCCACCGCTCCCGTCGCCGTCGTCGCGCACGACTGACGGGTCGCTCACACGATCCGCACCCTCCGACTGCCCGGTCGCCGTCATGTCCGACGCGGTGCGCAAGCGTGTCATCGCGTCGGCGCGTCAGGTGAGGCGCGCCGGTCGGCGGAATTCGGGGGCCGACCGGCCCTCCGGCCGCCCCCGGTCAGCCCCTGGGTGCCGCCGCCACCGGGGTGGATGCTCGAGATACGGGAACGGACCGAACGGCTCGGAGGAGAACCGTGATGAAGGACGACATGTCGCACCGCTCCCCGGTTCACGCGCTGCTCGCGGACGGCACCACGGTCCGCATCCGCGGCGTGGCCCCCGGGGACCACGACCAGCTGGAAGGGCTCTATCAGGAGATGTCTCCGGAGAACCTGCGCAGGCGGTTCTTCTCCGTCAGCCCCCGTTCGGCCTGCCTGGCCGCCGACACGGTGTGCACGCCGGCCCGGCGCGGGCACAGGGCCCTGCTGGCCGAGCGGGCGGGACAGGTCATCGGTCTCGCCGAGTACCACGCCGGTGACGACGCACAGGACTGCGCCGAACTCGCCCTCGCCGTCGCCGAGGGCCTGCACCACCAAGGCGTGGGCACCCTGCTCGTCGAACACCTGGTCTCGTCGGCCCGCGCCGACGGTATCACCACCTTCACGGCCGACGCGCTCAGTGAGAACCAAGAGGTCCTGCGGCTCTTCGCCGACCTCGGCCTTCGCGTCACCCGGAGCTTCGAGGGGCCCGAGGTCCGCCTCGCCATCGCCCTGGACCAGGACGACACCTACCTCGCCGCGACGGAGGCCCGGGGCCGTACCGCCGACATCGCCAGCCTGCGGCCCCTGCTCAGGCCACGGGTCATCGCCGTCGTCGGCGCCGGCCGCCGCCCCGGTTCGGTGGGGCGTGCCCTGCTGCGCCATCTCCACGAGGACGGCTTCACCGGCCGCCTGTTCGCGGTCAACCCGGACGCCGAGGCGATCCTGGGCGTTCCGTCCTATCCGTCCGTGGGCGCACTGCCCGTCACACCCGACCTCGTGGTGGTCGCCACCCCCGCCGCGTCCCTGCCGGCCGTCGCCGAGGAGTGCGGCAAGGCGGGCGTACGGGCCCTGGTCGTGATCTCCGCGGGCCTCGACGCCACGCAGGCCCAGGCGCTGCTCGCGACCTGCCGCACGTACGGAATCCGCATGCTCGGCCCCAACTGCCTCGGCGTCGCCAACACCGACCCGGCCTGCCGGGTCGACGCGACCTTCGCCGCCACACATCCGCGCGCGGGGACGGCGGGCGTCGCCGTGCAGTCGGGCGGCGTGGGCATCGCCCTGCTCGACGGTCTGTCCCGGCTGGGCATCGGCGTGTCGACGTTCACCTCGCTCGGCGACAAGTACGACGTCAGCGGCAACGACCTGCTCCAGTGGTGGGAGGCCGACGGACGCACCGACCTCGCGCTGCTGCACCTGGAGTCCTTCGGCAACCCGCGGGCCTTCTCCCGTACCGCCCGGCGCGTCACCCGCCGGCTGCCCGTCCTCACGGTCGACGCCGGCCGCACCGACGCCGGACGCCGCGCCGCCGCCTCGCACACCGCCGCCGCGGCGACCGGCACGATGACGCGGCAGGCCCTGTTCGAGCAGGCGGGCATCACCGCGACGCGGTCCATCGGCGAACTGCTGGAGACCGCCGCACTGTTCCACTCCCAGCCGCTTGCGACAGGCACCCGCGTCGTCGTGGTCACCAACGCGGGCGGGGCGGGCGTCCTGGCCGCCGACGCCTGCGCCGAGTCCGGCCTCACCCTGCCCGCTCCCGGCCCGGAGCTGGTCGACGACCTGCTCGCCGTACTGCCCGCCGGTGCCGCTGTCGCCAACCCTGTGGACGTGACCGCCGCCGTGACCGAGGACGAGTTGCGCGCGTGTCTGGAGCGACTTGTCACCCATCCGGGTGTCGACGCCGTCCTGGTGGCCCTCGTCCCCACCGCCGTCGCCACCGAGACCGGCGACGATCTGGTCCGGGCCGTCACCCGGGGGCCCGGGCGGCGGGCCAAGCCGGTCGCCGTCGTACGCCTGGAACAGGACGTACCGGTCACCCTCCTGCCCGTGACCGACGGCGAGACGATCCCCTCGTATGCCGAACCTCTGGCGGCGGCACGGGCGTTGGCCCACGCCGCCCGTCGGACGGCCTGGCTCGCCCGGCCCGCCGGCACCGTGCCGGGACCGGACGGCGTCGACCCGGGCCGGGCCCACGAGCTGGCCGAGGACTTCCTCGCCGCTCACCCGGAGGGAGGCTGGCTCGACCCGCGCGACTGCGCCGACCTGCTGGCCTGCTACGGCATCCCCCAACAGCCCTGGGCCTGGGCCGAGACGGAGGAGCAGACCGTGCGCGCCGCGGAGCAACTGCGTGGTGCCGACGGACGGGTGGTCATCAAGGCCCACTGGCCCGGAGTGATGCACAAGAGCCTCCAGCACGCCGTCCACCTCGACCTGCGGGACGAGACCCAGGTACGCACGGCCTTCCAGGACCTGCGGGAACGCTTCGCCGGGCTCATGACCGGGGTCGTCGTCCAGCCGCTCGCACAGCGCGGCACCGAACTCTTCGCGGGCGTCGTCCAGGACGGAGTCTTCGGACCCCTCGTCGTGTTCGGGCTGGGCGGTACGGCCACCGAGGTGCTCGCCGACCACACGGCCCGGCTCGCCCCGCTCACCGACCACGACGCCCACGACCTGATCACCGCCCCGCGCTGCGCACCGCTGCTCTTCGGCGCACTGGGCGGTGGCCCTGTCGACCTGGAAGGGCTGGAACAGGTACTCCACCGGCTGTCCCGCATGGCCACGGACCTGCCGCAGCTCGCCGAGGCCGACTTCAACCCGGTCCTCGCCACACCCGGCGGGGCCACCGTCCTCGACGCGCGGGTACGCCTGCTGCCGCGCCGGACCGAGGATCCCTATCTGCGCCGACTGCGCTGAGGAGGAACGGACATGAGGTACACGAAGGTCGGCTCCGTCATGACGACCGAGGTCGTCCGGGCCGAGTACGGCACTCCGTTCAAGGAAGTCGCCCGGCTGCTCTCCGGTCACCGCATCAGCGGAATGCCCGTCGTCGACGACGACGATCACGTCATCGGGGTCGTCTCCGAGAGCGACCTGATGGTGCACCAGGCCGGCACACCGCTGCCGTACGAATCCGCCCCGAGGCTCCGGCTCGCGGTGCTGAGGCCCCGCGCCCGCCGCCAGGCGGCCAAGGCCAGGGCCCGCACGGCCGGCGGGCTGATGACCGGACCGCCGGTCACCGTGCACGCCGAGGAGACCGCCGTGGAGGCGGCCCGCACCATGGTCGCGCACCGCCTGCGGCGCCTGCCGGTGCTCGACGAGGAGGACCGTCTGGTCGGCATCGTCACGCGCCACGACCTGCTGCGGGTCTTCCTGCGCACGGACGCCGAAATCCTCGACGAGGTGCGGCGTGAGGTGCTGGAGCGCGGCCTGTGGCTGGTGCCCAGCGTCATCGACACCATGGTGACCGAAGGCGTTGTCACACTGCAGGGGCAGATGGAACGTAGGAGTGAGGCCGAGGCGGCCGTGTCCATGACCCGGAAGATCGACGGTGTCGTGGACGTCGTGGACAGGCTCACCCACCGCCTGGACGACTCCCGGATCCAGCCCGACGTACGGGTGCCGCGGGGCGTCGCGGACGACTGGCTGCGCCGACTGTGAAAGGAGGCGGACCATCATGGGCAAGAAGGTGCTGGTCGCCTACGGGACGACCAACGGGTCGACGGAGCGGATCGCCGAGGAAGTGGCCGGCGTCCTGCGAACGGAGGGGCTGACGGCCGAGGCGCTGGCCGCCAGGTCCGTCACGGACCTGGACCCCTACGACGCCGTGCTGGTCGGTGGCGCGCTGTACGCGGGGCGCTGGCACAGGGACGCCCGGCGCTTCGTACGGAGGCACCGCGCGGCACTGATCGGGCGGCCGGTGTGGTTCTTCAGCAGCGGCCCGCTCGACGCGACGGCCTCCGAACGGGACATCCCGCCCGTACCCGGTGTCAAGAGGGCGATGGCGACCTTGGACGTGAACGATCACGTCACCTTCGGAGGCTGTCTCAGCGACGGTGCCAAGGGGCGGATGGCCCGGATGATCCTGAGAAGCGGCAAGGGCGGTGACTTCCGTGACTTCGCGGCGGTGAAGTCCTGGGCGACGGAGGTCGCGGAACAGATCCGCGGCGCGCCGCGCAGCTGAGGGCCGGGGCCCAGGGAGCCCGCGGCTGCCGGCACCGGCAGCCGCGGGTCGCATCGGCCCCACTCGGCGGGGTGCTGTCGGCCGATTCCCTGGAGCAGCCGACGGCTTCGTGCCGTCGCGTACGGCTGCCGCGGAGAGGGAGACCGGCGAGCGCCGGGGGACCGGCCTGCGGGTCCTGCGCTCCGTCGGCTCCGTCAGTGCCTGTCCCCGAGGGCGACATGACACCTCGGTGGTAGGTCGAACGCGACGTCCACGACGCCTTCCACCGCACGTACGAGACGTGCGGCGACGGGTATCACGGAGGTGTCCCGGACCTGGCCGGTCAGTCTGACCACGCCGTCAGAGACAGTCACCTCGATCGATCCGGGCGGCACGGGAAGCAGGCGGGCGACGACCTCCCGGCGTACCTCCTCGGCGATCTCCTCATCGGGCCGCAGGAAGACCTTGAGCAGGTCGGCGCGGCTCACCACACCTTCCAGTACGCCATGCGCGTCGACGACGGGCAGCCGTTTGACCTGCCGCTGGGCCATGATGCGGGCCGCCTCGGCGAGAGTGGCGCCGGCATGGACCGTGACGGGCGGCGCGCTCATCAGCTCGCCTGCGGTCAGGGCACCCGCCTTCGCCAGGTCGGGCAGCCGACGCCACTGCGTGAGGCGATCGGGGTCGCGGTCGCGGAACTCCTCCTTGAGCAGCAGATCGGCCTCGGACACGACGCCGACCACGCGGTTCTCGCCCGCCAGTACGGGCAGGGCGCTGACCTTCCACTGCTGCATGAGCTCGACGACGTCCTTGAACGAGGCGTCGCGCCCCACGGCCACGACTGTGTGCGTCATGACGTCACTGACCACATACGGACTGCCGTGCATGCTCCTCCGATCGCCCAAGCCGCTGTGCCCGGCGACGCCGGGTTCCTCCGGTGTGGTCGCCGTTGGTGCGTCCGTGCGGGTGAGGACGCCGCAGGGGCGCCGACGGCGCTCGCGCGGGGCCCTCTGCCATGGCCTGGAAGGCCTCGGATCGCGGTGGCTCACATCTCGAAGACGATGCGTGCCGTGATCCGCCCGTCCAGTACATCGGTGATGGACTCGTTGACCGTCTCCAGCCGCCGGGTCTCGTAGATGACCTTGGTACGTCCGGCGGCGTGCAGCTGGAAGACCTCGTCCAGGTCCTGGCGGGTGCCGACGATGGAGCCGATGACGGACGTTCCGTTGAGGACGGTGTCAAAGATCGGTACCTGGATGGTGCCGCCTGCGGGCAGAGCGACCATGACCAGCTTGCCGCCGCGTCGCAGTCCTCGGTAGACGGAGGCGAACGCCTGCTCGTTGACGGCCAGGGCGATCGCCACGTGCGCACCGCCGTGCCGCTTGAGCACCTCGGCCGGATCTTCCTTGCGGGCGTCGACGAGGATGTCGGCGCCGAGTTCACGGGCGAGTTCCAGTTTGTCGTCGGTGACGTCGATCGCGACGACGGTGGCCCCGGCGATCTTCGCGTACTGCACGGCCAGGTGACCGAGGCCACCGACCCCGGAGATCGCCACCAGCTGGGTCGGCCGCACCCCCGCGACCTTCAGCGCCTTGTACGTGGTGACGCCGGCACAGGTCAGCGGGGCCGCGTCACGCGGGTCGATGCCGTCGGGAACCGGGGCGGCGAAGTCGGCAGGCGCGAGCATCTTCTCGGCGTAGCCACCGTCCACGCTGTAGCCGGTGTTCTGCTGCTGCTCGCACAGCGTCTCCCAGCCGGAAAGGCAGTGCTCGCACCGCCCGCAGGCCCACCCGAGCCAGGGGACGGCAACCCGCTGTCCGACGGAGAGGCGGGTCACCCCGTCGCCGAGAGCCTCGATGATGCCGACGCCCTCGTGACCCGGGACGAACGGCGGGCTGGGCTTGACCGGCCAGTCGCCGTGCGCGGCGTGGATGTCGGTGTGGCACAGCCCGGACGCCTCCAGCCGGATGCGGACCTGGCCGGGGCCGGGCTGCGGGTCCGGACGCTCCTCGATCACCAGCGGCTCGCCGAACGACCGGACGACTGCTGCCTTCATCACGTGCTCCTCAGAACGGTTCGGTCTGCTGCGATTCCAGGGTCTGGCACCGCGCGGTGGTACGGGAGGTACCGGACGTCCCCGCCCACAGGACCGACCGGCCCTGCCCACGCGACGTTCGGCCTCGACTCCGCCGGTGCTCTGCCGTCCGCCCGCCGTGCGAGGCGGCGGACGAGCCCGTTCGAGGAAAGAATGGAACGGAGACACGCTGTGAGCGGGACTTTGGGCCCCCTGGGCACGGGCTCCCCGGCCCTGGTCGTCGTGCGGCCGCCATGGCAGCGTGAACGGCGTGCCCCGGTCTGTGCCGGGGGCCGACGCGTGCGGGATCCGCTCGTCGCGGTGGTTCCCCGCACGGCATGGGCGGCAGGAGGAGCGATGAAGAACACCACTGTGCGCAACGAGCTGATCGTCGGGATCGACCCGCAAGAGCAGTGCGTGCCCGTGCTCGCCTGGGCGGTCGAGGAGGCGGTGCGCAGGCGGTTGTCCCTCCGGCTGGTGACGGCGGTGCCGCCCGTACCCGGCGGGCAGCACGTCGACGCGTCCTGGCGTCGTACGATGCTCCGCGCCCAGGGGGAGGGCGCGCTCGACGCCGCCGCCGCCACGGTGCGGACGCTGCTCGCGGAAGTATCTCCGCAGGTGGACGTGGCGCTGACGACGGAGCTGCTCGACGGCGCGCCACCGGCGGTCCTCTGCCGGGAGGCGGAGCGGGCCCGGATGGTCGTCGTCGGTTCCCGTCGGCTCAGCCGACCGGAGGAGTTCCTCAGCGCGAGTTCGGTGGCCGCTCCGGTCAGTGCGCACGCGGACTGCCCGGTCGTCGTCGTCAGGGTGCCGGAGCGCGCGGAGGAGCGGCAGCCCCATCTCGTCGTGGGTGTCGACGGCAGCGACTCCTCCAGGGCGGCCGTGGGATTCGCGGTGGAGGAGGCGGCGTTGCGCGGCGCTGTCGTGCGCGCCCTGTGGGTGTGGCCGCGGCCTGTCGTGTCCCTCGGCGACGAAGAGGCCGGGCTCGGGGAACGGCGCCGGATCCTCCACGAGACCGCGGCGGGGTGGGCTGAGAAATACCCCGATGTGGAGATCACCCACGAGGTTCTGCGCGGCCACCCGGTCGAGGAACTGGCCCTCGCCTCGGTCGGCGCTCAGGTCGTCGTGGTCGGCAGGCACGGACGCGGGGGATACGCCGGGATGAGACTGGGGTCCGTGGTGCACGGCCTTCTGCACCGTGCGGAGTGCCCGGTGATCACCGTGCCTGTGTCCCGGCACGGCTGAGGAACGCACCCACGCCGGAGTGCGGCAGGCGGACCGCGGCCGCCACGGCGCCAGGAGGCCCGCGCCCGTTCCTGTGAGCCGGTGCCCGTGTCGCGACCGGCGGAGGCGGTCCCCGTGTAGCGACCGTCTCCGCGCGGTGCGACGGTATTCACAGGAGGTCTCGCGAGCCTCGGGCAGGAGGGCGGTGGGGACGATGGCGCTCCCGCGGGCCCTGCCGCGTCACTCCGGGTGCCCGGTGGCCGTTGTCCCGCAGCGAAGCTGAACCCCCCTGCGCACGGGTGAGGGGGAGAGGGCGAGGCCGTCGGATGCAGGAGTGGACCTGGGAGTGGGAGGGATACGATCCCGCCGCCGAGAGACTGCGTGAAGCGCTGTGCACACTCGGCAACGGCTACTTCGCCACCCGCGGGGCGATGCCCGAGTGCCGAGCGGGCCTGACGCACTACCCGGCCACCTACGTGGCCGGGGTGTACGACCGCCTGTGGTCGACCGTGGCCGGACGCCGGGTGTCCAACGAGGATTTGGTGAACCTCCCGAACTGGTTGCCGCTGCGCTTCCGTCTCCGCTCCTCCGGCGGAGCGACGGGCCCGTGGTTCTCGCCCGACACACGGCGGACGACCGGCCACCGGCACGTCCTGGATCTACGGAGGGCCACGCTGACGCGCACGTTCCGGTTCCGGGACGACGAGGCGCGCGGGCTGCGTGTGGAGCAGGTCCGGCTGGTGCACATGGAGGACCCTCACCTGGCCGTGCTGCGGACCGTGTTCACGGCCGAGGACTGGTCGGGCGAGGTCGAGATCGAGTCCGGCCTCGACGGGGAGGTGATCAACGGCAACGTGCACCGCTACCGCGCCCTCGACGGCCGCCATGTCACCCGGGTGAGGACGGGCGCGCAGGAGCCGGGAACGGTCTGGCTGAGCTGTCGGACCCGCACTGCGGACATCGGCGTCGCCATGGCCGCCCGGACCGACGTCGTCGGCCGGTCACCCGCCTCGTCGGACCTTCGTCCCGGCCGCCGCCGCGCCGCCCACCGCCTGGTGGTGCCGATCGCGCCCGGCCGGCCCGTCACGGTCGAGAAGACCGTGGCGCTGCACACGTCACGCGACCGTGCGATCAGCGATCCGCTCGAGGCGGCCCTCGACCGGGTGTCCACGGCGGGGGACTTCCCGGCACTGCTGGACTCCCACGTCGCGGCATGGGGGCGGCTGTGGCGGAGCGCCGACCTCCAGGTCCCCGGCCGGCCCGGCCGCGTGCTGCGCCTCCACCTCTTCCACGTCCTGCAGACACTGTCACCGCACACCGCGGACCTGGACGTGGGCGTCCCGGCCCGAGGACTGCACGGCGAGGCGTACCGGGGACATGTCTTCTGGGACGAACTGTTCGTCCTGCCCTATCTCAACCTGCACCTCCCGGAGGTCTCACGGGCGTTGCTGAACTACCGGTACCGGCGCCTCCCACGGGCCTGCCGTGCTGCCGCCGCGATCGGCCGGACCGGGGCGATGTACCCGTGGCAGAGCGGAAGCGACGGACGGGAGGAAACCCAGGAGTGGCATCTCAACCCTCACTCGGGGCGCTGGCTGCCGGACCACTCCCGGCTCCAGCACCACGTGGGCTCGGCCGTCGCCTACAACGTGTGGCAGTACTGCGAAGCGACCGGTGACACCGAGTTCCTGCACACCAGGGGCGCCGAGATGCTCCTGCAGATCGCCCGCTTCTGGGCCGGCCTCGCGGTCCTCGACCTCGCCACCGGCCGCTACCGCCTCCGGGGCGTCGTCGGCCCCGACGAGTACCACGACTCCTACCCGGGCGCCGGGCGGCCGGGGCTGGACGACAACGCGTACACCAACGTGATGGCCGCCTGGGTCCTCGCCCGTGCCCTGGACCTCCTGAAGCGCCTTCCCGTACGGCGCCGGGAGGAACTGTTCGACCGCATCCGGCTGGACGGCGGCGAACTCCAGAGGTGGGAGGAGGTCTCCCGACGCCTGACGGTGCCGTTCCACCAGGGCGTCATCAGCCAGTTCGAGGGCTACGACGACCTCGCCGAGCTGGACTGGGACGCCTACCTGGCGCGCTATGACAGCATCCGGCGCCTCGACCGGATCCTGGAGGCGGAGGGCGATACGGTCAACCGCTACAAGGCGTCCAAGCAGGCCGACGTCCTGATGCTCGGCTACCTCTTCTCACCCGTCGAGTTGCGGGGCCTGTTCCGGCGTCTGGGCCACGACCTGGACGACGAGGTCTGGCGCAGGACCGTCGACTACTACCTTCAGCGCACCAGCCACGGCTCCACCCTCAGCGGACTCGTTCACGGCCTGGTCCTCGCCAAGGCCAGACGGGCCGGGGCGTGGCTCCACATCCAGGAGGCCCTGGAAGCCGACGTGGCCGACATCCAGGGCGGCACGACCGGCGAAGGAATCCACCTCGGCGCCATGGCCGGAACCCTCGACCTGGTCCAGCGCGGCCTGACGGGGCTCGAGACACGCGAGGACGCCCTGTGGCTGGACCCGGTGCCCCTTCCGGCGCTCTCCGCATACGGATTCTCGCTGCGCTACCGGGGCCACTGCGGCATCGCCGTACGGCGCCTGCCCGGCCGGCTGGAGATCGGCATACCCGCCTCGGCGGAGTCACCGGTCCGCGTGGTGCTCCCGGACCGGGCCGTCACCATCGCTCCGGGAGAGACCCGCACGCTGGAGTTCCCGGAGAGCTGACCCGCGCGGACGGGCGTGTGCCGGCCCCGCGTCCGCGGGAAGGCGCAGGTCGAACAGGGGCGTGCTTTCGTCATCGTGGAGCCGGCGTGCCGAGCACGGGCTCCTGGACGGGTCCGTCGTACGGCAGGCGCACGGTGAACGTGGTCGTGCCCGGTTCGCTCGTCACGGTCGCCGTGCCTCCGTGCGCGGCGGCGACCGCCGCGACGATGGAGAGGCCGAGACCCGTACCGCCACCGTCGGCGCCGCGAGGGCCGTCGCCGTGGACGAACCGTTCGAAGAGATGGTCGCGCAGCGCGGCCGGGATGCCCGGCCCGTCGTCGGTGACGGTCAGATGGGCCGTGCCGTCGTCGCCCAGCGTGACGCCTACGGTCACCGTGGTTCCGGGAGGAGTGTGCAGCCGGGCGTTGGCGGTGAGGTTGGCGAGGAGCTGCTGCAGGCGGTGGCGGTCACCGGGCACGATGACCGGCTCCTGCGGAAGGTGCAGGTACCAGCGGTGGCCCGGGCCGGCGGCGCGCGCGTCGGTGATGGCGTCCAGCACGAGCCGCGTCAGGTCGACGGGCGTGCGCTCCAGGGGGCGGCCCGCGTCCAGGCGTGCGAGCAGGAGCAGGTCGTCGACCATGGTGCTCATCCGTCCGGACTCCGCGGCGATCCGCTCCAGGGCACGGGTCACCTCGGGCGGCACGGGGCCGGGGTGCAGCGGGGCCAGTTCCGCGTGGCCGCGCACCGACGCCACAGGAGTGCGGAGCTCGTGGCTCGCGTCGGCGGAGAACTCGCGCAGGCGTTCCTCGCTGCGCTGCCGCTGGGTCAGGGCGTTCTCCACGTGGTCCAGCATCCCGTTGAACGCGTGGGTGACCTGGTCGACCTCCGCACTGCGCGGCCTGCTGCCGGGGGCAGGGGCGGGCAGTGCCACGTCACCACTGGCAAGGGGCAGTTCGCTGACCCGGGTCGCGATGCCGGCGACGCGGCTCAGTGGCCGCAGTGACCAGCGCACCCACAGCGCACCCGCGACACCGGCACCGGTCAGCGCCAGGCCGAAGACGCTGCCCGCGACGAGTTCGAGCCGGTCCACCGCGGCCTCGACCGGTTCCAGCGGAAGGCCGGTGATCAGGGTGTCGTTGTCCCGCCCCCGCCAGGCCATCACCCGGTAGTCGCCGAGGCCGGGCAGGTCGACGCTGTGCCCTTGCCCGTCGGAGGGGACGGCCGCGAGGGACCGGGATCCGCCACCGAGCCCGACGGCGACCAGGTCGGCCGGGCCCTCACCGTGCCGGACCACGGCGGCGTTGGTCACGTCGCCGTCGACGAGCCGGACACCCGGCGTTTCGGCGGCCTGGCGGCGGGTGTCACCGTGCTCGTCCCCGTCGTGGCCGTCGTGGTCCGTGCCGGGGTGTTCCAGACTTGCCGCGAACGCGCTGCCGGTGTCGGACAGCTGCTGGTCGAGGCGGTCGGTGAGGAAGGCGTCCAGCTCCAGGACGGCCGCGCCGCCCACAGCGGCGCACCCGACGGCGAGCAGCACCAGCAGCCCTGCGGTCAGCCGGGCGCGCAGCGTGCGGGGCCGCGGCCACCTCACCGGTGGACCGGCTTCAGGACGTATCCGGCGCCCCGCACCGTATGGATCATGGGTTCGCGCCCCGAGTCGATCTTCTTGTGGAGATAGGAGATGTACAGTTCGACGACGTGGGCGTGGCCCCCGAAGTCGTACGACCAGACAAGATCCAGAAGTTGTGTCTTGCTCAGGACCTGACGAGTGTGCCGCATGAGGCAGCGCAGCAGCTGGAACTCGGTCGGTGACAGGTCGATCGGATCTCCGTCCCGGGTGGTTTCGTGGGTGTCTTCGTCCAGTTCGAGATCGTCGACGGCCGGCATCGAGGTGGCCGCCCGCTCGTGTGTCATGCCCGC
>NZ_JBIBFR010000007.1:0-299327 GCF_042956125.1 Streptomyces sp. NPDC008313
CAGCCCGCCCCCTTGTGGATACCGCATGCCCCGGTGATACCGCACGAGCGACGAGCCGTCAGCCCCTGCGACACCACGAGTTCAACCTCAGTAACACGAATCCGCCGATGGGTAGTTGCTGACTGCCCACTCATTTGATCGTCGATCAACACCACCCAGTTATGACGGAAGCCACACTTCCGCCTCACACTTCCCGCAAACGTGAAATAGCGACAGTCGCTTTATGGCCACGGAGTGAAAATCGTCCGTCCAGCACACAGCGAACTACCTGTTTCAGCCAGGTCGGCGGGAGCTTCTGGCTTGTTGAATGTGCAGTGATCAACGAATGTGGCGGCGGATATCGGCCGCCATCCGAGGAGATGTCGAATGGTCGCCAGGGCCGACGACTTCGCGAAGCGGTGGGCCGTCTGGTCCGCGTACGACAACAGCCCCCGGCGTCATGCCGGGGGCTGTGTTGTTGCTGGAAAACCCTGCTAGGGAAGGTTCCGCGCCATCACGATGCGCTGGACCTGGTTCGTGCCCTCGTATATCTGGGTGATCTTGGCGTCGCGCATCATGCGTTCGACCGGGTAGTCGCGGGTGTAGCCGTAGCCGCCGAGGAGCTGGACGGCGTCCGTGGTGACCTCCATGGCGACGTCGGAGGCGAAGCACTTGGCAGCGGCGCCCTGGAAGGTGAGGTCGCTGTCGCCGCGCTCGGACTTGGCGGCGGCCGCGTAGGTGAGCTGGCGGGCGGCCTCGATCTTCATGGCCATGTCGGCGAGCATGAACTGGATGCCCTGGAAGTCGGCGATCGGCTTGCCGAACTGCTTGCGCTCCTTGACGTAGCCCTTGGCGTAGTCGAGGGCGCCCTGGGCGATGCCGAGGGCCTGGGCGGCGATGGTGATGCGGGTGTGGTCCAGCGTCTTCATCGCGGTGGCGAAGCCGGTGCCCTCCTCGCCGATCATGCGGTCGGCGGGGATGCGGACGTTGTCGAGGTAGACCTCGCGGGTCGGGGAGCCCTTGATGCCGAGCTTCTTCTCCGGGGCGCCGAAGGAGACGCCCTCGTCGGACTTCTCGACGACGAAGGCGGAGATGCCCTTCGAGCGCTTCGTCGGGTCGGTGACGGCCATCACCGTGTAGTACTCGGACTCACCGGCGTTGGTGATCCAGCGCTTGACCCCGTTCAGCACCCAGAAGTCGCCGTCGCGGACGGCCTTCGTCTTCATGCCGGCCGCGTCGGAGCCGGCGTCGGGCTCGGAGAGGCAGTAGGAGAACATGCCGTCGCCCTTGGCGAGCGGCGTCATGTACTTCTTCTTCAGGTCCTCGGAGCCGGAGAGGATCACCGGGAGCGAACCGAGCTTGTTCACGGCGGGGATCAGGGAGGACGACGCGCAGACGCGGGCCACCTCCTCGATCACGATGACCGTCGCGAGCGCGTCCGCGCCCGCGCCGCCGTAGCTCTCCGGCACGTGCACGGCGTGCAGGTCGTTCGCGACCAGGGCGTCGTGGGCCTCGCGGGGGAAGCGGGCCTCCTCGTCCACCGCGGCGGCGAACGGGGCGATCTTCGCCTCGGCCAGCGAACGGATCGCGTCGCGGAGCATGTCGTGCTCCTCGGACGGGCGGTACAGGTCGAAATCAGCCGATCCGGCCAAGGTCTCTCACGCTCCAAGGACGCTAACTACCGTTAAGTAACTCAAATTTTACGGCTCCGCCCGCACAGCCGCCCACGGGCTGGACACGTGAGCTTGGCGACAGGGCGCGGACCCGGGCGCGGAACGAGCCGGGGGCACGGGCGCGGACGTGTACGCCGGCAAGGGGAAGTTGCCCCGTGAGAAGCCCTGTCATGCCCGGACTATGCTCGGTCCGCGCACTTATGAGCGCACCTTGCTGGACACCTAGTCGAACGCACCCACGAGCGCACCCGCGGCCGCAGACCTCTGGAGCATCCATGGCCCTCAAGATCACCGTGATCGGCACCGGCTATCTCGGCGCCACGCACGCCGCGGCCATGGCCGAGCTCGGCTTCGAGGTCCTAGGGCTCGACGTGGTGCCCGAGAAGATCGAGATGCTGCAGCGGGGCGAGGTCCCGATGTACGAGCCCGGTCTCGAGGAACTGCTGCGCAAGCACGTCGCCGGTATCGAGGGGTCCACCGGGCGGCTGCGGTTCACCATGGACTGGGCCGAGGTCGGCGACTTCGGCGACGTCCACTTCGTCTGCGTGAACACGCCCCAGAAGCACGGCGAGTACGCCTGCGACATGAGCTACGTCGACTCCGCCTTCGAGCTGCTCGCCCCGCACCTCAAGGGGCCCGCCCTGGTCGTCGGCAAGTCCACCGTCCCCGTCGGCTCCGCGGACCGGCTGGCCCGCGTCCTCGCCGAGCGCGCCCCCGCGGGCGAGGACGCCGAGCTGGCCTGGAACCCGGAGTTCCTGCGCGAGGGCTTCGCCGTGCAGGACACGCTGCACCCCGACCGGATCGTCGTCGGTGTCCGCGGCGAGCGGGCCGAGAAGCTGCTGCGCGAGGTGTACACGACGCCGGTGAGCGAGGGTTCGCCGTTCGTGGTGACCGACTTCCCGACCGCCGAGCTGGTGAAGACCTCCGCGAACTCGTTCCTCGCCACCAAGATCTCCTTCATCAACGCGATGGCGGAGGTCTGCGAGGCCGCCGGCGGCGACGTCGCCAAGCTGGCCGAGGCGATCGGGCACGACGACCGGATCGGGCGGAAGTTCCTGCGGGCCGGGATCGGCTTCGGCGGCGGCTGTCTGCCGAAGGACATCCGGGCGTTCATGGCGCGCGCCGGTGAGCTGGGCGCCGACCAGGCGCTCACCTTCCTGCGGGAGATCGACTCCATCAACATGCGACGGCGCGGCCAGATGGTCGAGATGGCGCGCGAGGCGCTGGGCGGCGGTTCCTTCCTGGGCAAGCGCGTGGCCGTGCTCGGCGCGACGTTCAAGCCCGACTCGGACGACGTGCGGGACTCGCCCGCGCTGAACGTCGCGGGGCAGATCCACCTCCAGGGCGGCCAGGTCACCGTCTATGACCCGAAGGGCATGGAGAACGCGCGCCGGCTCTTCCCGACGCTCGGCTACGCCGACTCGGCCGCCTCGGCCATACGGGGCGCCGACGTCGTCCTGCACCTCACGGAGTGGCGCGAGTTCCGGGAGCTGGACCCGGAGGCGCTGGGCGAGGTGACCGCCGCCCGCGTGCTCCTCGACGGACGCAACGCCCTCGACCCGGAGCTGTGGCGCCGGGCGGGCTGGACCTACCGGGCGATGGGGCGGCCGACCGCCTAGAACACGGCGCAGCGCGGCGCGTCACAGCGCGGCGCCGCGCACCACGGACGGGTGACGCCGGTCCGGCCGAGGCTCAGTCGGCCGGACCGGCGTCCGTTCGTATTGTCCACCGTCGTCCCCGCCCGCGCGGCACAACCGGCGGCTTCGCTGTCCGTTGATCGCTACTTCGCGCGGTAGCGGCGCATCTTCGCGCGGGCCCCGCACACCGCCATGGAGCACCAGCGGCCGCGGCCGGCCGGGCTGCGGTCGTAGTACGCCCAGTGGCAGGTGGGCAGTTCGCAGGCCTTGAGGCGGAGCCAGGTCCCGGCGGTGAGGGCCTCCGCGACGGCTGCCGCCACGCGGGAGGGCAGCGGCGCCGCGTCCACGGGGGCGAGGGCCGCCGAGCCGTCGCTCTCGTCGACGGCGACCAGCAGCGGCGCCCGCGCCAGCAGGGCGCCCAGGGGTGTCACCGCCCGGTGCGGCGGGTGCCCCGCGTGCGCCAGGCAGACGGCGCGCAGCGACTCCCGCAGCTCCCGTGCCTCCGGTACCTCCTCCTCGCGCAGGCCGAACGCCGCGCGGCCCTCGGCCGTGTCCAGGGTGTCGGCGCCCGTCGCCAGATCCACCGTGTTGACCAGGGCCTCCACGAGCGCGAGGCCGTCCGGTGCGGGGGCGCGGTCATTCATGGTTGCGACGTTACCTCCAATGGGGCAGCATGCAGTAACCGTTACCGGTAGAGGCCGCTTACCGGTAACAGCGCCATGTCCGCATGGTCACCGGTCAGTGGTCACCGATCGAGGAGAAACCCATGGCAATCGCCGAACTGGGAGCCGTCGTCCTGGACTGTCCCGACCCGGGCGCGCTCGCCGCGTTCTACGCCGAGGTGCTCGGCGGCACGGCCGAGGGAGAGGGCGACTGGATCGACCTGCGGCTGCCCGGCGGGCGGACGCTGGCGTTCCAGGCCGCGCCCGGCCACGTACCGCCGAAGTGGCCCGCGGCCGACGCCTCGCAGCAGTTCCATCTGGACCTGACCGTGAACGACCTGGACACGGCGGAGAAGGGTGTCCTCGCGCTCGGCGCGACGGTGCTGGACGCCGCCGACCGGTCGCGCAACTGGCGCGTCTACGCCGATCCGGCGGGGCATCCGTTCTGCCTCTGCGCCTGCTGAGCGGCGGCCCGGCGGCAAGCGGTGGCGCGCACCGGTCGGCGGGGCGGGACCTGAGGGTCAGCCGCCGCCCGGGCGCGCTCCGTCCAGGTCCGCCGGCCGCAGGGTGGACGGGCCCCGGCGGGTGCGGGCGGCGCGGCCCGCGAAGTCCGCGCCGCGCAGCACCCGCTGGACGTTGCCCCAGGTGAGCAGGGCGAGGTCGGCCGGGGACCAGCCACGGTCGAGCAGCTCGGCGACCAGACGGGGGTAGCGGGAGCAGTCGGCCAGTCCACGCGGGTGGGCGGCCCCCGTGTCGTAGGTGCCCGAGAGGCCGACGCACTCGGGGCCCGCGAGCCGCCGGACGTGGTCGAGGTGGTCGGCCACGTCCCGTACCGCCGGGCCCGTCTGCTCGGCCGTGAGTGGCACCATGCACAGTCCCCCGGCGGCGCCCAGCGCGGCGAGGACGTCGTCGGGGAGGTTGGCCGGATGGGGGCGCAGGGCGCGGGCGGCCGAGCGGGTGCACAGGACCGGCGCCCTGGAGACCGCGAGGGCACGGCGGGCGGTGGCGTCCGAGGCCCCGGAGAGGTCGGCGAGGACACCGAGCCGGTTCATCTCCCGGACCACCTCCTCGCCGAACCTGGTCAGGCCCGCGTCGCCCGCCCAGGACGTGCCGGTGAGGGTGAGGACGCGCAGCCCGAGCGCGTGCAGGGAGCGCAGGACGCCCAGTGAGTCGCCGATCGCGGCGGCTCCGGCGGGACCGAGCAGCACGGCCACCCGTCCGCAGTGGCGGGCGTCGGCGGCCTCGCTCGCGTCGCGGGCCGCCCGCAGTCCCTCGGGGTGCTCCCCGATCACCCGCCTCACCACGTCCAGCAGTTCCAGGGTCGCGCCGACCGCCTGGTCCCCGGTGACGCCCTCGGGCAGGTGCAGCGAGCAGAAGAGGGCGCCGACCCGTCCGTCGCGCAGCCGGGGCAGGTCGGTGTCGACGGCGCTCTCGCCCAGCTCCAGGTCGTAGAAGTGGAGGCGGCGCAGCGCCGTCGCCAGGCCGTTGCAGCCGTCGGCGACGGGGTGGGCGTCGAGCAGGGCGCGCGCCCGCTGGAGGGAGTCGGCGAGAGCACCGGACAGGGGGTCGCCCTCCGGCGGGAGCGAAGGCGCCTCGTCCGCGAGGCCGGCTTCGTCCTGGAGCCCGGCCCCGGCGGTCGCCGGCACGCCGGGCGGGGCCTCCCGCCGGTCCAGGGGCAGTGGGCCGGTCGCCGGTGCGGACGGTGAGGGGTCGAGGTCGCCCACCTCGGCGGTGGTGCGCAGTTCGTCCTGCAGGTCGGCCATGGCGGGACTCCGGTGAGTGAGCGTGGTCGCAGCGGCTCTCACACCGTCGCACGCGGGTCCGGGGGCTTCCTGATGGGCGGGGCGTTCGGGGGTACGCGCGCACGGGCGCGTACCGCGGACCCGCCCGGCGCCCGCCCGGACGCCGGGCTACGCACGCACGGGCGCGAACGGCAGCCCGGCGAGCCCCGAGGAACCGGCGTCACGGGGGTACGCGCGCACGGGCGCGTACCCCCGGACCGCGCCAGGAGCCGGCGGTTACCGGCTCGCGTCGTCCAGCTGCCGCAGGGTCGCGTTCGACGGGGCCCGGCTCGCCCGCAGCTCGCGGGAGACGTCCTCCGCCGCGCCCAGCACCCGTACCGCGTTCTGCCAGGTCAGCTTGGCGAGGTCGGAGCGGGACCAGCCGCGGTCCAGGAGCTCGGCGACCAGGTTCGGGTACCCGGCGACGTCGTCGAGGCCGTCCGGGGTGAACGCGGTGCCGTCGTAGTCGCCGCCGATGCCGATGTGATCGACTCCGGCCGCCTCGCGCATGTGGTCGAGGTGGTCGGCGACCGTGGCCACCGTGGCGACGGGGCGCGGGTGGGTCTCCTCGAAGGCGCGGTGGACCTTCATCGCCTCGGCGGTCGTGGCGAGGTGGTGGAAGCCGTGCCGGCGCATGTTGTCGTCGGCCGCCGCGGTCCAGTCGACGGCCGCCTGGAGCACGAACTTGGGGACGAACGTGGCCATCGCCACTCCCCCGTTGGCGGGCAGCCGCTCCAGGACGTCGTCCGGGATGTTGCGCGGGTGGTCGCAGACGGCGCGGGCCGAGGAGTGGGAGAAGATGACCGGCGCCGCCGAGGTGTCGAGGGCGTCCCGCATGGTCGTCGCGGCGACGTGCGAGAGGTCGACGAGCATCCCCTCGCGGTTCATCTCCCGTACGACCTCGCGGCCGAAGGCCGACAGGCCGCCGGTGCGCGGGGTGTCCGTCGCCGAGTCCGCCCAGTCGTTGTTGTCGTTGTGGGTGAGCGTCATGTAGCGCACGCCGAGCGCGTACAGCTGCCGCAGGGTGCCGAGGGAGTTGTCGATGGAGTGGCCGCCCTCCGCCCCCATCAGGGAGGCGATGCGGCCCTCGGCGCGCGCCGCCTCCATGTCGGCGGCGGTCAGCGCGGCCCGCAGGTCGGCGGGGTAGCGCTCGATCAGCTGCCGTACGCAGTCGACCTGCTCCAGCGTCGCGGTGACGGCGCCCGGCAGGTCGGAGCGCACGTACACCGACCAGAACTGCGCGCCGACGCCGCCCGCGCGCAGCCGCGCCAGGTCGGTGTGGAGGTGGGCGCTCTGGTCGGTGGCGATGTCGCGGGCGCCGATGTCGTAGCGGACCTGCTCGCGCAGGGCCCACGGCAGGTCGTTGTGCCCGTCGACGACGGGGAAGTCGGCGAGGAGGGCGCGCGCCCGGTCGAGGGAGGTGCCGCGGGTCTCGTCCGGGGAGGGCACGGGCGTCACTTCCCGAATCCGAAGCCGCTGCCCGCCGCGTTCTCGACCTTGGAGCGCAGCCGCTTGCCCTTCTCGGTGGCCTGGTCGTTGAGCTCCTGCTGGAACTCGCGCATACGGCCGAGGAGTTCCTCGTCGTGCGCGGCGAGGATCCGGGCGGCCAGCAGTCCGGCGTTGCGCGCGCCGCCGACGGAGACCGTGGCGACGGGGACGCCGGCCGGCATCTGGACGATCGACAGCAGCGAGTCCATGCCGTCCAGGTACTTCAGCGGGACCGGCACGCCGATGACGGGCAGCGGGGTGACCGAGGCCAGCATTCCGGGCAGATGGGCGGCGCCGCCCGCGCCCGCGATGATCGTCCTGAGGCCGCGGTCGGCCGCCTGCTCGCCGTACGTGATCATCTCGCGCGCCATGCGGTGCGCGGAGACGACGTCGACCTCGTAGGGGATCTCGAACTCGTCGAGGGCCTTGGCGGCGGCCTCCATGACGGGCCAGTCACTGTCGGAGCCCATGACGATGCCGACGACGGGCGACTGCGGGGACGTGCTCATTCGGTGATCGTGCCTCTCAGGTATCCGGCTGCGTGCCGCGCGCGCTCCAGGACGTCGTCCAGGTCGTCGCCGTAGGTGTTGACGTGGCCGACCTTGCGGCCGGGCTTCACGTCCTTGCCGTACATGTGGATCTTGAGCTGGGGATCGCGGGCCATGCAGTGCAGATACGCGGAGTACATGTCCGGGTAGTCACCGCCGAGGACGTTGACCATGACCGTCCACGGGGCGCGCGGGCGCGGGTCGCCGAGGGGCAGGTCCAGGACGGCGCGTACGTGGTTGGCGAACTGGGAGGTGATCGCGCCGTCCATCGACCAGTGGCCTGAGTTGTGCGGGCGCATCGCGAGCTCGTTGACGAGGATGCGGCCGTCGCGGGTCTGGAACAGCTCGACCGCGAGGTGGCCGACGACACCGAGTTCCTTGGCGATGTTCAGCGCCATCTCCTCGGCCCGCAGCGCGAGGTCCTCGTCGAGACCGGGCGCGGGCGCGATGACCGTGTCGCAGACGCCGTTCACCTGCCGGGACTCGACGACGGGGTAGGCGACGGCCTGGCCGTGCGGGGAGCGGACGACGTTCGCCGCGAGCTCACGGACGAAGTCGACCTTCTCCTCGGCGAGCACGGGAACGCCGGCGCGGAACGGCTCGGCGGCCTCCTCGGCGGAGTCGACGACCCACACGCCCTTGCCGTCGTACCCGCCGCGGACCGTCTTGAGGACGACGGGGAAGCCTTCGCCCTCCGCCGCGAACGCCGCCACGTCCTCGGGACCGGCGACGATCCGGTGCCGCGGACAGGGCACACCGATCGCGTCGAGCCTCGCCCGCATCACGCCCTTGTCCTGGGCGTGCACGAGCGCGTCGGGGCCGGGGCGCACGGGGATGCCGTCCGCCTCCAGGGCCCGCAGGTGCTCGGTGGGGACGTGCTCGTGATCGAAGGTGATCACGTCACAGCCCCGCGCGAAGTCGCGCAGCGTCTCCAGGTCGCGGTAGTCGCCGACGACGACCTCGCCGACCACCTGCGCCGCGGAATCCTGGGGCGTGTCACTGAGGAGCTTGAACTTGATGCCGAGCGGGATGCCTGCCTCGTGTGTCATACGAGCGAGCTGGCCACCGCCGACCATGCCGACTACCGGAAACGTCACGCCCCCAGGGTATCGGGCGGCCGGGGCGGCCCGTTCCGGCCACTGGGTTCCGGCCACCGGGCCCGGTGGGCGCGGGGCGGGACACAGGTACGCGGGCGGCGCGGGGGGCACCTGGTTAGAGTGGCTTGGTCGACGAAATCCGACCAGGAACACCACGAGGGCGTCACATACGGCGCCGACACCGGACCGATGGGGGCTGGCGACACCATGGACAGTGCTTCGTCGGGGCGTCGTCCGGCGCCCCGGAGCGCGGTACGCCGCCAGATCGACCGGTTCGCGGCGGAACTGGTGAAGTTCGGCGCGGTCGGCGGGGCGGGGCTGCTGGTCAACCTGCTCGTGTTCAACCTGGTGCGCAACACCACCGGCCTGCAGGTCGTGCGGGCGAGCGTCATCGCCACCGTCGTCGCCATCGCCTTCAACTACGTGGGCTTCCGCTATTTCACCTACCGGGACCGCGACAAGGGCGGCCGCACCAAGGAACTTACCCTGTTCCTGCTGTTCAGCGCGGTCGGCCTGGTGATCGAGAACGGCGTGCTGTACGCGGCGACGTACGGGTTCGGCTGGGACAGCCGGCTGCAGAGCAACATCTTCAAGTTCGTCGGCATCGGTGTGGCGACCCTCTTCCGCTTCTGGTCCTACCGGACCTGGGTCTTCCGCACGCTTCCGGCCCACGAGAGCGCCGCGGCGGCCGGAGCGGTCGATGCCGGGCCGCGCACGGAGGCGGTCCTCGACCGGCCGGACCCGGGCCGCGCGGAACGCTCCACGCAGCGGGTCGGCTGACCCGGCGCGCCACCCGTCGGCGACCCGCTATCTGACCGTCGGCTCCGCGTCGCCCTCCGCGGGCCGCTTCAGCGGGGTGCGGGACAGGAAGAGGCCGAAGACCGGGGGCTGGGCCTGGAGCATCTCCAGACGGCCGCCGTCGGCCTCGGCGAGGTCGCGGGCGACGGCCAGCCCGATCCCCGTGGAGTTGCGGCCGCTGATCGCCCGCTCGAAGATACGGGCGCCCAGGTCACCGGGTACGCCGCTGCCCTCGTCGGTGACCTCCACGACGGCCTGGTTGCCGGTGACACGGGTGCGCAGGGCGACGGTGCCGCCACCGTGCATCAGTGAGTTCTCGATCAGTGCCGCGAGGACCTGGGCGACGGCGCCCGGGGTGCCGACCGCCCGCAGATGCCGCTTGCCCGAGGTGACGATGGCACGGCCCGCGCTGCGGTAGGCCGGGCGCCACTCCTCCAGCTGCTGCTTGATGACCTCGTCCAGGTCGAAGGAGACGGCGGAGCCCGTCCGCGGGTCGCGCGCGTTGGTCAGCAGCCGCTCCACGACGTCCGTGAGCCGCTCGACCTGGGCCAGCGCGATCGTCGCCTCCTCCTTCACCGTGTCCGGATCGTCGGTGAGGGTGATCTCCTCCAGCCGCATGGACAGCGCGGTCAGCGGTGTACGCAGCTGGTGGGAGGCATCGGCGGCCAGCCGGCGCTCGGCGGTGAGCATCCGGGCGATCCGCTCCGCGCTGCCGTCCAGGACGTCGGCGACGCGGTCCAGCTCCGCGACCCCGTACCGCTTGTGGCGCGGTCGCGGGTCGCCGGAGCCCAGCCGTTCCGCCGTCTCGGCGAGGTCGGTGAGCGGGGAGGTGAGGCGGTTGGCCTGGCGCACGGCCAGCAGGACGGCGGCGATCACGGCGAGCAGGGCCACGGCGCCGATGATCAGCAGGGTCCGGCCGACCTCCCGGGTCACGGACGAGCGAGACTCCTCGACGGTGACCGTCTCGCCCTGCTCACCGGTGGCCCTGGCGTGGATGACGTCCCCGGCCGGCTCGGTGCCGATCTCGATGGGCGCCCGGCCGGGGAGCCGGATCATGGCGTACCGGGCGTCGGCGACCTGGTCCTGGAGGATCTCCGCGGTGATCTGCTCGTCGCCGAGGATCCTGCTGTCCACGATGCTCGCGAGGCGCAGCGCCTCGGAGTCCACCCGCTCCTGCGCGCTGTTGCTGATCGTGCGGGTCTCGACGATCACCAGGGAGAGCCCGAAGACGGCGATCACGACGAGCACCACGGCGAGCGTGGAGTTGATGAGACGGCGACGCACAGGGCCTCCGGACAGGTGGCGTACGTGAACTCGGGGCCCCCGGCGGGCTGGGGTCTTCCGTTCGGATCAGGGGCCGCGAGCCCGGCACGACCCGGACGAAAGGCCCCGGGTCCGCTCCGGACTCAGCTCTTCTCGAAGCGGAAGCCGACCCCTCGGACCGTCGCGATGTAGCGGGGGTTGGCCGCGTCGTCGCCGAGCTTCTTGCGCAGCCAGGAGATGTGCATGTCGAGGGTCTTCGTCGACGACCACCAGGTGGTGTCCCACACCTCGCGCATCAGCTGGTCGCGGGTGACGACCCGGCCCGCGTCCCGGACGAGGACCCGGAGCAGGTCGAACTCCTTGGCGGTGAGCTGGAGTTCCTCGTCGCCCATCCAGGCGCGGTGCGACTCGACGTCGATGCGCACGCCGTGGGTGGCGGGCGGCTGCTGGGGCTCGGCGGCGCCGCGCCGCAGCAGCGCGCGGACCCGGGCGAGGAGTTCGGCGAGGCGGAAGGGCTTGGTGACGTAGTCGTCGGCGCCCGCGTCGAGGCCGACGACGGTGTCCACCTCGTCGGCGCGCGCGGTGAGGATCAGGATCGGCACCGCGTGCCCCTCGGCGCGCAGCCGGCGGGCGACCTCCAGACCGTCCATGCCGGGCAGTCCGAGGTCCAGGACGACCAGATCGACGCCGCCCTGCATCCCGGCGTCGAGCGCGGTGGGTCCGTCCTCGCGTACTTCGACCTCGTAACCCTCCCTGCGCAGGGCACGGGCCAGCGGCTCCGAGATGGACGCGTCGTCCTCGGCGAGCAGTACACGGGTCATGGGGTGATGGTAGACCGCCGCGCACGGCGGCCGTCAGGTGATCGCGAAGCGGGCTCCCGGCGCACGGGCGCGGGCTTCTTACCTTGGCGTGCGGGGGTTCTTACCCGTGGCTGCGACCGTTCGGTGCGGAAGCGCGCTGAGCGGTCCGCCGGCCGCCGCCGGACATCCGGTGGGCGGCCGGCGGCCCGTGCCCGACGGCGGGCCGCGCTTCCCGCTCCGGCCGCGGGGCCCGCCGGGGCGGGTCGCGGCCGGGCGCGGGTCCGCGGACCCCTCGGTTCACACTTCCGGCCTCCGCCCGCTCCGAGTCCGCTCCGGGTTTCGCTCTCCGCGACCGGCCGGTTCGCTCCTGCGGCTGTGGGATGAGATCGTTGTACGGACCTTCGAATACTCCTTGTGGTTCCGTCGTCACCTGTGATCCATCTCTCAAGTCCTTCCATATGCCGCATCGGCATGTCGTATGGTGAATACACGCCTGTAGCACCACACAGGGACCTTCGGCGGATTTGACGCCGAGGGTCTCTTTTGTGTGCGGGCCGGTATTCGCCGGCCTCGAAAGGAATGACCTGTGGCCGGGCCCGACCGCGTCGTACGCGGCGGGCGTGGATCCCGGTGGTCGTCGTCCACCGCTTCGTGATCCGGAGCGGAATCCCCGTGGGCGTGCGGGGTGGGCGGAGAACCGCCGGTGCCGGCCGCCCCCCACCGGGCGCGCCCCCCACATCGGGACGCGCGTCCCGAGCAGCAAGGAACGACCATGGCGTCCAGCCTGACGAAGGACTCGGCCCGCCCGGGTACCCCCGGTTCCGAGAAGACCTTCTTCGGCCACCCCCGCGGACTGGCCACTCTCTTCATGACCGAGATGTGGGAGCGTTTCTCCTACTACGGCATGAGGGCACTTCTGCCGCTGTACCTGGTCGCTCCGGGCGGCCTCCACCTGAGCGCGACCACCGCGACCGCGATCTACTCGGTGTACCTGTCGCTCGTGTACCTGCTCGCCCTGCCCGGCGGCTGGTTCGCGGACCGCGTCCTCGGCCCCCGCAAGACCGTCGCCGTCGCCGGCGGCGTCATCATGCTGGGCCACCTGACGCTGGCCCTGCCGTCGGCCGGCACCTTCTACGCGGGCCTCGGCCTCGTCGCGATCGGTTCCGGCCTGCTCAAGGCCAACATCTCGACGATGGTCGGCCACCTCTACGACGGCCCGGACGACCCGCGCCGCGACGGCGGCTTCACGCTCTTCTACGTGGGCATCAACGTCGGTGCCTTCGCGGCGCCGCTGATCATCGGCACCATCGGTGAGAACGTCAACTGGCACCTCGGCTTCGCGCTGGCCGCGCTCGGCATGGGTCTGGGTCTCGCCCAGTTCCTCCTCGGCAGCCGCCACCTGAGCGGCCGCTCCAGCGTCGTCCCGACGCCGCTGTCCGACGCGGAGAAGTCCTCGACGCTGCGCAAGGGCCTGCTGTGGCTGGCCGTCGCCGTCGTCTTCTACGGCATCGTCGGCTTCTCCGGCGTCTACACGCTGAACTGGCTGCTGGTCCCGATCACCGTCGCCGGTCTGCTCATCCCCGTCTGGGTCATCGCCCGCATCAAGCGTGACAAGGACCTCGACGGCGTCGAGCAGTCGAAGATGACCGCGTACATCTGGTTCTTCGTCGCCGCGGCCGTGTTCTGGATGATCTACGACCAGGGCGGTTCGACCCTGTCGATCTTCGCGGACGGCTCGGCCGAGAACACCGTCTTCGGCTGGGAGTTCCCGGTCTCCTGGTACCAGTCGGTCAACCCGGTCATGATCATGGCACTGGCGCCGGTCTTCGCCTGGGTGTGGCTGGCGCTCAACCGCCGGGGCAAGGAGCCGAGCACGATCGTCAAGTTCGCCTCCGGTCTGATGCTGGTCGGCGCGTCCTTCTTCCTGTTCCTCGCCCCGCTCTCGATCGCCGACGGCGGTCACAAGGCGGCCGCGATGTGGCTGGTGGCGATCTACTTCCTGCAGACCGTCGGCGAGCTCCTGCTCTCCCCGGTCGGCCTCTCCGTGACCACGAAGATGGCCCCGGCGAAGTACGCCTCGCAGATGATGGGTGTCTGGTTCCTGGCCGTCACCGCGGGCGACGCCACGACCGGTCTGCTCTCGATCGCGGGCGTCGACCTGAACAAGATGGGCATCGTGGCCCTGGAGGCCGGCCTCGCCGCGGTCGCCGGTGTCGCGGTCTTCATGTACCGCAGCAAGGTCAAGGAGCTGATGGGCTCCGTCCGCTGACCCCACGGCCGGCGTGACACACGCGAAGGGCCGCCGCACCGGATCCGGTGCGGCGGCCCTTCGGCGTCGGTGGTGCCGACGCCCCCTCGCGCGGCGTGGCGTGATGGGCGACGGCGTGGCCGCGGGACGGCGGGCGGACCGGCGGCTGTCGCCGGCGGTCGCGGGCCGTCGCGTGCTCCTACTCGGGCGCTCCGAGCTCCGCCCAGACCCGCTTGCCGGCGACTCCGGACGTGCGGAGGACGCCCCAGTCCAGGCAGAGCCGCTGCACGATGAACATGCCGTGGCCGCCGGGACGGCCCGCGCGGTGCGGGGTGCGGGGCGCGGGCTGGCCCGTACCGCCGTCGGAGACCTCGATCCGCAGCACCTTGTTGTCGCAGGCGATCTGGAGCTCGTCGGGGCCCTCGGCGTGCAGACAGGCGTTGGTGACCAGCTCCGAGACGACCAGCAGCACGTCCTCGGCGGCCGCCCGCCGGTCGGCGGTGGCCGCGGGCAGCCAGCCCCACGCGTACAGCGCCTGGCGGGTGAAGTCGCGGGCGAGCGGCACGACGCCGCTCTCGCCGTCGAAGCTCAGTCTGCGGACCTGGCCGCCCGCCGGAGGCGCGGTGGCGCTCTCTCCGGGCGCCCCGGAAGCGCCGCCGGCACCCGGGTCCGGGCCGCGGTCGCCCGGCGAGTAAGGCCGGGTGGTGCTCATCAGCGCTTCACCTCACCGATTCACCGGTTCATGAGTCGAGACTCGGTCCTTGATGTCTCCTGCCCGGCGCCGCAGCCCGGACACCCCTGTACCCGGCAACGAGACTGTGATGCCGGAAATGGCCCCGCCGCACGGAAGCGGCTCGGGAACGAGGTCGATGTCACTCACCCCGGCCGCCTAGTCGGCGAGGGCCGCGTCGAGCGTTTCGTGCACGGTGAAGACCGCGTCGGCGCCGGTGATCTCGAAGACCCGGGCCACGACCGGCAGCATCCCCGCCAGATGCACCCCACCACCGGCCGCCTCGGCCTTCAGCCGGGCGCCGAGCAGTACGTTCAGCCCCGTGGAGTCACAGAACTCCAGGCGCGAGCAGTCCACGACAAGGCGCGTACATCCCTTCTCGAGAACTTCCTCGAGTGGTTCACGCAACAGATCGGCGGTGTGGTGATCCAGCTCACCCGCCGGAGTGACCACCGCGCTCGAACCCTCTTCGCGCACCTCGACAAGAAGTCGGCCCGACTGTGCGCTGCCGACCGTCCCGCGGTCCATGCCGTCTCTCTCCCGACCGTCGTGACTGCTGATTGATGCCCTCGAACACTACGCCCTCACCACGGGTTCCGACACCCGAACAAGTACCCGAAAATGGACATTTCCGCAGGTAGCGCACTTGCGGCGGGCTTGCGAAAGCGGGTAGGGCTAGTACGGACAGCTAATCGACACGGCCGGCTTCGGAGGCGCCGCACACCGCAGTGCACGTATTGGCATCGGCAGCCATATGCCGAGAACGATGGAGGACACCATGTCACCCCGGCTCGACGCATCGCATATCCATCAGGCGACGTCGACACTCCCCCTGGTTCCCACCCAGCCCGGGACCACACCTGGTTTCGACGACGGACGATTCGACCCCGGCTCCGACGCCGGTCTCGTCCACGGGCTCGTCGGGCTCCCGGAGATCCCCCCTTACGACGAGGTGGGGCCGGTGGACGCACGGGCCCTGTCCAGGACACTCTTCGAGCGGCTGGAGTCCCTCGAGGAGGGCACGCACGCGCACGCGTACGTGCGCAACACGCTGGTCGAGCTCAACCTCGCTCTGGTGAAGTTCGCCGCCTCCCGCTTCCGCTCCCGCAGCGAACCGATGGAGGACATCATCCAGGTGGGCACGATCGGCCTGATCAAGGCGATCGACCGTTTCGAGCTGAGCCGCGGGGTCGAGTTCCCCACCTTCGCGATGCCGACCATCATCGGCGAGATCAAGCGCTTCTTCCGTGACACGTCGTGGTCCGTCCGCGTGCCGCGCAGGCTCCAGGAGCTCCGCCTCGACCTGGCCAAGGCGGGTGACGAACTCGCCCAGCAGCTCGACCGCTCCCCCACGGTGAGCGAGCTGGCGGCGCGCCTGGGCATCACCGACGACGAGGTCGTCGAGGGCATGGCCGCCTCGAACGCGTACACGGCGAGCTCGCTCGACGCGCAGCCGGAGGAGGACGACTCCGAGGGCGCCCTCGCGGACCGCATCGGCTACGAGGACCACGGCATCGAGGGCATCGAGTACGTGGAGTCCCTCAAGCCGCTGATCGCGGACCTCCCGCCGCGCGACCGCAAGATCCTCTCGTTGCGCTTCGTCGCCAACATGACGCAGTCGGAGATCGGCGAGGAGCTGGGCATCTCCCAGATGCACGTCTCCCGTCTGCTCTCCCGCACGCTGGTGCGGCTGCGCAAGGGCCTGACGACCGAGGACTGACCGGCCCGTACGACCACCGCCGCCGCCGTCTCTACGCGACCGGCGTCCCGCGTCGCCACACCTGCGACACCAGAGGGACGCCGGGGCGGTAGGCGAGGTGGACGTGGCTCGGCGCGTCCAGGAACACCAGGTCGGCGCGGGCTCCCGGGGAGAGACGGCCGACGTCCTCCCGGCGCAGCGCCGCCGCACCGCCCGCCGTGGCCGACCAGAGGGCCTCGTCCGGCGTCATCTCCATGTCCCGTACCGCGAGCGCGACGCAGAACGGCACGGACGACGTGAACGAGGAGCCCGGGTTGCAGTCGGTCGACAGGGCGACGGTGACGCCCGCGTCCAGGAGCCGCCGGGCGTCGGGCCACCGCGCGCGGGTGGAGAACTCGGCGCCGGGCAGCAGCGTCGCGACGGTACGGCCGTTCGCCAGGGCGTCCACGTCGGCGTCGGTGAGGTGCGTGCAGTGGTCGGCGCTGGCCGCGTCCAGTTCCACGGCGAGCTGCACGCCGGGGCCGTAGGAGAGCTGGTTGGCGTGGATGCGCGGGACGAGGCCCTTGGCACGGCCCGCGGTGAGGATCGCGCGGGCCTGGTCGCCGTCGAAGGCGCCCTTCTCGCAGAAGACGTCGATCCAGCGGGCGTGCGGGGCGCAGGCGTCGAGCATCGGGCCGGTGACGAGGCCGACGTAGGCGGCGGGGTCGTCGGCGTGCTCCGGGGCCACGATGTGGGCGCCGAGGTAGGTGACCTCGTCGGTGTGCCGGGAGGCGATGCGCAGGGCGCGGGCCTCGTCCTCGACGGTGAGTCCGTACCCCGACTTGGTCTCGAAGGTGGTCGTGCCCTGCCTCAGCGCCTCGCGGAGGTAGCGGGTGACGTTGCGTTCGAGGTCGGCGTCGCTCGCGGCGCGGGTCGCGGCGACGGTGGTGCGGATGCCGCCCGCCGTGTAGCCGCGGCCCGACATGCGGGCGTTGAACTCCTCGGTGCGGTCGCCCGCGAAGACCAGGTGGGAGTGCGAGTCCACGAAGCCGGGGATCACCGCCCGGCTGCCCGCGTCGACCCGGTTGTCGGTGGCGGGTGCTTTTCTTGACTCACCGGTCCACACGACGCGCTCGCCCTCGACGACGACGGCCGCGTCCCGGATCAGACCGAGCGGGGACGAGTCGCCGAGGGAGGGGTCGTTGGTGACCAGGCAGGCGATGTTGGTAATGACGGTGGTGCTGCTCATGGTGTCCTCGTGGGTGGCGAAGATCGGGGAGGGCGTCAGGCGCGCACGGCCGCCACGGCGTCCGCCAGGGCCGACGGCACGTCGGGGACCAGGGTGTGCGCCCCGTCGCGTACGACGTGGCGGCCTGCCACGACCGTGTGGCGCACATCCGCCGCGGAGGCGGCGAATACGGCTGTCTCGGCGCCGAGGCGCGGCACCGGTCCCGCTGTTCTGACCGAGTCGAGGGCGATCGTCGTGAAGTCGGCGAGCGCCCCGGCCTCCAGGCGGCCCGCCTCGTCCCAGCCGAGGGCCGCGTGGCCGTCGGCGGAGGCGGCGCGCAGCAGGGCGGCCGCCGTCCAGTGGCCGCGGCTGCGGGTGCGCAGGCGTTCGTTCAGCTCCATCGCGCGGGCCTCTTCGAGGAGGTCGATGACGGCGTGGCTGTCCGAGCCGAGGGACAGCGGCGATCCGGCGCGCTGGAGCGCGGTCGCCGGGCCTATGCCGTCGGCCAGGTCCCGTTCCGTCGTCGGGCACATGCAGGTGCCGGTGGCGGAGGCGCCGAGCAGCGCGATGTCCTCGTCGGTGAGGTGGGTGTTGTGGACGCCGGTCGTGCGGGCGCCCAGGACTCCGTGGTCGGCGAGGAGCCGGGTCGGTGTGCAGCCGTGCGCCTGGAGGCAGGCGTCGTTCTCGGCGGTCTGCTCGGAGAGGTGGACGTGCAGGGGCGCGTGGCGGGTGCGCGCCCACTCGGCGACGGCGGGGAGCTGGGCGGCCGGGACGGCGCGCACGGAGTGGATCGCGGCGCCGATGCGGGCGTGGTCGCGTTCCTTGAGCTGCCCCGCGCGTTCGGCCCAGGCGTCGGCGGATCCGTCGGAGAAGCGCAGCTGGTGCCGGTTCGGGGGGTGGCCGGTGTGCTTGTCGAGGATGCCGGCGGCGAAGTAGGCGGTGTCGAGCAGGGTGATCCTGACGCCGGCCTCGCGGGCGGCCTCGATCAGGGCCTCGCCCATGGCGTTGGGGTCGGCGTAGCGGGTGCCGCCGGGGGCGTGGTGCACGTAGTGGAACTCGCCGACGGCGGTGACGCCGGCGAGCGCCATCTCGGCGTACACGGCGCGCGCGAGGGCGTGGTAGGTGTCCGGGGTCAGCCGGTCCGCGACGGAGTACATGACCTCGCGCCACGTCCAGAAGGTGCCGGAGCCGACCTGGACGGTCGAGCGCAGCGCGCGGTGGAAGGCGTGCGAGTGGGCGTTGGCGAGTCCGGGAAGGGTGAGGCCGCGCAGGATCTCGGCGCCGGGGGGCGGGGTGGCGGTGCCGGTGCGGACGGCGGCGATCCGGCCGTCCGCGACGTCGAGGGCCACGCCCGGCTCGATGGGGGTCCCCCCTGCTCGAGCGGAGCCGAGAGCTCGGGGGAGGGTGCCGAGCCAGGCGTGCTCCAGCCAGTACGTCTGCGTCACCTGCTGATCAGCCCTTCCAGTACGTCGGCGAGCGCGGTCACTCCGGCAGCGCAGTCGTCCTCGGCGGCGTACTCGGCCGGTGAGTGCGAGACGCCGGTGGGGTTGCGTACGAACAGCATGGCGGTCGGGATCGTGCCGGAGAGTATTCCGGCGTCGTGTCCCGCGCCCGTACCCAGCACGGGGACGGTCAGGCCCGTGTCCGTGCCCAGGACGCGGGCGAGTTCGTCCCGCAGGGCGTGGTCGAACTCGACGACGGGGGTGAAGGACTCGCGGACGACGTCCAGGTCGACGCCGTGGGCCTCCGCGTACTCGCGGGCCGCCTTCTCGACGCCGCCCACGACCGTGTCGAGGGTCGTCTGGTCGGCGGCGCGGGAGTCGAGCCAGCCGCGGACCAGGGAGGGGATCGCGTTGACGCCGTTCGGCTCGACCGCGATCTTGCCGAACGTGGCGACGGCGCCGGCCAGCCGGGCCTCGCGGCGGGCGGCCAGCACGGTCTCGGCGTACGGGAGCATCGGGTCCCGGCGGTCCACCAGCCGGGTGGTGCCGGCGTGGTTGGCCTCGCCGCGGAAGTCGAACCGCCAGCGGCCGTGCGGCCAGATGGCGCTGGCGACGCCGACCGGGTCGCCGCTGAGGTCGAGGGCGCGGCCCTGTTCCACGTGCAGTTCGACGAAGGCACCGATGCGGGCGAGCCGCTCCGGGTCGGGTCCGATGGCGTCGGGGTCGTACCCGGCGGCCTCCATGGCCCGCGGGAGGGTGATCCCGTCGGCGTCGGTGAGCCGGTGGGCCTGTTCGGTGGTCAGCCGGCCCGCGGTGAGCCGGGAGCCGACGCAGGCGAGCCCGAAGCGGGCGCCCTCCTCGTCGCCGAAGTTGACGACGGCGAGGGGCTTGTCCAGCCGGGCGTCGCGGGCCCGCAGCTCGTCGAGGGCGGCGAAGGAGGAGACGACGCCGAGGGGGCCGTCGAAGGCGCCGCCGTCGGGGACGGAGTCCAGATGGGACCCGGTGACCACGGCGTCCCCGGCCTCGGGGTCGCCGAGCCAGGCCCACTGGTTGCCGTTGCGGTCGACCTCGTACGTGAGCCCGCGGGACTCGGCCTGCGCGCGGAACCAGGCACGGCAGTCGGTGTCGGCGGCCGTCCACGCGTACCTGCGGTATCCGCCGGAGGCGGAGCCGCGGCCGATCGGCAGCAGCTCCGCCCACATGCTGTGGAAGGTCACGCCTCGCCGCCCTCGCGCATCGGCACGCGCACGCCGCGCTCGTCCGCCACCGACTCGGCGATGTCGTATCCGGCGTCGACGTGCCGGACGACGCCCATGCCGGGGTCGTTGGTCAGGACGCGGCGGATCTTCTCGCCGGCGAGCGGGGTGCCGTCGGCCACGCAGACCTGGCCGGCGTGGATGGAGCGGCCCATGCCGACGCCGCCGCCGTGGTGGATCGAGACCCAGGACGCTCCGGAGGCGACGTTCACCATGGCGTTCAGCAGGGGCCAGTCGGCGATGGCGTCGGAGCCGTCGAGCATGGCCTCGGTCTCGCGGTACGGGGAGGCGACGGAGCCGCAGTCGAGGTGGTCGCGGCCGATGGCCAGGGGGGCGGCCAGCTCGCCGCTCGCCACCATGTCGTTGAAGCGCTCGCCCGCCCGGTCGCGCTCGCCGTAGCCGAGCCAGCAGATGCGGGCCGGGAGGCCCTGGAAGTGGACGCGCTCGCCGGCCATCCTGATCCAGCGGTGCAGCGACTCGTTCTGCGCGGACTCGGACGCGGGGAAGAGCTCCAGGATCGCCTTGTCGGTCTTGGCGATGTCGGAGGCCTCGCCGGACAGGGCGGCCCAGCGGAAGGGGCCGCGGCCCTCGCAGAACAGCGGCCGGATGTAGGCGGGGACGAAGCCGGGGAAGGCGAACGCCCGCTCGTACCCGGCGAGCTGTGCCTCGCCGCGGATGGAGTTGCCGTAGTCGAAGACCTCGGCTCCGGCGTCCATGAAGCCGACCATGGCCTCGACGTGGCGGGCCATCGACTCGCGTGCGCGGGTGGTGAACCCGGCCGGGTCCTTGGCCGCGTACGACGCCATGTCGTCGAAGTCGACGCCGACGGGGAGGTAGGACAGCGGGTCGTGCGCCGACGTCTGGTCGGTGACGATGTCGATGGGCGCGCCCTCGGCGAGCATCCGCGGCAGCAGCTCCGCCGCGTTGCCGAGGAGGCCGATGGAGAGCGGCTTGCGCTGGTCGCGGGCCTCGACGGCGAGCTGGAGCGCGTGCTCCAGGCTGTCGGCCCGCACGTCCAGGTACCGGTGCTCGATGCGGCGTTCGATGGCGCGCGGGTCGCAGTCGACGCAGATGACGACGCCCTCGTTCATCGTGACGGCGAGCGGCTGGGCGCCGCCCATCCCGCCGAGACCGGCGGTGAGCGTGATCGTGCCGGCGAGGGTGCCGTCGAACCGCTTCGCGGCGACGGCGGCGAACGTCTCGTAGGTCCCCTGGAGGATGCCCTGGGTGCCGATGTAGATCCAGGAACCGGCCGTCATCTGGCCGTACATGGTGAGGCCGAGGGCCTCCAGGCGCCGGAACTCCTCCCAGTTGGCCCAGTCGCCCACCAGGTTGGAGTTGGCGAGCAGGACGCGCGGCGCCCACTCGTGGGTCTGCATGACGCCGACGGGGCGGCCGGACTGGACGAGCATCGTCTCGTCCTGCTTGAGGGTGCGCAGCGTGCGGACCATGGCGTCGAAGGAGCGCCAGTCGCGGGCGGCCTTGCCGGTGCCGCCGTAGACGACGAGCTTGTCGGGGTGCTCGGCGACCTCGGGGTCCAGGTTGTTCTGCAGCATCCGCAGGGCGGCCTCCTGCTGCCATCCCAGGGCGCTCAGTTCCGTACCGCGCGGCGCCTGTACGGGGCGGGGTCCTGACATGGTCTGCCTCCCAGCTGACTCTTCTGACTCTCTGGCGGACTGTTGCAGTGATTATTCATATCGTCGCCTCCTGAATAGAGCTAGTCAATACGCCACCGCGACTCCCGGGTGCCGAGCCGACCCACCTTAGCCAGCCGGGGCATGTTCCACCGGAAAATGCCCGAACACTCACTCTTCGACCACACGTTGCGTAGCGTCTCCGTCACTCAGCCGAACACCCGAGGCGGGAGGGGAGCCACGGTGCCCGGAATCGACGAGTGCCTGCTGGAAGCCATGAGACTGCCCGGTGCCCGGGGCGCCGCCGTGGTCGACTGGACCAGCGGACTGGCCCTGGGCACGGTCGGGGACGCCCCCGGCGGGGACCACGAGACCACCGCGGCGGAGTCCGCGGAGCTGGCGCGGATCGCCGCCGAGCACACCGCCTTCGCCCCGGCCGACGGCGCCGACTGGTCCGGCGGGGAGCCGCCCGTCGAGGACCTGATCATCAGCAACCGCGACAGCTACCACGTCCTGCGCTTCGTGCGGACGACGTTCGACAGCAGCGTGTTCCTGCATCTGTGGCTGGCCCGTTCCGACGGCAACCTCGCACTGGCCCGCATCCGGCTCGGCGAGATGGCGGGACGGCTGGTGCTGGGATGACCGCCGTCAGAACGCCGCCGCCCCGGCTGCCCGTGCGGGGCCGGGAGGCGGGCGCGACCGCCGGAGGTGGCCTGTCGCCGATGCTCAGCCGGCTCGCCGCCGAGCGGGCCACCGGCGTCCTGATGCGCGAACGCGGCACGATCTACCTCTGCGACGGCGAGGTGGTGCACGCCGAGAGCCCGGTGGCCCCCTCGCTCGACGTCCTGCTCACCGCCCGCGGCGCGCTGCCCGCCGACGGCTGGCGGGAGGCCGTCTCGGCGGCCGGGGCCCGCAACCGCGTCGGGCGCTTCCTGGTCGACAGCGGCCGCATCGCCCAGGGCGCGCTCGAACTGTGCCACCTCGGCGCGCTGTACGACGCGGCGTACTTCGTGCTCGGCCCGAGCGGCACCCCCGCCCGCTTCCGGTACGGGGCCGCGCACTGGCTCGGCCCGGTCCGCCCCGTCCCGGTGGCCGCGCTGGAGCGGGAGACGCTGCGCCGCCGCGCGCTGCTGCACCGCATCTGGTCCGACCCCGCGACGGACACCGCCCCGCTCGTACGGTCCCACCGCGGCGCCGAGCCGCCGGTGACCCCGCGCCAGGCGGCCCTGCTCGGCCGGATGGACGGCGTCAGCACGGCGGCGGACATCTCGCTCGCGCTGGGGCGGCCCGCCTTCCACACCCTCGTCGACCTCCGCCGGCTGGCCGCCGCGGGGATCGTCACGGCGGCGCCCCCACCGGCGCCCGCCCCCCTGCCCACCGTGCTCTCCCAGCCGTCGGCCGACCCGGACGTGGCCCTGCTGCGCCGCCTCAGAGACGCACTGGAGGCCCTGTGATCCGCGCGCTCCGACAGCGTGCCGAGAGGAGACTGCTGATGGCGGCGGAACCCGAAGTCCTCGACGAACTGCACCGGTTGAGGGCCCGCGTGCCCCAGCTGACCGGCGCCCTCGCGGCCAGCGTCGACGGCCTCGTCCTCGCCCACGACACCCCCGGCGTCGAACCGGAGGGCGTGGCCGCGCTCACCGCCGCCGCGCTCGGCGTCGCGATGCGGATGGCGGACGCCACCGGCCGGGGCGACTTCCGCGAACTGCTCGTGCGCGGCGTCGACGGCTATGTGGCCACGTACGCGGCGGGCGGCTCGGCCGTTCTGACGCTGCTGGCCGAGGACCGGGTCAACGTCGGCCGGCTGCACCTGGAGGGACGCCGCGCGGGCACCCGGATCGGTGAGCTGGTGGACGCGGCGACGACCCGCCCGCAGGCCGCCCGGCCCCGCACCCCGGCACGCACCGAACCCGCCCGGACCCGCGCCCGGGCCGGTTCCGGGACCGGTTCCGGAACCGGCGCCCTTCCGACCCGCACCCCGGCCGGTCCCGCCTCCCCACGGGCCCGCACCCCGACCGGTACCGACGGTGCCGACAGCGCCGAGACGGTCCGGGCGGACCCGGAGGACGGCTCGGCACGACCACCGGAGGGGACACCGGCGGCCCCGCCGGCCGCGGACCCGCCCGGGGCGTCCGACGACGCGCCCTCCGGACCACCCGCCGCCAGAACCCCGGTGAAGGCCGCGGCCCGATCCACGACCCCGCGGGCACGGGCGGCGCGCGCTTCCACGCACGCGCACACCACCGCCCGCACCCGTCCCACCACCGAATGCTGAGGAAAGGACACACCGCACCATGGCGAACACCGAAACGGCGTTGAAAGAGGCACTGGCCGCCATCGAGGGCGCGACCGGAGCGGCTCTCGTCGACTACACGAGCGGTATGGCGCTCGGCACGATCGGCGGCAGCAAGGGCTTCGACCTCAACGTCGCCGCCGCCGGCAACACCGACGTCGTCCGCGCCAAACTGCGCACGATGGAACACCTGGGCCTCAAGGGCGAGATCGAGGACATCCTGATCACGCTGTCGGACCAGTACCACCTGATCCGGCTGCTCCAGGGGCGCGGCGGCAACGGCCTCTTCCTCTACCTGGTGCTGGACGCCAAGCGGTCCAACCTGGCGATGGCCCGGCACCAGCTGAAGAAGATCGAGGCGGAACTGGAGGTGTAGGACGACGGCCCGTCAGTGACGCCGCGCCCCTCCGGGCGCGGCGTCGCCCGCCGCGACGCCGGTGCTCCGGTAGCCCCTGACCGGCCGGCCCGCGGGGGCACCGCCCCTGCCCAGCCAGTCGACGCGGACCCACAGCAGGGCCTGGCCGTCCCGCTCGCGGCGGCCTATCCGCCCCGCCTTCAGCCACAGGCCGGCGCCCGCCCCGGCGAGCGCCATCCCGCCCGCTGCGGGCACCGCGAGCGAGCAGGCGAGGGCCGCGGCGAAGCCGGCGAGCAGCCACCAGCGGTGCCCGTGCCGCCAGGTGCGCACGGTCGCGGCGCGGTCCTGGAGCACGTCGTGCTTGCCGGCCCGGGCGGCCGACCCGGCCAGGGCGGCGTACCGCTTCCGGCGGGCCAGGGCGACGGCGGCGGCCGTGACGAGGAAGAGCGCGGCCCCGGCGAGCACGCCGATCCGGCGTCCGGTCAGCCCGGGTACGAGCACCCCGATCCCGGCCGCGCACACCCCGCCCCACCACAGCGGTGCGGCTCCGGCCCGCACGACGACCGCCACCCGGGCCAGCCCCTGTCCTCCGCGCCCCACGTTCCGCCTCCTCGGTTCGTCCTCGGCCCTCGGCCCTGCCGGGCGCGCAGGTTAGCGAGCGAAGGTGAGACGAGTCTGAGAAGCCGGGACTACTCGACGAACAGCCCCCGGGCCGCCGCCCTCGCATCGAACTCCTCCAGCCGGGCCTGCGCGTCCGGGAGGTCGTCGCACATCGCCTCCAGCAGGACGCGGCCGAGCAGCATGGGCGCGCAGGCGGTGTCGAAGGCGAGGCCCGTGCCGACGGCGGCGGGCAGCAGCAGGTCGGAGACCTTGGCGACGGGTGCGAACACCGAGTCGGCGACGGTGACGACGGTCAGCCCGGCCTCCTTCGCGTACCCGAGGGTGTCCACGACCTCCCTGGGATGGCGGGGCAGCGCGAAGCACAGGAGCGCGGTGGCCCCGGCGCGCACGGCCGCGTCGACCCGGTCGTGGATCATGGTGCCGCCCTCGTGCAGCAGCCGTACGTCCGGGTGCACCTTGGCCGCGAAGTACGCGAAGCCGTACGCCTGGGCCGCCGCGGCCCGCAGTCCGAGGACGGGGAGGGGCCGGGAGGCGGCGAGCAGCCGGCCGGCGCGGGCCACCGGGCGCGGGTCGGCGAGGACCTGGGCCAGATGCCTGAGGTTCTCGATCTCGGCCTCGACGGCCTGCTGGTACTCGTTGTACGTGCTGGTGTCCGGGGCCGGTTCGGCGGGCGCCACCTCGCGCAGGTGCCGCCGCAGGGCAGGGTAGCCGTCGAAGCCGAGCGCGACCGCGAAGCGGGTGACGGACGGCTGGCTGACCCCGGCGAGTTCGGCGAGTTCGACGCTCGACAGGAACGGCGCGTCCTCGGCACGCCGCACCATGCTGTGCGCGATGCGCCGCTGGGTCGGCGTGAGCCGGTGCCCCTCGAAGAGGGCCTGCAGACGCGCGGCAGGACTGTCGTTCACGCTCATGGTCTCCATTCAGGCACCGAGAACTCTGCATGACGATATACAGACCGGGCAAGGGAGACGCCGGGTACGCCCCACCGGACGGGACCGGGACCGGGCGGATTCCGTACGGGTCGGATTCCCTACGAGGGCGGATTCCGTACGGGGGCGGGTCCCACTCCCAAGACGGGGGCTGTCCCCAGTGCGACGCCGGCCACCCGGCACCTACCGTCGAGGCATGACGGGTATGGAGGCGGGCGACGCCGACCTCAAGAAGGATCTGAACGCCACCCTGCAGGCGCGCAGGGACCTCGGCGACGAGTACGACTCCGCGCTGGTCGACTCGTTCCTGGAGAAGGTCGAGCAGCGGCTGGACGGCGCGGTCGACCGGCGGGTGCGGCGGCAGCTCGCCGAGCAGCAGATGACCGTGGCGCGCGACGCGCGCTCGCCGCGGGCGACGGACTCCTGGGGGGAGCGGTTCGGCTTCGGCATCGTGTCCCTGGTCCTCGCCGTCCCGCTGTCCGCCATCGGCGGCGGTGTGGCGCACCTCCCCGGTCTCCTCGTCGCCTGGACGGGCATCGTGGGGATCAACGCGGTCCAGGCGCTGCGGCAGCACCCCGGGTTCGGCCGGCGCACGGACGGTACGAAGCCGGACTGGGAGGACTGAGGGGCCACGGGCGCGAGCATCGGGGCCCGGAAGGGCCGGCGCTCCCGGGCGCGGGTGTCGTGACGGGGCCCGGGGTCCGACTGCCATCGGATCCCGGGCCCCGTCCCGGCTTTCGCGGGGCCGCCGCACCCCCGTGGCCGGGGGGCGGGACGACGGCGGTCCCCGCGGGGGACGCGGCGCGGGGCGGGCCCGGCTGCCGCGTCCGTGGCGTCCAGAGGTCCGGGAGCCGCTCCGGGTCTCCTGGGCGCCGTACTCGCGCCGTCCGGGGCGGTGAGCCCTCCGCCCCGCCGGCACCCACCAATCTGCCGGACCCGTGTTAAGCGGGTGCCGCGTGAACGTGACACGCGTGTACCACTTCCGCGAAGTTCCGCACGCGCCCGCCCCGTTGGGCGCCGGGAGCCCGGAACGCGCCCTCTCCGGGCGCGCGTCCCGCTACTGCCTGGTGCCGCCCTTGGCGAGGAAGGCGAGCAGGTCCTGACGGCTGACGACGCCGGTCGGCTTGCCCTCCACCAGCACGATCGCCGCGTCGGCCCCGCCCAGCACGGACATCAGGTCCTCGACCGGCTCGCCCGAGCCGACCTGCGGCAGCGGCGCCGACATGTGCTTCTCCAGCGGGTCCTCGAGGGAGGCCCGCTTGGTGAACAGCGCGTCGAGCAGTTCGCGCTCGACGACGGAGCCGATGACCTCGGCGGCCATCACGTCCGGGTGACCGGCGCCCGGCTTGACGATGGGCATCTGCGAGACGCCGTACTCGCGCAGGACCTCGATCGCCTCCCCGACGGTCTCGTCCGGGTGCATGTGGACGAGGGAGGGGATGGAACCGCCCTCCTTGTCGCTCAGCACGTCGCCGACGCGCGCGCTGGGCCCGGAGTCGTCCAGGAACCCGTAGTCCGCCATCCACTCGTCGTTGAAGATCTTGCTGAGGTAGCCGCGGCCGCTGTCGGGGAGCAGGACCACCACGACGTCGTCGGGGCCGAGCCGCTCGGCGACGCGCAGGGCGGCGACGACGGCCATGCCGCAGGAGCCGCCGACGAGCAGCCCCTCCTCCTTGGCGAGCCTGCGGGTCATCTGGAAGGAGTCCTTGTCGGACACCGCGACGATCTCGTCGGCGACGGTCCGGTCGTACGCCGTCGGCCAGAAGTCCTCACCGACGCCCTCGACGAGGTACGGCCGTCCGGAACCGCCGGAGTAGACGGAGCCCTCGGGGTCGGCGCCGACGACCTGGACGCGTCCGTCACTGGCCTCCTTCAGGTACCGGCCGGTGCCCGAGATCGTCCCGCCGGTGCCCACGCCCGCCACGAAGTGGGTGATCCGCCCCTCCGTCTGGTCCCACAGCTCGGGTCCGGTGGAGTGATAGTGCGAGAGCGGGTTGTGCGGGTTGGAGTACTGGTCGGGCTTCCACGCGCCGGGGGTCTCCCGGACGAGCCGGTCCGACACGTTGTAGTACGAGTCGGGGTGCTCCGGATCGACGGCCGTGGGGCAGACGACGACCTCGGCGCCGTACGCGCGCAGGACGTTGATCTTGTCGGTGCTGACCTTGTCCGGGCAGACGAAGATGCACTTGTAGCCCTTCTGCTGGGCCACGATGGCAAGGCCGACGCCCGTGTTCCCGCTGGTCGGCTCCACGATGGTGCCCCCGGGCTTCAGGGCGCCGCTCTCCTCCGCGGCCTCGATCATGCGCAGGGCGATGCGGTCCTTCACGGAGCCGCCCGGGTTGAAGTACTCCACCTTGGCCAGGACGGTCGCCTGGAGGCCCGCGGTCACGTTGTTGAGCCTCACCAGCGGGGTGTTGCCGACGAGGCTGATCATCGAGTCGTGGAATTGCACCGTTGTCTCCGGGGCTGTCTGTCTGAGGGATGGTTCAGCCAGCCTAAGGCCCCACGTGGGACGGGGTACGACGATCACCCCGGGGAGCCCGGGCGCCCGGCGAAGATTGACCGACCGCCTCTACGGGGCAAGCAGTGGTTGTACGGCTTCGAGGAGGTGGCGGCGACGTATGTCGAGGGCGAGGGTGGCGCGGCGCATCGCGGCGGGCGCCGCGTACGGCGGTGGCGGGATCGGTCTCATGGGCGCGGCGGCGGCCGGCGTCGTACTGGCGGAGCTGCGCCTGGCGAAGCGGCATGTGGGCAACGGGCACAGCTCGGTGCCGCGCGCCGAGGGTCTGTACGGGTACGCGTACACGGGGCCGGAGGGGCCGCCGCTGCGGCTGATGATGCTCGGTGACTCCACGGCCGCGGGCCAGGGCGTGCACCGGGCCCGCCAGACGCCGGGCGCGCTGCTCGCCTCGGGGCTCGCCGCGGTGGCGGAGCGTCCGGTGGAGCTGCGGAACGTGGCGCTGCCCGGGGCCCAGTCGGACGACCTGGACCGCCAGGTAGCGCTCGCCCTCGCGGACACCGACCGGGTACCCGACATCTGCGTGATCATGGTCGGGGCGAACGACGTGACCCACCGGATGCCGCCGACCCGTTCGGTACGGCACCTCTCAGCGGCGGTACGGCGGCTGCGTACCGCGGGCGCGGAGGTGGTCGTGGGCACGTGTCCCGACCTGGGGACGATCGAGCCGGTCCAGCAGCCGCTGCGCTGGCTGGCCCGGCGGGCCTCCCGCCAGCTGGCGGCGGCGCAGACGATCGGGGCGGTCGAGCAGGGCGGGCGGACCGTGTCGCTGGGCGACCTGCTCGGTCCGGAGTTCGCGGCGAATCCGCGGGAGCTGTTCGGCCCCGACAACTACCACCCCTCGGTGGAGGGGTACGCCACGGCGGCGATGGCGGTGCTGCCGACGGTGTGCGCGGCGCTGGAGCTGTGGCCCGCGGAGGAGGAGCGGCCCGACGTGTCCCGCCGCGAGGGCTTCCTGCCGGTCGCCCGGGCCGCGGTCGAGGCGGCGGAGGAGGCCGGTACGGAGGTCACGCCGGCGATGCCGACGGGCCCGCGCGGCCCCTGGGCCCTGCTCAAGCGGCGCCGCCGTCACCGGGTCCCCGCCACGGACCCGGCCCCCCGCTCCGCCGCCCCCGTCGAAGCCCCGCCCCCGGACCCCCGCTCGGCCTGACCCCGCCGCACCGTCCCGCTCCCAGCCCCGCCGGCGCCCCGAGGTTTCAGCCCCTCCGGCGTTTGAGGAGCGGGGCCCGGGGCAGAGCCCCGTATCGGGACGGAAAGGGGCGGAGGGGGCGAAATCCACAGCGCCCACCTACCCTCAAGGCCCCCCGACGAGCCCGCCCCCGGAGGCACCCCCAAGGCGCCCCCGCCCGAAGAAAGCAAGCGCTTAGTAAATTGCGGCCCGGATCACACCCTCATCCCCGTGACCCCGGCGGTACGTACGGGTAACTTCCCCCGTGAACCAGTGAGTCAGTGAGCCAGCCGCCGTCCTCCCGCGCACCCCCTGGAGCCGTGATGCCCGAAGCCGTGATCGTCTCAGCCGCCCGCTCCCCGATCGGCCGCGCCTTCAAGGGCTCCCTGAAGGACGTACGCCCCGACGACCTGACCGCCACGATCATCCAGGCCGCGCTGGCCAAGGTCCCCGGGCTTGACCCGAAGGACATCGACGACCTGATGCTCGGCTGCGGTCTCCCGGGCGGCGAGCAGGGCCACAACCTGGGCCGGATCGTCGCCGTGCAGATGGGGATGGACCACCTCCCGGGCTGCACCATCACCCGGTACTGCTCCTCCTCCCTGCAGACGTCCCGGATGGCCCTGCACGCCATCAAGGCCGGTGAGGGCGACGTCTTCATCTCGGCCGGCGTCGAGATGGTGTCCCGCAGCGTCAAGGGCAACTCCGACACCCTGCCCGACACCCACAACCCCCTCTTCGCCGACGCCGAGGCCCGCACGGCCGCCGTCGCCGCCAGCGAGGGCGCGAGCTGGCACGACCCGCGCGAGGACGGCCTGATCCCGGACGCGTACATCGCGATGGGCCAGACCGCCGAGAACCTGGCCCGGCTGAAGGGCGTCACCCGCCAGGACATGGACGAGTTCGGCGTCCGCTCGCAGAACCTCGCCGAGGAAGCCATCAAGAACGGCTTCTGGGAGCGCGAGATCACCCCGGTCACCACCCCCGACGGCACGGTCGTCGCCAAGGACGACGGCCCCCGCGCCGGCGTCACCCTGGAGGGCGTGCAGGGCCTCAAGCCCGTCTTCCGCCCCGACGGCCTGGTCACGGCGGGCAACTGCTGCCCACTCAACGACGGCGCCGCCGCGCTCGTGATCATGTCGGACACGAAGGCGCGGGAGCTCGGCCTGACCCCGCTCGCCCGGATCGTCTCGACCGGCGTCACCGGCCTGTCCCCGGAGATCATGGGCCTCGGCCCGGTGGAGGCGTCGAAGCAGGCCCTGCGGCGCGCCGGCCTGACCGTGGACGACATCGACCTCTTCGAGATCAACGAGGCGTTCGCCGCCCAGGTGATCCCCTCCGCCCGCGACCTGGGCATCCCGCTGGAGAAGCTGAACGTGAACGGTGGCGCGATCGCCGTCGGCCACCCCTTCGGCATGACGGGCGCCCGCATCACCGGCACGCTCATCAACGGCCTCCAGTTCCACGACAAGCAGTTCGGCCTGGAGACGATGTGCGTCGGCGGCGGCCAGGGCATGGCCATGGTCATCGAGCGCCTCAGCTGACCCGCGTGCGCGGCCCCCGGACCGCGCGCACCGACTCCCTTCACCGTCACCGGTGTTGAACCCTGTGTGACCCTTCGGCCCGGAGCCCCCGGAATCACCGGGACTCCGGGCCGTTTTGTGATCCAATCTCCCCCAGGATGTGACCTATCTCCCCCTGGGACCTCATCCACGCAGGTCAGAGCCCTTGCAAGAGGGCACCCCGGGTACAAAGTCCCGTCCCTTTCGTGACGTTACGCACTGACAGCTGGATAGTCCCCCCTTCAAGCTGATGTAGGAAGTCGGGGGTCGACTTTGAACCGGGAGTACGTCAGTGAGCGCCATGCCTCTTGCTCTGCTGGTCACCACAGCCGTCACGGCGGTCGTGGGCGTCGCCGTCCTGCGCACCCTGCTCGGGCTGCGCCGTCAGGTCGCGGCCCTGCACGCGGAGCTCGCCGCCGACCGCGCGGCCACCGCACGCGGCCGGGTACCGGCCGCCCGCACCCAGGCCGACGCGGAGGAGATACGCGCGGCCGTGGCCGAGGCACTCGCCGAGGAGCGGGAGCGGGAGCTCGCCGAGGCGCGGGCCTTCTGGGCCGCCCAGGAAGCCCGCGACGGCTCGGACGCCCCCACGCTGCTCGGCCTGCCGGAGAACGAGATGTTCCTGCCGCGCCAGTCCGACTTCGCGGGCATGGAGCCCCTGGAGCCGGTCACGGAGCTCGGCGTCGACGCCGACGAGTTCTCCGGCGACTCCCCCGAACTGGCCGCGGCCCGCCGCCGGCACCCCTCCCACCCGGACTTCGTACCGGTGCAGTCACCGGTCGTGAACGACCACGAGCGCACGGTCGCCTGTCTGGAGGAGCTGGCCGAGTCGCGTACGGAGCTGGCCGACGTCCGCCCGGGCCCGCTCGGAACCCTCGACGTCTACGTCTTCGCCGACGGTACGACGCTGTGCATGACGCCGGGCCACCGCGAGACCGCGGAGCGGCTGGCGGCGGCCCTGCGCGCCGGCCGGACCCCGGTCCTCCTCGGCGGCTCGGGCGTCTCGGGCGCGTACGCGCTGACCTTCGAGTGCGGCGAGGAGAGCGTCTACATCCTGGCCGACCGCGTCATAGCCTCGCTGTAGACCCGGGCACCGCCGTACGCCCCTCGCGGACGCCCGTCACCCGCGCCTTCACGTACCCGTCACCCGCGCCTTCACGTACACCCGCGGTACGCCCTTTCGCGCGCCGGGGAGCCGACACCGCGGTGCCGGTTCACACCCCGGCGCGTTTCTGCGCCTCCTCGACGAGGCGTACGGCCTCCTCGACCTCGTCCTCGCTCGTCAGTACGAGCGCCAGGTCGTGTCCGGCGACGGTGATCTGGTCGGCGGCCGCGAACATCCCCGCGTCGGGCATCTCCCGCACCGCGCCGGCCGGGTCCTCCACACGCTGGGTCCTCACGGCCATGTCCCTGGCCAGGGCCAGTGCCTCGGCCGCCGCCCCGCGCTGGAGCCGGCTCTGCGGAGCGGCCCTCAACCGGTCGGCGAAATGGTCCACGGCTCGGGTCAGCGGCGTCGTATCAAGCACGCCGCGAGACTACGCGCCGTACCCGGACTGTTGCCAACACACGGACGCTCAGGCACCGTGGCCTGAAGGACCGGCTTACATCCCCTTTGCGTCCGGAGGCGCCGATGTCCCAAGTCTTCTCCGATGAGACCCACCGCAACATGCTCGCCCGGATCCCGCACTGCACCGGTCGTGAGATCTCCGACTGGCTGCGTGCCGTCGACGAGGGTCCCGCGCTCTTCAATTTCGAGGAGAAGGTCAGCTGGCTGCGCGCCGAGCACAACATCGCGTACGGCCACGCCAAGGCGATCATCCACGAGTACGACCTGAGGAGGGCCGCGCGCAAACTGCTCTGAGCGCGCACCACGCAACCCGTCGGCCGACGACGGAAGGGCCCGCGAACCGAGAGGTTCGCGGGCCCTTCCCGCGCTACGGGACCGGGCGGACGCCCGGGCGGCTCCTCTAGTCGTCGCCGCTGAAGATGGCGACCAGGCGCAGCATCTCGACGTAGATCCACACGAGGGTCATGGTCAGGGCGAACGCCGCCAGCCAGGCCTCCTCGCGCGGGGCGCCGTACGCGATGCCGTCCTCGATCTGCTTGAAGTCGAGGGTCAGGAAGAACGCGCCGATCAGGATGGCCAGGATGCCGACGATCGCGCCGAGCGGGCCCATGCTGCGCAGTCCGCCGTCCTCGGCGACGCCGAAGACGACCAGCAGCAGGTTGACCGCCATGACGACGATGAACGCGATGGCGATGGTCATGCCGATGCGCGCGTACCGCGCGGTGACCCGGATCCAGCCCGCCTTGTAGACGAGGAGGGTCGCACCGGATACCGCCATGGTGCCGAGCACGGCCTGGAACGGCGCACCGTCCCACCGGCTGTTGTACATCTCGCTGAGGACCCCGAGGAAGACGCCCTCGAAGGCGGCGTAACCGAGGATCAGGGCGGGCGACGGGGTCCGCTTGAAGCTCTGCACCATCGCCAGGACGAAGGCGACGAGCGCGGAGCCGATGGCGAGGCCGTAGCTGGTACTGGACACCGGCAGCAGCGCCCACGCCAGGACGGCGCCGACGGCGACCGTGCCCAGCGTCATCGCCGAGCGCATGACGACGTCGTCCATCGTCATCCGGCCGGTGGTGGCCGGCGCCTGCGGCGGGACGCCGTACTGCGGGGCCTGCTGGGCGTAAGGGTTCTGCGCGTAGGGGTTGCCGCCCTGCGGGGCGTACGGAGCGCCCTGCGGAGCGTACGGGTTGCCCTGCGTGCCGACAGCGGGTCCCCCGGCCTGCGGCGTCGCGTTGAATCCCGCGTAGCCGTTGTCGCGGCTGAATCCCCGTCGCGAGAAGACCGGGTTGCTGCTCCTCATTTCACTCCTCCATGGCCACCCTGCGTGGCCTTGGCTCAAGAGTAATAGGTAGGCAAAGGAATGACCCTACCGCTTAAGAAGGATCTTTCCCTGCCATGACGTCGAACACGCTACGTGGCTCCCTGATTCCCCGGGACGGCCGACCCAATCCATGACCAACATGGGACCTGGCCGATACCTGCCGGTCGTCGCCGTGACCTCCGCCGGACGCTTCCGGACCCCGCCGGCGCCACCGCGGGCGGCCGATGTGCGGGCAGGGAGCGAGGGACGCAGACTGGAGGCAGGCGGGCCGGGCCCGCCCGGCCCGGTTCCCCCGTAACCGATTCGAGGCGCGAGCGGATCTCCGCGCCCTGCCCCGCGGCCCCGCCGGACGACGCGCGTCCATCCGTACGCGGCCCTGTCTCCGACTCTTCCTCAGGGGTGTCCGGCCATGGGCGGCATCGACAGCACCACTCTCGAAACTCTGCGCGAGGCACTGCGGGGACCCGTCCTCGCTCCGGCCGACCCGGGCTACGACGAGGCCCGGAACATCTACAACGCCATGATCGACCGGCGTCCGGCCGCGTTCGCGCGGTGCGCCGACGTGGCGGACGTACGGACGGCGATCTCCTTCGCCCAGGACACCGGAACCGAACTCGCGGTGCGCGGCGGCGGTCACAGCGGACCGGGGCTGTGCCTGGTCGACGACGGTCTCGTCCTCGACCTGTCCGAGATGCGCTGGGTGCGCGTCGACCCGGAGGCGCGGACCGCCCAGGTGGGCGGCGGCAGCCTGCTGGGCGACCTGGACCACGCGGCCCACACCTTCGGGCTCGCCGTGCCCGCCGGGATCATGTCGACCACCGGCGTCGGCGGGCTGACCCTCGGCGGCGGGCACGGGTATCTGACCCGCAAGTACGGCCTCACCGTCGACAGCCTGCTCTCCGCCGACGTCGTCCTCGCGGACGGCTCCTTCGTCACCGCCTCCGAGAAGGACCACCCCGACCTCTTCTGGGCGCTGCGCGGCGGCGGCGGGAACTTCGGCGTGGTCACCTCCTTCACCTTCCGGCTGCACCCGGTGGACACGGTCGGGGTCGCGGTCACCGTGTGGCCGGTCGACCGCACGCGGGACGTGCTGCGGTGGTACCGCGAGTTCCTGCCCGCCGCGCCCGTGGACCTGTACGGGTTCTTCGCCGCTCTGGTCGTACCGCCGGGCCCGCCGTTCCCGGAACCGATCCACGGGCGGAAGATGTGCGGCGTGGTGTGGTGCTACACCGGCGACCTGGAGGCCGACCGACTGGAGGACGTGCTGTCCGCGGTGAACGAGCCGGCGCCGCCCGCCTTCCACTTCACCTCGCCGATGCCGTACCCCGCCCTGCAGACCATGTTCGACGGGCTGATCCCCGAGGGCCTGCAGTGGTACTGGCGCGGCGACTTCTTCGACGCCTTCTCCGACACGGCGGTCGACGTGATCGAGCGGTACGGGCAGAGCATCCCCACCGACCTGTCGACGCTGCACCTGTATCCCGTGGACGGCGCGGCCCACCGGCTCGGCGCCGACGACACGGCCTGGGCCTACCGGGACGCCGTGTGGTCGGGCGTCTTCGCGGGGATCGATCCGGACCCCGCCAACGCCGACGTGGTCCGCCAGTGGTGCGTCGACTGCTGGACCGACCTGCACCCGCACTCGATGGGCGGCTCCTACGTCAACTTCCTCGGCTCCCAGGAGAGCCCGGAACGCGTCCGGACCACCTACCGCGGCCACTACGACCGGCTGGCCGCGGTCAAGCACACCTACGACCCGGACAACTTCTTCCACGCCAACCAGAACATCACGCCCGCGGCGGCGTGATTGCCGGTCCGCGCCACGGGACGTGCCGGGGCGGTGCCTGACGCACCGTCGGACGTAGGCAGTGGCATGATCGGGGCACGTCCGGCCGGTCTCGGACCGCGCTCGACGAGTACCGGCAACTGAGCACGTCCTCGGGGGAGTTCCCATGCGTCAGGTGAAGCGGAGCGGTCGTCTCGTCGTGCCCGTCGGGCTCGCGCTGGCCATGCTGACGGCATGCGGCGGCGGAGACGGCGACGACGGGGCCCACGGGGGCGCGCCCCACCCCGAGGGCGGTGGCAGGAGCACTCCGGCGGCCGCCAAGTCCTACGATCCGCCGCTGAGGTTCCGGGACGAACCCGCGCAGGACATCGCCGGCGGCATCAACGAGGGGAACTGGTCCGTCGAGCTCGAGGACACCACGGCGTACGCCGTCTCCGACGAGGAGGTCCGCGCGGTGAGCGTGCTCGACGGCAGGAAGCTGTGGAGCGTGAAGGCGCAGGGGCAGCCCGCCGAGGACACCGACTACGGCACCGACGGCATCGGCGGGCCGCACCTGGTCGAGGTCGGCGGGCACACCGCGGTGCTCGCCGCGTTCTCCGTCACCGAGCCCGGCTCCGGCACGACCCCCGACCGGCCCCTGGTCGAACTCACCGCCGTCGCCGCCGACTCCGGCAAGCGGCTGTGGACCTCGACGGTCGAGCGTCCCGAGGGCAAGGAGGAGAGCGAGCCCTATGTGGCCGGGGCCGGCTCCGGCACCGCGGTCCTCACCTTCGGCGACGACACCGACGCCGTGACCATCGGCGTCTCCCTCACCACCCGCGAGACCGCCTGGACCGAGAAGGGCTTCCGCGCCTCCTTCGTCGACGGCGGGATCGCCGTCGGGCGCGGCGGTGCCGACAGCATCCTCGGCGCCGGCGCCACCGTCGAGGGCCGCGAGGTCACCGACGGAACCAAGGCGTGGACGTACAAGGACCGTCTCAACCGGACCGAGCTGACCCGGGTCGGCGACGGCCTGTTCACGGCCGTCGTCGACGCCCCCTTCGAAGATCCGAACAACTCCGGTGCGCTGCTCACCACGTCCACCGGGAAGCCGCCGGCCGGACTCGTCGCGAGCAAGGCGCTCGGGCGCCCCACCGATCTGTCCTGCTGGTCCGACGAGGACTCCGCCGTCGTCTGCAAGGCCGCGAAGGGCGTCGACGAGCGGGTGGTCGCCCTCGACCCGGGGAACTGGACGGAGCTGTGGTCCGTCGCCGGCGACGACAAGACCCGGCTCATGCCCAGGATCTCCACGATGTACCACGGGGCCGTGTACGGCACGACCGACAACGGTTCCGTGATCCTGGACGCGCGCACGGGCAAGGACAAGGCCTCGGGCACCGGCGACGCGCCGATCGAGGTGAACGGCTACGCCGGCCTGTTCGCCGGCTCACTCGGCGTCATCGAGTCCCACCGCGCGACGGGCTGACCTGCCGAGGTGGATGAAGGGCTCGCCGTTCATCCACCTGGCGGTCGGCTGAGCTGGGGTGATAGGTAAGCGATGTGACAGAGAGCCTTGGGTTTTCCACCCTGCTGCAATTGATCGACGAGCGGTCGGCCGCGTTCCGGAGTGCGGTTGCCGCCGCGCCCGGCCTCGATGCGCCGGTGCCGTCCTGCCCCGAGTGGACGGTGTTCGATCTGGTGAAGCACCTGGGTACGGGCCAGCGCTGGTGGGCCGCGATCGTCACCGCGGGGCCGGCCGGGGCTCCGCCGGCCAAGGACGCCGCGGAGGTGCCCCGCGAGCTCGAGGCGCTGCTGGACTGGTACGCCGAGTCGAACGAGCTGCTGCTGAGTACGCTGCGCGAGGCCGGCCCCGAGCGCGAGTGCTGGGCGTGGTGGAGCGCCGGCGTGTCCCCGGCGAATGCCTGGGGCGTTGCCCGGCGCCGGGTGCACGAGGTGCTGGTGCACACCTACGACGCCCAGCTCGCCGCGGGCGCCGTGCAGCCGATGCCGGCGGACGTCGCGATCGACGGCGTGGCCGAGTTCCTCGACACCTGCAACTCCACCCCGGCGGCCTGGCCGCACGAGGCCGCCACCGTCCACTACCACGCCACCGAGGGCCGCTCCTGGCTCCTCACGTTGGACGGCACCGGCGCCTGGCCCGCACCCCTCGCGGACGACGCCGCGCCGGCCTCCGCCTCAGCCACGGGCACGGCCGAGCAGCTGCTCCTCTTCGTCTGGGGCCGCCTCACGCTGAGCGACCTGAAGATCGAGGGCGACCAGCGGGTGTTCGAGCGGCTGATCGCCTGGGAGCCCGAGGAGTAGCCGGCCGAGCCGCCCATGGTGCGGACGCCGAGCCCTCAGCCGGGCCACTCACCCTTCGGCTTCGGGCTGTTACGCCAGGTCACGCACCATGCCTGCGGTAGTGCCCGGAACCGGACTTGAACCGGTACGCCCGCGAGGGGCAGCGAGGTTTAAGCTCGCCGTGTCTGCTTTCCACCATCCGGGCAGGCCATGGGCTCCGCATCAGCTGCCGAGCCTATCGGGGTGACCCCCTCCAACTGAGGCCCGTCGGGCCGAGGTTGTCTTATTTTATTGGCGTCTGATGGGCCATCAGACCAGGGTACGGGCAGTCCGCACTTGCCTGTGGCCCTTTCGGCACCCTTCGACGATGGATGCGGAATGACGGGATTTCACCGTCCGATCGGGTGGTCTTCGCAGCATCCTCACGTGGGTCCGCGACGGAATCCGTCGTCGGGGCCCGCCCGGACCCCGCCCGGGCGGGTGGGGCTTCCCGGCTCAGGGGCGGCCGTCATACCGGGGTATGACACCGGGGCCGCCGGTGCGACTCGAGGCTGCCCCCGGAACCGGAGCAGCGGCTGACTCCACGGCGGCGGGCGGACGCGACGATGGGAGACGTCCCCCGAAACGCCGTCGTCCCGTCAGGAGCACCCTCCCGTGACCACCACCCCCACCGCCGACCGGGCCACCGCCGTGGCCGCCCGTGCCACGGAACTGTCGAAGGTCTACGGGCAGGGCGAGACCCAGGTGGTCGCTCTCGACCGGGTCAGCGTCGACTTCCGGCGGGCCGAGTTCACCGCGATCATGGGGCCCTCCGGGTCCGGCAAGTCCACGCTGATGCACTGCGTGGCCGGCCTGGACACCTTCTCCTCCGGGTCCGTGCGCATCGGCGACACCGAGCTCGGCTCGCTGAAGGACAAGCAGCTCACCCGGCTGCGCCGGGACAAGATCGGCTTCATCTTCCAGGCGTTCAACCTGCTGCCCACCCTGAACGCCCTGGAGAACATCACGCTGCCCATGGACATCGCCGGCCGCAAGCCCGACCAGGAGTGGCTGGACACGGTCATCCGGATGGTGGGGCTCGCCGACCGGCTCCGGCACCGGCCCTCACAGCTCTCCGGCGGCCAGCAGCAGCGCGTCGCCGTGGCCCGCGCCCTCGCCTCCCGGCCCGACATCGTCTTCGGCGACGAACCGACCGGAAACCTCGACTCCCGCGCCGGCGCCGAGGTGCTGGGCTTCCTGCGCAACTCCGTACGCGAACTGGGCCAGACCGTCGTCATGGTCACCCACGACCCGGTGGCCGCCTCGTACGCGGACCGGGTGGTCTTCCTCGCCGACGGCCGCATCGTCGACGAGGTGGAGGGGCCCACCGCCGACGCCGTGCTGGACCGCATGAAGCGGTTCGACGCCAAGGGCCGCACCAGCTGACGAGCCGCGCCCCCGCAGGGCGCCCCGCGCCCGCGCACACCCCGCCGACGTACTCCCCCTGGACTGATAACCCCATGTTCCGTACCGCCTTGCGCAATGTCTTCGCGCACAAGGCCAGGCTCCTGATGACCGTGCTCGCCGTGATGCTCGGCGTGGCGTTCGTGTCCGGCACCCTGGTCTTCACCAACACCATCTCGGACGCCTTCCAGAAGAGCTCCGCCAAGGGCTTCGACCAGGTCGACGTCGCCGTACGGGCCGAGAGCCAGGAGGACAGCGGCGACCGCATCGGCAAGACGGCCGAGCTCACCCCCGGGCTGCTGGCCATGGCCTCCGAGGCGCCCGGCGCCGACTCCGCGGTCGGCGTCGTGAACGGCTTCACCGCGATCGCCGGCAAGGACGGCAAACTCATCGGCGGCGGCTTCGAGTCGCAGGGCGGCAACTACTGGGGCACCGACGACCCCCGTTACCCGCTCACCGAGGGGCACGCCCCGCACGGCGCCGGCCAGGTCGCGATCGACTCCGGAACCGCGCGGCGCGCCGGGTACGAGGTCGGCGACACCGTACGGCTCTCCATCGACGGCCCGGTGCTCACCCCCACGGTCAGCGGCGTGTTCACCACCGACGACGGCAACGTCGCCGCGGGCGGCAGCCTCGCCCTCTTCGACACGAAGACCGCCCAGAAGCTCTTCGACCGGGTCGGCGAGTACGACGAGATCGACGTACGGGCCGCCGCGGGCACCAGCCAGACCGCGCTGCGCGCCTCGCTCGACAAGACGCTGCCGAGGGACAAGGTCTACACGACGACCGGCCGGCAGCTCGCCGACGACCAGGCCGAGATGATCGACAGGCAGATGAGCGGCATGAAGACGGGCCTGCTGGTGTTCGCCGGCATCGCGCTCTTCGTCGGCACGTTCATCATCGCCAACACGTTCACCATGCTGGTCGCCCAGCGCACCCGGGAGCTCGCGCTGCTGCGGGCCGTCGGCGCCTCGCGTCGGCAGGTGACCCGCTCGGTGCTCCTCGAAGCCCTGGTCGTCGGCCTCGTCGCGGCCGTCACCGGGCTCGCCGCGGGCATCGGCATCGGCGCCGGGATGCGCTCGCTGATGGGCACGCTGGGGGCCACCGTCCCCGACGGTCCGCTGGTCGTCTCCTCCGGCACCGTCGCCACGGCGCTGCTGGTCGGCGTGCTGATCACGATGCTCGCCGCCTGGCTGCCCGGCCGCCGCGCCGCGAAGATCCCGCCGGTCGCCGCGATGAGCAGCGTGCACGCCAAGGCCACCACCAAGTCCCTGGTCGTACGCAACGCCCTCGGCGCGCTCCTCGCCGGGGCCGGTGTCGCCGTGGTCCTGTACGCCACGACCATGGACGGCTCGGACGGGCAGGCCCCGATGGGGTTCGGAGCGGCCCTGCTGATCACCGGTGTCTTCGTGCTGACGCCGCTGCTGTCCCGCCCGCTGATCGCGGCCGCCGCCCCGCTGCTGCGCGCCTTCGGGGTCGCCGGAAAGCTCGCCCGGCAGAACTCCGTACGCAATCCGCGGCGCACCGCGGCGACCGCCTCGGCGCTGATGATCGGTCTGACCCTGATCACCGGCATGACGGTGATGGCGGGCAGTCTGCAGAAGTCGATCGACCGGATGGCGAGCGACGCGATCAGGGCGGACTACGTCGTCGCCATGGCGAACGGCAACTCACTCGCCCCGGACGTCGAGAAGAAGCTCGCCGCCACCGAGGGCGTCACCGCCACCAGCCCGCTGCGCGACGCGCCCGCGCGCATCGACCGCGGCACCGAGTACCTGACGGGCGTCGACGGCGACACCATCGAGCAGCTCACCGACCTCACCGTCACCGGCGGCGCCTTCGACGTCGGCGGCACCCGGGTCGTGGTCGACGACACCACCGCGAAGGACCACGGCTGGAAGGCCGGTTCGGGCTTCACCGTCGCCTACGAGGACGGCGCGAAGCAACGGCTGACCGTGGCCGGCACCTACGAGGGCAACGACATGATCCAGGGCATCATCCTGGACAACGCGGCGCTCGCCCCGCACCAGAGCGATCCGGCCGACACGCAGGTCATGCTGAAGACGGAACACGGCGCGTCCGCCGCGGCCAAGGACCGGCTGGAGAAGGCGCTGGGCGACAATCCCGCCGTACAGGTCCAGGACAAGAAGGACATCTCCGAGGCCAACGCGAAGATGTTCACGCTGATGCTGAACATGCTCTACGGCCTGCTGGCGATGGCGGTGATCGTGGCGGTCCTCGGCGTCATCAACACCCTGGCCATGTCGGTCTTCGAGCGCTCCCAGGAGATCGGGATGCTGCGCGCGATCGGCCTCGACCGCAAGGGCGTCAAGCGGATGGTCCGCATGGAGTCCCTGGTCATCTCGCTGTTCGGCGGTGTGCTCGGCATCGGTCTCGGCGTGTTCTTCGGCTGGGCGGCCGGTGAGCTGCTCGCCTCCAGGATGCCGACGTACGAGCTGATCCTGCCCTGGGCGCGGATGGGCGTCTTCCTGCTCCTCGCGGCGACGGTCGGTGTCCTGGCGGCCCTGTGGCCGGCCCGCCGCGCGGCCCGTCTGGACATGCTGACGGCGATCAAGTCCGCGTAACGGCGGCGGTACGCGCGCCGGGGCCCCGTTCTCGTGGAGGAGCGGGGCCCCGGCGCGTGCACGGGCCGGGGCGCGGGTCAGTTCCAGGTGCGGGCGCGCAGCGGCATCCCGGAGGCGCCGGAGTCGGGCGGCCTGACGGCCACCACCTGGTTGACGCCGATCCGGTTGCGTTCGAAGGCGAGGACGGAGGCGGCCATGTAGAGGCGCCAGACGCGGGCACGGCCGGGGCTGGTGAGCCGGACGGCACGCGCCCACCGCGCCTCCAGGTTGGAGACCCAGCGGCGCAGGGTGAGCGCGTAGTGCTCGCGCAGGGACTCGACGTCGCGGACCTCGAACCCGGCCGGCTCCAGCTGTGTCACCGTGCTGCCGACGGGGGCCAGCTCACCGTCCGGGAAGACGTACGCGTCGATGAACGCGTCGACGTGGTACGACGACTCGTCCCGCCGCGGTCTGCGCCCGATCTGGTGGTTGAGCAGCCGGCCGCCGGGCCTGAGCAGCCGGTACAGCACGTCGGCGTACTCCAGGTACCGGGCCGCGCCGACGTGCTCGGCCATGCCGATGGAGGAGATGGCGTCGTACGGTCCGTCGTCGACGTCCCGGTAGTCCTGCACGCGGATCTCGACCCGGTCGGTCAGCCCCGCGTCGGCCACGCGCTTGCGGGCGTACGCGGCCTGCTCCTGCGAGAGCGTGATGCCGACGACGCTCACGCCGTGCTCGCGGGCCGCGTGGACGGCCATCGAGCCCCAGCCGCAGCCGACGTCCAGGAGCCGCTGTCCGGGCGTCAGGCCGAGCTTGCGCGAGACGAGTTCGAGCTTGTCGCGCTGGGCGCTCTCCAGGGTGCCGCCGTCCTCCCAGTAGGCGCACGAGTAGACCATGGACGGGCCGAGGACGAGCTCGTAGAAGTCGTTGCCGACGTCGTAGTGGTGGCTGACGGCGCGCCGGTCGCTGCGCCTGGTGTGGAGGTGGCCCGGGCGGCGCACCTCCTCGCGGGGCGGGGCGGGCGGCAGCGGGGAGCCGCCCATCCGTACGAGCCCGCGGACGGCGGCGCGCACCTCGGGGTCGCGCAGCGCCTCGGCGGTGCTCCGGGTGTCCTCGCCGCGTTCCCAGACGAGGCCGGACATGAGGTCGAGGGCGGTGTAGAGGTCGCCGTCCACGCCGAGGTCTCCGGCGACCCAGGCGCGGGCGAACCCCAGCTCGCCCGGTTTCCACAGGAGCCGGCGCAGGGCCCTGCGGTTGCGGACGACGAGGGTGGGAGCGCCGGGCGGTCCGGCTTCGGAGCCGTCCCACGCGCGGATGCGGACCGGGAGCGGGGCCCCCAGCAACTGTCCCAACAGGCTCACGAGCCGCGACGCGGCACCGGGCATGGCGACACCTCCGTGATGAGAACTCCCGGAACGCTCGACACCACGAAAACACCTCAGGGGCCCGGCGCAGTCCCGCCGCGTCGTCATGACTGGGCAAAATAGCTGCACAGGGCATGCATATGACCGGAAGAAAGGGCGTGCGGCGGCCGGGCCGCCGTGCGGGCACCGGGCCCGCCGGCGTCGGGAGCCGCCGGGCGGCGGCCGGGAGACGGCGCCCGCGCCGGGGCGGGGAACGCCGAAGGGGCCGCCCGCACCACGGATGGCGGGCGGCCCCTTCGGGGCGTTCAGTGACCGGGAGGAGCCCCGGTCGCGGGGGACGGCGACGGCCTGGCGGGCAGCCGCCGGGCAGGGGCCTGACGGATCGTCAGGAGGCCCTGGCCTTCTCCTCGGTCTTCACCGGCTCGGCCTTCGCGGCGGCCGGAGCCGGCGCGGGCTTGGCCGCCTCGTAGAACTCCTCGCGCGGCGACTGGATCGCGCCGAGCGAGACGACCTCGCGCTTGAGGAACATGCCGAGCGTCCAGTCCGCGAAGACCCGGATCTTGCGGTTCCAGGTCGGCATGGCCATGCCGTGGTAGCCGCGGTGCATGTACCAGGCGAGCCGGCCCTTGAGCTTGATCTTCACCTTGCCCACGACGATCATCGCGACACCCTTGTGGAGGCCGAGACCGGCCACCGCGCCCTTGTTGGAGTGCGCGTACTCCTTCTGCGGGAAGCCCCGCATACCGGAGACCACGTTGTCGCCGAGGACCTTGGCCTGGCGCAGCGCGTGCTGGGCGTTCGGCGGGCACCAGGCGTTCTCGTTGCCGGCCTTGCGGGCGGCGACGTCCGGCACCTGGGCGTTGTCGCCCGCGGCCCAGATGTAGTCCGTGCCCTGCACCTGGAGGGTGGTCCGGGTGTCCACGTGACCGCGCGGGCCGAGCGGCAGACCGAAGCGGGAGAGAACGGGGTTCGGCTTGACGCCGGCCGTCCAGACGATCGTGTTGGAGTCGACCTCGAGGCCGTTCTTCAGCACGACGTGGCCGTCGACGCAGGAGTCCATGGACGTGGAGAGGTAGACCTCGACCCCACGGCCCTCCAGGTGCTCCTTGCCGTACGCGCCGAGCTTGGGGCCGACCTCGGGGAGGATCTTGTCCGCGGCGTCGACGAGGATGAAGCGCATGTCCTCACGGGACACGCTGCTGTAGTACTTGGCCGCGTCGCGGGCCATGTCCTCGACCTCGCCGACGGTCTCCGCACCCGCGAAGCCACCGCCCACGAAGACGAAGGTCAACGCCTTGCGGCGGACGTCCTCGTCGGTCGTGGAGTCGGCCTTGTCGAGCTGCTCGAGGACGTGGTTGCGCAGGCCGATGGACTCCTCGATGCCCTTCATGCCGATGCCCTGCTCGGCGAGGCCGGGGATCGGGAAGGTGCGGGAGACCGCGCCCATCGCGATGACGAGGTAGTCGAAAGGCAGCTCGTACGCCTCGCCCACGAGGGGGGCGATCGTGGCGACCTTTCGGTCCTGGTCGATGGTGGTGACCCGGCCGGTGAGGACTTCCGCCTTGGGCAGCACGCGTCGCAGCGGGACGACGACGTGCCGAGGCGAAATGCTGCCGGCGGCGGCTTCGGGGAGGAAGGGCTGGTAGGTCATGTACGACCGGGGGTCGACGACCGTGACGGTCGCCTCGCCGTAGCGCATCTTCTTGAGAATGCGCCGAGCTGCGTACAGGCCTACGTACCCACCGCCTACTACGAGGATCCTGGGACGCTCCGTGGTGCTCATGCCATCGAGTATCCACCCGGATGGAGGGGGTCGCTCGTGCGCCCCTTCACAAGCATGGGCAGGGACTCTGCTACACTCCGCCGCCCACGTGATCCAGGTCATGCCGGCGCGGGGGAACCACCGCGCCTCACGGACCGTTGTCCACCCGTCGTGAGCTGCCGATCCGGTCGTCCGGACCGGGTGGACCAGTCCTCGGACGAGCACCCGTGAGCCACCTTCGAAGCGCTCCGGCGAACCCTCTCCGCACCCTTTCGCGGCCCCGGCAAGGGTCCGTGCGGGCAAATCCTCGGGCAACCGGCCCGATTTCCTTGTGAAGAACTTCACGAACTTTCCCGGCGACCCCTGATTCAGGGGGTCCACAAGGCCCTCGGACCGCGCTCATACGTTACCTGACCTGCTCAGTAGAGGCTACTGGAGAGTAGGAAAGGAGGCACAGGTCACCGGGACCGGCCCCGCCCGGGCCCGCTCCGCCGCCCTACGCCACCGACCACGCGATCCCGTCGAGGATGTCGTGCTCGCTCACCACGACCTCCTCGGCGCCGGTCCGCTCCATGACCGCCAGCAGGACGAGGGCGCCCGCGGCGATGACGTCCACACGGCCCGGGTGCATCACCGGGATCGCGGCGCGCTCGGCGTGCGTGGAGGCCAGCAGGTGCTCGGTGATCTCGCGGACGCGCGCGAGGGGGACGCGCGAGTGGTGGATGGCGGCCGAGTCGTACGCGGGCAGCCCGAGGGCGATGGCGGCCACCGTGGTGACGGACCCGGCGAGGCCCACCAGCGTGCGCGCCTCGCGCAGCGGGACCGTCCGCTCGGCGAGGTCGAGGGCGGCCTCGACGTCCGCCCGGACCGCCTCGATCTGACGGGGCGCCGGCGGGTCGGTGACCTGACCGTCGTGCACGAGGTGGCGCTCGGTCATCCGCACGCAGCCGACGTCCACGGACCGGGATGCCCGCACGTGGTCGTCGCCCACCACGAACTCCGTGGAGCCGCCGCCGATGTCCACGACCAGGTAGGGCCGCTGGAGGTCCTGGCGGCCCGTCAGCTCCTTGGTCGCCCCGGTGAAGGAGAACTCGGCCTCCTGGTCCCCGGTGATGACCTCCGGTTCGACGCCGAGGATGTCGAGGACCCCGCGGACGAAGTCGTCACGGTTCTCGGCGTCGCGGGAGGCGGAGGTGGCCACGAACCGGAGGTGCTCGGCGCCGTGCTCCTTGATGACCGCCGCGTACTCGCGGCAGGCGGCGAAGGTCCGCTCCAGGGCCTCGGGGGCGAGGCGTCCGGTGCGGTCCACTCCCTGGCCGAGCCGGACGATCGTCATCCGGCGGTCGAGGTCGACGAGTTCACCCGTCGCCGGGTCCGCGTCCGCGACGAGCAGACGGATGGAGTTGGTACCGCAGTCGATGGCGGCGACCCTGGTCATGGCCTGTGGCCTCCTGTCGTGTGCCGGGACCGCGCCCCCGGGCAGGCCCCGCGGGCGTGCGCGGTCCGGGGCGCGGGATACGCGTGGCGGGATGCGCGTGACGGGGTGGGTGTGGCGGGGTGGGTGTGGCGGGGCGCGTGTGGCGCGGTGCGCCTCGGGATACGGGGCGTCAGTCCTGGGGGTCCGTGACCACGCAGGGGCCCTTGCTCCACCACTCCGGCAGCATCGCGATCGCCTCGTCGCCGAGCGGGTTCACCCCCGGGCCCGCGGCCAGCGAGTGCGCGACCAGGACGTGCAGGCACTTCACCCGGTCCGGCATGCCGCCGGCGCTCGGGAAGCCCTCCAGCACCTCGATGGAGTCGCGGCGGGCGATGTAGTCCTCGTGGGCGGCGCGGTAGGCCGCGGCCAGCTCGGGGTCCGTCGCCAGACGCTCCGTCATCTCCTTCATGACGCCGTTCGCCTCCAGCGTGCCGATCGCCGAGGCGGCCCGCGGACACGTCAGGTAGTACGTCGTCGGGAAGGGCGTGCCGTCGGGCAGCCGGGGCGCCGTCTCCACGACGTCGGGCTGACCGCAGGGGCAGCGGTGCGCGATGGCGCGCAGTCCGCGCGGCGGGCGGCCGAGCTGCTGCCGGAAGGCCTCGACGTCCGCGTCGGTCGGCTCGGTGCTCGGGGTGGGCGGCGGAGGGGTCTGCATGCCTTGTTCTTGTTCTCTCTGGTCAGTTCGCTGAAGGGGAGCGGTCGGAGGGGACGGCCCGGCCGGGGCCGGCGGCGCGGGCGGCGCGGTCCGGGTGGTCGGACTTGTCGACGCCGTCCCAGAGGTTCGCGTACCAGGGGCGGTCGGCCGCCCTCAGGTCCGCGTGGGCCGGCTTCGCCGCGTCGGGGTCGATGACGATGAAGCCGGTCTCGCCCGGCATCACGTAGTGCAGCCGCTCCCGGATGCGCTGCTCCGCGTACGCGTCGTCCTTCCAGCGCGCCTTGAGGTCGCGCAGCTGCTCGACCCGCTCGCGCGCCTGCTCCCGCTCGCGCTGCAGTTTCGCGATGTCCGCGCGCTGGGACACGTACTGCCGCATCGGGTAGGCGAGGGCCACGACGAGCGTGCACAGGACCATCGCGAGGAGCGCGGCCCGGCCGGTCAGGCGCGAGCGGCGGGCCTGACGCTTGGTCTGCGAGCGGTAGACGCGGGCCGCGGTCTGCTCTCCGAGCAGCCGCAGCCTGGTCGTGGTGGAGAACCGGTCGCGGTCCTTCACGGCCATGAGTCCCGCCTCCCCGGCACTAGCTCTGTCCCGTCACGTACGTACGTCCCCGCACACGGTACGGGACCGAGTACGGGGACGTACGGACGACGCTGCCCAGGAGGCGGGTCAGCCCTCACCCGCTCACTGCTTCGCGGAGCGGCTGTGCCTACTGGTTCGCGGAGCGGCCGTGCCTACTGGTTCGCGGAGCGGCCGTGCCTACTGGTTCGCGGAGCGGCTGTGCCTACTGGTTCGCGGAGCGAAACCGGGGGAACGCGCTGCGGCCGGCGTACACCGCGGCGTCGTCGAGGATCTCCTCGATGCGCAGCAGCTGGTTGTACTTGGCGACGCGGTCCGAGCGGGCCGGGGCGCCGGTCTTGATCTGGCCGCAGTTCACGGCGACCGCGAGGTCGGCGATGGTGACGTCCTCGGTCTCGCCGGAGCGGTGGGACATCATGCACTTGAAGCCGTTGCGCTGGGCCAGCTCGACGGCGTCCAGGGTCTCGGTCAGCGAGCCGATCTGGTTCACCTTCACGAGCAGGGCGTTGGCGGAGCCCTCCTCGATGCCGCGGGCGAGGCGCTCGGGGTTGGTGACGAAGAGGTCGTCGCCGACGATCTGGACCTTGTCGCCCAGCCTGTCGGTGATGGTCTTCCAGCCGGCCCAGTCGTCCTCGAACAGCGGGTCCTCGATGGAGACGAGCGGGTACGCCGCCACGAGCTCCTCGTAGTACTCCGTCATCTCGGCGGCCGAGCGGGACTTGCCCTCGAACTCGTACTTGCCGTCCTTGTAGAACTCGGACGCGGCGACGTCGAGCGCGAGCGCGATCTGCTCGCCGGGCACGTAACCGGCCTGCTTGATGGCCTCGACGATGAGGTCGAGCGCGGCGCGGTTGGACTCCAGGTTCGGGGCGAAGCCGCCCTCGTCGCCCAGGCCGGTGGACAGGCCCTTGGTCTTCAGCACCTTCTTGAGGGTGTGGTAGACCTCGGCGCCCCAGCGCAGGGCCTCGGAGAAGGTCTCCGCGCCGATCGGGGCGATCATGAACTCCTGGATGTCCACGTTCGAGTCGGCGTGCGAGCCGCCGTTCAGGATGTTCATCATCGGGACGGGCAGCAGGTGCGCGTTCGGACCGCCCAGGTAACGGAAGAGCGGGAGGTCGCTGGCCTCGGAGGCGGCGTGCGCGACGGCGAGCGAGACGCCGAGGATGGCGTTGGCGCCGAGCGAGCCCTTGTTGTCGGTCGCGTCCAGGTCGAACATGGCCTGGTCGATCAGGCGCTGCTCGGTGGCGTCGTAGCCGACGAGCTCCGGGCCGATCTGCTCGATGACGGCGAGGACCGCCTTCTCGACACCCTTGCCGAGGTAGCGGTTGGGGTCGCCGTCGCGGAGCTCGATGGCCTCGAAGGCACCGGTGGACGCACCGGACGGAACGGCGGCACGACCCGTGCTGCCGTCGTCGAGGCCGACCTCGACCTCGACCGTGGGGTTGCCTCGGGAGTCCAGGATTTCCCGGGCTACGACGACGTCGATGGACGGCACGAGCATCTCCTTCTGGGATGTGACGCGGGTACGCGGTGCCGCTGGGGCCCGCGGGGCACGGAGCCGCGGTCGGCTCCGCGACATGAGCCTAACCGGCCCGGGGCGATCGGCCAGCCGGTCGACCACCCCTTGGGCAGAACCGAGAGTAAATTGTTTCCGAACGGAACAAAAACCGGAAGCCTACTCGCGGGTACGGTCCACGGACCCCTCTACCGGGCAGAAAAAAGCCCCGCCCCGGTGCGTACGGGGGAAGACGCACCGGGGCGGGGAGTCGCCGGGCCTTGGCCGTTGGGGCGGCCGCCGGCCCGAGGGGGGTCAGCTGAGGTGCAGCTGCTGGCCCGGGTAGATGAAGTCGGCGTCGTCGACGATGTCCTTGTTCAGCTTGAACAGCTTCTGCCAGCCGCCCTCGACGTGCTTCTTCTCGGCGATCGAGCTGAGGGTGTCGCCCTTGACGACCTTGTACTCGCCGTCACCCTTCTTGACCTTCTTGCCGGTCGGGGTCTCGACGGTCTTCTTCGCGGCCGGACGCTCCTGGGAGCGGGAGGCGTGCTGCTCCTGGGGCTGCGTGCTCTGCTTCGGCTGCGACGGCGCCGGGGTACCGGCGTCCGACGAGCTGTTCGAGGCGCCCGACAGGCCGACACCACAGGTCGGCCAGGCGCCCTTGCCCTGAGCGGCCAGGACCTTCTCGGCGACGGAGATCTGCTGCGCCTTGGAGGCCTTGTCGGCGGTGGAGGCGTAGGCGGTGCCGCCGTACGCGGCCCAGGTGGAGGCCGAGAACTGCAGGCCGCCGTAGTAGCCGTTGCCGGTGTTGATGGACCAGTTGCCGCCGGACTCGCACTGGGCGACGGTGTCCCACTCGGAGGTGGTGGCGGCGGAGGCGCTGCCCGCGGCCATCAGCGGGGCGGCGATGGCGGCGCCGGTGACACCGGCGAGTGCGGCGATACGCGTGGCCTTGGACGGGCGACGGTGCTTGCCCTTGCTGGAAAGCAGCATGAAGTGATCCCCTCACCGACGCCTGCGAGGTGAGCTGTCGGGTTCGGGCGTGGTGAGTTTGCCCGGCCGCGCGATCTCTCGCGCGGCTTCACCCCAAGCCGGTCCCGTCTCCGGTCCCGGCACTTACCTTGGGTCCCCCGCTCCTGCCCACGGCGCGTTACGCGACGACTGTTCCCGTACGGCCGTTGGCAGGATTCGGCGTTGCGACCGTCGGTGCCCGCAGTGGCGAGCGATCACGACCGTAGACATGCGATCCGCCGAATTTCAAAGACGATCAGGGTCTCTGAGATCCATCTCTCACTTGCGCCAAAACGGGCATTCCCAGGCGAACCAGGACCTGAACTCCCGCTACTTTTCGTCCGATTCGGCACCAACTGCAAGGCTCTGACCGGGAAGGATGAGGTCGGGGTCGGTGCCGACCGTCTGCTTGTTGGCGGCGTACAGCTCGGACCAACCGCCCTCCACCCCGAAGGAGTCGGCGATGCCCGAGAGACTGTCCCCGGAGCGGACGACGTACGAACCGTCGGCGGCCTCCCGCGAGGCGCCGGCGTCCCGCGAGGCGTGCCGCCCGGAGGGCTCCCCGGTGCGGTCCTCGGTCGCGCTGTCCGGACCGGCGGACGTGCCCTCGTCGGCGCTGCCGCCCCGGTGGCGTCCCGAGCTGGTTCCGTCGCTCCCGCTCGCGTCCGAAGACTCGTCATTTTCGCCGGACTTGTCCGAGTCGTCACCCTTCGACCCGTCCGTCTTCGCGTCACCGGACGTCTTCGCGTCGCCGTCCGCGTCCGACGAGCCGTCGGACTTCTCCGAGTCGCCGTCCGCCCCGGAGGAGGGGTCGGACAGGGTCGAGTCGGGCGAGGTCGCCAGCCCGGAGTCGGAGGGCTCGGACGAGTCGGACGAGTCCGATGAACCGGAGGAACCGGAGGAGTCGCCCGTACCGGACGACGAGTCGCCGGCCACGCCCGTGTCGACGCCGGCGGAGGACGAGTCCTTGCCGAGGCCGGCGATCAGTCCGCAGGTGGGCCAGGCGGCGACGCCCTGGTCGTCGAGGATGGCCTCGGCGACGGCTATCTGCTGGGAGCGGCTCGCCTGGTCGGCCCGCTGGGCGTACGCGAGGCCGCCGTACTTCTCCCAGTTCGCCTGGGTGATCTGCAGCCCGCCGTAGTATCCGTTGCCGTTGTCCGCGCTCCAGGTGCCGCCGCTCTCGCACTCCGCGACCTGGTCCCAGGTGGGGCCGCCGGCCGCGCTGGCGCTGGTGGCACCGAGCAACGGGATGGCGATGGCCGATCCGGTCACTCCTGCGGCGACGATGAGCGCCGGAGCCTGGCGGGGGCGACGGTGACGGCCGTTCCCGGAGAGCATGCGGTTGCCTTTCGCGTGACAACAGAGGAAATCCACGACAATTGCCGCCGCTGCGACGGCTGTTCCCGCCGCGGCGGAGCCTGCCGCGTTGATGGGTGAACGTAGCCGGACTCGAACGCTTGTTACAAGTCGATGCAGCAGAGATCACGTGAAGATCACAGAGCTGATAAAGCGTCAGCATTCTGGGTACCTGACGTGCTCCGTTGCGACATGCCGTCAGTTCAGGCCATCCATTTTCCCGAATGGCGTGAATTCCACCGGAAGTGTGCGCAGTCCACGCATGATGAGCCCTCCGCGCCACCTCAAATCGGCCGGATCCCCCGCGAGTCGGAGATCGGGGAGACGGCCGAGCAGGGTCGCGAGAGCCGTCTGTCCCTCCAGCCGGGCGAGGGGCGCGCCGAGGCAGTAGTGAATGCCGTGCCCGTAGCCGAGGTGCTGATTGTCACGTCGGGAGAGGTCGAGCGTGTCGGGGTCCGTGAACCGCTCCGGGTCGCGGTCGGCGGCCGCGAGAACGACGAGCACCGGGTCCCCCGCGCCGATCTCCTGACCGCCGATCCGGACGGGCTCGGTCGCGAACCGCCAGGTGGCCAGTTCCACGGGGCCGTCGTACCGCAGCAGTTCCTCGACCCCGGTCGCCAGCAGCGACTCCTGCCCGGCCGCGAGGGAGCGCTGGAGGCGCCCGCGCTGCTCGGGGTGGGTCAGCAGGGCGTACACGCCGTTCCCGATGAGGTTGACGGTGGTCTCGAACCCGGCGAACAGCAGGATGAACGCCATGGCGGCCGCCTCGTTCTCGGTGAGGTGCTCGCCGTGGTCCGAGGCGCGGATGAGGCCGGAGATCAGGTCCTCGCCGGGCGCGGGTTCGTCCGGGAGCGCCTGCCGCTTGCGGTGGATGAGCTCGGCGAGGTAGCCGCGCATCTTCTTCACGGACCGGGCCACCCCGCCCCGGGGGCCGCCGCCGTGCCGGATCATCATGCCCGCCCAGTCCCGGAAGTCGTCCTGGTCCTCCCGGGGGACGCCGAGCAGGTCGCAGATCGCGTAGATGGGCAGCGGGAACGCGAACTCGTGGATGAGGTCGGCGCTCCCCTCCTCCTCGAACCGGTCGATCAGCGCGTCGGCGAGTTCCTGGACGCGCGGGGCGAACTCGGCGATCCGGCGGGGCGTGAACGCCTTGCTCACCAGCCGCCGCAGCCGGGTGTGGTCCGGCGGGTCGATGTTGAGCAGATGCGTCATCAGCTCGGCCTTGCGCTCGCCGGGGATGCCCGTCCTGCCCTTCGCGTGGGCGGGCTCGTCGTGGTGCGCGGGGTTCTTGCTGAGCCGCTGGTCGGCGAGGGCCTGCTTGGCGTCCGCGTACCGGGTGACCAGCCAGGCCTCCACCCCGCTGGGCAGCCGCGTCCGGTGCACGGGGGCGTGCTCCCGCAGCCAGGCGTACGCCGGGTAGGGGTCGGTGGCGAACTCCCAGGTGAACAGCTCGGGGGCGGCGCTGTCCGGGGTGCCGCCGCCGGACGCGGGGTCGCGGGGCGCGGGGGCACCGGAGGCGGTGGCGCCGGGCGTGGGGTCGCCGGAGGCGGAGGCCTCGGACGAGGGGTCCCCGGGCGGGGCGGCGCCGGGCGTGGAGGTGCCGGGCTCGGGGGCGTCGGTGGGCTGGTCGGTCACGGCTCGACGGTATCCGCTCGTCCTGCGGCGGCGGCTCAGGGAGCGGGGCCGCCGGCAGCCGGCGGAGCGGGGCCGGCCGACGGCTCACGGAGCGGACCGGCGGGCCGTACCGAACATCCCGACTGTCCCGGAATCGCCTCCTGCTTGACTCCGCGACGCGAGAAGTTCCTACATTCGCGCGGTGGACCCGGACATACTCAGATCCAGCTTCGCGGTCGTCGAGCGACGGGCCGAATTCGCGGCCAAGTACTTCTACTCGCATCTGTTCCGCCATCATCCGGGCGTCCGCGCCCTCTTCCCGCTGGAATTCCCCGAGGACATGGCGCGTCAGCGCGAGCGGCTGTTCGCGGCGCTGACCCATGTGGTGCGGCGGCTGGACGATCCGGCGCTTCCCGAGTACTTACGGCACCTCGGCCGCGACCACCGCAAGTACCTGGTCGGTCCGGAGGATTACGCGGCCATGGGGACGAGCCTGCTGGCCGCGTTCGCCGCCGTCGCCGGGGCGGCGTGGACCACGGAGACGGAGAAGGCCTGGACCGAGGCGTACGCCGCGATCAGCGACCTCATGCTCCGAGGGGCCCGCGAGGCCGAGGCCGGCGGCGAACCCCCATGGTGGGACGCCGAGGTGGTGGCCCGGCAGCGGTACGGGGACGACCTCGCCGTGCTGACCCTGCGCCCCGGCCGGCCGCTGGCCTACTCCCCCGGCCAGTACGTCACCGTCAGCAGCCCCCGTCGTCCCGGCATCTGGCGCCCGTACTCGCTGGGCAACGCGCCCCGCCCCGACCACACGGTGGATCTGCACGTCAGCCGCGTCGAGGGCGGGGCCCTCTCCGGAGCCCTCGTCCGCGACACGCGGGAGGGGGACGTCCTGCGGCTCGGCGCGCCCGGCGGAGGGATGGTCCTGCGCACACCCGTCGAGCGCTCCGCCACGTTCATCGCGGCCGGCACCGGCTGGGCGCCCGTGAAGGCACTGCTGCAACAGCTCGACCCGGAGCACGAGGCGCGGCTGTTCGTCGTCGCCCGGGACCTGACGCGCCTCTACGACCGCCCCGCCGTCGAGGAGCTCCGGGCGCGGCTGCGCCGCCTGGCGGTCACCTTCATCACGCCCGCGCCCGGGCGGCCCATGGCCCAGGCCACCGAACGGCTGCTGACCGCGCTGGGCAGCCGGGCCGGCTGGTCCCGGCACGACGTCTACCTGGCCGGTCCGCCGCGGCTCGTCGACGAGGTCCTGGAGGTGCTGCCCGTCATCGGCACCCCGGCCGGCCGGATCTTCCACGACACCCTGGCGCCCACCGCCCCGCCGGCGTCGCACGGGCCGGACGCGGCGAGCCGGCTGCTGCACCGCCCCCGGCCGTACTGGCACGATCCGGCGGCCCGCACCCCGGACGCCTGAACGGACGGACTGGAGCAGCGGGCGGTCTCAGGTGCCGGCCGGGTGGCCGTCAGTCCTTCTCCGCCGCGCGGATCGCGTCGCGGTAGACACGGGCCGCCGCCCGCAGCGACGCCTCCGCGTCCACACCGTCCGCCTCGGCCCGCGCGGCTATCGCGAGCAGCTCGTACCCGATGCCCTCGCCGCGCGGCAGCGGGACGTCGAGTCCGGCGGTGCGGGCGCGGGAGGAGAGCTTCGCCGCGAGCGCGAGACCCGGCTGGCCCAGGGGCACGCCCTCCGTCACCGACGTCCGGCGCTTCTCCTCGGCCTTGGTGCGCAGCCAGTGCTCCTTGACCTCCTCGGGCGTGGAGGCGGTCTCGTCGCCGAAGACGTGCGGGTGGCGGTGGATGAGCTTGGCGACGATGCCGCCCGCGACGTCGTCCACGGAGAACGGCTCGTCCTCGTCCTCCTCGGCGATCCGGGCGTGGAAGACGACCTGGAGCAGGACGTCCCCCAGCTCCTCGCGCAGCTCGTCGCGGTCGCCCTCCTCGATCGCCTCGACCAGCTCGTACGCCTCCTCGATGCCGTACTTGGCGAGGCCCCGGTGGGTCTGCCGGGACGACCACGGGCACTCGGCGCGGATGCGGTCCATGACCTGGACGAGGTCGAGGAGGCGGGCGCCCGGCAGGTCGTACGAGGCGGGAAGCAGCTCCAGGTCCGGCATCCGGACCCGGCCGCCGCCGGCGAGCCGCGCCAGGCCGTCGGTGAGCCGGGGTTCGCCCTCGCCGGTGGCGACGACGACCACGCTGCGGCCTCCGGCGCAGGCGTCGACCAGCTCCTCGGCGGTCGGCGAGGCCTCGTCGACCTCGACGCCCGCCTCGCGCAGATACGGCAGCTGGGGGTGCGCGCCGTCCGCGCACAGGACGCGGTCGGCGCCGTGCAGGGCCTGCCAGGCGGGCCAGGAGAGCAGTCCGGGCGCGACGCGGTGGCTGGTGGTGAGCAGGACGACGCGGCCGGGTGCGGGGGCGTCGGGACCGGTCCCGTTCGGGTCGCCGTCGAGGCGGATTGCGTTCACCCCTCGAACGTAACCCACGCCACCGACAGCTCCCCGCGCTGTCCGGGTCCCGCCTGCTCTCCTACGAGCGGAGGCCGGTCCGCGCCCCGGACCGGCTGAGCGCCCCGGACCGCGGCCGTGCCTGCCGGACTACGCGGTCCGCGGGGCCGCCGCCTCGGCGCTGACCTCGCGCACCCACGGCGTCTTCACGTCGACGCGGCTGCTCTTCTCGACGTCCCAGGAGCCGTAGCGCGGGTTCAGGTCGATGTCGAGGTCCTTGGAGGCGTCCGACATGGCCTTCCAGAAGACGGTCTTGCCCTCGGTGGTGTTCATGTCGGCGCCGAGCGAGGCGGCCAGCTTCTGCGCCTCGATCTCCGTACGGAGGCTGTCGTCGAGACGCCCGGGCGCCACCCCGTACTGCTGCAGCCACGCCGTCTCCAGCTCCTTCGGGCCGCCCGCCTGCTGCTCCAGGGCCGCGCGCATCCGCTGGGTGTCCTTGCGGGTGACCGTCACGCCCGCGTTCTTCGCGGCGCGGTCGAGGACGCGGTCGAGGACCATGCCGTGCAGGGTGTCGCGGGTGAGGCTGCCGGTTTTGGCGATGGCCTGCTCGTACTGGGCGTCGTTCTTCAGCGCGGTCCGCTGGGCCGTGCGCACCTCGTCCACCCTGTTCTCCAGCTGGGCGACGCTGATCCGCTGTCCGCCGACGACGGCGGCGGCGCCCGGGTGGGCGTCCGACCCGCAGGCGGTCAGCAGGGGAGCCGCGGCGACGATCGCTGCGGAGAGGACGAGCGCGGTGCGACGGCGGCGGTGCAAGGAGACCTCCTGAGGAGATTGTGCGGCGGAGCACAAAGTCTTGCGGTGATCGATGGTAGGCAGAGACCCAGCTCTCGGCCACCCATTCGACCAACGATTCACAAGGACTTCGGGCACTCCCGCCCGCCACATCCGCCCCGTCCGCCCCGACCGCCCGTCCGGGTCAGCAGGGTCAGCAGGGTCAGCAGGGTCAGCCGGATCAGCCGGTGATCGCCACCGGCGCGTCCCAGGCGTCCCGGTCCACGGTGATCGTGTAGCCGCCGCGGGACTCCTTGCTGTTGACCATGTACTGGTGGGCGCGGTGGTGGCCGGTCCAGCGCTCGGGGTCCCACGGCCAGTCGCTGGTCGTGGTGTTCACCTTGTCCCACTTCGCGTACCAGAGGTTGCCCGGCAGGTTGGTGTGGTTCGTCGTGGTGGCGACGGCCTTGGCGCTGGAACTGCTGAACCCGTAGTACCCGGTGCGGTAGTACTTCGCGTGGACGGCCTTCTGCCAGGCGCGCACATAGGTCAGGACGGCGTCGTTGCAGCCCGTGTCCGTGATGTCGTACGGCTCCATGTCGAGGTAGAGCGCGCTGCCCGTCCGCATGCCGAGGGCGGACGCCCTGGCCACGGCGTCCTTGCCGTCGGCGGTGCCCTGGGAGGCCGCGGTGGAGGCCTGCAGCGTCTCGGGGCTGGTGCCGCTCTGGCAGGGCGGCTGGGCGCCGACGTAGATCGGGACGAGTTTCCAGCCGACGGCGCTGACGGACTTCACCCAGGAGGCCGTGAGGTTCGGCTGGGCGCAGCCCCGGTTCTTGCCGCCCACGTAGACGGCGGCGGCGCCGTAGAAACCGGTGTGCCAGGCCTTCATCGCGGAGAGGGACGGCGCCGTGCAGGCGTCGAACGCGCGGCCGGTGTAGGTCCTGGCCTTGGGCCACGAGGTGGTGGTGGCCTGGGAGTTCTGTGCCGCGATCCCGGCCCCGGCCAGGACGGCGGCGCCGGCCGCGGCCCACGCCACGTGTCTGCGTCTCTTCGACTGCCGATGACGCTGCTGACCGGTCATGAACGCCCCACCCCTGGCACACGCGTGCCCTTCGTACCTACGGAACCGGTTCGCAAGGTAGCCGACGTCGCTTCCCTGTTCGGAAAACTCCGGACCGTGATCACCACAAGTCTCGGCCAACCCGGCGCAAAATCTCCGTCCCCGGCCCGGACCGGGGACGCTAGCCGCGGACCTGCCCCAGCCATCCGAGGGTGCGCCGGATCTCCGCCGCCATCGGGTGGCCCGGTCCGCTCTGCCGTTCGACGTCGTGCAGCAGCCGGGCCAGCGTCTCGTGGGCGGCGGCGCGGTCGCCGAGGGCGAGCAGCAGATGACCGATGCGGCGGCGGACGTCGAGGGAGAGCTCGGGGTCCCCGCAGACGTACTGGTTCTCGTAGTACGGCAGCAGCGCCCGGTACTCGGCGAGCGCGGCGGCGGGCTCGCCGAGCTGCTCCAGGCACTGCGCGGCCTCGTAGCGGAAGCGCAGCGACTGCGTGTCGGCCTGGCCGGCCTCCGCGGCGCGCTGGTCGGCGAGGAGGCGCAGCTCGGGCAGCGCGCGCCGGTACTGGCCGTCGTCCATGAGCGTGGCCGCGTACTGCTTGCGCAGGGTGCGGACGACGGGCGAGTGCTCCCCGTGCTCGGCGGCGGCGGCCGGGAGTATCGAGCCGAGGATGTCGACGGCCTGGGTGATGCGGCCCTCGCCGAGCAGCCGCTTCACGTCGTCGACCGCGCCCGCGACGTCGGGCCGGGCGGCGGCGGGTGCGGAGGCGGACGGCTGGGGCGCCGGGGTGCGGGCGCGGTCCGGCCAGGGCGCGTGCGGGCGCAGGAAGGGGCGCGTGGGATCCAGCGGGGCGCCGGTGGGTGTGGCGCGCGCGGGCAGCAGCGGGAGCAGCTGCTCGTACGTCTCCTGGGCGGAGGCGGGCCGGTGCTGCGGGTCCTTGGCCAGCAGCCGCAGGACCAGCGCCTCCAGGGCGTCGGGGACCTCGGGGCGCAGCCGGCGGACCGGCAGCGGCGGCTCGTAGAGGTGGCGGTGCAGGACGCCGAGCGCGGTGGAGCCGGAGAACGGCACGTCGCCGCTGAGCAGTTCGTGCATCAGCACACCGAGCGCGTACAGGTCGGTGTACGGGCCGACCGCGCCGCCCATCGCCTGCTCGGGGGCCATGTAGGCGGGCGAGCCGATGGGGGAGCCGGTGTGGGTCAGGCGGGTGGTGTCGCTGTCCATGACGGAGGCGACGCCGAGGTCGAGGACGGTGACCGTGCCGTCCTGCTTGACCATCACGTTCCCCGGTTTGAGGTCGCGGTGGACGATCGGGACGGCGTGCACCGCGGAGAGCACCGCGCACAGCTGGGCGGCCACGGCGACGGTCCACTGCCAGGGGTAGGGGTCGTGCTCGGCGAGGTGGTCGGAGAGGTCGGCGCCGTCGACGTACTGCATGACGAGGAACAGCTCCTCGCCCTCGCTGCCCGCGTCGTGGACCGTGACCAGTCCGGGGTGGTCGACCTGCGCGGTGACCCGGCACTCGCGCACGAAGCGGCGGCGCAGCTCGTCGGCCTCCTGGCCCGCGACCTTGTCGGGGCGCAGCAGCTTCACGGCGACGCGCCGGTCCAGACGCTGGTCGTAGGCCGTCCAGACCTGGCCCATGCCGCCCTGGCCGATGAGCGTGGACAGCTCGTACCGCTCGGCGATGACGCGGGCCTGCGTCACGGTCACCTGTCGCCCTCCTGCTTGCGCAGGTAGTCGCTCAGCTCGTCGAGTTCGGCGCGGACCTGGTCGATCCGGGCGGGCGCGGGCCGCTGCGGGGCGGGGGCCTGCGGCACCGGTGTCTGGTGTGCCGGGGGCTGCGGCGCGGGCGTCTGTCGCGGGACCGGTGTGTGGTGCGGGACGGGTGTGTGCGGGCCCGGGACGGGCGGCGCGGGGAGGTGCGGTGCCGCGGGCTGGGTGACCGCGTACGGGGACGGCTGCTGCGGGTAGCCGTAGCCCGGCTGGGCGGGCGGGTAGGCGGTCGTGGCCATCGGCATCCGGCTCGCGAGTTCACGCTGGTGGCGTATGTCGAACATGACGAAGTACGCGCTGCTGATCGCGCCGAGCAGGATGATGCCGGCCAGGGCCGCGTCGGTCCTGTGGTCGGACTCGGGGAGCGAGCCGACCACGGCGAACCCGGCGACGGCCAGCGGGATGCTGCCCCAGGCGAGCACCCAGTCCGGCCACCGGCCGCGCAGCACCGCGACCCGGAACAGCGGCACGCAGGCGAGCAGTCCGCAGGTGAGGAAGCCCACGGCGCAGTAGAGCACGCGCAGGGGGATGACCGAGCCCGAACCGCGAGGGGGCGGCGCAGCGTGGCCGTACATGACTTCTCCTGGGACCAAGGTGGGGACGGACGTGCGAGTTTCGCGGTGTGAGCGTATAGCCCGATCCGGACAACCGGCCCGGGTTGTGCGGAACCGTTGCCGTACCGATCACTTCGCGCGCGCGGGCGCACGACCCACGCGCGCACTGCGGGCCCTCCGCGTCCCTCACGCCCCACTGCCGACGGAACCCGGCCGGTTGCCGTCGGCCGGGTCCCGTCAGTCGGGTCCCGTCAGTCGGGTCCCGTCAGTCGGGGGTGACCGTCCCGTCGGTCAGTCCGTCGTACATGCCGCGTACGAGGCGTTCGCCGAGGCGGCCCGCGAGCCTGAGGGCGTCCTCGAACTCGGCGAGCGCCCGGAACCGCTCCCCGTACGGGCGCTGTTCGTCGAGCGGCAGCCTGGGCAGCTGGAGGCGGCGCACGTCGAGCCGGGTGGCGGTGGACGCGTAGCTGCTGGCCTGGCGGTTGTTGGCGGTGCCGCGCAGGAACCCGGCGAGGAACCAGGGGTCGAGCGCGGCCGGGTCCGGGCGCAGCAGGGTGAGGTTGCGGCCGAGGGCGGCCCCGGCGGTCGCGTCGTCGATCACGCGCGTCGCGGAGCCGCCGCCGAGCACGGGGACGACGACGTCACCGGCCTCGACGAGCACGGGTTCCTCGTCGCCCTCCGGGAGCGTGCCCGAGGGGGCGGCCCCGGCGAGGACGTCGTGGTCGGTGAGGACGGGCACGCGCGCGGGGGCGTTGTTCGTGCCGGTGCGCAGGCGCAGGGCGCCGCCGCGGGCGAGTTCGCCGACGGAGGTGAGCGGCCAGCGGGCGGGGCGGCCCTGTTCGGCCGCCGGCGGGGTCAGGTCGGTGGTCAGGCGCAGGGTCTCGCCGAGGCGTTCGCGCAGGCGCGCGAGCTGTTCGGCGCCGCCGCTCGCGGCGGCCGGGGGCAGATGGCGGGCGGGGGCGAGGTCCACGTCGTCGTCGAGGAGTTCGATGACCGGCACCGAACGGCTGGCGCCCGGCCGCTCCTCGGCCGTCCCGTGCCGTTCGAACGGCCGCCAGGCGTCGAGGACCACGTCCCGTACCGCCTGCCAGTCGATGTTCCCCCGGCCGTCGCCGGCCGTGTCGCCGGCGTCCGCGAGCAGCACCTCGGGCTGCGTCGGGGGCTTCTCGGGCCGCCGCAGCACCCACAGGTGCAGCGGGATGCTGTACGGGGGCGCCGCGCCGACGGGCAGGGCGATGACCGCGCGCAGGGCTCCGCGGCGCAGCAGGTCGGCGCGGATCCGGCGGCCGGAACGGCGGGAGGCGGCGGCGGGAGGCATGAGGACGACGACGGTGCCGCCGTCCCTGGCGCGGGCCAGGGCGTGCTGCACCCAGGCCAGTTCGGACTCGGTGCGGGCCGGGAAGCCGTACTCCCAGCGGGAGTCGTAGGCGAGTTCGTCGTGGCCCCAGTTGCGCTCGTTGAACGGCGGGTGGCACAGCACGGCGTCGGCGTGCAGGCTCTCGTGGCTGTCCGCGCGCAGGCTGTCCCCGGCGGCGATCCGCACGGTGGCCCGGGTGCTCAGGGCGAGCCGCAGCCCGGTGAGCGCGGCCAGTTCGGGGGCGCTGTCCTGCCCGTAGAGCTCCTGGTCGGGCCGGGCGGCGACGGCGCGCAGCAGGGCCCCGGTGCCGCAGGCCGGGTCGAGCACCGTGCGGGCGGGTCCGGCGAGTTCGGCCATGAGCACGGCCAGGGGACCCGGGGTGAGGGTGTACTGCCGCGGGTTGGCGTCGAGGTGGCGGCCGAGCAGGAACTCGTACGTCTGGCGCGCGCCCGGTCCGGCGGCGAGGTCGGCGACGCCGCGCAGGAGCGGCACGGACGGCAGCAGCCGGGGGGCGGCCGGGGTGGCGACGGTGCGGACGCGGCCGGTGCCGAAGCGGGGGGCGAGGACCTGGTCGAGCGCCGCGGGCAGCAGGGCGGCGAGGCGTTCGTCGGAGCCGGCGCTCAACTCCAGCCAGGCGGTGGGGCGGTCGTGGATGAGCAGGAGGAGGCAGCCGGCGTGCACGAGGCCGGTGACCGGTCCCTCGGGATGGCCGGCGAGCTGCTGCCAGACGCGTTCGCGCAGGGGGACCTCGGCGAGTTTGCCCTGGGCGCGCAGCCACTCCTCGACCTCGGCGAGGGCGAAGGACGGGCTGGTCTCGGTGCCGCCGACCGGTTTGGGGAAGTCGCCGTGCCGGCGGCGCCAGTTGCTGACGGCGGCCCGGCCGACGCCGGCGAGCCGCGCGATACCGGCGGCGGTCACCTCTGTCCCGTTGTCCTGCACCGTTCCCGACCCCCCTCGTTCTGGCGTGTGTGGGCCGATCATAGCCACGCCCTCGCGCCCCACTTGGTTCACACCGTGTATCGAACGTACTCAGTGAACCGTGTTGACTCGGTTCACAAGCTCTGGTCTTATTGACCCAGCGAACGGACCGGCCCGAGGGGGGGCGGTTCACGGAAAGGTTCGTCTGTTTCAGGGGAGAGGACCGACTCATGGGTATGAAGACCAAGATCGCGCTGGGCGCCGTGGTGGGCTTCGTCGTCATCGGCGTCGCGGCGGCGAACTCCGGCGACGGGGGCAGCGACGGCAAGAGCGACACCGGGACCTCCGCCAGCTCGGGCGAGAAGGCCGGCGGCGCGAAGCCGGACGGCAAGTCCGACGCGAAGCCCGCCGAGGACAAGGGCACCGAGAAGGCGTCCCAGGCCGACCAGTTCAAGGCGTTCGTCAAGAAGAACGGGTCGGACGCGGAGAAGAACGCCGTCTCCCACGTCACCAAGGTCCAGGGCGCCGACGAGCAGAACGACATCCTCGACGCCGCCGACGTCTACACCGACTTCACCGGTGGCATCATGGGCAAGGGCACGGGCCCCGCCAAGCTCATCGCCTCCGCGTTCGCCGACTGGAAGCACAGCGACAACGGTCTCGTCACCGTCTACGACTCCAAGGGCGAACTCCTCGGCAACGGCAACTTCTGACCGGCGCCGCCCCACCGCCGCATCCGCCGGCCCCACACACCACGCGCCCCGCGCGTAGCGTCCGCGCCGCCCGCACCGCGGCCCGGCACCCCCGCCCGGCACCACGGCCCGCACCGCGGTCCGCACCGCGGTCCGCACCGCGGTCCGGCACCACCGCTCGCACCCTCACATCGCTCACTAGAACTCCGGAGACCTCCCCATGCGCCGCACGCGCCGCACCACACTCGTCGCTCTCTGCCTCGCCGCTGCGGCCACCGCGACCGTCACCGGCTGCCAGTCCGGCTCGGACAAGGCGGACACCAAGGCCGGCAGCAAGTCCGACAGCAAGCCGAAGGAGGCGTTCGCCGGGCTGAGCGGCGGCGAGATCGCCGACCGCGCGGTCAAGGCCACCACCGGCGCCTCCTCGCTCCGCATGAAGGGCGACGTCTCCGACGACGAGGCCGGCGGCACGATCACCCTCGACATGGCCCTCGACAAGAAGGGCGACTGCGCGGGGACGATGAGCATGGGCGGCGACGGCAAGGCCGACCTCATCAAGACCGGCGGCACCATCTACATGAAGTACGACGAGGCGTTCCTGCGCGCCCAGAGCGACGGGCAGTCGAAGGCCGAGACCGACGGCGTGGTGTCCATGCTGGCCGGCAAGTGGACCAAGATGTCCGCGAAGGGCTCCGACGCGAAGGACATCGCGGGCTTCTGCGACCTGGACTCCGTGCTCGCCGGCGCCGGGGACGTGAACTCCGACGCGACGCGCGGCAAGCCCTCCACGGTCGACGGCACCCCGGCGATCGTCCTGCACGAGAAGGACGGCAAGGACCGCTACACCCTGTACGTCGCCAGCGAGGGCGAGCCGTACCTCCTGAAGGTCGACAGCACGTCCTCGAAGGACCCGGCCGCGCTCACCTTCAGCGACTACGACAAGCCGGTGGACGCCAAGGCTCCCCAGGGCAAGATCCTCGACCTGGACGCCCTGGGCGGCTGATCCGGTGGGCGGGCCCGCCCGGGGGGGGAACGGGCCCGCCCACCGGTCAGCGTGCGTGGAAGCGCTCGGGTGCCCGGGTCGGACTGCCGCCGGACGGCAGCTTCTGGCCCGGGCACCCTGACAGCACCTTCCTCATCGCCGACTTCTCGGCCCCGGTCACCCACAGGCCGTACTTCTTCTTCACGGCCACCTGCGCCGCGACGTACGCACAGCGGTACGACTTGTTCGGCGGCAGCCATGTCGCCGTGTCCCCGTCGCCCTTGCCGCGGTTGGTGCCCGCGTCCACCGCGAGCAGGTTCAGCGGGTCGTTGGCCAGCGCTATGCGTTTGCCCGGCTCCCACTGCTGGGCACCCTTCTGCCAGGCGTCCGAGAGCGCGACGAGATGGTCGATGTCCACCTGGCTGCGACCGCGCGTGAACGCCACGTCCTTGCCGGTGTACGGGTCCGGGTCCAGCGTCCCGGAGGCCACCTTGCACTTCCCGTCGCTGAACCTCACACCCTCCAGGTCCCGTTTGAGGATGTCGTCGCGGGATATCTCTATCTCTCTCCTGACATCGATGCACATGAGGCACAGCCGTAAATCCTTCTTGTCCCTCGCGGTTATCAGTCATGCCATGAGGCACATGAGTGACATCGAAGACAGGAAGCGGATCCCGTGACGTTACGTGCAGAGAAGGCCGTGTCGCCTACCACCGGCGAGACCACCTGGCTCCTGGTCGACGAGGAGACTTACGCGCCTCACCCCGAGGCTCGCGAGTTCTCCCTGCACCTACGCGGAGCCGGGCGGTCACCGCAGACACAGCGCGCGTACATCCCCAGAATCGGTCGCTTCCTCAACTGGTGCACGGAGCGGGGCACCGACTGGAAGACCGTCCGACTCGGGGACATGAGCCTGTTCAAGTTCCACGTCGAGCGGACGTCGACCCGGTGCGGGCGGCCTCCGACCGGCAAGACGGTCAACGCCACGCTCACTGCGGTCTGCGAGTTCCTCCGCTTCTGCGCCGTCCAGGGACACGTGACTCACGAAGTCGCCGCGCGTCTCAGCGAGCCCCGCTTCCTCGCCCACGCCCCGGCCGGCTTCGACCCCGGCGAGGGCGGCCAACACCTGATGGTCAAAGCCCGCGTCCTGAAGGCGCCGGAGATCGAGAGGGCACCGCAGACGCTCACCCGAGCCCAGACGGATCAGATCCTCAACGCCGCTCGCACCGCGCGTGACCGGCTGCTGCTGACCGTCCTCCTGGAAGCCGGCCTCCGCATCGGCGAAGCCCTGGGACTGCGGCGCGAAGACATGCATCTGCTCCCCGACTCCACTCACCTCGGCTGCCGGACCGGTGGCGCACACCTGCACGTCAGGCCACGACAGGACAACGTCAACGGGGCACGGGCCAAAGCCGGGCGCCCTCGCATGGTTCCGCTGACGCCAGAGGTGGTGCATCGGTATCGCGATCACCTCGCCGAGCGTGAACAGGCGGCCGGCTCCGCCGACTGTGACTACGTCTTCGTCAACCTCGTCGGCATCCACGTGGGACGCCCCCTGTCGTACTCCAACGCCAAGCAAGTGGTCGAACGGATCGGGAGGCGCTGCGGTCTGACCGCCCGGCCGCACATGATGCGGCACACTGCCGCCACCCGCTGGATCCGCAACGGGGTCGCTCCGGACGTCGTGCAGACACTCCTGGGCCATGCCTCGTCGGCGAGCACAGCCGTGTACGTGCACGCCCAGGACGAGGATCTCCGCGCGGCCGTCGACAGCCTCGCTTCGGAGCTGCTGCGATGACCATTGCACCTCTCCGCTCGGCTGTCGTTTCCTCCCTCTCCGTCGAACCGGAGTGGCCGTCATGGCTCGCGGCGCGCCTCCCGTCGGGCTGGCGGGCAGATGAGTGGGACCCCGTTCAGGCACTGTTCACTGCCGATCCTGGTAACCCGACGACCAACGTGTTCGTCTGCTCCGTGGCATCCTGCACCACCCATGTGGCAAGCAACGGCTCCCGCTGCGACGCCTGCCGGAAAGCCCGATACCTCCTGGGAAACCCTGCGGACTTCGACACCACGCACACCCCGGATTCGTCTCGCCGCAGGCCCAACGCCTCCGCGAACGGGGCGATGCCCGGCGTCTCCCAGTTCTCGCTCGCGGGTGTGAGCCCCGCGGTCCGCCAGGAGCTCTTGTACGGGCTACAGCAGCGCGACGACGCCGGAATCAGCCTCGTCCCCCAGCGGGTACGCCGCATCGTGGCCGGCCTCCCCGCCGGACTCGGCTCGCTCCTCGACCTGGACGCTTCCTTCTCCTCCAGGCTTCCAGCTGCGGCCTCCGGCGTCCTGAACGGTGTTCTCCAGCACGTCCGACGCGCACGCGTCGAGTTCGAGGGCACCGATCCGACCTCGGGCGACGTATGGGAGTGCGTTCTGATCGGGCTGACGGCAGGGCGCGGTCGCAAGTACACCGCTGTCCACGGCGACATCGACTTCCGTCCGGTACGGCAGCGTTGGCTGCGGGAGCTGGTCAAGGAGTACGGCCGCACGGCACGCCCCAACGTCATGGACCTACGGCAGACCGTCTACGCGGCGACCATCGCGTCCTCCGCGCTGGCAGGCCGCCCTCACGGGGATGTGCCGGGGCTCCTCGCCATGGCCGACATGAATGCCGTAGTGGACCTGTTCCGGATCACCAAACGTCCCGAGGACGGTCACGACTACTCCACCAGCCACCGCAGAGCCCTGCTCCGCCACTGGCGCACGTTCCTGGACTACTACGCCCGTCAGGCCGGAATGATGGATCACGTGCCCGGCGGGTTCGCGCTCAACCCCCGCTTCCACAGCATCGCCGCCGTGGAAGTGACCGAGGACGATCTCGGCCGTGCGTTCCCCGAGCACGTCATCGCCCAGCTCGACGCGCACCTCGATCTGCTGGGCACCTCGACGGGGTACGCGAGCGGCGGCTGGGCGGCCGCCGACTTCGCGCGGATGTACCAGGTGGTCTACGCGGTCCTCCGGGACACCGGCAGGCGTCCGGGCGAGGTCACCAGCCTGCGCCGCGACTGCCTGGAGCGGGTCGACAGCAAACCGACGCTGATCTACGACAACCACAAACGGCGACGCCACGGCCGTCGGCTGCCGATCTCGGAGAGCAGCGCCCAGCTGATCGAAAACTGGCAGGAGGAGCTCGATGCGCTACCGGCCGTACCCGCCTGCGCCCAGTGGCTGTTTCCCTCGCCGGGACAGCGCAACCGTCCGCGCCGCGGGCATCTGAACACTTCACACTTCTGCAACCGGATTTTCCGGAACTGGGTCGACGAACTGATCCCAGACCTTGTGGACGACCGGCTGGACGAGGACGGCGCCCCGCTCGCCTACGAGGTGGAGAGCGTCGGGGTTCCCTACGGCGGCTGCACCGAACCGAGCAACGTCAAGGCCGGCGGCGGGCACTGTCGCATCCGCTTCCAGTGCGCCGGATGCGACTTCTACCGCCCCGATCCCTCCTACCTCCCCGCTCTGGAACAGCAGGTCGCGGACCTGCGCGCCGACAAGGAAGCCGCCCTCGCGATGGAGGCAGCCGACTGGGTCGTGCGCAATCTCGACGACCAGATCCGCGCCTACTCGAAGTCGGCCGACGAGATGCGGCGGAAGCTCGACGCCCTGCCCGCCGAGGAGCGGGCCGCCGTCGAATCCGCATCACGCGAGCTGCGCAAGGCACGTTCGGCAGCGGCCTTCGTCCCTCTGCAGGCGCTGACGACACGGAGCTCCGAATGAAAACCCCTGCTGTGTCCGGCGGCAACGACCGGAACGCCCGGGTCGAGCGCCTGCGCGTCAGCCGTGCCAAGGACAGCGAAGACAAGACCAGGCGTGCACTCGACGCTCTGGACGGCCTTCTCCGTTCGGGACGACGGATCACCGTCACCCAAGTGGCACGGGAAGCCACGGTGTCCACGTGGTTCGTCTACAACCAGCCTCAGGTGCACCAGGCCGTTCAGGACGGCATTACCGCCCAGCGAGTACGAGGGCGCCAGAACTCCCACACTCCGGAAGCGTCCCAGGTGTCTCCGGCCGGGTTGCGGACGGATCTCGCACTGGCCCGCGAAGAGATCAAGGACCTCAAGCAGGAGCGCGATCGGCTCCGTAACCGGGTCAGGCTGTCTCTGGGCGCCGAATTGGAGGGCGTGAACCAGCACGAGCTGGTCGAGCGGGTACAGCAGATCGAGCAGCGGAATACCGCGCTGGAGCATGCGTTGTCAGAGGCCAGGGATCAGATCGCTGCCCTGGAGGGTCAACTGCGTGAGGCGGAGGACGACCTCACCGCCGCACGAGCCAGTCTCCGCCGTGCCATGCGGGCTGTTCCGTCTCCGTAGCCCTCGCGATGCCGCCCACTCGCGGCTGTCCCGCTTTCATACCGTCTTCCGGACAGCCGCGAGGATGTCGGCGAAGTGGTCAGGAATTGACTCACGCACCGGTCAGGACCGCGCTCAGTCGGTGTCCGTCGCGGCCAGCATCGCCAGCCGTCGGCGTTCTGGAGAGACCGCGACCAGGCCGATGTCCCAGGCCACACGCTCGAACCACTTGGTGTCAGCGCCGAAGGCATACCAAGCGCATGCCCGTGCACTCGCCTCGACCCCTTCCGCAAGGCAGCCCTGCGCCGTACCGGAGAGACAGGCTACGGACTGCCAGGCGGCCAGTCGACCGTAGGCACCGCGGGCGCCGGAGTTGTATGCACCGCCCGTGGACGCGGCGGCGAAGAGAACCCGCCATGGGTGCTCCGGCGGGCAGGCCGCGACCGATAGGGCGGCCTTCTTCGTCCCCGCGCCTTTCAGGCACTTCAGCCCGAGTGCCAACAGCGTCCTCGGAACCGACTCGGCTTCCAGAGGAGCTGCCAGATCGAAGACTCGTGCTTCGATCTGGCCGTTCGACTCCTCTGCCCAGTTCGCCACAGCAACACCGGTGGCCTTGGCAATGGTTTCGGTCGTCGTCTCCTCGACCGGCGGCACGGGCGCCCGGTCATCACGCGGCACCTCACGGTTCGCCGGCGGGCTGTACGGCATCGAGTGGCTGCCACCGCGCGCGCTGTAGCTCGGCAGGTCCGGTCGGCCTTCCAGCTCCAACAGCGTCAACGGCAGCCAACCCAGAGGATGATGCCTCCAGTGCCGCGACGTCGCCCACCCGGCGATCCCCTGTGACTCCGTGACGTCGACGCCTCTGAGCACCAGCTCATGGACCAGGCACGCTCGAAGTTCCTCAGTGGCGTGTCCAGTGAACGCCACCGCGAGCTCCTCGGTCGGTTGGCTGGAGGCCAGCAAGGAGGCGGTATAGCGGTCCAGCTTCCTGTCAGCGGCCTCCGTGGAAGAAACCAGCCGCAGTGCTTGGGCGACGTTGCCGGGGCCGGGCGTGGTGGCCAGCAGCCGGAGCAGGTAGTCGAAGACGCTCCTGTACTGCCATATCCGCCCCGCGTCAGAGGCGTAAGCCCCGGCGAGCGCGATAGCGAGATCCGCGACGAAAGCAGCGTCTCCCCGCCCGAGACTGCGGTCAGCCGTCTTCCACACGTCGGTGACGCTCTTCAGGCCCGGCAGCTTCGTCACGATCTTCTGTATGCGGTCAGCCACGGCAATGGAGCCTATGTGTCGCGTAGCGTCAAAGCGACCGCATTTCCCCAGGTCACCACAGCCCTCTCAGCCCCCGCACTGCTTAAGCATCATTCCCTTGTCCGGGGCCGTCACCGGGAGCTCGTACTTTTCCGCAACCTGTGCGAAGCGGACCGCGTACGAGCACCGGATCGACTTGTTCGGCGGCAACCAGGACGCCGGACCCGAATCGCGTTTGGCGGAGTTCGTGGCGCCCGAGACCGGCAGAAGATTCAGCACGTCGTTGGCCAGCTGCTGCCTCTTCTCCTTGCTCCAACGCGAGGCACCCATCTGCCAGGCATACGACAACGGCACTACGTGGTCTATCTGCACCTCGGTGGCCTTGGCCTTCTTCCAGGCGATGTCCTTGCCGGTGTACGGGTCGTACAGGTTCATCGACACGACCACGCAGTCGGAACCCCTACGGAACTCGACGTCCTGCCCATGGAGTTTCAGCAAGTCGTTCCGCGTGTCACAACCGTTCCTCGCCAGCGGCACCCCGTCCGCCGTGTCCATCCACGCATAGCCGAACCTGTTCCGTTCGTAGCCCGTCTTTGGCCCGCGCCCCTTGGTGGTGAGCTCTTCGATGGTCGTGCGCGCCTTGGTCTCGTCAGCCTCCGATGTGAGCGCGGCGAGCCCCGGCTTCGTTCCGTCGGGATTGACCAGCGGGCTCGCCGCTCGGCCAGGAGCTTTGTCCGGCCCGGCTCCCGCAGAGGTTCCGCCTGGCTCCAGGTCATCGCAACCTGCGACACACACGGCGGCAATGACAACCGCGAGTACCGCTGTCTTCCCTTGAGTCCGCCGAAGCTTGTGACTCATGTGCCTCTCGCTACGCACAGCCGACCACGCCCTGCATACGCTGCGAGAAGAGGCCCACCACAGCGCGGACCATGAAGATAACGCGGGTGTCGCAGGAGTTCGAGTCGGTGTCGGCCCAGGCGGTGCCGAACCTGTCCCGGTCGTAACCCGTCTTCGGCGCCCGGCCCTTGACGGTCAGGGCGTCCACCGCGGCGAGCGCCGCACCGCCCGCCGCCGGCTCCTCACGGCCCCCGGAACCCTTCGCCCCGCCGGTGTCCGAGTCCGTCGGCGAACATCCGGCGACGGCCATCAGCACCACGGCGACGGCCGCGACCCCACTCCTCGCACGCACCACGAGCGCCCCTCCCCTTCGGCCCCCGCCCGCCCTGCGCGGACGGGTTGCCGCCGGTCACCACGGTAACGGCCCGCGGCTCACGGACGTACGGCCCCCGAAGGGGGACTCCGGCGCACGCCCGGCGCGTCACTCAGGAGCCCAGCACCGAAGCCAGGAACTCCCCCGTCCAGCCCAGCAGTTCGCGCCCGACCAGCGGCTTCCCGCCGACCTTCGCCGTCTTCGGACGGGGTACGAGCAGCTGGCGCGCGGTCGCCTTGACGACCGTGCCCGGGTAGAGACGGGTCAGGCGCAGCTCCTGGGACTCGCGCAGCTCGACCGGCGCGAAGCGGATGTTGTTGCCCTGGAGGACGATCTCGCCGACGCCGCACGCCCGCGCCAGCATCCGCAGCCCGGCCACCAGCAGCAGGTTCTCCACCGGCTCGGGCAGCTTGCCGTAGCGGTCGGTGAGTTCCTCGCGTACGGCCTTCACGTCCTCCTCCGTGTTCGCGGAGGCGATCGCCCGGTAGGCCTGCAGGCGCAGCCGCTCGCCGGGCGCGTAGTCGTGCGGGACGTGCGCGTCGACCGGCAGCTCGATCTTGACCTCCAGCGGCGGCTCCTCCTCGGCGCCGCCCTCCAGCGAGGCCCGGTAGTCGGCGACGGCCTCGCCGACCATGCGCACGTACAGGTCGAAGCCGACGCCCGCGATGTGGCCCGACTGCTCGCCGCCCAGCAGGTTTCCGGCGCCGCGGATCTCCAGGTCCTTCATCGCCACGTACATGCCCGCGCCCATCTCGGTGTGCTGGGCGATGGTCGCGAGGCGCTCGTGCGCGGTCTCCGTCAGCGGCTTCTCCGGCGGATAGAGGAAGTAGGCGTAGCCGCGCTCCCGGCCGCGGCCCACCCGGCCGCGGAGCTGGTGGAGCTGGGAGAGGCCGAAGTTGTCGCCGCGCTCCACGATCAGGGTGTTGGCGTTGGAGATGTCGATGCCGGACTCGACGATCGTCGTGGAGACGAGGACGTCGAACCTCTTCTCCCAGAAGTCGACGACGACCTGCTCCAGGGCCTGCTCGGACATCTGGCCGTGGGCGGTCGCGATGCGCGCCTCGGGGACGATCTCGCGCAGCCGGGCGGCGGCCCGGTCGATGGACTCGACGCGGTTGTGGATGTAGAAGACCTGGCCCTCGCGCAGCAGTTCGCGGCGCACGGCGGCACCGATCTGCTTCTCCTCGTACGGGCCGACGAACGTCAGGACGGGGTGGCGCTCCTCCGGCGGGGTGGTGATCGTGGACATCTCGCGGATGCCGGTGACCGCCATCTCCAGGGTCCGGGGGATCGGGGTCGCCGACATGGTGAGGACGTCCACGTTGGCGCGGAGCTTCTTCAGCTGCTCCTTGTGCTCGACGCCGAAGCGCTGCTCCTCGTCGACGATGACGAGGCCGAGGTCCTTGAATTTCGTCTCGGACGCGAACAGCCGGTGGGTGCCGATGACGACGTCCACCGAGCCGTCCCTCAGGCCCTCCAGCACGGCCTTCGACTCGGTCTCGCTCTGGAAGCGGGACAGCGCCCGGACGTTGACGGGGAACTGCGAGTAGCGCTCGCCGAACGTGCCGAAGTGCTGCTGCACGAGCAGGGTGGTGGGGACGAGGACGGCGACCTGCTTGCCGTCCTGGACCGCCTTGAAGGCGGCGCGCACCGCGATCTCCGTCTTGCCGTAGCCGACGTCGCCGCAGATCAGGCGGTCCATCGGGACGGTCTTCTCCATGTCCTCCTTGACCTCGGCGATGGTGGTGAGCTGGTCGGGCGTCTCCGCGTACGGGAAGGCGTCCTCCAGCTCGCGCTGCCACGGCGTGTCCGCGCCGAAGGCGTGCCCGGGGGCCGCCATCCGCGCGCTGTAGAGCTTGATGAGGTCGGCGGCGATCTCCTTGACCGCCTTCTTCGCGCGGGCCTTGGTCTTGGTCCAGTCGGCGCCGCCGAGCCGGTGCAGCGTGGGCGCCTCGCCGCCGACGTACTTGGTGATCTGCTCCAGCTGGTCGGTGGGGATGTAGAGGCGGTCGCCGGGCTGGCCGCGCTTGGCGGGCGCGTACTCGACGACGAGGTACTCGCGGGTCGCGCCCTGGACGGTGCGCTGCACCATCTCGATGTAGCGGCCGACGCCGTGCTGCTCGTGGACGATGTAGTCGCCGGCCTCGAGGGTCAGCGGGTCGATCGTCTTGCGCCGGCGGGCCGGCATCCGCGCGCCGTCCTTGGACACCGAGCGCTGGCCCGAGAGGTCGGTCTCGGTGAGGACGGCCAGCCGCAGCCGGGCGTCGACGAAGCCGTGCTCGATCGAGCCGCAGGTCACCTGGACGACCGACGGGGTCAGTTCGGTCAGGTCCTGGTCGAGGCGGGCCGCGATGCCCTCGCCGCCGAGCACCTCGACGGTGCGGGAGGCCGGTCCGTGCCCCTCGGTCACGTAGACCGCGCGCCAGCCGTCGGCGAGCCAGCCCTTGGTGTCGGCGAGCGCGCGGGCGGTGTCGCCGCGGTAGGTCTCTGGGGCGTGCATGCCCAGCTTGAGCGTGTCGCCGTCCTCGTCGGCCTCGTCCGCCGCGAACGGCGACACCGACCACCACATCATGCCCAGCTCACGGGCCCGCTCCCGGACGTCCGCGATGGAGCGCAGGGAGGCCGCGCCGACGTCGATGGGGGCCTCGCCGCCGCCGGCCGTGGCGGCCCAGGAGGCCTGCAGGAACTCCTGCGAGGTCGCCACCAGGTCGGCGGCCCGCGTCCGCACCCGCTCCGGGTCGCACACCATGGCCATGCTGCCCTGGGGCAGCACGTCGAGCAGCAGCTCCATGTCGTCGACGAGGACGGGGGCCAGGGACTCCATGCCCTCGACGGCGATGCCCTCGGCGATCTTTCCGAGGAGTTCGCCCAGCTCCGGGTGGCGCTCGGCGAGCGCGGCGGCCCGCTGCCGTACGTCGTCGGTGAGCAGCAGCTCCCGGCAGGGCGGCGCCCACAGCCCGTGCTCGGCGACCTCGAGGGACCGCTGGTCGGCCACCTTGAAGTAGCGGATCTCCTCGACGTCGTCGCCCCAGAACTCCACGCGCAGCGGGTGTTCCTCGGTGGGCGGGAACACGTCGAGGATGCCGCCGCGGACGGCGAACTCGCCGCGCTTCTCGACGAGCTCCACGCGCGCGTACGCGGCGGCCGCGAGAGCCTCCACCACCTCGCCGAGGTCGGCGCTCCCGCCGCTGCGCAGCGCCACGGGCTCCAGGTCGCCCAGGCCCTTGACCTGGGGCTGCAGCACGGAGCGCACGGGGGCGACGACGACGGAGACGGGGCCGGTCTCGGGGTCGTCCGGGCGGGGGTGGGCGAGCCGGCGCAGGACGGCGAGGCGGCGGCCGACGGTGTCGCTGCGCGGGGAGAGCCGCTCGTGCGGGAGGGTCTCCCAGGACGGGTACTCCACGACGCGGTCGGGGGGCAGCAGGGAGCGCAGGGCGGCGGCCAGGTCCTCGGCCTCGCGGCCGGTGGCGGTGACGGCGAGGACGGTGCGGCGGCTCTCGCGGGCCAGGGCGGCCACGGCGAAAGGGCGGGCGGCGGGCGGGCCGACCAGGTCGACGTGCATCCGGTTGCCGTCACCCGCCGCCGTCACCGCTTCGGCGAGCGCGGGGTCTCGTACAACGGCGTCCAGCAGACCGTGCAGGCTCATGAAGGGCATCCATCCCGGGGGCTGTGAGGAACGGGCGTGTGGAACGGGGTGTGGCACACGGGGCGCGCCGCACGCGGGCGCGGGCAACGCGAACCGCCCGACACGTCGCACGGGCCGGGGTCCTCCAGCGTACGACGCCTCACCGACACCACGCGCGGCGTGCTCGGCGGCGGCGCGCCAGGCGGGCGCGGAGGCGACGGCGGAGGCGTGCTCGACGGCCGGGCACGGAGGCGACGGGGCGGAGGCGTGCGCGACGATGGGCACGGAGGCGACGGGGCGGAGGCTGCTCGACGGCGGGCGCAAGGGACGACCGCGCCGCGCCGGACGGTCGCGGGGGGGTATGCACGAGGGCCGGGCCCGGTGGATGTCTCCACCGGGCCCGGCCCTCCCCCCGTTCCGCCCTCCCCCGCGGGCGGTGGCTTCTCGGCCGCTACTCGGTCGCGATCGCGTTGAGCACGTTCATCCGGCCCGCCCGGAACGCCGGGACCAGGGCGGCGAACAGGCCCACGAAGGCCGATCCGACGAAGACGCCGATGATCGTCGGCCAGGGGATGTCCAGCACCTTCAGGCCCTCCAGGGCGAGAAGCTTCTGGGCGGTGGCACCCCAGGCCATGCCGAGGCCGAGGCCCAGCAGGGCGCCGAAGAGGGCGATGACGACGGACTCCATGCGGATCATGCGGCGCAGCTGGCGGCGGGAGAGGCCGATCGCCCGCATCAGGCCGATCTCCCGGGTGCGCTCCACGACCGACAGGGCGAGCGTGTTCACGACACCGAGGACGGCGACGATGATCGCGAGGGCCAGGAGGCCGTAGACCATGTTCAGGAGCTGGCCGATCTGGTCCTTCAGCTCCTGCTTGAAGTCGGTCTGGTCGCGGACCTGGTACTGCGGGTAGGGCTCCATGGCCTTCTTCAGGGCCGCGTACGCCTGCGTCTCCTGACCGTCCTTGGCCGTGGCGAACATGATCTCGTTCGGCGGGACGTTCTTGGCGGGCAGGTACTTCTCCATGGTCGCCAGGCTGATGTACCGGGCGCCCTTGTCGATGGACGTGTCGTCGTCGGTGATCGCGGTGACCTCGAGCTTCGCGCTCTCACCACCCTTGAAGGCGACGGTGAGGGTGTCGCCGACCTTGACGTGGTGGTCGGCCGCGTAGTCGCTGCCGACCGACATCGCGTTCTCGCCGTACGCGGCGGACAGGTCGCCGGCCGTGGTCTCGCGGTGCAGGTCCTCCGCGTAGGTGGGGTCGGCCGCCGTCACTCCGTCGGTGTCCTTCTTGCCGTCGGGCGAGGTCAGGGTGGCGTCGAGCGTCTTGTAGCGGGTGACGTGCTCCAGGCCCGGGGTGGACTGCATGGCCTTCTCGGCCTGCGGCACGATCCGCTGGTTGCCCTGGACGATGAAGTCCGCGCCGACGGTCTTGTCGAGTTCGTCGCTCGCCGAGGCGACCATCGAGGAGCCGACCACCGACAGGCAGGCGACCAGGGCGAGGCCGATCATGAGCGCGGCGCCGGTGGCGCCGGTGCGGCGCGGGTTGCGCAGCGCGTTGCGTTCGGCGAGCCGGCCGACCGGCCCGAAGGCGCGCAGCAGGACGGCGCTGATGACGCGGACCACGCCGCCGGCCAGCAGCGGGCCGATGACGACGAGCCCGATGAGGGTCAGGACGACACCGGCGCCCAGCGGCAGGGAGCCCTTCTTCGCGGTGTCCGCGGTGGCCGCGGCGTACAGGGCGAAGGCACCGGCGGCCGTGAGGACCAGGCCGATGACGCCGCGGACGAGGCCCGCCCTGCCGTCGGCCGGGGTGCCCGCGTCGCGCAGGGCGGCCATCGGGGAGACCTTGCCGGCCCGGCGGGCCGGGAGGTAGGCGGCCAGGACGGTGACGACCACGCCGAGGACGAGGCCGACCACGGGGGTCGAGGTCTTGACGGTCAGGTCGTCCGTGGACAGTTCCATGCCCATCGACGACATGAGCTTCATCAGGCCGACCGCGAGGCCGACACCGGCGCCGACGCCGAGGACCGATCCGAAGATCCCGAGGAGGGTCGCCTCGACGAGGACGGAGCGGTTGACCTGCTTGCGGGAGGAGCCGATGGCCCGCATCAGCCCGATCTCGCGGGTCCGCTGGGCGACGAGCATCGAGAACGTGTTGATGATGAGGAAGATGCCGACCAGGAAGGCGATCCCCGCGAAGCCGAGCATGGCGTACTTGATGACGTCCATGAACGCGCCGACGTCGGAGCGGTTCTCGTCCGCGTTCTCCTTCTGCGTCTGCACCTTGTAGGTGCCGCCGTCCAGCGCGGAGGTCACGTTCCGCTTGAGCAGCGCGTCGCTGACGCCCGTGTCCGCGACCACGTTGACGTGGGTGAACCGGCCGGTCGCGCCGAGCAGTTCGCGCTGCGCGGTGGCGGTGTCGAAGTAGACGACGGAGGCACCGGGGTTGGTCACCTTGAAGGCGGCGATACCGACGATCTTCGCCTTGAAGTCACCGGTGACGGCGATGGTGCGCAGTTCGTCGCCGATCTTCAGGTGGTGCTTGTCGGCGGTGTCGGAGTCGACCATCGTCTCGGTGGGACCGCGGGGGGCGTGCCCCTCGGTGATCTCCATCGAACGCAGGTCGTTCTTCGTCCAGTTGCCCGCGATCGTGGGAGCGCCGTTGCTGGAGCCCATGTTCTTGTTGTCGCTGTTGACGACCGTGACGTTCATCGAGACGACGACGCCCTCGGCCGACTTGGCGCCCTCGGCCCGCGCGGCCTTCTCCACCAAGGAGGCGGGCATCGACTCGGGCTTGCCGTTCTGCGGGGTGTCGCCGGTGTCGGCGTCCTTCGGGGAGACCGTCACGTCGGCGGCCGTCGCCGCGAAGAGCTTGTCGAACGTCGTGTTCATCGTGTCCGTGAACACCAGCGTGCCGCACACGAACGCCACCGACAGCAGGACCGCCACGGCCGAGAGGGCCATGCGTCCCTTGTGCGCGAAGAAGTTGCGCATCGACGTCTTGAGCACGGTCATGACGTGCGCCCCCGGGCGTCGAAGTCCTTCATGCGGTCCAGGACGGCCTCGGCGGTCGGGCGCAGCATCTCGTCGACGATCCGGCCGTCGGCGAGGTACAGCACCCGGTCCGCGTACGAGGCGGCCACGGGGTCGTGGGTGACCATGACGATGGTCTGGCCGAGTTCGTCGACCGAGCGGCGCAGGAAGCCCAGCACCTCGGCGCCGGCGCGGGAGTCGAGGTTTCCGGTGGGCTCGTCACCGAAGATGATCTCCGGCTGGGCGGCGAGGGCGCGGGCCACGGCGACGCGCTGCTGCTGGCCGCCGGAGAGCTGGTTCGGCCGGTGCTTGAGGCGCTCGGCCAGACCGACCGTCTCCACCACCCGCTGCAGCCACTCCTTGTCGGGCTTGCGGCCGGCGATGTCCATGGGGAGCGTGATGTTCTCCAGGGCGTTCAGGGTGGGCAGCAGGTTGAACGCCTGGAAGATGAAGCCGATCCGGTCCCGGCGCAGCTGGGTGAGCTTCTTGTCCTTGAGGCCGGTGATCTCGGTGTCGTCCAGGAATATCTGCCCGGAGCTGACGGTGTCGAGGCCGGCGAGGCAGTGCATCAGGGTGGACTTGCCGGACCCGGACGGGCCCATGATCGCGGTGAACTGGCCGCGGGCGATGTCCACGTCGACGTGGTCGAGCGCGACGACGCGGGTCTCCCCCGACCCGTACGCCTTCACGACCTGCCGCGCCCGCGCGGCAACGGCCGTACGCCCTCCAGTGCCCCCGTGCCTGGGAATGGTCACAGCCGATGTCACGGTACGTCTCCTATGTCGGTCAGCGGATGAACGCGCCCGGTCACCCGTGCGGTGCTCGTGCGGTGCTTCGTGCGTGCGGTGCGTCTACGTCGGTCAGTCTGGTCGGCGCGGGGGTGTCGGCGCGCTGGTGCTCAGCGCAGTCTTCTGCTGGGGAAAACCCCACCCCCCGAGGTACGGCCCGCAGGAGCCCTCCCGGGCCCCGGCCGCTCCCCCGCGGCGTAAAGCCAGGTTAAGGAACGGAGGGGGTCTTCCTCGTCCTCCGCCGGGACGAACCCTCCCCGGGCCTTTGTGGTGACCTTCCCCTAGGGGTTCTCCACCTCTCGGTGGACCGCTTCTCGGGGCCGGGTCCACCCGGGGGCCCACGCCTGCTCGCATACCGACCACGCGGTCCGGCGAAAGCCCCACGTGGGCGCGGCGGCACGCACGACGGCCGGAGTCCGCGGGCCTCAACCCGAGGACTCCGGCCGCCGGTTGACGATGGCGCCGGACACCACCCTCGCTACTCGGCGGGGGCGCGGCCCGTCAGGGTCGTGAGGCTGTTGCGCACGTGATCCATGTGGGCGCGGGCCTCGGCCCCCTCCTCGGCGTGCCCGCGCAGCACCCGCTCCGTCTCCCGGGCGATCCGCTCCTCCTGCACGCGGGCCTCGGCGAGCAGTTCGGCGGCGCGCGCCTCCGCGTCCTCCAGTCCGTGCCGGGCCCGCTCCTCCGCCCGCCCCAGCGCCCGCTCCGCCTCGGCCAGTTCCGCCTCGGCGCGGGCCAGCGGCTCGGCACGGACCGCCTCCAGCTCGGCCTCCCGCTCGGCCACGGCGCGCTCGACCCCGGCCACCCGCTCCGCGTACTCCTTCTCCAGCTCGGCGGCGAGCGTCCCGGCGCCGCTCCGGGCCTCGCGCAGCGCGGCCAGCACCTCACCGCGGGTCTCCTTGACCATCCTGCGCGCGGAGATCCGCAGTTCGTCGGCCTCGGTCCGGGCCGCGAGCAGCCGCCGCCGGGCGTACTCCTCCGCCTCGCCGCGGACCCCGTCGGCGTACGCCCGCGCCGCCTCGCACAGCAGCCGGCCCGCCTCCTCGGCGTCCCCGACCGTCCGGGCGGCCTCCTCGCGCGCCCGGTCGCGGACCGCCGCGGCCTCCTCCTCGCAGAGCGCGAAGAGCCGCCGGGCCCCCTCCCCGAGCACCTCGTACGTCTGCGGGACCAGCCCGCTCACGCTCTCCCGCAGCCGCTCGGTGTCCGCCTCCATCTCCTTGGCCAGCACGGTCAGCCGGGCGGCCCGTTCCCAGGCGTCGTCGCGCTCCTGCGAGAGCGCCTCGGCGTACGCGTCGACCTGCTCGGGACAGTAGCCACGCCGTACGGGCACGAAGCCGTGCGGCGACACCGATGCGCTGCTCATCGCGGGACCCTCTCCGCCGAACACGAAAGGAACATGACGCGCATATCTTGATGGATCACACGTAAGTGTTCATAACGCGACACTCCCTCCACTGGTCCGGTCAGAAACCGGCACTCGGGCGAAGGGAGGGAGAGAAAACGGAAAAGGGGCCGGGGCCCGGTCTTCCGACCGGGCCCCGGCCCCTCACGTCCTCACCGCGTCCGCCGGCGCGCGCTCATCCGCCGCCGCGCGGCCGGACCTGGCACGGCGTCAGAGCAGGCCGTCCCACATCTCCTCCAGCAGGACCGACCACCAGCTCTCCGGCGAACCGAGCGCCGCCGGATCCAAAGAGGCCAGCTGCGCCTGGAAGTCGACGGTCCACCGGCCCGCCTGCTCCTGGTTCAGCCCGAACCGCAGCCGCCACATCCGACCCAGCAGGGCCAGGCAGCGCACGAACTCGAGCAGGCCCGTGTTCACGAACTGCGGCGGTACGGCCCCGCCGCCGGGACCGGCCTCCACCGGCACCGCGACGATGTTCGCCGTGCCGTACTGGACGCAGATCGCCTTGCCGAAGTCACTGCCCATCACCAGGTACGAGCCGGCGTCCGCGGCCGGCTGCACACCCCGCTCCTGGGCCAGCTCGGCGAGCGTCGGCACGGGGCGGCCCGGCTGGGCCTGCGCCCAGAAGAACGGGCCCACGTCCACCGGGAGGCCGGCCACGACCAGGGTGTGCGCCACCACCGGCGGCACACCCTGCCGGGACACCGCCGCCTGCTCGAACCGGAACACGCCCGGACCGAACGCGCCCGCCAGCTCCTGCGCGACGCCCTCCGGCGGGAGGGGCGGCACCGGCTGAACCGGGGGAATCGGCGCCCGGACCGGCGCGAGCCGCGCGGGACCGTCCGCCACCTGGTGCAATTCGCCCTGATGCGCGAGGAGTTGACGCATCCCCTGCTGACGGCTCGCGTGATCCGTGCCGTACGGGGCGATGCTGGTGATCCGCGCCTGCGGCCACGTCTCCCGGATCATCCGCGCGCAGTAGGCCCCCGGCAGCTCGCAGGACTCCAACTCCGTGTGCAGTTCCAGCACTTGCTGCGGGGGCACGTTCATCGCCCGCAGCTCGTGCAGGATCTGCCACTCCGGGTGCGGCGTACCCGGCGCCGAACGCCGGATCAGCTGCTGCTCGGAACCGTCCTGCGCGCGGTAGCGCAGCACGGCCTGGTAACCGGGGCCGACGGTCGGCGCGGCGCTCGGCGGGTAGCCGTACGCGGGCTGCTGTCCAGGCATCGGCTGACCGGGCACAGGTTGACCCGGCATCGGCTGACCGGGCACGGGCGGCATCGGCGCGCCCAGGGGGACACCGGGGCCCTGCGGCGGCGGGGGCACACCGGGGCCGCCGACCGGGGGCCCGGCCAGCATGGTCTCGGCGTGGTGCACACCGCCGGGGGCCGGGGCGCCGGGGCCGCCCGGAGTCCCCGGGGCCTGGGGCGCGCCGGGGCCGCCGACCGACGGGCCCGCCAGCATCGTCGCCGCGTGATGCACACCGCCCGGCGGTGTACCGGTCGGAGGCTGCGGGGCACCCGGAGCACCCGGCTGACCCGGAGCACCGGGCACGCCCGGAGGCTGCGGAGCGCCCGGACCGCCGAGCGACGGGCCCGCCAGCATCGTCTCGGCGTGATGCACACCACCGGGGGGCGTGCCCGTCGGCGGCTGCGGGGCCGCGGGGGGCGGGCCCGGGGTGCCCGCGGCGCCCTCGGGGCCGAGCTGCGAGACGAGCTGCGTCGGTACGTAGCCGCCCGCCGGTGTCCCCGGCGTGCCGGGACCGGACGGCGGAGGTGTGCTGCCCGGCCGGACACCGGGCGTGCCCGGCGCGCTCGGCGGAGGCGGAGCACCCGCCCCGGCCCGGGCGCGCGGAGGCGCCGCCTTGCTCGTCGCGGCGTCCGCGATGTCACCGGCGTTCGGCGGCAGGGGCCGCGTCGGCGTGGCGGGGGCGCCGGGGCCCTGCGGATACCCGTACGCGTCCGGCGCGCCCGGCGGCGGAGTGCCCTGCGCGGCCGGGGGTGCACCCGGCGCGGGCGCGGACGGCCCGGCCTGCGGCGCCTGTCCGGGACCGTCGACCGCCGGAGCGACCGTCGTCCGCGGAAGCCCGCTGCCGCCGGACATCAGGGCGGTCTTCGCGTCGGCGGTCGCACCCGGAGGCGGGGTCGCCGCGTCGTCGAGGCCCGCCAGCGGCGGCGCGAAGACGGTCGCGGGCAGCGGTACGGAACGGTCCTCGCCCGCGTCCCCGTTGGTGTCGGTCCCCGCCCACGGGGTCGCCGACGCGGGCACGCCCGCGCCTCCCGTGTCCTGCGGGACCGCCTGCGGCTCCCCGTCGGCGGCGTCACCACCGGCGGGGGGCCACGCCGCGGCACCACCGGGCGCACCCGGAGCCGCGGGCGCGGCCTGCGCCGGAACCGGGGCCGAGGGGGCCGGAGCCGGAGCCGAGGAAGCCGCTGAAGACTCCGCGCCCGTCACCTCCGACGCCGGACGCCCACCACGTCCGTCCGTCGACCTCTGACGCCGGTCCGGGATGCCCAGCTTGTCCGCCGCCTCCTGAAGCCACTCCGGAGGACTCAGCAGGAACGACGTCTGGTTCAGGTCCACCCGGGCCGGGGGCGCCACCGGCTCCGGCACCGCGTCCCGCACCCCGTACTCCTCCTCGTACCGGCGGATGACCTCACCCACCGGCAGCCCCGGCCACAGCGTCGCCTCCCCGCTGTCGCGGGCGATGACGAGCCGCTGCGCGCCCCCGTCCGAGCGCGGACCGTCGGCGCGGTCCTCCGCCCACACGACGAACCCGAGGTCGAACTCCCGCACCCGCACCTCACGGTGCTGGTACGAGGCCACCTCGCCGTTGATCCACTCTTCCGCGCGCTCCTGCGCCTGCGCGAAGGTCACCATCGGACGCTCACTCCCCCACGGAAGAGACGGGAACGGCGCGCGCGAAGCCGCCGTCCACCATCAGGTTCGCCACGGTCTCCAGCTCCGGCGGATTGCCCGCGAGCCGGGACAGGAACTGGTCGAAGTCGTCACCGCAGGGCAGCAGCAGCCGCTGCACCCGCTCCGGGGGCGGCCAGGCGTCCTGGTCACGGGCGTCGTCGTAGGCACAGAACCAGACGGAACCGACCCGCTCGCCCTTCACCTTCACGGCCAGCAGACCGCCCTGCACGAAACCGACGCCCAGGTAGTCCTTGGTGAGGTGGTCGCGCAGGCACTTGTTGACGTAGACGAGGTCGTTGACCGCCGCCTCGTCCCGCACCGTGAAGAACGGCTGGTCGACCAGCAGCCCCAGTTCCGCGTCGAGCGCGGCGCCCACCGGGGCGCAGCCGCCGGCCGCCTTCAGGAAGGAACGGTAGGCGCCCGGCAGCCGGTAGCCCAGGTCCTCCTCCACACCCAGCACCTGCTGCTCGGTCACCGCCACCGACGACTTCGGCAGACCGAAGTGCGCCGGCCGGGTCTCCTGCAGCGGACGCGTGCCCCGCTTGTCCTGGTCCACCGCGGCCGTCGCCAGCCCGCCGTGGTGCCGCAGCAGCGCCTTCACCTCGACCGGCACCAGTTCGAGCCGCCGGCCGCCCGGCACGTGGTGCCAGGTCCAGCCGTGCGGAGTGGCCACCGGGGGGATGGTGTCCCACAGGTCGTGCCCCGACGCCGCCATCGCCGCGTTCGCGGAGACGTAGTCCGTCAGCCGCAGCTCGTCGACACCGAAACCCTCCGGGGGCTCGGCGATCTCCGCCGCCGCGCGCGCGTACGCCGAGAAGTCCGGATGGCCGCGCTCGTCGACCCGCACACCTCTCGGATGCCGGGCGGCCCGGACCGGGTCCGGGAAACTCACGACTTGCCCGGCATAGGCCGCGTTCGGCGGCGCGGCTTGCTGCCCGAGCCGACCTGTCGTCATGGCGGTTGCCCCCTGCGGCGTTCTGATGGATCGCGGACGCCGACAGCCTATGCGGTACGAGGACACCGGTCACCGGCCCTCCGTTTCCTCGCGCGAGACACACCTCACCCCTCACCGCCACTTCCGTGACCTGGCGTCACCCGCCCGTGACGGTCCGACGAAGACCGGGCGTGTCGCACGGCCCCAGCTACCGCACCGGGCACCGGATTTGGCAGTCTGTCTCCGCACCGGGGGATGCACTGGGAGGGAAGAACGATCATGAACGCCGCGCAAACAGGCACGTCCGGAGACCCACGGGTCGGCTGGAGCAGCACCGAGACGCTCCACGCCCCCGCCCTCCTGCACCGCCGCGACGGAATACTCCCCACCGTCGCCGCCGCCCTCTCCGTGCGCGGCAGCGCCACCCTCACCGGCACCGCCGCACGCGGCGACCAGGCCCCCGCCCTGCACCCGCTCGTCCAGGACTTCCTCGACACCCTCACCAGCGGGCAGCGCGACCGCTTCACCGGCCGCTGCGCCGAGACGATCCTCATCTCCCGGCACATCGCCGCCGTCGACGCCACCCGCAGCAAGCGCGCCGCCCGCAAACCGATGACCAACGGCGAGGCCCGCAAGTCCCTCAAGCACGCCAAACTCACCGCCCGCCGCATCCGCGAGGACGGCGACCCGCTGCACGGCGGCTTCGCCCCGCCCTGCCGCTCCTGCATCGCCCTCAGCGCCCACTTCGGCGTACGCGTCGTCAACCCGGCGACAGCCGCCGACTGACGCCCGCCCCGCGCCCCCTCCCCCCACGACCCGCACGATCCGCATAACCCGCACGACGGCGCCCCACGACGCCGATGTCCCGATCCTCGACGAACGAAGGGCAGATGCACGCCGACCGCACCTCCACCACCCGCTTCCCCGTCCCCGTGGACGCCGCCCTGCGCACCGCGGGATGGCAGCCGGGACGCTGGGACATAAAGCAGGCCGAGTACTGGGCCGACGCGCTGCGCGACCACGTGTCCCCCGCGGGGCACCGGCACGCCGTCTTCCCGGCCGCGGTCGAGGCGTGGGCGGAGTTCGGCGGCCTGCACATCACCCCCTCCGGGCCCGGCAGACAACTCGCCCCCGCGACGCTCGACCTCGACCCGATGCACGGTCTCCACCTGGCCCGCACCCTCGGCGACCTCGGCCGCGCCCTGGCCACCGAGGTCTGCCCGCTCGGCGAGGAGAGCGACAGCAACGCCCTGCTCGCCATCGACACCGAGGGCCGCGTCTACGCCCTCGACCACACCGGCGACTGGTACCTGGGCGCGACCCTCGACCACGCCCTGAACACCCTGATCACGGGCACGGAACCGGCCCGCCTCACCGTCTAGGGCACGGCGGGCGTGCCGACCCACGGCACGCCCGCCACGGCTACGACGCCGGGATCACCGCCGACACCCGGAACCCCCCGGAGTCCGTGGGCCCCGACACGAAGACACCTCCGAGCCCGCTCACCCGCTCCTTCATCCCCACCAGCCCGTTCCCCCCGCTGGGCAGCCGCACCGACCCCGCCGTCCCCGGCTCCGGCGGCGCCTCGTTCTCCACCTGCATCGCGATCTCCGCCAGCCGGTGCGCGAGCCGCACATACGTCTTCGCACCCGCCGCGTGCTTGTGGACGTTCGTCAACGCCTCCTGCACCACCCGGTACGCCGTCTGCTCCACCTCCGGCGCGTACGGCCGCGCCTCACCCTCGACCGACAGGGCGACGACCATCCCGGCCGCCGCCGACTGCCCCACCAGCTCCTCCAGCTCCGCGAGGGACGGCCCCTCCACGTCCTCCACCAACCGGGACGCCGCCGCGGCCCGCGCCACGCCCACCGCGGCCAGCGGCACCGACGCCCCGGCCCGCGCGTCCAGCCCCTCCCCCGACCGCAGCACTCCGAGCATCTCCCGCAGCTCGGTCAGCGCCTGCCGTCCCATGTCCCCGACCAGCGCCGCGTTGCGCACCACCTTCTCCGGGTCCTTGCGCGCCACCGCCTGGAGCGCCGCCGCGTGCACCACCATCAGGCTCACCCGATGCGCCACCACGTCGTGCATCTCCCGCGCGATCCGCGTCCGCTCCTCGTTGCGCGCCCACTCCGCCCGCTCCTCGGCGCGCTCCGCGAGCAGCTGCAACTCCCGCTCCAGCGAGTCCGCCCGCTCCCGCAGACTCTCCATCAACCGCCGCCGCGCGCCCACGTACAAGCCCAGCAGCACCGGCGGAGCCGTCATCCCGAGAGCGGTCGTGAGGGAGAGGAACGGGACGAACCAGTCACCCAGCGACACATCGCCCTGCATCACGTCCTGACGCGCGCGCACGAACGTCACGATCAGCATCCCGACGAACGACATCCCGGCCAGCGCGCCGGTGATCCGCCGGGGCAACTCGGACGCCGCCAGCGTGTAGAGGCCGACGACCCCCATCAGGAAGCCCATCTGCGCCGGCGTGATCGCGATCGACACCAGCACCACGGCGATCGGCCACTTCCGCCGCAGCACCAGCACCGCCCCGGACACCAGCCCGAACGCCACCCCCGCGGAGACCGGCAGCCCCGCGTCCCGCGCGAACGGCCACCCCTCCGCCGCGCACTCCAGCGCGGACACCACCGCGAGCGCCGCGTCGAGCGCCGCACTGCGCCACCTCGCCCACCACCACGGCCCGGTCATGGCCGCGGTGCACTCTTCCCCCGTCGTGGTCATGCAACCAGCCTAAGGTCGCCCCCCGCCCCGTTTCCGGTGAGTTTCGGCTCCAGAGACTCATCACGCCCCGCAATCGAACAGAAGCGAAACCCACCGGTATCCCTCGAACTGCTGAACCGCACACTGTTCGACACCGGACGTCCGCATTCCGGACGACGCTATGCCTGTGACACACGCACACGGCAAGTACGCCGATTTCGAGGGCCTGCGCGAGCAGGCGATCGCCCTACGACGGGCCGGACTCAGCCGCCGCCAGATCCGCGACCGGCTGCACGTCTACAACAACGACATCCTCAACCGCCTCCTGGAAGGCGAACCGCCCCCGGACTGGACGAAACGCCCTACCGCGAAGGACGACCTCCGCGAGCGAGCACGCGAGCTGCGCCTCCAGGGCTGGACCTACGACCGGATCCAGCTCGAACTGGGCTGTTCGAAGAGCTCGATCTCCCTGTGGGTACGGGATCTGCCGAAGCCGGAACGCAGGGCTCCATCGGAGCAGGCGAAGCTCGCGAGCCGGATGCGCTGGGAACACGAACTGGCGGTGCGCGACGAGGAACGGCAGCGAACGAAGGCAGCCGCCTCACATGAGATCGGCGTCATGACCGAGCGAGATCTGTTCATGGCAGGGGTTGCCCTGTACTGGGCAGAAGGCGCGAAAGACAAAACCTACGCCCGTCGCGAGAACGTCATGTTCGTCAACAGTGACACTGGCGTCATTCGGATGTACCTGGCGTGGCTGAACCTGCTCGGCGTAAGCCCCGAGCGTCTGCAGTACAGGGTCATGATCCATATGACCGCCGACATAGAGGACGCGAAGCGCTACTGGGCTGACGTGATCGGAGTCGACGCCAGCACATTCCAAAAGACGACGATCAAGAAGCACAACCCCAAGACGATCCGGAAGAACGTGGGGGAGGGTTATCGCGGCTGCCTCGTGATTCGCGTCTCCCAAGGAGCCGAGCTCTATCGTCGCATCGAGGGCTGGTGGTCAGGGATGGTGCACTCCGTGGACAGGATCATGCCCCCCTCCTCCTCCGGTAAGGTTTGAGGCAGCGATCCGCCGTGGGGTAGTGGCATCCCGCAGGCCTTTGGAGCCTTGAGACGCTGGTTCGAATCCAGCCGGCGGAGCTGTCAAGCACGGGCCCCGACATCTCCGTCGGGGCCCGTGTTCATGTCGCTCCTGGAACGTCCCGGTATTCTGCGGATGTCCCCACCCGTCCGAAGCCGAAGGGCATCTCCGTGAGCGCCAACCGCCCGGCAGCCGTCGTCGTCCTCGCAGCGGGTGAGGGCACCCGTATGAAGTCGGCCACCCCGAAGGTCCTGCACGAACTCTGCGGCCGTTCCCTGGTGGGCCATGTGCTCGCCGCGGCGCGGGAGTTGGAGCCGGAGAACCTGGTCGTCGTCGTGGGCCACGCCCGCGAGCAGGTCACCGCGCACCTCACCGAGGCCGACCCCGCCGTACGGACTGCGGTGCAGGCCGAGCAGAACGGCACCGGGCACGCCGTACGGATGGGCCTCCAGGAGCTCGACGGACCCGTCGACGGCACCGTCGTGGTCGTGTGCGGTGACACCCCGCTGCTCACCGGGGGGACCCTGCGCGCCCTCGCCGACGCGCACACCGCCGACGGGAACGCGGTGACGGTGCTGACCGCCGAGGTCCCGGACGCCACCGGGTACGGCCGCATCGTGCGGGACGGCGCCGGCGGCGCGGTGACGGCGATCGTCGAGCACAAGGACGCCACCGAGTCGCAGCGGGCGATCCGGGAGATCAACTCCGGGGTGTTCGCGTTCGACGGCCGGCTGCTGGCGGACGCGCTGGGCAAGGTGCGTACGGACAACAGCCAGGGCGAGGAGTACCTGACGGACGTTCTCGGCATCCTGCGCGAGGCCGGGCACCGGGTGGGCGCGTCGGTCGCCGGTGACCACCGGGAGATCGCCGGGATCAACAACCGCGTCCAGCTCTCCGAGGCCCGCCGGATCCTGAACGACCGGCTGCTGGAGCGGGCGATGCTGGCCGGGGTCACCGTCGTGGACCCGGCTTCGACGTGGGTCGACGTGACCGTCACCTTCGAGCAGGACGCGATCGTGCACCCGGGCACGCAGCTCCAGGGCGCCACGCACCTGGCCGAGGGCGCCGAGGTCGGCCCGAACACGCGGCTGCTGGACACCCGGGTCGGTGCCGGGGCGCGGGTGGACAACACGGTGGCGAACGGCGCCGAGGTGGGCCCGCAGGCGAGTGTCGGCCCGTTCGCGTATCTGCGTCCGGGAACGCGCCTCGGTCTCAAGGCCAAGGTGGGTACGTACGTGGAGACGAAGAACGCGTCGATCGGCGAGGGCACCAAGGTGCCGCATCTGTCGTACGTGGGTGACGCCACGATCGGTGAGTACTCGAACATCGGCGCTGCCAGCGTCTTCGTGAACTACGACGGCGAGAGCAAGCACCACACGACGGTCGGGTCGCACTGCAAGACGGGTTCGGACAACATGTTTGTGGCGCCTGTCACGGTCGGGGACGGTGCCTACACCGCCGCCGGGTCGGTGATCACGAAGGACGTGCCGCCCGGTTCGCTGGCCGTGGCCCGTGGCCAGCAGCGGAATATCGAGGGCTGGGTGGCCCGCAAGCGTCCCGGAAGCGCGGCGGCGAAGGCGGCGGAGACCGCTTCGGGGAAGCCGGAGAGCGCGGGCTGACGGGAAACCGGGGCGCCGGACACGGCGTACCGTGAGAGTTGCACATTCGCTCACCCCAGCTGAGAGCACCTCTCGACACCCAGCTGAGACACCTCTGAGGAGACAGTGCTGTGACCGGGATCAAGACGACCGGCGAGAAGAAGATGATGTTCTTCTCCGGCCGCGCCCACCCCGAGCTTGCCGAGGAGGTCGCCCACAAGCTGGGTGTCGGGGTCGTCCCGACGAAGGCCTTCGACTTCGCGAACGGTGAGATCTACGTCCGTTACCAGGAGTCGGCCCGCGGTGCGGACTGTTTCCTGATGCAGAGCCACACGGCTCCCATCAACAAGTGGATCATGGAGCAGCTGATCATGATCGACGCGCTGAAGCGCGCGTCGGCCCGCTCCATCACCGTCATCGTGCCGTTCTACGGTTACGCCCGGCAGGACAAGAAGCACCGTGGGCGTGAGCCGATCTCGGCGCGTCTGATCGCGGACCTGATGAAGACGGCGGGTGCCGACCGGATTCTCACGGTGGACCTGCACACGGACCAGATCCAGGGCTTCTTCGACGGCCCGGTGGATCATCTGTTCGCCCTGCCGGTGCTCGCCGACTACGTGGGCACGAAGGTCGACAAGTCGAAGCTCACGGTGGTTTCTCCGGACGCCGGCCGTGTGCGGGTGGCCGACCGCTGGTGCGACCGGCTGGGTGCGCCGCTGGCGATCGTCCACAAGCGGCGTGACAAGGACGTCGCCAACCAGGTGACCGTGCACGAGGTCGTGGGTGATGTGAAGGGCCGCGTCTGCGTGCTGGTCGATGACATGATCGACACGGGCGGCACGATCTGCGCCGCGGCGGACGCTCTGTTCGCGCACGGCGCGGAGGATGTCATCGTGACCGCGACGCACGGTGTGCTGTCGGGTCCTGCGGCCGATCGTCTGAAGAACTCGAAGGTGAGCGAGTTCGTCTTCACGGACACGCTGCCGACTCCGGGTGAGCTGGAGCTGGACAAGATCACGGTGCTGTCGATCGCGCCGACGATCGCGAGCGCGGTGCGTGAGGTCTTCGAGGACGGTTCGGTGACGAGCCTCTTCGAGGAGCAGTAGGACCGGGTCCTCCGGGGCTTCGCGGAGATCGTTTTGGGTGTGGCCTCCCTTGCCGAGTAGACTGCTCAAGTTGCTCGGCGAGGGAGGCCGCACGCGTCTGTGACCAGGCGTTTCGCGGTTGTCCGTTATCGACGCGCTCTTCGTGGCAGGCCGATGTGTGGCCGGGTGACTTCTTTCCCCCTTACTACGAGGAGTGTTCATGTCCGAGGTGAAGCTCGCCGCCGAGACCCGTACCGAGTTCGGCAAGGGTGCCTCCCGTCGCATCCGCCGCGCGGGCCAGGTTCCCGGTGTGATCTACGGCCACGGTGCCGACCCCGTCCACGTCACGCTGCCGGGTCACGAGCTGCTGCTGGCGCTGCGTACGCCGAACGTCCTGCTCGCCCTGGAGATCGAGGGCAAGAAGCAGCTGGCGATCCCGAAGGCCGTCCAGCGTGACGCGATCAAGGGCTTCCTGGAGCACGTGGACCTGCTTCTGGTCCGCAGCGGCGAGAAGGTCAACGTCGAGGTCTTCGTCCAGACCGAGGGTGACCTGGCGCCGGGCGCGTACCTGCTGGAGCACGTCCTGAACGCGCTTCCGGTCGAGGCCGAGGCGACGCACATCCCCGAGTCGGTCACGGTCTCCATCGAGGGCCTGGAGGCCGGTGCCTCCATCCTGGCGAAGGACATCACGCTGCCCTCCGGCACCGTGCTGGCCATCGACGAGGACGCGGTCGTCCTCCAGGTGCTGGCCGCGCAGGCCGAGGAGGCCCCGGCCGAGGGTGAGGCCGGCGAGGCCGGCTCCGAGGCCTGATCCTGGTCCTCGGGCTCTGACTCGAAGGTTCGCCGCTGCCAGCCGCCGCTCCCGTCCGGGGGCGGCGGCTGGCGCGTATCAAAAAGGTGTGGGGACGTATGGGAGGCGTGGACGTGACGACCGGTTCCGGTGCCCCGTGGCTGATCGTGGGGCTCGGCAATCCGGGCCCGGAGTACGCGATGAACCGGCACAACGTCGGTTTCATGGTGGCCGACCTGCTCGCGGGGCGGATCGGCGGGAAGTTCAAGCGGGCCGGCAAGGCGCAGGCGCAGGTGATCGAGGGGCGCATGGGTCCGCCGGGTCCCGCGAACCGGCGGGTGATCCTGGCCAAGCCGATGTCGTACATGAACCTGTCGGGTGGTCCGGTGACGGCGCTGCGGGACTTCTACAAGGTGCCGACGGCGAACGTCGTGGCGGTCCATGACGAGCTGGACATCGACTACGGGGTGCTGCGGCTGAAGCTGGGCGGCGGCGACAACGGGCACAACGGTCTGAAGTCGATGACGAAGGCGATGGGCGCGGACTATCACCGGGTGCGGTTCGGGATCGGGCGTCCGCCGGGGCGGATGCAGGTCGCGGACTTCGTGCTGAAGGACTTCTCGTCGTCGGAGCGCAAGGAGCTGGACTGGTTCGTGGACCGGGCGGCGGACGCGGTGGAGTGCCTGGTGCTGGACGGTCTGGAGCGGGCGCAGGGGACGTACAACTCGTGACGTCCGGCCTCCCCGCGGGTCGGCGGATCACGGCGGAAGGGCTGAGAACCGCGCCGGTTCCCTGAGAACCGAGGCAGCGTGGTCCGGGTCTGCCAGGCGAACTGCCAACGTGGCGGTGGCGAGGCGTTCCGGCAGGGCGGCGCTGAACTTCAGTCCCCGCAACGCGCGCGGGTCCACGGAGGGCAGGCTGAGCTGCTGAGCCGCCCGGGTCTTGGCCTGCTTCCATTCGGCAGCCGTCAGGTCATCCCGAAGACGAATACAGGCGTCCGTGGGGTACTGGAGAGGGTCGGCGATCTCGCTGAGGGTGGCTGCGAGTGTGGCGTTCGCTCGCTGCCCGGCCCAGGTCCACCAGCGCACGCCGGTGCCGGGCCCCTCCCGGACGACGACGGTTCCGCCTGGGTGCACCCGCTCCACGGCGCTTCCACGTGCCGCGGTCAGAGCGTCGTGCGCGCGGCGTGTCAGTCTCACGGGTGGGTCGGTGCCGAGCAGGACTTCGCGTACAGCGCGTGTGAGTTCGTACGAGGCTCCCCTGGCGAAGCCCGCTCCGGCCCACCGTGCCTTGCCTCCGGTGTCCACGGGTTCGACGAAGCACCGGCGCCTGGACCAGTCGATGTAGGTGACCTGCCAGCTGCGGCCTGCCAGCAGGAGCCGTCGTGGCCCGGCCACTTTCTCGGTGAGCAGGGCCGGGTCGGCGGACCCGATCTCCTTGCGGCCGAAGAGGACGGTGAATTCCGGTGCCGCGGTGAAGACCGCCGTCAGGTCCATGAAGTGCCGGTAGCCGAAGCGCTGCTCCGCTTCGGGGCCGATGAACAGCATGCCGCCGTCCCGTTCGAGGTAGCCCTCGCCGATCAGGTGTTTCACGATCGGTTCGGCCGGGGGTCCGAAGGGGCCCAGCCCACCCCACCATTCCTGCCAGAGGTGTTCCCCGACGGTGTTCTCCTGCAGGCAGAGGGCGAGCACCTGCTGGGCGACGATGTGCCGAGGCTCGGGCGGGGCCTCCACTGGTTCGACCCAACCCCGTGACCATTGCAGGAGCAGGGCCGCGGCGGCCAGTAGGCCGTCCTCGTCGAGGGTGAGGAAGAGACAGTTGCGCAAGGACCCGGGCCGTCTGCCGGTTCGGCCCAGGCGCTGGAGGAAGGACGCCACGGTGGGCGGTGCGTCGATCTGGATGACGCGGTCGAGGTCACCGACGTCGATTCCGAGTTCGAGGGTGCTGGTGGAGACGATGACGCAGTCACGCGCCTCGCTGAACGCCTCCTCGGCGCGCCGTCGCTCGTCGGCCGCGAGTGAGGCGTGTGAGAGGAACGTGGTCACGCCCTTGGCACGCAGGCATTCGCCGAGCTTCTCGACGTGCCGCCGGGTCTCGCAGAAGACCAGGCGTTTCTCGCCCCGGTGAAGTGAGGCGATGACGGTGGCGGCGTTCTCCAGGGAGCCCACGTAGTCGAGCTGGATGTCTCCGGGCGGCGGACAGTCGGCCGTCGGTGCGGGGCCGTTGACGGCGACCACGTGCGCGGTTCGTTTCCCGGCGCTGGCGCCCTGCAGCCAGGCAAGGAGCTGCGGTGGATTGCCCACGGTCGCGGAGAGCCCGATCCGCTGCACTGGACGGCCGGCGACCCGTTCCAGGCGCTCCAGCACGGCGAGGAGGTGCCAGCCTCGGTCGTCGCCCGCGAAGGCGTGGACCTCGTCCACGACGACCGCCCGCAGTCCCGAGAAGAAGGTGCGGTGGTCGACGTTGGCGCTGACCAGCATCGCTTCCAGTGATTCCGGTGTGGTCAGCAGGATGTCCGGACGTTCCCACAGGATGCGCTTGCGCCAGGTCTGTGAGATGTCGCCGTGCCAGAGGGCCGCGGAGCGTCCGAGCCACGAGGTGTAGCTCTCCAGGCGAGGCAGCAGGTTGTTGAGCAGTGCCTTGAGGGGACACACGTAGAGGATCGAGGTTCCCGTCCACCGTGCCTGGGCCATTTTCGACAGCAGCGGGAAGGTTGCGGCTTCGGTCTTTCCGCCGGCCGTGGGGGCGAGGAGCAACGCGTCCGTGCCGTCCATGAGCGGGTGGACGGCGGCCTTCTGGAGGGGTCGCAGCTCGGGCCAGCCGAGGGTGTTGGCGATGTGATGCAGGACGACGGGGTGGAGCCGGTCGACCGCGTCCGGGGTGTTGTCGGTGGTCACGGACGCCTCACAGCGGGAGTTCGATGTCGTCGGCCGAGCCTGCCGCGGCGTTCCTTTCGACGCCGGTGAGTTCGGATCCCGTGACCGTGAGCGCGTAGTGCGTGCGTGGATCGAAGTCCTCGAACTGTTCGACACGGTCGAGGACGTCGCCCACGAGCTTCTTCAGGAAGATCCGCGGTGCGATACCGACTCTGCCCCCGAGGCTTCCCGCCACGGCGCGCGCGAGGTCGGTCACGTACGAGTCGTCGACGCCGCCGCGTACCCGTTCCGCGGCTTCTCGCTCGATGCCCGAGGCGTAGATGTCCCGGACCCTGCCGCCGAGTTCGGTCAGGGATTCCACGGTGAAGCCGGGAAGCCTGAGCTGCACGGCGCGCGGGTTGTCGAACCGGGCGTCGGTGGTGAAGTCGGTGGCGAGGCGCTGTGCGAGCGGAGCCAGCCGCTGGACGCCCTGTGGCCCTTCGAAGAAGGCGGGTGTGCCGGTGATGAGGAGATAGAGGCCGGGGAACCGTCCGGAGTGCACCTCGTCGATGAGCTGGCGCAGTGCGTTGAGTGCCTTGTCCCGGGCGTCCGATCGGACTCGTTGCAGGGTCTCGACCTCGTCGAGGACGAGGAGCATCCCGGGGTGGCCGGAGTCCTTGAGGACGGTCAACAGCCCTTGGAGGAAACCGAGGGCACCGAAGTGGTCCAGGTCGCCACGGACACCGGCGCTTCTGCGAGCGGCCGCGGCGACGTGGGGCTGCCCGCCGAGCCAGGCGAGGACGGAGTCGGCGGTGGCGTCGTCGCCCGCGTCCTGTGCTCGCCGGTAGCCGCGCAGGGCCGTGGCGAACGCCGGTGCGACACGGGAGACCTCTGCGAGGCGTGCGGTGAGGAGGCCGTCCACAGCCTGCGGCAGTTCGTCTTCGGCGGTGCCGGCTGCCAGTGCGTCCTCCTCCAGTGCGTAGAACCAGGCGTCGACGACCGGCCGGAAGGCGCTGGGCGGGAAGGTGTTGGTGGCGAGGCGTTCGGTGAGCCGTCGGTAGACCGTCTCCAGTTTGTGCAGGGGGGTTTCGTTCTCGGAGACCTGTACTTCGGCGACGGCGAAGTTGCGCTGCTTGGCGCGTTCGGCGAGCCAGCGGGTGAAGAAGGTTTTGCCCGAGCCGTATTCGCCCCGTACGGCTTTGAAAACGGCCGATCCAGTGGCGACTGCGTCGAGTTCCGCGTCGACGGCGGTTTCGAACCTGCTGAGGCCGACCGCGAGGACGCCGAGCCCGGTCTCGGGTACGGCGCCTCGGCGCAGTGCGTCGATCAGTCGCAGGCGCCGTTCGGGACTGATGCGCTGGGGTGTCACGTCCGTGCTCCGCCTGTCGCGTCGAGGCGGAACTGCCGTCGCAGCAGCGGTACGTCGAGCCGGAGGGAGCGCCCGTTGTCGGTGAGGGTGAGGACCTCCGCCTGGTCGTAGTTGAGTACGCGTCGCAGTGTGGCGGCGAAGCCCGCGGCGCGTGTGGCGCGTTTCCCGGCCCGTTCCGCGACCACGGTGATCGGCAGGATCCCGTGCGCGTCGACGAGGGCCTGGACGGCCAGTGCGACGGTGTCGAACTCCTCGGGGCGCGGCAGTGCGCCGAGCTGGGCGCTCATGATGTCGGATGCGCGCAGCGCCTCGACGAGCTGTTCGGCTGCTGAGGCGGGGGCGGGTTGTGGAAGTGCGGCAGCCTCGGCCGGCTCGGCCGTGCTGATCTCGTCGAACGACATCAGCGCTCCCTGGCCGGTCTCCTGCTCGGCGGTCTTCTGCTCTGCCGCCTTCGTCCGCAGATCGGCGGCCGAGGGGGCGCGTCTGGCCGGTGGCGTGATGCCCGGTGCCTGCGGGGACAGGGCAGGCGTGCCGGGCGCGGCGTCGTCTTTCAGGGACCACCAGGAAGGCCTTTGAGGGCCGAGTTCCCGCCACCCCTTGGGCACGGGCGCACCGTAGGGGACGAAGGCCAGTACGGGGATGGCGGCTTCGGCGAGGGCGACACCGCCGTGGTATCCGGCCTGCCGGTTTCCGTAGCGCAGTCCGGTGTCCCACAGGGCGGTGATGCGCTGTCCTTCGGCGACGACGCGCCGTCCGGCGAGGACGGTTTCGCCGCGGCCGGCGGGTGTGGTGCCCCGGCGGTGCCGTGCGGAGAGGGCGTCGGGGACGTTCTCCTTGTCGGTGCCGTGGTCGATGACGTGTCCGTGGTCGGCGGTGACGACCAGGGCGCGGCCGGTGGTGCGGGCCTGGGCCAGCAGTTGTTCCATGCCGAGGAGTTCGTTCAGCTGCCAGTGGGAGACGGCACGGTCCTCGCCGAGGCGGTCGTCGATGGTGTTGACGACGACGGCGACGTGGGTGCCGGGATCGGCGAGTGCCTCGGCGAGTTCGCTGCCGAGGGCGTGTCCCGCGTCTCCTCGCAGGTCGGCCTTGTGGAAGAGCCGGACGTCGGCTCCGCCCCAGAAGCGGTGTGCCGCGAAGCGCCTGCGTTCCTCCTGCTGGTCGATCTCCGTGAGTTCGCCGGCGAAGAGGGAGCCGCGGGAGGTGCGGGTGATCGTGGGAAGGGCGGCGAGCATGCCACGCCGTCGCCGGTCTCCCGCGGTGTCGGCCACGGGGTCGTATTCCGCCCAGGACCGGGTACGCAATTGCTCGGCGAGGGCCGAGGCCACGGCGGCGCTGGCTCCGTCGAGTACGACGAGGAGGAGCGGCGGGCTTCCGGCGCTCGACGGACGGGCGGGTTTGACGACCGGGGCGAGGACGCGTCGGGCGAAGTCCTCCACCACGAGGGCGTCGCGCGGTGCGGCACCGCTGCGGGTCTCCTCGGCGAGGCGGGCGGCGAACGCCTCGTCGAGGACGTGCCGCCGGGCCCGTACGGCGGTGCTCAGTGCGGCGAGCGCGCCGGGCAGTTCCGGGTGGGTGTGGTCGCCGTCGGTGATCCAGCCGTGGGCGAGGTCGACCCATCCGTAGGTGGTGATGTGCTGCTGTACCGCCTCGGCAGCGGTGGTGAATGCGGTGACCGGGGACCGGCCGAGCCAGTGCACGAGCCGCTGCGCCATGCGGATCCGGGTCATCGTCGCGCGGTGGCTCGCGAGCCGGGACAGCTCGTGGGCGGTCAGGTGCTCGACAGCGTGTTTCAGGTCGCGGATGCGCCGCTCGGCCGGTGTCTTGCCCGGACTGGAGGGGACGCAGACGGTGAGGGCGCGGGCGACGGCTCCGTAGCGCGCCCGTTGCCCGGTTTCGAGCAGGTCGCTGGCGGCGGCCGCGTCTTCTGCTCCCATGTCGCGGATGAGGGCGTCGGCGCGGGCCATGAGGGCGCGGGGGTCGGGTCCCGGAAGCACCGATTCGTCCTCGGCCACGTCAGCCGAACGGGCGGTCAGCAGGACCCGGACGTAGTCCTCGGTCTCGGCGCCGAAAGCGGCGAAACTGTCGTCGTCGAGTCGCCGGCCGCCGAACTTCAGTTCCGCACGGCCGCGGGCACGGTCCACGCCTGCCGGCGCCTTCTCGCCCCAGAGAGCGGCACACACCAGTCCCATGGGCACCGCGTCGGCACCGTTGCCTGCCTCGAAGAGCGCGAACAGGGCGGTGAGCGCCTGGTGCGACCGAAGGCCCACCCGGTCGGGGTCGGCGAGCCAGGATGCGAGTCCGTGTCGTTCCTGGTCGCGCAGTGAGGCGACGCGTTCGACCGCGCCGGGGGCGAGGGACCAGGCCATCAGGGCGTGCAGGTCGAGCCGGTCGGGGTCGAGGCGATGGGCGGCTGTGGACAGCCGTCCGGCGGCGAGCCGGGACAGGGCGGTGTCGCGGGAGAGGACGGTGCCCGGGGTCTTGGGCCAGCTCTCCTGCCCCGCGGCGTCGATGAGGGCTTCGGCGGCCCAGTTCTCGGCGGTCAGGCGAGGGTCGAGGTCCACGGCCCCGAAGAGGCGGCGGACGACGGCCCAGGACTCTATGGGGTAGACGCGGTTGCGGTAGGCCCTGGCGAGGAGGCCGGGGCCGAGGTCGGCTTCCTCCACGTCGGTGAGGACGGCGAGTACGTCCCGGTCACCGATGTCGGTCCGCTCCCATGCGGCGAGCGTGTCCAGCACGGCGAGCGGTGAGACGGCGGTGGCGATGTGCGCGGTCCGGCCGCCGCCGAGCGGCAGTCGCCGGGGCCCGTTCCAGTGTGGTTCGGCACGGATGAGGACGATGCGGGGCTCGCCCTCGGTGAAGGAACGGGCTTCCAGGACCTGGACGACCGCGGCGGGGTGGGCGGGCCTGGGCCGGGACCGCCCGGGGCCGGGACCGGGCGGCGGTGCGGTGGTGCTGTTCGTGCTCACGGTTGGTCGATCACCTGCCATGTGACCTGGATACGGGCGTGCGGGTGGGCCTGGGCCACGTCGGCGAGTTCCGCCTGCAGCCGGTCGACGGCGTCCGCGGCCTCCGCTTCGTACTGTCCGTACGGCTGCTCGGGGATGCTGGTGGACGCACCGTTGCCGTTGCGGCCCGGGGTGCCGTGGTCGTCCAGGGGGAACCGGTTGGGGGCGGGCACCGGCGCGGGACCGGGTTGCGGGGTGACGGGGAGCACGGGCGGCGGAGTCTGTGCGGCGTTGGCGCGACGCAGGATCGCGGTGAGCTCCTTGGTCGCCTTCTCCAGCGCGGTGCCGAGGACGGCCGTGTTCTCGTCCGCGCGCGCGGTGCCGTGCAGGGAGTCGAGTACGGCGCGGGTCTCGGTGGCGTACGGTTCGCGCACGTCGCGGGCCATGTCGTAGACGCTGGACCAGGGGACTCCGGCCAGCGCGCTGATGACGGCGGGCGCGCTGGCCAGGGACGTGCCGATCCGCTCCTGTCCGGCCCGGTCGCCGGTGTCGGCACCGGCGAGGAGGCTGACGACGGAGAGCGGGTCGTGCCGGTCGGCCTCGGCGAGGTCGTCCACGAGCACGGCCGCGCGGCGCGCGGTGCCGAGGCGCCCCTCGTCGTCGTCGGTGTCCATGCCGAGGTAGCCGGCGTGCGTCTCCAGCTCGTCGACGAGTTTCCGGGCCGCGGTGCGCAGCTGTGCGGCGCGTGCCCGGACGCGGTCGCTGAACTCGGCGATGATGCGGGCCCGGCGCATCGGCGACAGCGGGGCTTCGCCGAAGACGAGTGCCGCGCGTTCGACGGCCTCGTTCCACGCCTCCTCGGTGGGGCGTTCCTGGGCCCTCAGGCTGTAGACGGTCTTGAGGGCGGTGGGGTCGGCGACCTCGACGGGCCCCTCGTGGTAGGTCCACACCCGGTCGGTGCGCTCGGCGTAGGCGCACAGCACCAGGTGGGCCAGGACCGGGTCGAGGCCGTACGGGAGAGGTTCGTCGATCCACTCGAGGAGGGTGCGGACGGGGATGTCCTGATCGTCGTAGGCGGTGCCGGCCTTCTGCCCGAAGTGCTCCTCCCAGTGCCGGCCGAGCTGGAAGCGGGCCTCGAACATGGTGCCCAGCTTCAGGCCCTTCTGGCCGGCGATGCGGGCCATCAGCGGGCGGTCCTTCGGGCGGATCTCGACGACGTCGGTGCCTTCGTCGGAAGCGGTGCGCAGGTAGCCGAAGACGGTCTTGACGTCGGCCGTGCGCACCGACAGCTGCTCGCCCTGCGGGTCGAAGTCGGGGTGGGCCGGGTACTGGTGGGCGAGGGCGTGGGAGACGATGCGCCGCGCCGCGTCGTACAGCGACTGGTTGTACTCCAGTACGACGGACTGCATGTCGGGGACGGGCAGGATGTGCTCGTCGTAGCCGCCGACGACCGCCGGGTCCTTCGGCAGCAGGCCGTAGGCCTGCTTGAGGGCGTTCCGTACGGTGCTGGACAGGCGGCGGTGCTGGTTGCGCAGGGCGTCCTTGGCGCGTTCGCGGTCGTTGGGGCTGAGGTGCCCGGCGTAGGAGTCGAAGCGCTGGCCGTTGAGGACGTAGTCGATGATGACCAGCCGCTGGAACTTCAGGTACATGGCGTGCGTGAAGTGTGCGGGGATCCAGCCGATGGTGCGGATCTCGTCGTGGTCGGGGAGGTTCTTGAGCCGCATGATGCGGTCGCGGTCCTCGGCCTCGCCGTAGACGTCGTCGAAGGGCATGTCCACGATGAGCCGCCAGTTGCCCGGCTGGCGCGGCCTGACCTTGTCGTCGTCCAGGGTGTTGGCGTCGGCGAGGTTGCCGAAGAGGACCTCGGCGGACCGCCTGGAGCCGCGCCAGGACAGGTTGAGCTGGTCGTCGAGCTGGCCCTCGCTCACCCCCAGCTCCTCCCACAGCATGCGCTTGAGGAGGCCGCGGCGGTTGGACGGGTTGTTGTTGGTCTGGGCACGGGTGACGATCGACTCGTAGTCGACCCCGACGAGTTCCAGCGAGATCCCGGCGTCGGGTCCCTCGGTGTACTTGATCTCGCCGAACTCGTCGGCCCACTCCTTGGCCTTCTTCGCGACCTCCTTGGCCTCGAAACCCCGCACCCGGGAGGTGACGATGCCGTGGTTGAGGGCGGTGAGCCGCTTGACGGTGAGGTTCTGGAAGGCGGGGACGGACGGCACGAGGGCGGACAGCAGCAGGGTGCCGATGAGCCGGTTGTCGACGATGAACGACTCCATCCGGCCGCGTACGGCGGGGTCGAGTCCGTCCGGGTCGCGTCGGTACGCCTCGGTGTCGTCCAGGGTGAGTTCGTACCGGTCCAGCAGGTAGGGCTGGAGCTTGTTCTTGTACAGCTCCTGCGCGGACCGGAACTGCTCGCGCAGGGTCTGGGTGAAGGGGTCGCTGCCGCCCCGGTACAGCACCTCGTAGAGGTCGCCGAGGGGGACGAGCTGGCCCAGGCGGAGGGTGTCGCGCTGGTCGAACAGCATCTGGCCCATGAGCTTCAGGCCGGTACGGGAGCGGGACAGCGCCTCAGCCACCCGTACCAGGGTGTCCATGAAGGCCGGCGAGAACGGGAAGGCCCGGCGGAAGGCCTCCTCGTCCGCGGTCGTGATGGCCTTGCTGTCGCCCAGCAGCGCGTCCCACACGTCGGGCTTGACGCGCTTGATGTTGGCGAAGGCCCGGTCGATGCGGGCCTGCGCGTCCGGCACCTCCTCGCGGGGCTTCAGCAGCCGCGCGTGCGCGATCGCCGGCAGGTCGCTGTCGGGCAGCGGGATCGTGCGGAACCGGTCGTCGGCCAGGGAGAGGGTGTCCTGGATGGACACCTCGGCGGAGCCGAGCACGGCTTCGTCCCCGACCAGGTCCCGCAGGTCGCGCTGGCGGGCGATGAAGGAGACCACCGGGATGGCGCGGTGGGCGTCGCTGCCCTCCACGAAGTTGGTGATCTTCGCGGCCTGCTCGGAGACGAACTTCTCGTCCCGGATGTGGTTGGCGAGCCACAGGATCAGCTCGTCGAGGAAGAGGACCAGCGCGTCGTACCCGAGGGCCTTCGCGTGCGCGGCGATGATGCCGAGGCCCCGGTCGAGGGAGACGAACGCCTGCCGGTCCTCGGCGGCATCCTGGAAGAGCCCCTTGAACCAGGTGGAGAGCGCGTCGGAGACCAGCTTGGCGCGCAGCCCGCCGGCGGTGACGGGCTCACGGTGCCACTGCGGGTCCGCCTCGTTGAGGGTGTCCTCGTCCACCTGCTCGGCGGAGAGCGCGGTGTCCAGCTTCTCGGTGGTCCAGAAGACCGAGTCGCCCCACTTGTCCTGGGCGTCCCCGCCCGGCAGCCCGTCGATGAACGCCTCGTCGCCCATCCGCTCCCGGTGGCTGCGGATGTTCTCGAACAGCGCGTCCGTGCGGTAGACCTGCGGGATCGGAGCGTCCTCGTGCAGCTCGCGGATCTGCTGCACGTACCCGCCGAGCACCTTCTGCTCCAGGGACTTGCCGTCGAGCATGTGGAAGGGCAGCAGCAGGAATTTCCTGTGGTGCAGCCAGGCGTGCTCGCGCATGGCTCCGGCGAACTTCTCGTGGCCGCGCACCCTGAGCGCCGCCTGGTCCTGGATGCCGAGCAGCGCGGCCAGCACCGCCATGAAGTGCGACTTGCCGGAACCGAAGGAACCGTGGAGGTAGGCGGCCTTCGAGCTGCCGCTGGTCAGCGCGGACTCGATGAGGGACAGGGCTTCCCCGAACCGTTCCACGAGGTTGTCGGTGAGGACGTACGCGTCCAGCGCCTTCGAGAGCTCTTCGTCGCTGCCCAGCGCCTCGGTGAGCTTCAGCACGAAACTCTCGTGGCTGATGGTGGTCGGGATGTCGATGACCTCACGCAGCAGTGGCTGGGTGGGGTGTGCCATCGCGTACTCCTCATGTGTCCCGTTGTGGCCCGCTCGGCCGTCCGGGCCGGCCCGGACGGCTGCCGCCGCGCGCCGGGCCGTCCGCCCCTGTCCCCGGGTTCCGCGCGCTCCTGCCCGCTGGACCGGCGCCCGTCGACTGCCGCACGACCCGCGCACGGCATGCCGGACCCCGGACCCGCCCGGCCCGCATCACCCGAACGCCTCAGCGTAACGTGCGGGGAGCACAGATCTGCCGGGTTTGCGGGGGTGAGCAGGGTCCGGGCGGGGTGGTGGGGACGGGGCCCTGCGAGAAGGGGCGGCTACTCCTTCGCCGTCCCCTTCTTCGTGCTCTTCCCGCCGGCGGGCTTGACCACAGCCTTCTTCGCCGTCTTACGGGCGGGGCGCCAGGCGCGCAGCTCCTCGTCGGTGACCGCGAACTCCTCCTCCCGCTGCCAGTCCAGCAGCGCCTCCTCGAACATGCCGGCGTCCTCGGGGTGCCACTGCCTCAGCCACGGCAGCAGCTCCAGCAGACCGGCGAGGTACGGGATGAAGTCCTCCCGCTCCCAGTTTCCGGAGTCCGCACGGGCGTTGATGGTCTCGGTGAGGGCCGTGGCCTGTTCCAGGTGGTCCCAGCCGCCCCAGCCCAGGACCTCGATCGCCGGGTTGAGGGTGCGGCTGTAGGAGATGAACCGCTCCTTGGGCACGTCGAGACCGCCGCGCTGGGCGGCGTAGGAGGCCTTGCGGAAGTCGGCCGTCGTGTACTTCGGCGGCACGGGAGTACCGTCCCTGATCTCCAGCGCCTTCCGGTGGTCCCCGGCGGCGGTGGCCGCGTCCTCCTCCCGCTGCCGCTCCCAGACCTGCTCCCACACCTCGCGCTTCTTCTTGTGCGCCGACTCCGTGTAGCGCAGGGCGGCCAGGAACGGCACGTGCTGGTCCTCGACCAGCTTGGGGACGATCACCGACAGCTCCTCGCCGGGCGCGTAGAGCGCGGCGACGGCCACGAAGTCGTGATCACGGGTGAGGTCGTCGACCAGCACGGGGAGGGAGCGGGTACGGGGGCGTTCCGTCCCGTCGTAATCCGTCTCGTACCAGAGCTCCCGGCGCTCCATACGCGCAAGCAGCCACTCCTTGAGCGCGGCCTGCTGCTGGTCCTCCCAACTGTCGGTAAGCCAGCGCCGCTTGTACTCGGGGCGCTCGATGAGCCCGATCACGGAGGAGTTCTTCATGGCGTCGAGGCGGCGCCGGACCGTCTCCTTGTAGGCCTCGGGCCATTCAGCCGGGATTTCGCTGATCATCTTCGACTTGTGACGCCGGAACCATTCCGTCTTGACGCCCTGCTCCTTGACCCGCTTGCCGAGGTCGATCTCGAAGGCGCGCTGGCCGAGGGCGAGGCCATCGGCGGGGAGAGCGTTCTCAGGTGCGGTGAGGTCATCGTGCAGGCCGTAGATGCCGTAGACCTCCCAGTCCAGTTCTTCCTGAACGGCGATCATCCGGGCACGGAGGCGGTGCCATTCCGACTTAGCCTGCGCCAAAACTTCGGCCGTGGGCGGATTGTCCGGGTCGGCTGCGGTGGCGGAGGGAGTTACAGTAGCGAGTTTTTGGGCGAGGGTATCTAGCTCGATTGCGCGGGTAAGTGGATAGGTCTCGGGAAGGGGGAGTTCCTGGACATTAGTTCCATTGAACTGGTAGCTCCAGGACCACGGCTGATCCGAATCCCCGCCTCCAGCTCCCACGTTGCCACCCTTCTTGTGGCACACCTGCTTGAGCCAGAAGCATGCAGTGGAGGAATTCAATACGCCAATAAGTCTTTGGTGGTCCTCTTCCGTAGCGCCATCGTGAAGCTTAACGATCGGCGCAGTCTGCTTAAAAAGGTTACCTTCTCGACTAAAAGTAAAGTGATTATGCGTGGCCACTTCAGCAAAGGTAATACACAGCGGAGTTCTCAACTTTGACCGAGTGAGCCGACCGAACTCATACCACTTCAAACCTCCCTCAGTCTTCGTCTTCTGCCCAAACAAGACACCTCTTGAGAGGTTCGTCTTAGCAGTCCACATGTAGTGGAGCAGCGCCCCTTCCACTACCTTGACTGGCTCCAGGTTGCCTTGATAGGGAAAGACCGCCACATTAATGGGTGTAGTATTCCAATCGCGCACCTCATCCCCAAGTACAAGGCAGCGACTGGTGGACTGCAAGCCTTGTCGCACCGCGCTTTTTCGCGGCAGCACGTAGAGATCATCTTCTAGTGTGAAACTTGTGATGCCGACAGATTTGACGACATCTTCAAGACGTCCACCCTTCGACCGTTCAATTTCGGCCAGGATCTCTACCGCACCATCGGCAAGCACCCATGGATGCTTGCCGAAGTAGGCACCCCGATCAAGATTATCTGCCGATACCCAGGACCCTGCACTCCTACCGGGTGCATTAATCCTTTCCACAATATCCCGCCACACACGGCCGAGCCGCGGATCTTTCGGAGTTTCAGGCTCTCCTTGAATTCCACGGACGGCCCGCACCGTATTGGCCCCCAGGGCGGCAGGGCGATTCCTCCCAATAAGTATTACGGTTGGAGTGCCGTGACCAGGGATGTAAGCGCCAGAAGAGTCAATTACCTCAAGCAAGTCAACAGAACTCTTGAGGTACCCCTGCACCATCTTCTCGCCAAACTCACGCTTCATGAAAGAATTAGAAGTGATTTGCCCGACATAGCCAGACTCGGCACCTCCATTTTCGTCACGGACGGCAAGCTCAAAAAATCGCTGCATAAACGGGACGGACAAAACGTACTTGCCGTGACATACATTCCTGTAAAGTCGTCGATAAGTATCCCTGAGCTTGGAGTCCTTTACGGCGATATATGGCGGGTTCCCAACTACCGCGTGATAACGTCCCGGCTTGAGAATGTCTAGATGCTCAGACAGATCCTCCGTCTCAAACCAGAAATCGCGATCGCCCTCCACGCGGGAAAAGCCATCCGCCTCGAATAGCTTGCCTTGTTCAGACTTGAGGAGCGCGTCACCTGTCGCAATGTGCAGCGGCCAATCGTAGGCAGCCGCTTCCTTCAAGCTCGATACGCCCGCAGCCTTGAAAGCGGCGATGAGCAGACGGAAACGAGCAATCGCTACCGCGAATGGGTTGATGTCAACACCATGCACCGCATTAAGGGCCCCCGCAACACGGACATGAATATCATCACTAGGGGCCCTCCTATCCCACTCCGCGAGGATTCGACGGAATGCCCCCAGGAGGAAGTGGCCCGAACCGCAAGTTGGGTCAATCATCTCAACAACATCATACCCGACCCGCTTGATAGCTTTATCGAGCGTGCGTTCGAGGATGAACTCTTCTACAAACTCAGGCGTCTGAAGTAGTGCATATTTATCCTTGGCCTCCTGCGAAAGGTCTTGGTATAGGTCGCCAAGGAATCGTGTATCAAAATTCGAATCATTAAAGTCATACACAATTCGGGTTCCGAACTCGGGAGCCTCCTCATGGAGGCGCCAAAAATCGACCAGCCTCTTTGCTCCGTCATTAGAGATAGGGATCTGATAGAGCGGGTTGTGAGTTCTATCGAAGAGCATCTGGCCAGCTGGCGACGAAGCAATCTCATCAAACGCTGACAGAATCCAGTCTCGATGAGTTCGGGAAGGGTCAAGGGTCATAAATTGGTCGTGACGTTCCTGAGCGTGTGTCTGACGGTCAAGTGTCGACCCTGCCAGGAATGGGTGCAGAAGGAGGTAATTGTCCTCACAGAAACGAACGAAGACCGTGCCAAGCGTCCACGCAACGGCCGCCTGCGTCACGCGCTCGCTGACCCACTGAGAGGACGCGGCCGAGGTTCTACGCGCCCTGAATGCCTTGTCATGCTCTGTGAGGAGCCGTTGTTCGACCTCGGGGAGCGCCTCAAGCTGAGAGTGAAGGTCCTGCTCAACTTCGGTTACCTGCTTCTGCAGGTCCTTGAGCAAACGTGCGCTGTCAATCACTGAACCCACCAACAGTTGATGTGTTTGGTCACGGAAGGCGCCCTGTGGCGCACGAGCATCTATTGGACCACGACCCAGCCCCGTCTCTAAGGTGGGTGACGGGGCTGGCGCGGACTGTGAGGCACGAGTCAGTGAGGGCCGACCATCCCCTTCTTGACAGCTGACACAAAGGACGTCCAGCCCTCGACATCGAAGAGGATGGCTGGTCCGTGAGGGCGCTTGCTGTCACGGACAGGCATCAAGCCAGGGAAGCCTTCTGCGATCTCGACGCAGTTGCCCCCTTCACCGTTGGTGTATGACGACTTGCGCCATACCGCGTTACTCAGGTCGAGCGGGGTGGTCATGGTTTCGACAAGTCCTCCGCCACCGATTCGATCAAAGTGAGAGACGCCTCCGGCGGCAATGCGGCGGCCCTGGCCAGATCGTATGACGTTTGGTATCGCTCAACCAGTGCCGGGTCGTCAATAAGTTGGCCACTGTGTGGCCCCTCTACGTAGGCAACGGGTGGTGCGTCCCCGAAGGTCATGAGAGACACCACCCCCATCATGAAGGTGTGAGGCCCCGCCTCGTATGGATGGACCTGGATCAACACGCCACGGGTACCAGCGAGCTTCGCAAGCCAGGCCAACTGCTCAGCCATGACGTCCGTTCCTCCAACTGGCACACGCAGGGCTGCCTCGTGAACGATCTCCCACAGCAGAGGTCCTGCGGAATCGTCCAGAATCCGTTGACGCTCGACTCGGGCGCGAACGTACCCCTCCACCTCATCCGATGATGCGTAAGGCAGCGTGGCCCGCGTCAACGCCCGCGCATACCCCTCCGTCTGCAACAACCCCGGCACCAGCATCGGCGCGTACTCGCTGATCGTCTTGGCCCGTGTCTCCAGCTCCGCAGCGTCCGCGAAGTAGTCGGCGTGCTTGGACTTGCGGGCCAGCTCGCACAGCCGCTGGAAGTGCTCGCCGGTGCCCAGGACGTCGTCCAGGAGCCGGGACAGGTCCGGCTGCGGACGCCTCGTCGCGGACTCGAACTGGCCGATGTACGTGCCCGAGCAGAACACCCGCTCACCGAGCTGGTCCTGCGAGAGGCCGGCGGCCTCCCGGACCCGCCGGAGTTCGCTGCCGAAGAAGGTTCGCGGCGAAGCGTACGGGTCCGTGTCCTGGTTGCGGTGCTGTCGGCCTGCCATAGGCGGTGCCCCCTTGCGATGTTCTCTGTGCGCACCCGCCGGTTCCGCGGGGCCAAGTGCCGCTCACTGCCCGCAACCCCGTTGCTGGCACGCGACCTCTACCGAGCGTAGCCCGACACGAGCACGCTGTGAGCATGAACAGCAGCAATCACCCCTCCCCCACCCGAACCGAACGCACGCACCCGACCGTCCCGTTCGCCTATCCGTTCCCGGACAACCCCCTCGCCTCCGCACTCGCCGTCTCCGACGAGCTGAGTGCCGCCCTCGCCCTGCACGGCATCACCCTGCCGTCCCTCGGACCAGAGCTGGCGTCCTGCACGACATCCACGGTGAACCGTCCGCTCCTGGAGCTGGGCCGGGTGAACCTGTCCACGGCCCACCGCCTCACCGCCGTGCTCACCGACGCGGCGGACGCGCGCAAGGCGACGGCCCGCCCGTACACCGGCGACGGCAACGGAACCGACAGCGGCACGGACCGGTGACCGCGCCGCCGCCCGGCCCCCTCCCGGACCCGCACACGCCCGCGCCGCCGCCCCCACCGCCCGCCGGGACGGTCGTCGTCGACGAGCGCACGGGCCGGACCGGGGTCGTCATGGACCACGTCGGCCCCTACCTCCAGCTACGGCCGGTCGGCGGCGGCCGGGAGTGGGACGCGGACCCGGCGCGGGTTCGCGCCACCTCCTCTGCCGAGCGGCTGCGCGCCTCCGTGGCCGCCGCCAATGCCCGGAGCCGGGCCCTCCCGCCGGACCCGGCGGGGCGGATCTGAGCGGAAAAGCGGGAAAGCGGGCAGAGGACGAGCAGGCGGCCGGCCACGCGTCAGGCCGCCTGATCCTCCCCCGGATCGTTGACGACCCACGCGTGGTTGAGAGTGATCCACTCCTCGCGGTCCTCGATCGACACGGTCACGTCGTCCAGCCTGGGCCCGACGGTCTGGTCCTTGAGCGGACTGAGCAGCCAGAGCCCCCGTCCGTCCGGTCCGCCCCTGCGCGCGAGGTCGGCGAGCCGTTGGAGGACGCCCATGCCGCCGTAGCGGGCCATGACGTAGGCGTCGTGCAGGAGCAGCGGGCGGCGGCCCTCCGCCGCACCGCCCTCTCCCGTCCTCGTCGTGCCGGGGCCGGCCGGGGCCTCCAGAACGGCCAGGATGTCCTTCTCCACGTCGCGCCACGCGGCGGCCGTGTACTCGCCGAACTTCATCGCGTCCCGCGAACCCGCTTCCGCGTTGTCCGCCTCCAGGATGGTCTCCCAGGTGGGCCGGGGCCGGGCTTCGACCAGGCGGCGCAGGGAGGCCAGGAAGAGCGCGCTGACGTCGACGGGCTCGGCCTGCCACTCGCGTCCCTGCTCGGTGAGGGTGCGCAGGGCGAGGCGCTGGTCGTCGAAGCGGACGGTGAGGAGTCGGAAACCGGGCCGGCCGCTGGATTCCTGCAGCTGGGCCCTGGCCTTCAGCCGGGCGCGCTGCTCCGGGTCCCGTGCCGTCCAGTGGTCGGTGCGGCTGAGCCGGCTGGGGCGGCGCTGTGTGACGACCGAGGTGACGTCACCAGCGCCGGTGATCTCCCGTCTGGGGACGAACCAGCCGCGCGGGCGCTTCCGGTTCGTCCGCCACTCCAGCTCGAAACCGGCCTGCCGCAGCAGGCGGCCGAGGAGGACCCGGTCGTCCGGGAGGCGGCTGGACAGGTCGGGGAAGCGGGCACGGACCCGGTCGTGGATCTGCTCGACGGTCAGGCCGTCCTGCTCGTCGTCCGGCTTGCCCGCGAGCGGCAGCAACAGGCCTGCCTGGGCGAGCCGGAGGGCGCGTACCGGCTCCAGTGACCGCGCGTAGATCTCCAGGCGGGCATTGGCCGCCGCGTCCTGGGAGGCCGCGGCAGCCAGGGTGACCATGCGGGCCTCGTCCATGCTGATCTGCGCCTCGGGCCAGCGGGCCCGGAAGGCGGTGTCCGCGGCGACGATCTGTTCCAGCACGGTGCCGGGGCCGGCAAGGGTGTCGCGTGCGGCCAGGGCGTCGGCCGCCTTGCCGAGCCGGTCGGCGTAGTCCAGGAGGGAGGGGGCCGAGGGGGTGTCCGGGGCGTCGGTGTCCTCGTCGACCTCCAGGGCCAGCAGCAGCCGGTTGTCGCCGGTCTCGCCGTGGCGGCGGCTGCGCATGCGGCTCGGGGTCGTCCCCCAGTCGACCTCGCACGCGGCCCGTACGGCGGCCATGCCGAGAGCGCGCCGCACCGCGGGGTCGGACTGGGATGTGCCGCGGCGGCCGATCAGAGCTTCGGCGAGCTCGGTCGCCGAAGCGACCCGGCCCAGGGTGGCGAGTATCTCGACGACCTCGTCGCGCAGGGCGACGAGTGCCGGGTCCCGGGACCAGCTCTTGCGCCGGGCGCCGACGATCTGGGCGATGCGGCCCTCGGTGACCTGGTCGGTGGTGAGCGGGGCGACGGACTTGTTCAGGGGCCAGCTGGGCAGCTCCTCGGGGAACCGTCCCTGCTCGTCGGGGAGGCGCAGCAGCAGTCGTACCGTCTCGACCTCGGTGGCGTTGCGCCCACGGGGTGCCGGTTTGGGCACCAGGAGGGTGACCAGGGCGTCGAGGGAGAGGCGGCGCAGGGGCAGGTCGCTGCCCTCTTCGCGCTGCTCGGAGCGTGCCTCGGCGATCTCCTCCGCGGAGTCGCCGCGTTCGGCCGGGGAGAGCGGGGAGGGCTGGCGGACGTCGAGGGCGAGACGCCACTGCTTGATGCGGCGGTTGATCTCGGCGCGGGTGCGGGCGCCGAGGCCGGGGCGGTTGACCAGTCGGCGGGTCGAGTAGTCGAGGAGGTCGCCGACGGTGTGGACGTCCAGGCCGTTGAGGAAGGAGACCGCTCTGAGGGACAGCCCCGCGACGAGGAGGGCGGTCTCTCGGCCGGCCTTGGCCGCGGCCTCCTCCCGGGCGTCCTCGTCCCCCGCGGGGTCGAGGGGCGGGAGCTCGCCGACGGGCAGGGCGGCGGCCGACGGGGCGGTGTCCTCGGGGTGGCCGCCGGAGCGGCCCTGGACGGGCAGGTCGGCGAGGGCGAAGACGCGCTGCCAGGCGCGCTGCATCTCCTTCAGGTCGGGGAACCGCTTGCGGTGGTCGCGGTGCAGGGCACGCTCGAAGAACTCGGTGAGACCGTCCCGGAGGGCCGAGTCGAACGCCTCGGAGGCGATCCTGGGGTGGGGCCACTTCTTGGGATCGGTCTGGCGCGCGAGGACGGAGCCGTCGCCCCACTGGGGCAGCTCTCCGGAGGCCATCTCGTGGAGGGTGACGGCCAGGGCGTACCACTCGGCGTGGGCGTCGTAGCGGCCCCGGGTGATGTTCTCGACGAACGGGTCGAGGTAGCCCTCGGTGCCGGCCCGGACGGCGTCCACGTCGAGGCCGGCGAGGGAGAAGTCGAAGAGGACCAGTTGCCGGGTGCCGTTGGGGCGGACCCGGATGGCGATGTTGTCGGGCTTGAGGTCGCGGTGCCACACGCCTTCGCCGTCGAGGAAGTCGACGGCGGCGAAGAGGTAGGTGGAGTAGGTCTCCAGCTGGTCGGTGAGGAGCGGGCCCCGCTCGCGGAGCTGGCGGGCGACGGTGCGGTCGCCGGCGTGGTCGAGGACGAGGACGGTGCGCGGACCGATGCGGATCGGCTCGGGCAGGGCAGGGTGGATGACCTTGGAGTCGTTGCGCAGCTTGGACAGGACGTCGGCCTCGCGGCGCAGCGCCTCGGCGTACTTGTCCTTGCGGGCGATCTTGAGGACGACCGGTGCCTTGTCGCGTTCGAGGTCCTCGGCGAGCAGGGCGCGGGAGGTGGAGCCCTGGCCCAGGCTGCGTTTGACGCGGAAGCGGCGGCCGACGACGTCGCCCGGGGCGGCCTCCAGCGGGTCACCCTCCTCGCCCGGGGTTTCAGGGGTCGGTTGTGGCTCGGGCCTCGCGGGCCTGAGTCCTTGTTCGACGACGTCGAGCCACTCCAGGAACTCCGCGGCGGTGCGGATGCGGCGGTGCGGGTCGAAGGCCGTGGCGTCCAGGATGATCTGGTCGACGTCCTTGGTCAGGCCGTCGGCCACGGCGGAGGGCACGAGCCCACGCCCCTGTTCGAGCCTGGCGCCCAATTCCGCCTGACTGCTCGCGGGATGCCTGCCGGTGAAGATCAGGTAGCCGAGTACGCCGAGCCCGAAGACGTCGAGGGCGGTGGGATCCGGGGACTTCGCGGTCACCTCGGGGGCCAGATAGGGGTCGGCGGCCTCGGAGACGTACGCGGCGAGGTTGTTCGACGGGATGATCTCGTGTCCGCTGCTCAGGGAGGCGCCGGAGCCTCCCGCGACAGCCTGGGGGCGGGGGTGACGGACGGCGGTCTGCCATTCGGCGATCTGGAGGACCGGGTTGAGCCAGCGGTCCTCGTCGCTGCCGGTTCCGGTGCGCGGGCCGGGCAGCACGTGGACGGCGCGGGCATGCAGGGCGCGGTGGAAGAGGAGGTGCCGGTGTGCGTAGTGGACTGTTTCGGCCAGGCGGCGCAGCAGGGCGGCCCGTGCCTGGGCGTCCAGCTTCGCACCGTACTGGAGGAGGTAGTCGTCCAGGCGGAGCGTGCGCGGGTCGTAGGTGTACAGCAGGGCGGGGCCGGCGCTGTGGCCGTTCTCGTCGAAGTTCTCCAGGTCGACCAGGCCCGGGTGCCGGAGGCCCTCCAGCGCGCGTGCCTCGCGCTCGGCGGTGTGGCTGATGGACTCGCGGGCCTGCCGGTCCGCTCCACGTTCGCGCAGGTAGATGCGTACGCGGCGGGTCTTGCTCAGGGAGTCGTGGCGGCCGAGGTAGTCGGCCCAGTTCGGCCCGGTGTCGAAGGGGGTGCGGTCCAGGCGGTAGGTGCCGACGTGGAACTCGGCGTCGGAACGGCCGGTGCCGACCTCGGCCAGGAGCTTGCCCAGCCCGCGGGAGAACCCGCGGTCGACGCCCGAGGTGACGTCGCGCGCGGGGCGCTGGAGCTCGTCGAGGATGTCGTCGAGCCCGCTGTGCCCGGCCTTGCCGAAGACGCCCGCCAGGTCGTTGGGTGCGAGGCGGACGCGCAGGCCGGGGTCGGTGAAGAAGATCAGTTCCTGGATGTACGGGACGTGGCGTCGGGGATCGGTCTTCCGCAGGGCGTCCTTGAGCAGGCCCTTGAGTTCCTTCGCCTTCTGGTTGGCGAGGTGGCGGGGGTTGCGGTGGACGCGGGTGCGGTCGCCGGGGAGGGTCTGCACCCAGCTCGCTCCCGAGGAGGTGACCGTGCCCTGCCAGTTCTTCAGTTCCACCAGGAAGAGGCCGGCCGGAGCGGCGACCAGCAGGTCCACCTCGCGGACGTGGCCGCTGTGCGCGGTGAAGGTGAAGTTCGACCAGGCGCGGTAGGGCTCGATGTCCGGGAGCCGCTCCTTGAGATACAGCAGTCCGCTGCGTTCGTGCTGGAACTGCGACTCGGTGACAGTGGTCCACCTGCCGTCTCGCATGACCGCGACGCCCCTTTCCGTATCTCGTCGTCCCGCCTGTTTCCTGCCGGTGGCTGGATCACAGCAGGTGGTCCAGCCTATCGACCCCGGACCACGGGCCAGAAGCGTGCACCGGCATCCTGTGGACAGACGGTCGCAACAGATCATCTGTTGGCGCTCCGGCCCTGACGGGCTCGGGGACCTGACCTAGGGTTGAGGCCATGCTGTCGTACAAGCTCTCAGAGGTGACCGTCGAGGGGTATGCCTCCATCCGGGCCGGCACCCTGACGCTGGGCGACGGCGTGACCGTGCTGGTGGGTGCCAACGGGGCGGGCAAGAGCAACGTGGTCGGCGCGCTCGAACTGCTGGGGTGGATGGCGGACGGCGACCTGGCACTACAGGTGGGCATCCATGGGGGCGCCCAAGCGCTGCAGTTCGCTGGGCGCGGCACCGAGAAAGGCATCCGCCTCAAGGTCTGTGCTCCCCCGTACCGGTATGAGGCGCACCTCGTTCCTGCGGCGAACGACGGCTTCGTCTTCGCCGAGGAGAAGGGGCACTTCCACGAGCCGGGTCCCGGCCTGCCGATGGAGGAGAGCTTCGGTCGCGGACACCGCGAGTCACTGCTGCGGCAGAAGGAGGAGGAGCAGCTCTCCCGCCTTGCGGGTCCGGTGCGGCACATTCTGGCGGGCTGCCGGGTCTTCCATTTCCAGGACACCAGCCGTGAGGCGCCGGTCAAGCAGTTCGGGTATGCGGCGGACAACGAGGCGCTGCGGCCTGATGCGGCGAACCTCGCGGCGTTCCTGCTGCGGCTGCGCGAGGGCGAGCCGAAGTCCTACCGGCGCATCGTGCGGGCGATCAAGTCCGTGGCGCCGTTCTTCCGCGACTTCCTGCTCAAGGAGGAACCGGGCGGGAGGATCCGCCTGCGCTGGATGCAGGAGGGAGTGGATGCGGTGTTCCCCGCAGAGGCGCTCTCGGACGGCACCTTGCGGTACATCTGCCTCTGCGTCCTGCTCCTCCAGCCCGACCCGCCTGCCCTTTTCACCCTCGACGAGCCGGAACTCGGGCTGCACCCCTACGCGATCGTCCAGTTGTCGGACATGCTGCGGTCGGCCGCCGTGAGCAGCCAGATCGTGATCGCCTCGCAGTCCGTGACGCTGCTGAACCAGTTCTCGCTCGACGACATCGTGGTGGTGGAGCGCGAGGAGGGGTCGACGGAACTGAGACGTCCGGCTCCCGAGGAGCTGCAGGGGTGGCTGGAGGACTACTCCCTCGGGGAGCTGTGGGAGAAGAACGTGCTGGGTGGCAGGCCCTCGCCGGAACTGCCGTTGCGGAGCCGCCCGGAATGATCATGGTGGGGGTGCTGTGCGAGGGGCAGACCGAGGAGAACATGGTCAACGACTTCCTCGCACCCGAACTGGCGGAGTACGGCATCTGCCTGGTGCCGACCATTCTGATGACCCGGATGCCGGCGGGTGGCCCCGCGGGGAAGGGAGGCGTCAGCAAGTGGGCGAAGATCGAGAGGGACCTGCACAAGCTGCTGGCCGGCACCCACTGGGCGGCGGTCACCACCCTTCTCGATTATTACGGCCTACCACAGGACAGTCCGGGGATGTCGGATCGGCCGGCCGGCTCCCCCGTGGACAAAGTGGCTCATGTCGAGCGGCGCCTTGCGGAACGCATCGGCCACCCTCGCTTTCTTCCCCATGTCGTCCTGCACGAGACGGAAACCTGGGTCTTCGCCGCGGCGGAGCAGCTCGGTGACTGGGTCGATGACCCGGCTCTGGCCCATGCCCTCAAGCGTCAGGCCGATCAAGCCGGCGGGCCTGAGTTGGTGAACGACCGGCCCGAAACTGCTCCCTCCAAGCGGATCCTCAAGCTGTATCCGAGATACGTGAAAACGCAGGACGGCCCGGTGGCGGTGATGGACCTGGGTCTGGCCGCTCTGCGGAGCGCCTGTCCCCATTTCGACGAGTGGATGGCGAAGTTACTGGCTCTCAGGCCGTACTGACCCGCTTGGGGACTCGGCAGCGGTGGGGCCCGCTGCGGCACAGAGCCCCTGCAGGTCCCGGGCGGCGCCCGCGTGTGGGACGCGTCGTCCCCCCACACCTGTGCCTACAGCAGGAAGGGTGAGCACGATTGCTTCCGACCGCTCGCACTCATGGGCGATGTTTACAGGCATAAGGCGACTCATCCGCCCCGTGAGTTGACCGGGTGCGTGGCCATGGCCAATGATCCCGGCCATGTCTGCCACCGTCTCCTCCCGCCGGTCCGCGTTCACGGCGTTGCGCTTCGGGCGGATCGCGGCGATGGGCGCCCTCGCGGCGCTGATCCTCTTCGCGGGCGTGTGGGGCTCGTGGGGGTCGGCACAGTACGTGATGCTCACCAAGGGGCGTGAGCGGGGCACCGTGACGGTGTCGGAGTGCGGCGGCGACGTCTGTTCGGGGGCGTACCGGCCCTCGTCCGTGGGGTCGCGGGCCCGGGACCGGGTGCGGATCGAGCGGTCGGTGGCGGTGCGCGAGGGCCGCACGTACACGGTGGTGGTGAAGCCGGGCGGCGCCGAGGTGGTCCGCTCGGGTCCTGCCGGGGTGATGTTCGCGTGGGTTCCGCTGGGCGGCGCGCTGCTGCTGGCGTCCGTGGTGGTCGCCGGGGGGCTGCGGGCGACGCGGGCGGCGTGGGTGCTGGGGGGTGCCGGGGCGGTGTTGCTGACGGCGACGTTCCTGGTGCTGTGAGCGGTACGGCGTGGGGGTGCCCCCGGGCCGTACGGTCCCGGGGGCACCCCTTCGTCCGGACGGATCAGCCGGTGTTGCGCAGGCCGGCCGCCACGCCGTTGACGGTGAGCAGCAGTGCCCGGGACAGCAGCGGGTCCGGGGTGGCGTCCGCCGCCGCCTCGTCGCGCTGGCGCTTGAGCAGCGCGACCTGGAGGTAGGAGATCGGGTCGAGGTAGGCGTCGCGGATGGCGAAGGTCTGCTGGAGCACGGGGTTGGAGTCCAGGAGGCGCTCGCCGCCGGTGACGCGCAGGACCTCGGCGACCGTCAGCTCGTGCTCGGCCTTGATGGCGTCGAAGACGTGCTTGAGCTCGTCGGGGACGAGGGTGTCGACGTAGTGCTGGGCGATCCGCAGGTCCGTCTTGGCGAGGGTCATCTCGACGTTGGAGACGAAGTTGCGGAAGAAGTGCCACTGTTCGTGCATCTCGTCGAGGACGGTGTCGAGGCCGGCCTCGCGCAGTGCCCTGAGGCCGGAGCCGACGCCGAACCAGCCGGGGACGATCTGCCGTGACTGGGTCCAGCCGAACACCCAGGGGATGGCGCGCAGTCCGTCGAGCGAGACGCCGGAGCCGGGGCGGCGGGAGGGCCGCGAGCCCAGGTGCAGGTCGGCGAGCTGGTCGACCGGTGTGGAGGCCAGGAAGTACGTCGGCAGGTCGGGGTCCTCGACGAGCCGGCGGTAGGCGGCGTGGGCGGCGTCGGAGACGACGTCCATGGCGGCGTCCCAGCGGGCGAGCGCCTCGTCGGACTGGCGGGGCGCGGTGTGCAGGGCGGACGCCTGCAGGGTGGCCGCGACGGTCAGCTCCAGGTTCTCCCTGGCCAGCGACGGGATGAGGTACTTGTCGGAGATGACCTCGCCCTGTTCGGTGACCTTGATCTCGCCTTCGAGGGTGCCCCAGGGCTGGGCGAGGATCGCGTCGTGGGAGGGGCCGCCGCCGCGGCCGACGGTGCCGCCACGGCCGTGGAAGAGGCGCAGCCGTACGCCGTAGCGGTGGGCGACGTCGCGCAGCCGGCGCTGGGCGCGGTGGATCTCCCACTGCGAGGTGGTGATGCCGCCGAACTTGGAGGAGTCGGAGTAGCCGAGCATGACCTCCTGGACGTCGCCGCGCAGGGCGACGAGCCGCCGGTACGACGGGTCGGAGAGCATCTCCTCCAGGATCGTGTCGGCCGCCTTGAGTTCGTCGGTGGTCTCCAGGAGCGGCACGATGCCGATCTTGGCCCAGCCGCCGTGCAGGTCGAGGAGGCCGGCCTCGCGGGCGAGGACGGCGGCGGCGAAGACGTCGTCGGCGCCCTGGCACATGGAGATGATGTACGACTCGACGACCTCGGGTCCGAAGACCTCCAGGGCCCGGCGGACGGTCTGGAAGACGCCGAGGGTCTTCTCGCCGGCCGCGTCGACGGGCGCCGGGGTGGGGGCGAGGGGGCGGCGTGAGCGGAGTTCCCTGGCGAGGAGCTTGGCCCGGTAGTCGCGGGGCATGTCGGCGTAGCGCCAGGATTCCTCGCCGAGCCGGTCGAACAGCTGGCCGAGGGCGTGGTGGTGGGCGTCGGCGTGTTCGCGTACGTCCATGGTGGCGAGCTGGAGGCCGAAGGCGGCGAGGGTGCGGATGGTGCGGTTCATCCGGCCGTCGGCGAAGAGCGCGCCGCGGTGCTCGCGCAGCGAGGTCTGGATGAGGGTCAGGTCGCCGAGGAGTTCGCCGGTGCCGAGGTAGTCGCGGCCGGGCTCGTGCGGGGTGCCCTTGGCGAGGCGCTGCTTGGTGTTCTCCAGCTTCTGCCGGATGCAGGTGGCCTTGAGCCGGTAGGGCTCCTCGGCGTTGAGGCGCTTGTAGCGGGGGCTGATCTCGGGCAGCAGCTCCAGGTCGGTCTGGAGGGAGGCGAGGAGTTCCTCGGTGGCGCCGGTGTAGCGGATCGAGTTGGAGAGGAATCCGCGCAGCTCGTCGATGACCTCGAGGGCGTCGTTGATGCCGTGTTCGTGCTGGAGGATGAGGACGTCCCAGGTCACGGCGGGGGTGACGTTGGGGTTGCCGTCGCGGTCGCCGCCGATCCAGGTGCCGAAGGTGAGCGGCCTGGTGTCCTCGGGGACGGTGAAGCCGACGCGTTCCAGCTCGGCGGTGAGGTCCTCGAGCACGTCGCCGACGGCGCCGGCGTGGAGTTCGTCGAGGTAGTAGATGGCGTTGCGGGCCTCGTCGGCGGGCTCGGGGCGGACGACGCGCAGTTCGTCGGTCTGCCAGACGAGGTCGATGTTCTCGGCGAGCCGGGTGTCGTAGCGGCGGCGGTCGGACTCGATGACGGGGGTCTCGAGGAGGGCGGCGACGCGCCGGAGCTTGTTGAGGACGGAGCGGCGGGCGGCCTCGGTGGGATGGGCGGTGAACACGGGGCGGACGTTGAGGTTGCGCACGCTGTGGCGCACGTGCTCGGGGTCGGCGTCCTTGAGACGGTCCGCGGTGCGGGCGAGGAGTCCGCCCTCGGCGGCGCGCCGGGCGCGCAGCTCTCGGCCGCGGTGCACCTGTTCGGTGACGTTGGCGAGGTGGAAGTAGGTGGAGAAGGCGCGGACCAGCTTGGCCGCGGTCTCGAGTTCGGTGCCCCGCAGCAGTTCGGCGGCGGCTTCGCCGTCCTCGCGGGTGAGGCGGCGGACCTTCTCCACCAGCTCCAGGAGCTCGGGGCCCTCCTGGCGGACGAGGGTCTCACCGAGGAGGTCACCCAGGCGCCGGATGTCGGCGCGCAGTTCGCTGCTGGTCGTGGTGGTCTGGACGTCGGCACTGCTCACAGGTGCGGCTCCTTGCAGTGTTGAAGCTCGTCTGGAGGGAACCCGAGTGCGGGGCCTGGCGGCTGGCACCGCTCGGCGGCCGTGCATCCGGGAGAAATCAGAGCGGACCGCGCTGTCCGACCGACTTCAAGGATAGGTGCCGATGCGGACGCGCGGTCTGTCGGGCTCTTGCCGCCGGGCCACGCGCTGCCATACTTACGTCGCCGTAGGTTACGGAACCGTAAGCACGGGTTCCGCCCACCCCCGGAACCGCGCGTTCGGTACCGGACCCAGAAACCCTCGATCCCACAGGGGACGCCCATGACCCCAAGCTCCGATGTGATCGGAAAGACCCCGCAGACCGCCGACGGGACGTCGTCGCCGTCGGCCACGCTGGGTGGCGAGCGCAAGCGCTCGCTGGAGCAGATCACGCTGCTGCTGTTCATCATCGTCCCGTTCCTGGCGCTGCTGGCGGCGGTGCCGCTGGCCTGGGGATGGGGGCTCAGCTGGCTCGACGTCGGGCTGCTGGTGTTCTTCTACTACCTGGGCTGCCACGGCATCACGATCGGCTTCCACCGCTACTTCACGCACGGTTCGTTCAAGGCGAAGCGGCCGCTGCGGATCGCGCTGGCCATCGCCGGTTCCATGGCGGTCGAGGGTCCGCTGGTCCGCTGGGTGGCCGACCACCGCAGGCATCACAAGTTCTCGGACGCCGAGGGCGACCCGCATTCGCCGTGGCGGTTCGGGGAGACGGTTCCGGCCCTGATGAAGGGCCTGTGGTGGGCGCACATCGCCTGGATGTTCGACGAGGAGCAGACGCCGCAGGAGAAGTACGCGCCCGATCTGGTCAAGGACGGGGCGATCCGGGCGATCTCCCGGACGTTCGTGCTGTGGACCGTGCTGTCGCTCGCGCTGCCGCCGATCATCGGCGGTCTGGTGACGATGTCCTGGTGGGGCGCCTTCACCGGGTTCTTCTGGGGCTCACTCGTCCGGGTGGCCCTGCTGCACCATGTGACCTGGTCGATCAACTCGATCTGTCACGCGGTCGGCAAGCGGCCGTTCAAGTCGCGGGACCGCTCGGGCAACGTGTGGTGGCTGGCGGTCCTGTCCTGCGGCGAGTCCTGGCACAACCTGCACCACGCCGACCCGACCTCCGCCCGGCACGGCGTGGAGCGCGGCCAGTTGGACTCCTCGGCGCGGATCATCCGCTGGTGCGAGCGGCTCGGCTGGGCGTACGACGTGCGCTGGCCGTCACGCTCGCGTATCGATTCGCGGCGCAACACGGACGGTAAGGACGCCCGCCGCGAGGCCGGAACCGCCGAAGCGGCATGATTGAAGGCGTGGCGACCGACTCGAGCACTCCCAGTAACGACAAGCCGCGGCGAGCGCGTCGCACCCGTATGACCGGTGCGGAGCGGCGGCAGCAGCTTCTGGAGATCGGTCGCACCCTCTTCGCGGCGAAGGGCTTCGAGGGCACGTCGGTGGAGGAGATCGCGGCGAAGGCCGGGGTGTCCAAGCCGGTGGTGTACGAGCACTTCGGCGGCAAGGAGGGTCTGTACGCGGTGGTGGTGGACCGCGAGATGCGCCGCCTGCTGGACATGGTGACGTCGTCGCTGACCGCCGGCCACCCCCGGGAACTGTGCGAGCAGGCCGCGTTCGCCCTCCTGGACTACATCGAGGAGTACACGGACGGATTCCGCATCCTGGTCCGCGACTCCCCGATCCCCCAGTCCACGGGGTCCTTCGCGTCCCTGATCTCCGACATCGCCACCCAGGTGGAGGACATCCTGGGCCGCGAGTTCAAGAGCCGGGGCTTCGACTCGAAGCTGGCTCCTCTGTACGCGCAGGCGCTGGTGGGGATGGTCGCCCTGACCGGCCAGTGGTGGCTGGACGTGCGCAAGCCGAAGAAGGCGGAGGTGGCCGCCCACCTGGTCAACCTCGCCTGGCACGGCCTGGACGGCCTGGAGGCCAAGCCCCGTTTGATCGGCCACCGGAAGGCCTAGGCGCTCATGACCTGTCCGGTACGGGTTCCAGGAACTCGAGGCGGTTGCCGGCCGGGTCCTCGGAGTAGAAGCGGCGGTGGCCGGGGAGGTCGTCGTCCCAGGTGACCGCCGCTCCGTGTGCGGCGAGGCGGGCCGCGAAGGCGTCGATGCCGGTGACCCGCAGTCCCGGGTGGGCCTTCTTCGCCGGTCTGAAGCCGCCTTCTCCACCTCCGGAGGCGGCGTTCTCGATGCCGAGGTGGAGCTGGACGGCGCCGGCCTCGAACCAGCAGCCGCCCCGGGCGGCGAGCGCGGGCGGCTTCGGGATCTCGGTCATGCCGAGGACACCGGCGTAGTAGGCGCGCAGGACGCCCTCGGAGCCGGGCGGGGCGGCGAGCTGGACGTGGTCGATCGCGATCAGCATCAGGCGCCCTTCGTGGCGACGGCGAAGACGCGGCGGAAGGGGAACACCGTGCCGTGCGCGGTCGCCGGGTACGCCTCCCGCAGCGCCGCGCGGTACGCGTCGACGAAGGCGTCCGCCTCGTCCCCCAGCTCGGTCAGGACGGGCCGCAGCCCGGTCCCCTTCACCCAGTCCAGCACGGGGTCCTCACCCTGGAGCAGGTGGAGGTACGTGGTCTCCCAGGCGTCCACCTCGCAGCCGAGGGCGGCGAGGTGGTCCAGGTAGGCGGCCGGGGTGAGCACCGCGTCGTCGTGGCGCAGCACACCGGTGAGGCGGTCCTTCCAGCGGGGCGAGTGGGCCAGTTCGCGCATCAGCCGGTGGCTGGGGGCGTCGAAGTTGCCCGGGACCTGGAAGGCGAGGGTGCCGCCCGGGGCGAGCGCGTCCACCCAGGCGGGGAAGGCAGCGGTGTGTCCGGGGACCCACTGCAGGGTGGCGTTGCCGAGGATCACGTCGTACGTCTCCGGGGGCGTCCAGGTCCGTACGTCCGCGTGGGCGAAGTCGAGGCGGCCGCCGCCCGGCAGGGGTCCGGCGAGCGGGGCGGCCCGCTCCAGCATCTGAGGCGAGTTGTCGTAGCCGGTGAGGTGGGCGGTGGGCCAGCGGTCGGCGAGCAGCCGGGTCATGGTGCCGGGCCCGCAGCCGAGGTCGGCGACGCGCGGCGGGCGGCCGCGGGGTGCCGGCGGTTCGGGGACGCGGGCCAGCAGGTCGGTGAAGGGGCGGGCGCGGTGGCCGGAGTGGCGCAGGTACTGCTCGGGGTCCCAGGTGGGCGCGGCGGCGGTCATGGTGGGCGTCTCCTCCGTGTCGTCGTCCTCATCGGATCCGTGGCTCCACTCTGCCCCGATCAGTAGCTTGACGTCAAGATACTTGACATCAAGAGACTTCACGTCGACACAACCACTACACTGATCCATATGGAGGACGAGGTCGATCGGCTGGTCGCAGCGTGGCGCCGGGAGCGCCCCGATCTCGACGTGGAACCACTCGAAGTGCTCAGCCGCGTGAGCAGGCTGGCCCGGCATCTGGACCGCGCGCGCCGGCTGGCGTTCTCCGAGCACAGCCTGGAGCCCTGGGAGTTCGACGTCCTGACCTCGCTCAGGCGGGCCGGCGACCCGTACCAGCTCTCCCCCGGCCAGCTGCTCACCCAGACGCTGGTGACGTCGGGCACGATGACCAACCGGATCGACCGCCTGGCCAAGAAGGGCCTGGTGGAGCGGCTGCCCGACCCGAGCGACCGGCGCGGGGTCCTGGTCCGCCTGACACCGGAGGGCCGCGACCGGGCCGACCAGTCGCTCGCGGGCCTGCTCGACCAGGAGCGCGCCATCCTCGGCGAGCTGTCCCCCGCGCAGCGCGCCGAACTGGCCCGCCTCCTACGCCAGCTGACCGCCCCGTTCGACAACATCCCCGGCTAGGGCCTGCCCCAGGACCTGCCCGAGGTCGGCCGGCCCCACACCGGCCCGCCGGGCCAGGGCGACGGCGGCGAGCGTCGAGTGCACGCCCAGTTTCCCGAGCACGTTCTGCATGTGCGTACGGACGGTGTGCGGGGACAGGAAGAGGCGCTCGGCGACGGCCTTGCGCCCCAGGCCCGCCACCATGCACCGGAGCACCTCGCGCTCGCGCGGGGTCAGTGACTCGACGAGCCGCTCGGACTCGGTGCGGTGCTTGCGGGCGGCGGTCAGCTCCCTGAGGACGCCGGTGAGCAGGCCCGGCGGCAGATGGGTCTCGTCGCGCAGCACGCCCCGGATGACGGTCAGCAGCCGGGACAGCGAGCAGTCCTTGGCGACCCAGCCGGACGCCCCGGCCTGGAGGGCGAGGGCCGCGCGGCGCGGGTCGTCCTTCTCGGCGAGGACGACCGTCCGGACGGCGGGCTGGTTCGAACGGACGCCCGCGACCAGCGAGATGCCGTCGACGAGACCGTCCTCGTTGCTCTCGCGCACCGGCACGGCGGGCCGCGCCCCCGGCATGTCGCCGCCGAGGTCGGCGTCGACGAGGAGCACGTCGTACCTGCGCCCCTCGGTCACCGCCCGCTCCATGCAGCGCAGCGCGGCAGGACCGCTGCCGGCGGCCGAGACGTCGACGTCCGGTTCCGCGGCGAGGGCCGCGGCGAGCGACTCGGCGAAGATGCGATGGTCGTCGACCACCAGGACTCGGATACGAACCACAGAAACCCCCACGGGTCGGGGGACGGCCGACGCAGGTACGGCGCCCGGAATGATCCCGAGCCCGGATGGCCCGGAAGACGGGGTGCCGCAGCCGCACGGCCGCCGCCGTGCTGGAACTGCTACCCCCACACCGGGCGTCGTACCCGACTGTTTCGCCCCCTGATCGACACCGGCCCCCACCGGTGCTGCCCATCAGAGTACGACCGGGCGCACGGAGCGGAAGGTGATTTGCAGAACTGATTGGCCGACGCGTTTATGGTGAGCCGTATGTTTCGTATGGAGACAGGAGTCGACAAGGATCGGCGCGATCTTCTCCGCCGCAGGCTGCGGGAGACGAACACGGCGGCCTCTCCCGTGCTGCGTTCTCTGCGCGGAACCCCCGGCGAACGCGAAGTCCCGTTGCACGTCTGGGCGTTGGACGAGGCGGACGGCCTCGCGGGAGGATTCGTCGGGCACACCTGGGCGACCTGGCTGCACGTGACGTATCTGTGGGTCGACGGCCGCCACCGGGGAGCGGGACTCGGCTCCGCCCTCCTCGCCGAGGCGGAGCGCACCGCGCGGTCCGCCCGCGGGTGCCGCGGTTCCCGTGTGGAAACCTGGGACTTCCAGGCCCCGGACTTCTACCGCGGGCACGGCTACGACGTGGTCTGCGTGATCCGTGACTACCCGCCGGGCGTCACGGAGTACACGCTGACCAAGCGCCTGGCCTGAACCGGCCCGCGCGGCCGGGGAGTCGGCCGCCCCGGGCGGACGGTCAGGCCAGCCGGCGCGCCCCCGCCGACGGCACCGCCGGGAAGACGCGCGGGGCCGTGAAGCCCGCCGTCGCGAACGCCTCCGTGATCGCCTTCGTGATCGTGTCCACGTCCGCCGACTCGGCCAGGACGACCGCCGAGCCGCCGAAGCCGCCGCCGGTCATCCGGGCGCCGAGGGCTCCGGCGCCGTTGGCGGCGGCGACGGCCAGGTCGAGTTCCGGGCAGGAGATGCGCAGGTCGTCCCGGAGGGAGGCGTGGCCCTCGGTGAGGACGGGGCCGATGGCCCGGACGTCACCGGCGTCGAGGAGGGTGATGACCCGCTCGACGCGGTGGTCGTCGGAGACGACGTGGCGCACGTAGCGGCGGAGCCGGTCGTCGCCGAGCCGGGCCAGGGCCGCGTCCAGCTCCGCGTACGGGACGTCGCGCAGGTGGGAGACGCCCAGTCGCCGCGCGCCCTCCTCGCATCCCTCGCGGCGCTCCGCGTAGGCGCCGTCGCCGAGGGCGTGCTTGACGCGGGTGTCGACGACCAGGAGGCCGAGGCCGTGGGCGCTCAGGTCGAAGGGGACCTGGCGGACGGACAGGTCGCGGCAGTCCAGGTGCAGGGCGTGGCCCTCGGTGCAGCAGGCGGACGCGGTCTGGTCCATGACTCCGCAGGGGACGCCGACGAAGTCGTTCTCGGCGCGCTGGGCGAGGCGGGCCAGTTCCGGCCGGGTCAGCCCGAGGCCGTACAGCTCGTTCAGGGCGAGGGCGGTGACGACCTCCAGCGCGGCGGAGGACGACAGGCCCGCGCCGGTCGGGACCGTGGAGGCGAGGTGGATGTCCGCGCCGGTGACGGCGTGCCCGGCCTCGCGCAGCGCCCACACCACACCCGCCGGGTACGCGGCCCAGCCGGTGTCGCCGAGCGGGACCAGGCCGTCCACCCTCAGCTCGACGAGCGGGCCGTCGATGTCGGCCGAGTTCAGCCTGAGGACGCCGTCGGTGCGGCGCGAGACCGCGGCGAGGGCTGTGTGCGGCAGGGCGAGCGGCATCACGAAGCCCTCGTTGAAGTCCGTGTACTCGCCGATCAGGTTGACCCGGCCGGGCGCCGCCCAGACTCCCTCGGGCGCGGCCCCGTACAGCTTCTCGAAGCCCGCGCCCACCTCCACGTGCATGGCCACGTGTTCCCCCTCAGTCCCTGTTCTGTGCGAACGCCCACGCGTCCGCGACGATGTCCGCGAGGTCCGCCCGGGACGGGTTCCAGCCGAGCCGCTCGCGGGCGGTGCCGGCGGAGGCGACCAGGATGGCCGGGTCGCCGGCCCGGCGCGGCGCCACGACCTCGGGGACCGGGTGGCCGGTGACCCGGCGGACGGTCTCGACGACCTCCCGGACCGAGAAGCCGTTGCCGTTGCCGAGGTTGCAGATCAGGTGCTCGCCGGGGCGCGCGGCGGCCAGTGCGAGCAGGTGCGCGTCGGCCAGGTCCGCGACGTGGAGGTAGTCGCGGACGCAGGTGCCGTCCGGCGTCGGGTAGTCGTCGCCGTAGACGGAGATCGCGTCGCGGCGTCCCCGGGCGACCTGGAGGACCAGCGGGATGAGGTGCGACTCGGGGTCGTGCCGCTCGCCGAAGTCGCCGTACGCGCCCGCCACGTTGAAGTAGCGCAGGGACACCGCGCCCAGCCCGTGGGCCGCGGCCTCGCCGCTGATCATGTGGTCGACGGCGAGTTTGGTCGCGCCGTAGGGGTTGGTGGGCTTCGTGGGGGCGCTCTCCACGATCGGGGTCCGCTCCGGCTCCCCGTACGTGGCGGCGGTGGAGGAGAAGACCAGCGTGCGGACGTCCGCGGAGCGCATCGCAGCGAGCAGCGCCATCGTGCCGCCGACGTTGTTGTCCCAGTACTTCTCGGGCTTCACGACGGACTCGCCGACCTGGGAGAAGGCGGCGAAGTGCAGGACGGCGTCGTACGAGGAGTCCAGCCATTTGGCGGCATCGCGGATGTCGCCCTCGACGAACACGGCCCCGGCGGGGACGCCCTCGCGGAAGCCGGTGGAGAGGTTGTCGAGGACCGTGACGTCGTGGCCGGCCTCGACCAGGTGCTGCGCGACCACACTGCCGACATAGCCCGCACCGCCGGTGACCAGGTACTTCCCACTCATGAACTCGCTACCTCTCGCAGTCGCTCGGCCGCGGTCTCCGGCGGCACGTCGTTGATGAACACGTTCATGCCGGATTCGGAACCCGCGAGAAACTTCAGCTTGCCGGACGTGCGGCGGATGGTGAAAAGCTCGAGGTGCAGGGCGAAGTCCTCGCGGCTGACGCCGTCGAACTCCTCCAGCGCGCCGAACGGCGCCTGGTGCCAGGCGGAGATGTAGGGCGTCGGAGGCTCCCCTTCACCGAAGATCCGGTCGAAGCGCCTCAACAGTTCCAGATAGACCTGGGGAAACTCTGTGCGCGCCGCCTCGTCGAGCGCGAGCAGGTCGGGGACCCGGCGCCTGGGGTACAGGTGCACCTCGTAAGGCCAGTGCGCCGCGTACGGCACGAAGGCGACCCAGTGCGCCGCGTCCAGGACGATCCGGTCGCCCTCGCGCGTCTCGCGGGCGATCACCTCGTCGAAGAGGTTCTCTCCGCCGGATGCCTCCTTGTGCGCGGCGAGCGAGCGCAGCATCAGGGCGGTGCGGGGGGTGGTGAAGGGGTAGGCGTAGATCTGGCCGTGCGGGTGGCCGAGCGTCACGCCGATCTCCGCGCCCCGGTTCTCGAAGCAGAAGACCTGCCGCACGGAGGGGAGTTGGGAGAGCTCGGCGGTCCGGTCGGTCCACGCCTCCAGGACGAGCCCGGCCTGCTCCTCGGAGAGGTCGGCGAAGGACGCGTCGTGGTCGGAGGTGAAGCACACGACCTCGCACCGGCCCGAGTCCCCGGCCAGCGAGGGGAAGCGGTTCTCGAAGACGGCGACGTCGTAGGAGGACTCGGGGATCTCGCTCAGCCGGTCGCCCTCGGAGGGGCACAGCGGGCACTCGTCGGCCGGCGGGTGGTAGGTGCGGCCCTGGCGGTGCGAGGCGATGGCGACCGAGTCGCCGAGCAGCGGGTCGCGGCGCACCTGCGAGGTGGTGACGGTCGGGTCGAGCGGCCGGCGGTCGGCCGCGTCGCGGACCACGTCGTCACGCGAGTCGTAGTAGACGAGCTCGCGACCGTCGGCCAGCCGGGTCGAGGTCTTCTTCACTGCCGACACTCCCTCATCCACGCCCACGCGCCGGTCGCACGCATCCATCATCGTTCTTCAAACAGAACCGAACATAACAAACCATGGACTCCCCCGCGAGTCAACATCACAATCAAACAAAGAACATCAAGAGGCGTGTTCACTTCTTAGAGATGGAGGCGTAGATTCCGCCCGGATACGTTCACGCAACGAAGCGAGTTCCCCATGCAGTCCCCCACATATCTGGCCGAAGGGCTCCGGCTCCCCACCAACGGGCTCGACTACGCGATCCTCGGGATCTACTTCGCCGTCGTCCTGGGCATCGGGTTCGCCGCCCGCCGTTCGGTGCGCACCAGCCTCGACTTCTTCCTCTCGGGCCGCTCCCTGCCCGCCTGGGTCACCGGACTCGCCTTCGTCGCGGCGAACCTCGGTGCCACCGAGATCCTGGGCATGGCGGCCACCGGCGCGCAGTACGGCGTCGCGGTCGTCCACTGGTACTGGATCGGCGCCATCCCGGCGATGGTCTTCCTCGGCCTGGTGATGATGCCGTTCTACTACGGCTCCAAGGTCCGGTCCGTACCCGAGTTCCTGCTCCAGAGATTCGACAAGTCCGCACACCTGCTGAGCTCGGTCCTGTTCGCCTTCGCGGCGGTTCTGATCGCGGGCGTCAACCTCTACGCGCTGTCGATCGTCGTCGAGGCGCTGCTGGGCTGGCCGCAGTGGGTGGCGATCGTCGTCGCGGGCTTCTTCGTGCTCGCGTACATCACGGTCGGCGGCCTCTCCTCGGCGATCTACAACGAGGTGCTCCAGTTCTTCGTCATCCTCGCCGCGCTCATACCGATCTCGGTCATAGGCCTGAAGAAGGTCGGCGGCTGGGACGGTCTGACGGACTCGCTCACCAAGAGCCACGGCGACAACTTCCTGTCGGCGTGGGGCGGGACCGGCATCGGTGACGCCAACCCGCTCGGCGCGAACTGGCTGACGATCGTCCTCGGCCTCGGCTTCGTGCTGTCCTTCGGCTACTGGACGACGAACTTCGCCGAGGTGCAGCGCGCGCTGTCCGCGAAGAACCTGAGCGCCGCCCGGCGCACCCCGCTGATCGCCGCGTTCCCGAAGATGTTCATCGTCTTCCTGGTGATGATCCCCGGCCTGGTCGCCGCCGTCCTCGTCCCGAAGATCGGCCAGGGCGCCGGTGGTTCGGGCCTCCAGTACAACGACGCGATCCCCTATCTGATGCAGGAGCTGCTGCCCAACGGCGTGCTCGGCATCGCGGTGACCGGTCTGCTCGCCGCGTTCATGGCGGGCATGGCGGCCAACATCTCGTCCTTCAACACCGTCTTCACCACGGACATCTGGCAGCGGTACCTCGTCAAGGACCGTGAGGACGGCTACTACCTCAGGTTCGGCCGGCTGATCACCGCGATCGGGGTGCTCGCGTCGATCGGCACCGCGTTCATCGCGTCCAGCTTCTCCAACATCATGACGTACCTCCAGACGCTGTTCTCCTTCTTCAACGTGCCGATGTTCGTCGTGTTCATCATCGGCATGTTCTGGAAGCGTGCCTCGATGAAGTCCGGCGTGTGGGGCCTGGTCGCGGGCACGACGGCCGCGATGGTCAACTACTTCTGGATCTACAAGCAGGGCGTCATCCCCATCCCCAGCGACCAGGGCGCCAACTTCGTCTCCGCGATCGTCGGTTTCGTCGCCGGCGCGGTCGTCATGGTCGTCGTCACCCTCTTCACCGCGCCGAAGCCGCAGGCCGAACTCGTCGGACTGGTCTACGGAACGCTCCCCGAGGCACCCGCGACAGGCTCCGGTGCGGAGGGGCCCCCCGTGCCGGGTCCGGAGGAGTCGCCCGCCGCTGGCGACGACGCCTGGTACCGCAAGCCCGCGCTGCTCGGCTGGAGCGCGATCGTCATCGCCGCGCTCTGCTACGTCCCCTACTCCTTCTGACCGATCGGAGGCTGCACCCCATGTCCGAACCGCAACACGACGTCACCGATCTCGAGCGCAAGTCCGCGACCGCCGCCCGTCTCTTCGACATCCGGCGCATCATCGGCGGCCTGTTCGTCCTGTACGGGATCATCGTCACGATCGCCGGCATCAGCCCGTCCGACGCCGACCTCGACAAGGCCGAGGGCATAGACATCAACCTGTGGACGGGCCTCGCGATGCTCGCCCTCGGTCTCTTCTTCCTGGTCTGGCTCAAGCTCCGCCCGGCCGTCCCCCCGGCCCCGGAGGACGTCGAGCAGGCCCAGGCGCCGAAGTAGGGCCTCCCGTACGGGGCCGGAGCCGCGCACACCGGCCCGGCCCCGTACGGCTCCGACTCCGTACGCCTGCCCGGCCCCGTACGCCTGCCCCGCTCCGTACGCCTGCCCGGCCCCGCACGGCCGCCGTCCCCCGCGCCCCGGTCAGCTCTCCGGTGTGCCCTCGCCCAGCGGGCCCGCGCGCTCCAGCAGGCCGGTGCGGGCGGCCAGTGCCGCCGCTTCGAGGCGGGAGCCGACACCCAGTTTCATCAGGACGCGCTGCACGTGGGTGCGCGCCGTGGAGGGGGCGATGCCCATGCCGGCGGCGATCAGGCGGGTGTCCTGTCCGTCGGCCGCCCGCACCAGCACCTCCACCTCGCGCGGGGTGAGCATCCGCAGCAGCCGCTGGCCCTCGTCGTCGGGCTGGGCCACCGGGTTGAGCAGGTCGCCGAACGCCCCCTGCAGCAGCTGGGGCGCCACCGCCGCCTCTCCCGCCCGCGCCTTCATGATGGCCCGCTCGACACCCTCGATGCGCTCGTCGTGCCGCACATAGCCCGACGCGCCGGCCGCGAAGGCCGCCGCGATCCCCCGGGGGCTGGGCACCGGGCCGAGCACCAGGACCGCCACCTGCGGGCGCTCCTTCTTGATCCGTACCACCGGGTCGAACATGCCCGGTTCGGCGGGCGTCGCCGTGCCCAGCAGGCACACCTCGGGCGCACGGGTGATCACCAGCTCCGCCGCCCCGGCGGCCGGCGCGGCGGCGGCCAGCACCCGGTGCCCGCGCAGCTTCAGCGCGGAGGCCAGCGCCTCGGCGAGCAGACGGTGGTCGTCGACCACCATGAGCCGCACTCCCATCGAACCCCCTGTTCCCCCCATGGCCCCCCATGGATCCCCACCGGCCCGGCGCCGGACTTCCGCCCGCCCGCCCGGTGAGAAGAGCCCCCCGGCCCTCCGTTCCCCGGAAGCTACACGCTTGTTCGACGTTGCGCTTCCCCTACCGGCGAAAGTGCAGCGGATAACCGAAACTGCTCTCATTGAGGCGTGTTCGGGGCGGAGTTCGGGACAGAGAACGGCCCCGGCTGATCTTGTGGGATCAGCCGGGGCCGTCGGCGTGCGCCTGCCTGCGTGCCTACTTCGCGCCGAAGCCGAGCGCCGCGTACTCCTTGTCGTCCTTGCTGTACGGCTTGCTCACGAGGTCCTTGCCCATGAACAGCCGGCCGTCGGTGTAGAGCAGTTCACTGCTCTTGGGGACCATGCTGCTGATCGCGTCGAGGACGGACTCGGAGGCCGGGGTCTCCAGCAGCTTCGTCTCCTTGAGCGTCTTGCCGTCGATCGAGACGACCTGGGCGCCCTTGTCGTACGGACCGTCCTTGTACGCGATGATGTTCGGTCCGTCCATGCGCATCGGGAAGATCTCGTACTCGTCGCCCGCGTCGATCCGGTCGCCGGTGGTCTTCCCGGTGGCCAGGGAGAAGGCGATGATCTCGTTGGTCTGGCTGTACTCGCCGGTGCCGTCGTGCTCCTTGGTCGGCACGTAGAGCTTGTCGTTGCCGACCGTGATCGCCTTGCAGTCGTGCACCTTGCCGACGCCGCAGTCGTGCTCGTACTTGCCGTCCTCCAGGCTGATCTTGGTGCGCAGCTCGCCGTGCTCGTCCAGCGAGAAGACGTCCGTCATGCCGGAGGCCGTGATCTCACCGATGTTCGAGCCGAAGACGACCGGGTTGGTGGAGAGCACCTTGGCGTTGTCCACACCGGCGGCCAGCTTGTACGACCACTTCACGCTGCCCGACTTCGGGTCGAGGAGCTGGACCTCGTACTTGGCGTCGTTGTAGCCACCGCACTTGCGGACCGCGACGAGCTGGTCGCCGCCCGCGTAGCCGACGTCCTCGCACTTGCCGACCTTCGGCTTCCACAGGGACTTGCCGGTCTTCACGTCGAAGGCGGCCCCGCCGTAGAAGCCGCCGCCGACCGCGACGGTCGAGCCGCTGATGGCGACCTCGCCGAACGCCAGCTTGCCGCCGCTGCTCTCGACGTGCTCGGTCCACACCTCTTCACCGGTGTTCACGTTGAACGCGATGATCTCGGTGCAGGACTGGTGGTTGCCCTTGCTGTTGCGCTTGGCGGACTCGGCGACCACCGCGGCGATGCCGTCCTCGGTGATCTCCGGCGAGCCCGCGCAGGGCTGGCCGGGAAGGTCGAGGGTCCACTTCTGCGCACCGGAGTCGGGGTCGTAGCCCTTGATCTCGTAGACGCTGCTCTTGACGTAGACCGAGTCGGTGAGCCAGGAGCCGGCCACGCTGTCGATCTGGTCGCCCTTCACCTCCGGTGCGGGCACCTGGAAGCTGACCTCGGCGCTCGGGTTCGACGGTGCCTTCTCCAGCGCCTTGTCGTGCTTGGGGAGGGGAGCGTCACCGCCCTTGCCGTCCTTGCCGTCCTTGCCGCCGGTGCCGCCCGTCGAGCCCGACGCGCTGTGCTTGTCGTCGTCCTTGCCGGACGAGGACGCGTACCAGACGCCGCCGCCGACGATCAGCGCGATGGCCACGACCGCCGCGATGATGATCACCGTCTGGGAGCTGAACTTGCGGCCGCCGCCCCCGTTCTGCGGCACCTGCGGCTGCGCGGGCACGGTCGGCGGCTGCGGGTAGCCGTACGGGGACTGCTGGCCCGGGTAGCCGTAGCCGGGCTGCGCCGGCGGGGGCGTCTGCGGGTACCCGTACGGCTGCTGCGGCTGCTGGGCCGGGCCGGGCGGGGGCGTCTGCGGGGCGTTCGGGTAGCCGTAGGCGGGCTGCGGCGGACCGGCCGGGGGCGGCGTCTGCGGCGGACCGGCCGGGGGCGGGGTCTGCGGCGGGCCGAAGCCTCCGGGCGGCGGGTCCTGCGGGGCGCCGAAACCACCCGGCGGCGGGTCCTGGGGCGCGCCGAACCCTCCCGAGGACGGGGGCTGGTTGGGCGGCGGCGGGGGCGGCGGCTGACTCATGGCGTGTACCTCGGTCGGGGTGGAGTGGTCGGGCGGGTGGGACGGGCCGGGAGGACCGGTCGGCGGGGCCCCGGGGCGCCTGCTGGAACGGCGTCGTCGGTGCCGGCGGTGAGGTACTCGGTCACTTGCCGAAGGCCATCATCAGCTTCTCCTTCGACTCGTCGTTGCCCGACAGCGAACTCGCGGAGATGTAGAAGCGCCCGTCCACGTAGTCGATGTCCTGCTGCATGAAGGTGCTCTCGATGTCGCTGGTGCCCTCGGGGTTCTGCAGCAGTTTCGTCGTCTTGTGGCTGCTCCCGGTCGTGGGCAGGGCGACGACCCGGCCGCCGGCGCCCGACGGGGGGTGCACGTAGGCGACGAGGTTCGTGCCGTCCCTCCGCAGCGGCGTCATCGCCGCGTCCGCGGGGGACTTGACCCGCCACCGCTCCTTGCCGCTCTCGAGGCTGACGGCGACGACCTCGTTGGGCCCGCTGTCCACCAGGGTGGGCAGGTAGAGGGTGTTGGCGTCGGCCACGACGCCCGAGCAGGTCTGCAGGTCGGGGACGAGACCGGCGCCCCAGCCGCATTCGACCGCGAACTTGCCCTTGATGTCGGCCTGGGAGCGGACCGTGCCGTCGTTCTTCAGGGTGGTGATGTTCCAGCCCTTCTGCGCCCCGTCCTCGTCGGTGAGGTAGAGGACGAGCGGGGCCACGGAGTAGACGCGGTTGATCTTCCAGTCCTTGGGGAACTTCTTGGTCCACTTGGCCTTGCCGGTGGCCGGGTCCAGCTCCCGTACCTCGTCGTGCTCGTTCTTGGTGCTGATGGCGCAGGACGCGACGGCGATCAGCTTCTCGCCGCCCGCGAAGGCCGACGGGTAGCAGTCCTGGCCGTACTTCTTGAGGTCGTAGCGCTTCTTGCCGGTCTTCATGTCGTACGCCGTGGCGGACTGCGAGCGGGCGACCATCAGGGTGTCGCCGGTGATGGTCAGGCCGATCGATATGGCGCTGTCGAACAGGCCGCTCTCGGTGACCTTGCCGGTCCAGGCGCGCTCACCGGTGGCGAGGTCCACGGCCACCAGCCGGTCGCACTTGGCGTGGTCGCTGACACCGCTCATGTACGCGATGACGATCCGGTCGTCGGACGTCGTCTGCCGGGTGGTCGCGCAGATCTTCTGCGGGAAGGTGATCGGGTCCCAGCTCGGCCTGCCGTCCTCGACGCCGTAGGCGAAGAGCTGCTTGTACGCCGCCTTCACCGCACTCTCGCCGGTGATCCACATGCCGGGGGCGTCCGCGCCGGAACCGGGGGCGTCGGGCGCCTCCTTGTACCAGAGCACCTTCGCCTCGCCGGGCTTGCGGCCCTTGTTGAGGTCCTCGTCGGTGTCGCCGCCGTCACCGCTGCCGTCGCCCTCGTTCACCGGGGCCGGCGCGGACGTGGACGGCTTGGCGTCCTGGGAAGGCTTAGTGACCGGCTTCTTGTCGTCGTCGCCGCCGGAGCCGACGGCCCACACCGTGCCGCAGATGACGAGCAGCGCGGCGACGGCGGCGCCGATGATCATCGCCGGCTTCCCCCTGAAGGGGTTTTTCGAACCCCCGCCGGGGGGCGGGGTGCCGGGTGAGCCCGGACCCTGCGGCTGCGCCGGACTCCCGTACCCGGGCTGCGGGTTGTAGGGGCCGGGCTGCGCGTACGGGCCCGCCGTGTTGTACGGGCCGGGCTGCCGCGGCGGAGCGTACGGGCCGGGGGTGCTGTACGGGCCGGGCTGCTGCGGGTAGCCGTAACCGGGCTGCGGGGGGCCCGCCGGGGGCGGGGTCCCGGGCGGGCCCGCGGGCGGCGGGGTCTGCGGGGCGCCGAAGCCTCCCCCTTGGGGCGGTGGGTCCTGCGGAGCTCCGAAGCCGCCCTGCGGCGGCTGGTTGGGCGGCTGAGTCATCAGCGCTTCCCCCCTCTTCACTGACTTTTCGCCACGCCCGGTCGTGCTCGGAGTGGTTCTCAGACGGTTTTCAGACGTTCTCAGACGGCTCTTTCTATCACTGGGCCACCCTCGAACAAGGGGCCGGTCCCGCCCCTGTTCCCAAGGGAGGACCGGCCCGTGATGCCCTCGTTACGCGCCTTCACGCCCCCTTCACGGACGCGTGCCCGCGGCCCGCGACCGACGCGCGCCCGGTACCGCCGTGCTCAGGCGTCGTCGGCGAGCTCCAGCCAGCGCAGCTCCAGTTCGTCGCGCTCCCCCGCGAGCGTCCGCAGCTCGCTGTCCCACTCGGCCACCTTCGCGAAGTCGGTGGAGTTGTCGGCCATCAGGGCGTGGAGCTTCGTCTCCTTCTCGGAGATCTTGTCCAACTGCCGCTCGATCCGCTGCAGTTCCTTCTTCGCGGCGCGGGCGTCGGCGGCCGAGACGCCGGTCTTCTGCTCGGCCCGGGCGGGCGCGGGCGCGGAGGCCGCCGCGGCCTCCTCCATCCGGTGGCGCCGCTCCAGGTACTCGTCGATGCCGCGCGGCAGCATCCGCAGCGTGGCGTCGCCGAGGAGCGCGAACACCTTGTCGGTGGTGCGCTCGATGAAGAACCGGTCGTGGGAGATGACGACCATCGAGCCGGGCCAGCCGTCGAGTACGTCCTCGAGCTGGGTGAGGGTCTCGATGTCGAGGTCGTTGGTGGGCTCGTCGAGGAACAGGACGTTCGGCTCGTCCATCAGCAGCCTCAGCAGCTGGAGCCTGCGGCGCTCACCGCCCGACAGGTCGCCGACGGGCGTCCACTGCTTCTCCTTGTTGAAGCCGAACGTCTCGCACAGCTGGCCCGCGGTCATCTCGCGCCCCTTGCCGAGGTCGACGCGGTCGCGCACCTGCTGGACGGCCTGCAGCACCCGCAGCGCCGGGTCGAGTTCGCCGACCTCCTGGGAGAGGTAGGCGAGCCTGACGGTCCTGCCGGTGGCGATCCGCCCTGCCGCGGGCTGCTTCTCGCCCTCGCTGCGGGCGGCGTCGGCCATGGCGCGCAGCAGGGAGGTCTTGCCCGCGCCGTTCACCCCGACCAGGCCGATGCGGTCGCCGGGGCCGAGCTGCCAGGTCAGGTGCTTGAGGAGGACCTTGGGTCCGGCCTGGACGGTGACGTCCTCCAGGTCGAAGACGGTCTTGCCCAGGCGGGTGGAGGCGAACTTCATCAGCTCGCTGGTGTCGCGCGGCGGCGGCACGTCGGCGATCAGCTCGTTGGCGGCCTCGACGCGGAAGCGGGGCTTGGACGTGCGGGCGGGGGCACCCCGGCGCAGCCAGGCCAGCTCCTTGCGGACCAGGTTCTGCCGCTTGACCTCCTCGGTGGCGGCGATGCGCTCGCGCTCGGCGCGCGCGAAGACGTAGTCGGTGTAGCCGCCCTCGTACTCGTAGACCGTGCCCTTCTGGACGTCCCACATGCGGGTGGCGACCTGGTCGAGGAACCAGCGGTCGTGGGTGACGCAGACGAGCGCGGAGCGCCGCGCGCCGAGGTGCTGGGCGAGCCAGGCGATGCCCTCGACGTCGAGGTGGTTGGTCGGCTCGTCGAGGACGATGAGGTCCTGCTCCTCGATGAGCAGCTTGGCCAGCGCGATCCGGCGCCGCTCGCCGCCGGAGAGCGGGCCGATGACGGTGTCCAGGCCCTGCGGGAACCCGGGCAGGTCGAGGCCGCCGAACAGTCCGGTGAGGACGTCGCGAATCTTGGCGTTGCCGGCCCACTCGTGGTCGGCCATGTCCCGGATGACCTCGTGCCGGACGGTGGCGGCGGGGTCGAGCGAGTCGTGCTGGGTGAGGACGCCGAGGTGCAGGCCGCCGGAGTGGGTGACCCGCCCGGTGTCGGCCTCCTCCAGCTTGGCCAGCATCCGGATCAGGGTCGTCTTCCCGTCGCCGTTGCGCCCGACCACCCCGATCCTGTCCCCCTCGGAGACGCCGAGCGACACGCCGTCGAGCAGGGCACGGGTGCCGTACACCTTGCTGACGGACTCGACATTGACCAGGTTGACGGCCATTTCACTCCTGACGCGGGGGTCGATCAGCCTTCAAGCGTAGGCCCTCCGGGTGACCCACCGGGGCACACGGTGATCGTCACTCTTCGTGAGCGGTGATCGGGACCGGGCGCCCCTCACACCACCGTCGCTCCCGGCGCCGGTGCCGTCGTCGCGCGTGCCGTGCGGCAGGTCCCGGAGGCCATGAGCGCCCGGGCGATCTCCGCCGCCGCGTCCGCGTCCGCCGCGAGGAACGCCGTGGTCGGGCCCGAGCCGGAGACGAGGGCCGCGAGGGCGCCGGCGTCGCGGCCGGTGGCGAGGGTGCCGGTGAGCGGCGGGAAGAGGGAGAGCGCCGCGGGCTGCAGGTCGTTGGAGACGGTGGCGGCGAGAGCGGTGGCGTCGCCCTTTGCCAGCGCGTCGAGGAGGTCCCGCGAGGCGGCGGGACCGGGGACCCGGAGCCCGGCGGTGAGCCGGTCGAACTCCCCGTACACGGCCGGGGTGGACAGCCCGCCGTCCGCCACCGCGAACACCCAGTGGAAGGTGCCGCCGACGTCGAGGGGCCGCAGCCGCTCGCCCCGGCCGGTGCCGAGCGCCGCACCGCCGACCAGGCTGAAGGGCACGTCGCTGCCCAGCTCGGCGCAGATCGCGAGGAGTTCGTCGCGCGGGGCGTCCGTGCCCCACAGCGCGTCGCAGGCCACCAGCGCGCCGGCCGCGTCCGCGCTGCCGCCCGCCATGCCGCCGGCCACCGGGATGTCCTTGTCGATGTGCAGGTGCACGTCCGGTTCGATCCCGTACCGTCCGGCGAGCGCGAGCGCGGCGCGGGCCGCCAGGTTCGTCCGGTCCAGGGGGACCGCGGCGGCGTCCGGGCCCGCGCAGGTCACCCGGAGCGTGTCGGCCGGGGTGGCCGTGACCTCGTCGTACAGGCCGACCGCGAGGAAGACGTTGGCCAGGTCGTGGAAGCCGTCGGGGCGGACGCCGCCCACCGCGAGCTGCACGTTGACCTTGGCGGGGACACGGACGCGGACTGTCTCCATCACGACGACCCGGGCTCCTTGTGTGCGGCGGGGGCGCCGGCGCTCCCGCCGGGGACCTTGTGCTCGGCGATCCGGGCGAACTCCTCGACGGTGAGGGACTCGCCGCGCGCCTGCGGGGACACTCCGGCGGCGACCAGGGCGGCCTCCGCGGCGGCGGCCGAGCCCGCCCAGCCGGCGAGGGCCGCGCGCAGCGTCTTGCGGCGCTGCGCGAACGCCGCGTCGACCACGGCGAACACCTCGCGCCGGGAGGCCGTCGTCGCGACCGGATCGGTCCGCCGGACCAGGGCGACGAGGCCGCTGTCGACGTTCGGCGCGGGCCAGAAGACGTTCCGCCCGATGGAACCGGCCCGCTTCACCTCCGCGTACCAGTTGGCCTTCACCGACGGCACCCCGTACACCTTCGAGCCGGGCGCCGCCGCGAGCCGGTCGGCGACCTCCGCCTGCACCATCACGAGAGTGCGCTCGATGGTCGGGAAGGTGCCGAGCATGTGCAGCAGCACGGGCACGGCGACGTTGTAGGGGAGGTTCGCGACGAGCGCGGTGGGCGGCGGGCCCGGCAGCTCGGTGACGTGCATCGCGTCGGAGTGCACCAGCGCGAACCGGTCCGCCCGCCCCGGCATCCGCGCGGCGATCGTCGCGGGCAGCGCGGACGCCAGCACGTCGTCGATCTCGACGGCGGTGACCCGGTCGGCGGCCTCCAGCAGCGCCAGCGTCAGCGAGCCGAGGCCGGGGCCCACCTCCACGACCGTGTCGTCGGGGCGCACCTGCGCGGTCCGCACGATGCGGCGCACCGTGTTCGCGTCGATGACGAAGTTCTGTCCGCGCTGCTTGGTGGGCCGTACGCCGAGGGCGCCCGCGAGTTCGCGGACGTCGGCGGGGCCCAGGAGGGCGTCGGGGGCGGGGCTGCTCACCCACCAAGGGTACGGGCGCGACGGGGGGCGTTCGCCCGGGTGGGGTCCCTGCGGGCGGGATCGGTGGTGCGGGGCGGGTGGCGGGCGTCAGGACGGTGGGGTGCGGGACGGTTGGGGTGACGGTGCCGGACGGTGGGGTGCGGGACGGTTGGGGTCGCGGTGCGGGACGTCGGTGTTGCGGGGACGCCGGGAGTGCGGGGGCGGTGGGGGTGCGGGGTCCGGGTCAGCCGTGCAGGCGGTCGCCGCAGTGGGGCCAGGGGCTCGCGCCCCGGCGTACGTAGAGCTTCTTCGCCCGGTACGTCTGTTCGGCGGCCGGGGCCTTCTCGGGGCGGCCGCGGCCGCCGAGGTCGTGCCAGGTGCCGGTGTCGAACTGGTAGAGGCCCCCGTAGGTGCCGGAGGGGTCCACGAGGGCCGGGTCGCCGCCGGACTCGCACTGCGCGAGGCCGTCCCAGTCGAGCCGGCCGACGTCCGCGACCGAGGTGGGCCGCGGACGGGTGCCGACCCGCACGATCTGCGTGCGGGGCTCGCGCACCACCTCGGCGCCCAGGCGGCGCGGCCGCTGCCGGACCCCGTTGACGCTCCGCAGGAAGTACGTGACCCGGCGGGCGCCCGGCCGCCCCGGGCGTTCGACGACCTCCGTGCCCTCGAACAGCTCCGGGTCGTCGGTGCGCCGCACGTCGAACGGGACCGGTTCCTCCCGGACCTCCCTGTTCCCGGTGATCCTCAGGACGGTGACGGTCTGCCCGTCGCGCGGGAAGCTCCCCGGCCGGACCGACGTGGTGTCGTCGCCGCGCAGGGTGACGCCGGCCTCGCCGACCGCCTCGCGGACCGTCGCCGCGTTGGTGCGGACGGTGCGGGCCCGGCCGTCCGCCATGACCGTCACCGTGCGCTCGGTGCGGACGTCGAGCGTCATTCCGGCCCGGCCGATCCGCCGGGAGCGCGGCACCGACACGTACGCGCCCTCCGCGCGCACCCCGAGCCCGGCGAGCGCCCCCTCGACGGTCCGCGCGGTCGTCCACACCTCGGCGCCGCGTCCGTCGAGGGTGAGGACCAGCGGCCTGCCGTGGCGTACGGAGATCTCGTCCCCGCTGGTCAGCCGGGTGCCCGGCGCGGGTACGACATGGTCGTGGGCGCCCACGGCGACACCCTCCTCGGCGAGCAGCCCGGTCACGTCGTCGGCGAAGGTGTGCAGCGTCCGCGGCCGTCCGTCGACGCTCAGCTCGACGGCCTTGTCCTTGGCGACGAACGCCGTGGTGCCACCGGCGAGGAACACCACGACCAGCGCCTGCGGGAGCAGCTTCCGCAGCGGGTCGGCGCGTACGGGGGCCGCGCGGCGGTGCGCGGCGGCACGGCGGGCCCCGGCGGCGCGCGGGGCGGGCCGCGGCACGACGGCCTCCGGGACCGGGCGGGGCCCGGGCGAGGGCGAGGGCAAGGGCGAGGGCTGTTCCCGGCCTTGGTCCTCGGGCCGCGTCCGAGGCCGGGGCCGGGGACGCGGGCGCTGCTCATAGGCGGGCCGGTAGGTGTCGGCGTACGCCTGCCGCCCGGGGCCCTGCCGCACGCCGTAGGGCAGGGTCGGCGCGTCGTGCGTGCCGGGGGCGGGGGGAGCGGCGGGGGCGGCGGGGGTGCCGCGGTCCGGGTGGACCGCGGCACGGGTGTACGCGCGGAAGCCACCCGGCAGCCCGGCCCGCGCGGGCGCACCGTCCGGCGGCCGCCCGTGGGGATCGGCAGCGGCGCCCGTCTCCTGGGCCACGAGCGTCCCGTGCGGTCCGTACGCGTACGCCGCGTACGCGGAGGGCGACGGACTCCGCCGGTCCCGCTGGTCCTGCTGCTGGTCCTGCTGGTCCTGCGGGTTCCTCACGGCGGCGCTCCAGGGACGGCTCCGGGACGGGCGACCAGAACCTAGCGGAGCGGCGGTCACTCTCCAAAGTCGGCCAGACACGGAGAGTGCCGTGACCGCTCGGAGTGCCTCTCAGTACCCGAACGCGCGCGCGGTGTTCGCGGCGAGTGCCGTGGCGAGGGCGTCCTCGTCGATGCCCCGGACCGCCGCCATCGCCCGTACCGTGACGGGAACGAGGTACGGGGCGTTGGGCCGTCCGCGGTACGGCGCCGGCGTCAGGAACGGGGCGTCGGTCTCCACCAGCACCAGCTCCAGCGGGGCCACGGCGAGGGCGTCGCGCAGCGGCTGGGCGTTCTTGAAGGTCATGTTGCCGGCGAAGGACATGAAGTATCCGGCGCGGCCGCACACCTCGGCCATGGCGGCGTCGCCCGAGTAGCAGTGGAAGACGGTCCGCTCCGGGGCGCCCTCCTCCTTCAGGACGCGCAGTACGTCGGCGTGGGCCTCGCGGTCGTGGATGACCAGGGCCTTGCCGTGCCGTTTGGCGATCTCGATGTGGGCCCGGAAGGACCGCTCCTGCGCGTCCTTGCCCTCGGGACCGGTGCGGAAGTGGTCGAGTCCGGTCTCGCCGACGCCCTTGACCTCGGGCAGCGCCGCGAGCCGGTCGATCTCGGCGAGCGCGTCGTCGAGCGCAGCGTCGCCGCCGGGTGCGCGAGCGCCCTGCCGGGACGAGCCTGTCCCGGGGTCCCCGAGCACGATCCGCGGCGCCTCGTTCGGGTGCAGGGCGACGGCCGCGTGGACGGCGTCGTACGCGGCCGCCGTCCGTGCCGCCCAGCGTGAGCCGTTCACGTCGCAGCCGACCTGCACGACCGTCGTGACACCCACCGACGCGGCCTTGGCGAGCGCCTCCTCGACCGTGCCGGACTGCATGTCCAGGTGGGTGTGCGAGTCGGCGACCGGCACCGCGAGGGGTGCGGGCAGCGGCGGTGCGGCGTTCTTGCCGGAGGTGTCGCGGGACGTGCCGGGGGTCTCGGAGGCGCTGTCGGAGGCGTGGGAAGGCATGACCCGATCCTACGAAGGGGACGCGGGCGGCCTCACCTCGCGGGCGGCCGGGTCTCAGACCGCCTTGCGGTGCTGGAAGGGGTGCAGGAGGTCGGAGAGGTGCCAGTGGTGGCTGTCACCGGCCTCACCGGACGCGTCGGACGCCCCCCCGGTCTCACCGGACGCCCCGGTCTCACCGGACGCGTCGGGCGCACCGGACGCCGGTCGCCGCGGCGACGACGAGGCTCCCCCCGCCGCGCGTGCCGCCGCCGTCCGCGACATGGAGCCCCGCGCCGAGGACACCCGGCCCGGCCGCATGATGCGGACGAGGTGGCCGTCGCAGTTCTGGCAGGTGGGCCGGCTCAGCGGCGAGGGCACGATCCGCCCGTCCGCCACGTACCGCACGAACTCGGTGCCCTCGGCGTCGAGGTGGTGTTCTATCGCGTACGACTGCTCCCAGCCATGCCCGCACCGCATGCAGGCGAAGGAGTACGACTCGTGGACGACGGCGGTCGCCACGCCGTCGTGGCCGGTGCCCGTGTCGGCGCCGACGGTGGCCTGGCCGGTGGGCCGGCCGGTTGGACCTGCGATCTCGCTCATGCCGCTCCTCTTGTCCGCCGGACAAGCGCCGCTGACCTGGCCCGGACCGGGGGACTTCCCGGACGGCCGGGAGGCCCGGGGCGGTCTGGTGCCACGGGCCCACGTCCCCTCGGGCGGTGCCGTGCCAAGGGCGAGGGACGGGTACGTCCCTTCAACCAGTGGACGCCTCCGAGGACCGGAACGCATCAGGTCTGTCGACTATTGGACCCGTTTTGGCCTTTCCTTGTCGGAAGGGTCCCGCTACGCGGCCTGGGCTTTGCTTTCGGCGGCGGCCCTTTGCCCGCTCATGGTGCGCCGCGCTCCGCGTTCTTTGCCGCGACGACGGCGTCGAACACCTTCCGTTTGGGCAGGCCCGCGTCGGCGGCGACGGCGGCGATCGCCTCCTTGCGCCGCTCCCCCGCCTCCTCGCGCACCCGCACCCTGCGCACCAGCTCCCCGGCGTCCAGTTCCCCGGCACCCTTCTCGGGAGCGCCCTCGACGACGACGGTGATCTCACCGCGTACGCCCTCCGCGGCCCAGGCGGCCAGCTCGCCCAGCGGGCCGCGCCTGACCTCCTCGTACGTCTTGGTCAGCTCGCGGCAGACGGCGGCGCGGCGCTCGGCACCGAAGACCTCGGCCATCGCTGCGAGGGTGTCGTCGACGCGGTGCGGGGCCTCGAAGTAGACGAGGGTGCGGCGCTCGTCCGCGACCTCGGCGAGCCGGGAGCGCCGCTCGCCCGCCTTCCGGGGCAGGAACCCCTCGAAGCAGAACCGGTCGACGGGCAGCCCGGACAGGGCGAGCGCGGTCAGCACGGCGGACGGACCCGGCACGGCGGTGACCCGGATGTCCTTCTCCACGGCGGCGGCGACCAGCCGGTAGCCGGGGTCGGAGACGGACGGCATCCCGGCGTCCGTCACCAGCAGCACCCGCGCCCCGCCCTCCAGCGCCTCGACCAGCTCGGGCGTACGGGCCGACTCGTTACCCTCGAAGTACGACACCACGCGTCCCGTGGGCTGCACGTCGAGGGCCTGGGTGAGCCGCCGCAGCCGGCGGGTGTCCTCGGCGGCGATCACGTCGGCGCGCGCGAGTTCGCCGACGAGCCGGGGCGGCGCGTCGCTCACGTCGCCGATCGGTGTGCCGGCGAGCACGAGGGTTCCGGTGGGGCTTCCCGTGGGGCCGCTGGTGAGGCTGGTTCCTGTCACGGTTACATCCTCGCAGGGGGCAAGCGCGGGACTCCCACAGACGTGTTCCCTACGATGGCGCGGTGACCAGTACCGCGTCCTCCATGGACACCCGGCAGGACCAGGCCACCGAGGCGCAGCGGCCGGCGTGGCAGCAGCGGCTGCGCCGATTCGGATACACGGCGCGGCCGAGCGGCGACGTGCGCGGGAGGCTGGTGCCGCCGTACGCCGAACCGAGCCCGCGCATCGCCGCCGCGCTAGGGCTGCGCGACGAGGTCGTGTACGCGGTGACGCGCTGGTCGGCGTGGCTCGGCCCGCTGCTCGTCACGCTGGTCGCCGGGATCATGCGGTTCTGGAACCTCGGCAGTCCCAGGGCGGTGATATTCGACGAGACGTACTACGCCAAGGACGCCTGGGCCCTCATCCACAACGGTTACGAGGCGAACTGGGCGAAGGACGCCAACGACCTGATCCTCCAGGGCAACGGCAACGTGCGGATCCCGACGGACGCCGCGTACGTGGTGCATCCGCCGGTCGGCAAGTACGTCATCGGGCTCGGCGAGTGGATGTTCGGGTTCAACCCCTTCGGCTGGCGCTTCATGACGGCGGTGCTCGGCACGCTGTCGGTGCTGATGCTGTGCCGGATCGGGCGCCGGCTGTTCCGCTCGACGTTCCTCGGCTGCCTGGCCGGCGCGCTGATGGCCGTGGACGGGCTGCACTTCGTGATGAGCCGCACCTCGCTGCTCGACGGGGTGCTGATGTTCTTCGTGCTCGCCGCGTTCGGCTGCCTGGTCGTCGACCGTGACCACGCGCGCGCCCGCCTCGCGGCGGCGCTGCCCGTCGACGCGGACGGGGTGGCGCGCCCCGACGCGTACGTCGCCGAGACGACCCGGCTCGGATGGCGCCCGTGGCGCTGGGGCGCCGGCCTGATGCTGGGCCTGGCGATCGGCACCAAGTGGAACGGCCTGTACGTGCTCGCCGCGTTCTGCGTGATGGCGGTGCTGTGGGACGTCGGCTCCCGCCGGGTGGCGGGCGCCCGCCACCCGTACCGGGCCGTCCTGCTCCGCGACACGGGCCTCGCCTTCCTGGCCACCGTGCCGGTCGCGCTCGTCACGTACGTCGTCTCCTGGACCGGCTGGATCCTCTCCCCGGCCGACGGCTCCGGCGGCTACTACCGCGACTGGGCGGCGACGGCGGGCAAGGGCGGCCACTGGACCCTGCTGCCGGACTGGCTGCGCAGCCTGTGGCACTACGAGCACGAGGTCTACGACTTCCACATCGGGCTCTCCTCGCCGCACCCCTACCAGTCGAACCCGTGGAGCTGGCTCGTCGACGGCCGCCCGGTCTCGTTCTTCTACGAGTCCCCGCTCCCGGGCAGGGACGGCTGCCCCGCCGGCGCCGGCCAGAAGTGCGCCCGCGAGGTCCTCGCCCTCGGCACCCCGCTGCTGTGGTGGGCGGCCTGTGCGGCCGTCCTGTACGTCCTGTGGCGCTGGTTCTTCCGCCGGGACTGGCGGGCCGGAGCGATCGCCTGCGCCGTCGCCGCGGGCTACCTCCCCTGGTTCAAGTACCAGGAGCGGACGATCTTCTTCTTCTACGCGATCGTCTTCCTCCCCTTCCTCTGCCTCGCCGTCTCCATGCTCACCGGCGCCCTCCTCGGCCCCCCCGGCTCCACGGAACGCCGCCGAGTCATCGGCGCCGCCACGGCAGGCGTCCTGATCCTCCTGATCATCTGGAACTTCATCTACTTCTGGCCCATCTACACCGGCACGGCGATCCCGATCGACGGGTGGCGGGCGCGGATGTGGCTGGATACGTGGGTTTAGCCGGGGAGGCTGGTCGGCCGCCCCTGAGGCCGGTCGTCGGCGCACCTGCGGGCTCGTCGGCGCAGCCGTGGGCTCGTCGGCGTATCCGCCCGTGCACCCGGGGGCGCATCCGTGCTCAGGGGGGGCGACGGGCATCCGTTCAGTCGAGGACCGCGGTGGCCTCGATCTCAACGAGATGCTCGGGGACGTCCAGGGCCGCGACACCCAGCAGCGTGGCCGGCGGGACCGGGGTGACGCCCAGTTTCGCGGACGCCCGGGAGATGCCCTCCAGGAGCGGGGGCATCTTGTCGGGGGTCCAGTCGACGACGTAGAAGGTCAGTTTCGCCACGTCGTCGAAGGATCCGCCGGCCCCGGCCAGAGCGGTGCCGATGTTGAGGTAGCACTGCTCGACCTGCGCGGCGAGGTCGCCTTCGCCGACCGTGACCCCCTCGCCGTCCCAGGCGACCTGGCCGGCGACGAAGACCAGCTTCGACCCCGTTGCGATCGACACCTGCCGATAGACATCGATCTCGGGCAGTCCACTCGGGTCCACCAGTTTGATGGCCATGCCACCTGCCTCCGTTCCCTGACTTCGGTTTCTTGTGGTTACTCAGGAACCGTAGGAGAGTGTGCTCTGACATGGAAGAACGCACTTTCCAGTGACTGAGGAACCAGATGGTGACCGAACAGATCAAGGGACCGTCCGACGAAGCGGACCTCAGGCGCGCGGACTCGCTGGCGCGGGAGATCTTCTCCGACGTCGCCAACAAGTGGGCGTTCCTGATCATCGAGACCCTCGGTGAACGCACCCTGCGCTTCAGCGAACTGCGCAACGAGATCGAGGGCATCAGCCACAAGATGCTCACCCAGAACCTGCGCATGCTGGAGCGCAACGGCCTGGTCGACAGAAACGTGCACCCCACCGTCCCACCCCGCGTCGAATACACCCTCACCGAACCGGGCCAGGGCCTACGCGCAACCGTCGACGGAATGTGCGACTGGACCCACCGCTACTTCAGCCACATCGAGACAGCCCGCCACCGCTTCGACGCCTGACAGCGAGAATCAGGACCGAAGCCGACGCGCGACATCCGGAGGCCGCCGGCCTACTCGTACACGGTGGCCGCTCGAAGGGCTCGGGCGAAGAAACTCCAGTCCGCGTCGGCGGGCAGCTCCCGGCAGGCGTTGCGGTACCAGCCGCCCGCGTCGTCGATCCACGCGGCCAGCGCCTCCAGGAACCCGGCGAGGTCCCCGTTCTCCCATGCGTCGCCGTCCTCGGCACAGTCCCGGTGCAGAAGCCGGACGAAGGAGGCCAGGTCTTCTCTGCTGCCGACCTGGTCGGGCGACATGGTCATGCGCTGCAGCCTACCGGCGGGCCGGCCGCAGGCGTCCTTTTCCTATGGAACTGAGCAGCTGCCGACAGCGGCAGCACCCGCCAGAACCGAGACCCCGCTTTACCGGTCCCGAGCCTCGATCAGTGCTGTCGCCAGCATGTCCAGGTTTCCGGTGTAGATGATCACTTCCTCGTCGTCGGACGGGGGGTCGAAGCGGGCGAAGAAGTCGTTCAGGGCCTCGGGAGTGACGGTCAGCGCGTTGGCGTCCTCGCGTACGTTGCGCTTGGCCAGGCGCCGCAGTAGCTCGTCGCGGTCGGCGGAGAGGTAGACCACAACGGGCAGGCCGCCTGCTTCGCGGGCGTCCTGCCGCCAGGCGTCACGCTCGGCCCGGCGCCACAGGCCGTGGTCCAGGACGACGTCGTTGCCGGCTTCGATCTCCTTGATGAACCGGTCCCGGGTCGCTTCGACCACGGGCTGTTCACGCTCGAAGTAGGTGTGCTCGGGGTAGTCCACGCCGTACCGGCCGTGGAGGCGGTGGACCTCCTCGTCCACGGACAGCCGGAGGTAGCCGCGGCCGGCCAGGGCCTGGGCGACGGTGGTCTTTCCGGAGCCGGTGAGGCCGGCCAGGAGTACGGCGAGGGGCACGTGGTCATCCTTTCGCGACGTGCTGTCCGCGCGTGAGAGCGTCGTCTGTCAATCCTGGCCGCTGTGGGCGTACGGACGCCAGGTGGTGAAGATGTTGCGGGCCTCGGCGGGCCAGCTGAACGGCATCTGGCCCAGGCCCACCCGGCGAAAGGCGAACCGGAGATCGCTGGTGTTGATCACGCCGCCGTGCTGGCCGACGTGAGTCAGCAGGCGTCCGGCCTCGTCGCGGACGGCCGGGGTGTGTTCCTGCCAGGTGCCGGTGGTGAAGTGCTGGACCCGTCTCCGCAGGTCGTCCAGGACACCCGAGCGCCACTTGAAATGGTGAACCGCACAGATGCGGTCCACGTCGGGCCGGTGGCCCGGAGAGCGGTGGTTGCCGGAGGAGACGGTGACGTCGTGGCGGGCAAGGACGATCTTCCTCGGGTCGCCGTGCAGGAGCCGGTGGGTGAGGTGACCACCGAGGGGATAGGCGAGGTCGAGTCCGCCTTCGGGCCGCCAGCCGCTCAGGCGCCCGCTCGCGGCGACGCGGTCGAGCATCAGGCCGCCCACCACACGGTTTCCGGACTTCTCGGCCTGGGCGATCACCTCGCTGAGCGGGGCGGGGTACTGCTGGAACTCATCAGCGTCGGCCAGCAGGTGCCAGCCGGGACCAGCCCGGTGCCGCAGGGCGTCGCGGAGCCGGGTGTTGGTCTGCTCGTGCCACGGGCCGGTGCTGGTGCCGGTGGGAATGATGCCCAGCTCCCGGCAGGCGGCCTGGAGTTCGTGCCGTTGGACGTCGGGGACGTGGTCGGGGAAGTGGAAGGCGATCAGGAACCGCTCGACGCCCAGCCACCGGTAGTGGCGGGCCCAGGCGGCCAGCAGCGGCGGCTCGACGGGGCCGACGACGGCGATCAGCGCGGGAGGCGTGCTCAGCATTCAGGACTCCTTCGTGTGCAAGGGGGCGAAGGTGCGGGTGAGGAAGTCGGCCTGCTCGACGGCCGTCTGCATCCCGAGCAGCCCCGGGGCCTGGGGCCCGGGGTGATCGAGCGGCTGGCGGATGACGGTGTGCAGGGCGTCTACGAGGGCGTCCGGGTCGCCGGCCGGGAACGTCAGAGCCCAGGACTGGCCGTGCAGGCGGGCGGTGAGGGCGTCGTCGTGTTCGGAGACGATCAGGGGGACGCCGAGGCGGGCTGCGTCCATGACGAGTCCGGATTCCTTGCCGGTCCCGGGGCGGCGGGTGACCAGGGCGGCATCCGCGGCGGCGTACACGAGCCGCAGCACGGAGTCGCCGACCGGGCCGGGCAGGGTGTGCACCCGCAGATTGGGCAGGGACTGCCACCGCTGAAGCACGGCCTCGTCGAGCGGGGAGCCGGTGACTACCAGGTGCAGGGGCTCCTTGAGCCGGTCCAGGGCGGCGTCGATGACGGTGATGTCCTTGTAGGGCCACCAGCCGCCGACCAGGCAGACCACCGCCTCGGCGGCGGGGATACCGAACGCGGCCCGGCCCCCGTCCCGTTCGGTGTCACCAAGGCGGTGGCCGTCGTCGACCGCGAAGGCGCCCACCACCGCGGGCACGTCGGCGAAGACCGTGGCGAGCTGATCCCCGACGGCCTGGGTCGGGTACACGGCGATCACCCGTTGCTCGCCCCGGCGGGCAAGCCGGCCCAGCAGCCGCAAGACTGCGTCCTCGGCCGTGACCGCCTCGTGGACGAACCGCAGGTGCGGCTGCCCGCCGAGGAGGGCGGCGGCCCCGTGCAGGGCCTCGCTCGCGGTCAGGATCACCACCGCGTCGGCACCGGGCTCCAACCGGCGGCCGGACCGCAGAGCAGACGCCTCGGCCAGGCAGCGGGCGATCAGGGTGATCTGGTGCGACGCCCTCCGCAGACGGCGGGGCCAGCGGTGCGAGCGGAACACACGCTGACCAGCCGCGGAGAGCCCGGCCGGTGCGGTCGCCAGCCGGGCGTCCGCCTCGCGCAGGGCACGTACTGCCTCGGTGGCAATCCCGTGCGGGGCGATGACGAGGCTGCCGGGCCGAGCCTGGGCGAGGGCTACCAGAGTGCGCTGGTGGTGCCCGCCCAGGCGGTTCGCGTACGGCTCGATGAGTACGAGCGGGCCTCTCATCCGGACACCGCTTGGTCCCCGTGGGTGGCGGTGAACCTCTCCCGCAGCCAGGTGGGGTCGTTGAGGTGGTCGAACTGCTGCGGTTCACGCGCGGCCCGGCGAGCGAAGGAGACACCCTCTGTGGCCCCGGCGGCGGCGTAGGTGGCGAACTCGCCGCTTCGGCTGAGCATCCATGCATCGACGCGCTGGTGGGCGTCGTCGTCGGCCATGCCGTACTCGCTGCCGCGGGCGAGCATCGCGCACTCGCGGAAACCGGCCTTCCACGCGTGGAAGGGGCTCTGGTTGAACCGTGTGATCCCGGCGGTGTGCTGGGCAAATTCGATCCGGCCGGGCAGGGCGGCGAACACGTCCACGGCGTCGCCCATCTCCCGCAGAGCACTGCGTCGGATCAGTTTCAGACCGCCGTAGCCGTAGGTCAGGCCGTTGACCGGGTTGACCGCCCGCCACACCCGCATAGAAACACCTTCCTCCAGTGGCTCGACGGCAGCTGGATCGAAGTCGGTGTCGATGGCGAAGTCGCCGTCGACGAGGAAGAACTGCTCGCGCTCGACGACCTCGGCACACAGCCGGTAGGCCCTGCGCATCCCGTGAACCCCGTGCAGGCGCTTGACCGTGCCGCCCAGCGTCCGCTGGAGGCGGGAGTGCAGGGAGTTGGCCATCGGCTCGTCGTAGGAGAGGAGGACAGCGTCGAAGCTGGTCACGAGATCGCCTCCAGGTAGCGGGCGGCGACCAGGGCGGGAGCGAAGTCGGCGGTGGAGGCGTGTGCCCGCTTGGCTTGGACGGCGTGGAACTCGTCGTCTGTGGCGAGGCGTTCGGCCAGGGCGACGGCTTCGGCCGGGGTGGTGAAGCACAGCTCGGGGTCGATGTGTTCGGCGAGCCAACCCAGGCGGGGCGAGATGACCGGCAGGCCCATGCCCTGGCAATCGATGACGCTCATCGACCAGGGGCAGCCGGGCCGGAACGGGGCGATGCCGAAGCGGGCGCCTGCCAGCAGGTTCTTGTAGCGAACACGGTCGCCACGATCGGAGACGACCTGCACGTGCGGCAGCGCGGCGAGCTTCTCGCGCATCTTCTCGGGGCTGTCGTCCAGGCCCTTGCGCTCGGCCCGGCGCTGGCCGAACAGGTCCATGACCCGAAGCCGCACGGCGGCGGAGTCGCTGAGCCGGCGGGCCAGGTCCACGAACTGCTCGGTGCCGTAGTGCGCGTACAGCCGGTGGTTGTAGACACCGATCGCCGTGCCGGAGGCGGCCCGGAGCGTGGCAGGGTCACGGACCAGACGCTCGTCACGCGGTGCGGGCACCACCCGCATCCGGTCGCCCAGGTCCACCGTCATCCGGGCAGCGGCGGCAGACACCCAGGCGGCGGCCGTGGAGGAGTGGACCATCACCCGGTCGCACGCAGCCAGGCCCGCGGCGAACGCCAGTAGCACCGGCCGCCCGAGCCCCGCGTCGTCCAGCGACGGGTCGGGCAGCATCTGCCCGCCGCCGGCGAACGAGAACGGCAGGTAGTGGCAGTACCCGGCCAGCAGCGCATCCGAGCCGGCCTCCAGCAGAGCCGTGCGGACAGCTGGGGCCTCCTCGATCTGGTTGGCCACCACCACATCCGGCTTCTCCGAACCGATCAGGGCCACCAACTCGTCGATGTCCGCCGAGAAGCGGGCCCGGTACTTCGTCCCGGGCACCTTCGTCCGGTGGAATCCGCAGCGGGCATCCCCGGCCGCAGCTGGGGCCGCAACGGTTACTTCCGCCCCGGCGTCGGCCAGGGGCGGGGCCAGCAGATCCGCGAAGATCCACCCCGAATCCGCTGACAACCGGTCGGGGTTGGAGATGTTGAGCAGGTACAGCACGCGCATGGTTGCGTCGCCTCCCTCATCCGCCCGGGGGTCGATCCGGGCCGCTGAGGGAAGGAAAACGGCGACGCGCACCGTGACGGGATGATGAACTTGGATCACTCACGGTTCATTCATGCTCACCAAGTGACGCGGAGCGGGGCTTCGATGGACGCGCACAGCGAGGAGATCACCGCCGAGCAGGCGGCCGAGGACTTCGCGGCCGAGGTAGCCAGATGGCGGGAAGTACGCGGCATGTCCAAGCGGGCATTGGCGCTGGCCATGGGCTTCGACCCGTCGTACGTCAGTCACGTCGAGTCCGGACGCCACAAGCCCACCGAGGAGTTCGCCCGGCTCGCCGACGAGCACCTGAACGCCGCGAAGGCGATCTGGCGGCGCTGGTGCGACTACGAGCAGGCCCGCACCAGGACCCGGCGCGGGCCCACCGCCCCGCCGACTCAGCGCAGGCACGAGCAGCCTTACGCCACCGGGTCCGCCCTTGTGGTCGAACACGACGCCGCCCGCCTCCAGTTCGACGGCCACTCCTACCGGCTCACCATGAGGCGGCTGCTGCGGAACACCGGCGAGGAACCGGTGACCCGCTACCTGATCCGCATCTCCGTCGACCGTTACCCGGGCGACCCCGAGCGGTCCAACGCCCACTACCGAGTCCACCCACTGACCTGGGACGAACTCGACCTCACCGCCACCTGCCGCGGCGAGGCAATGCGCTGGCAGGCCAAGCACGACCGGGACGCCTTCAAGGAGGTCTGGCTGCTGTTCGACAACGAACACGGCCGCTTCCCGCTCTACCCCGAAGAGTCCGTGTGGATCGAGTACGCCTACGCCGTCGGCGAAGACAAATGGGGTAACTGGTTCCAGCGGGCCGTCCGCCTGCCCACCGAACAACTCGAAGTCCAGCTCGCCTTCCCCGCCGCCCTCGACCCCGTCGTGTGGGGCACCGAGACCTCCATGACCGCCGAAGCCTCGCCCCTGCGGACCCCGCCTGTCCGCAGCGACGACGGTGAACTGAGGCAATTCACCTGGATCACGACCACGCCTGCCCTCCACGCTCGGTACCGTCTTGAGTGGAGGTTCCGGGCGCGACCCGAACACAACACGGAGCAAGGGGACTTCAGGTGATTGAGGTGCGGCCCAGCCAGCAGATGCGCGACCTCGGAGTCGTCCAGCACGGTGTCGGCATCCTGGCCGAACCGGCCCGCGCCTTCTCCTTGCCCGCCGAGCGCGACGAGGCCGAGCGCATCACCGACGAGTTGTTCGCCGCGATGGAACGGATCGGTCAGGTCCACCCCTTCGCCAAGGGCATGGGCATCGCCGCCCCGCAGATCGGCATCGGCCGCACCGCAGCCGTCGTCCAGCCGCCCGGCGACGCGCCCGCCGTCATCCTGCTCAACCCGAAGATCACCGAACGCTCCGACGAGCTGGACGAGCAGTACGAGGGCTGCCTGAGCTTCTTCGACGTCCGCGGCCTCGTCCCCCGCCCCCTGAGGATCACCGTCGAGACCACGGCCGTGACCGGCGAGACCGTCACCACCGTGTACGAACGCGGCCTCGCCCGCCTCATCCACCACGAGATCGACCACCTCGACGGCCTGCTCTACACCGCCCGCATGCGCACCGGGGTCAAGCCGATCCCCGTGGAGGAGTACCGGCAGAGCGGCAGGGCCTGGGCGTACGAGTAGGCCGTTCCGGCGACCGTCTCCTGGCTCCGGAGGGCCTGGCTTGCCCCTCCGAGCTACCGTCGATGGCGGTGCATCGTTTAGAAGGTGGGAGAGTCTGAACGAGGTAGATGAACGGGCCTACGCTGGCGCCGTGCAGGAAGTTGACGGCGTTGCCGCCGTTGAGCAGATAGAAGTAGTGCCCAGTCGTCTGGTAGCGGGTGACGTGCTCCCCGTTCGGCGCCCGCTGGTACACGTCGGGCAGGCTGCCCGATCGCACGATCCGGCACAAAGCCATTCCGGATGGTGTCCTCGAACGCTGACGCTCTTGCGGGAGAAGCCTCCTGAAGTCGTGGTCGAAACGGGCAGTCGTAGCGAAAGTCGACAAAGGGTCTCCGGGGCTGTCGGGGTCAGCTCTCCTTGTCGAGGTGCGCGAACATGGCGTCCGCGCCCTCGTGGCGGGTCGTGCGCCCAGCCGCGATGCCCTTGCTGGCCTCACGCTCACCGGCCTGCCACCGCTCCGTCCAGAACCATGCCTGGTCGGTGCGGATCTTCCTCAGTCCGTGGGCCTCGACGACTCCGCCAGGCGGAGATCCTCGCGGGCGTCCGGAATCTCGCCCGCGGCGGCCTCGGGCCCGGTATGCACGAGGTCGACGCCGCAGACCGGGCGACCATCGCCGGAACGTGGCTGAACTACTTCAACCGCTAGGAGAAGCCATCCCATGCCGATCACCGCGCAGCACGTGAGCGACACCCTCGCTGCCTACCTGGCCGACCACCCGGGAGAGAAGGACGCCCTCTCGGTACTGGGCGACGTCATCGAGCAGGCCGGCGACGCGATCGCCTCGCGCAAGGAGTTCCGCGGACACGTCACCGCCGGCGCCGCCCTGGTCCGCCCTGACGGTCGCCTCCTCACCATCGAGCACCGGGCACTCCGCAAGTGGCTGTTGCCCGGCGGACACATCGAGGACGGTGACACCACCCTGCTGGACGCCGCCACACGCGAGTTGACCGAGGAAACCGGAATCATCCGCGCTCAGGTCGAGCCGGCCGGGGATGTCCCCCTGCACATCGACGTCCACTCGATCCCGACGAGCGCGGCCAAAGGCGAGCCGGAACACCTGCACTTCGACTTCCGGTTCCTGCTGCGGACCACCACTGATGCGGTCGAGTTGCAGGAGAAAGAAGTCACGAACTACTCCTGGCAGTTCGCCGACATGCTGACCACCGAGCCCTTGCGCTAGCGAGTGATGGCGGCCGTCGCACGCACGTGATGGGCGGCCACACGTCAACCGCGCCCAGGCAACGGACGCCCACAGTTGGAGAGCGGACTCAATCTTCTGGCGCGGCAGCCGGAGGCCGCCGGCGTACTCGTACACGGTGGCCGCTCGAAGGGCTCGGGCGAAGAGGCGAAGAATCTCCGGTCCGCGTTTCGGGATCGTCGGCGGTCGTGGAGGCTAGAGCCTAATCAGTCGTGGGCGGGCGGTTGATCGCCCGTATGTCAGGACGCGCGGCAGCACCTCGCGCATCCGGGTCACGCTTGGCGCCGGCGCCTGGAGCAAGACCTCCAGCACTGGGTCGGGCAGGCCGAGGTCGTCCAGTGACGAGGGGTCCAGTGTCACCCGCAGTACGTCACCGTCCAGTTCCACTTCACGTACGCAGCCGTAGGCGGTCCCCTCGCCGGATGCGACCAGGCAGTGGGTGTCCATGCCGAGACGTACGGCCTGGGCATCGGGCTCGTCGAAGGCGCACATGAACAACAACGAGGGCACCCCCTCGTCGTCCGACTCGGCCACCCCCGCCATCACACAGTCATCTTGGTCCGGATCGTCGAGCCCACAAGCGACTTGGGCTGTGAACCTGTACGTCATGCGAGTGTTCTAGCAGGACCCGCTGACACCGCGGACCGTGCCCGAGGCCCGCCCGCGCCGGGTGTCCCTCGGCCCGCCCGCCGGGTCCCGCCCTGCGGAACAGATACATGCCGACGATCTTGCCCTTGATCGCCACCTGCTCGCCCGACGACGTCCACTTCTCGCGGGAGTTCTCGCCGAGTTGGATGTGGAGGTATTGGGCGGTGTGCAGGGACCAGCCCTCGTCCTCGATGCGGGAGAGGAGGTCGGCTCTCGGGGGCTGCTGTACGGCGGGGTGGTCCAGCTTCGTCGTGTGGAGCGGGGGTGTGCCGAAGTCCGACGGGAAGGCGCCGGGGGTCATGCTGCCCGTGCTGCGGCCCTCGATCTCGGCCTCGAACCAGCCGTCGCCCCGCTCGAAGGCCTGGCGCGCCGCTCGCACCACCTCGCCGTGCCGTTCCTCGACGCGGTCGTTGTGCCGGCGCACTCGCTCGGCTTCCCTGCTGTCGGCGACCGCGACGATCTCGCCCTGTCTCCGCTGCCACCGCTCCTGCATGCCCATGCGTGCCACCCGTTCCCACTCGTGCCTGGTTAGAGGGTAGGGGGCCAACGGACCGGGTGTTCATGGATGTGGGTGGGGGCCCGGTGGCCGGATGTGTGGGGTGGGCGGCTGGATGTGGGGTGGGTGGGTCTCCGTTCGGACAAGTTCCGGGGGATGGTGTGCACATCTGTGATCCGTGGTGCTTACAGTGCAGGACATCGGCTTCTTTCTGAACGCGTTCAGAAAGGGCGCGGGAGGGCTTACGGGGAAGGGAAGCGCGCGATGCGCAAGGGGGCGAAGACCGCCATCGTCGGCGGGGTGTTCGCGGTGATGGTCTCAGGCGCCGGGTACGGCGCGTACAACGTGGTGACCGCGATCAGCGGGGACGGCGGCTCCGGGTCGGGAGGCGCCGCGGTGAAGACCGGGCCGCCCTCCGACGACGAGATCCGGGAGACCAGCGAGAAGTTCTTCGCGGCCTGGGAGAAGGGGTCGGCGTCGGGCGCCGCGGCCCTCACCGACAACAGCGGGGACGCCCGGACGCTGCTCGCCGGTTACCGCGCCGACGCCCACATCACCAAGGTGAAGATCACCCCGGGCACCGCGAAGGGCGCGACCGTACCGTTCTCCGTCAGCGCCACCGTGTCGTACGACGGGAAGAGCAAGCCCCTCACGTACGACTCCGAGCTGACCGTCGTCCGCGGCCGGACCACCGGCAAGGCGCTCGTCGACTGGAAGCCGTCCGTCGTCCACCCCGACCTGGAGAAGGGCGACTCGCTGGTCACCGGCGAGGCGGCGACCCCGCCGATCGAGGCGGTGGACCGCGACGGGGCCGTACTGACCAAGGCGAAGTACCCCTCCCTCGGCCCCATCCTGGACACGCTGCGCACCAAGTACGGCGACAAGGCCGGCGGCACGCCCGGTGTCGAACTGGCGGTCCGCCGCGCCGACGAGAACGCGGGCGACAAGACCCTGGTGACCCTCACGAAGGGCAAGGCGGGCAAGCTCCCCACCACCCTCAGCGCGAGCGCCCAGGCGGCCGCGGAGAAGGCGGTGAAGCAGTACGCCGAGTCGTCGGTGGTCGCGGTGAAGCCGAGCACCGGTGAGGTGCTGGCGGTCGCCAACCACCGGACCGACGGCTTCAACGCGGCGTTCCTCGGCAAGCTCGCCCCCGGCTCCACCATGAAGATCATCTCCGCGGCGACGCTCATCGACAACGGCATCACCACCGCGAGCGGCCCCGCCCCCTGCCCGCCCACGGCGACCTGGCAGAGCCAGACGTTCCACAACCTCACCGGCATGGCCCCGCAGGAGAACGCCACGCTCTCCGACAGCTTCTCCCGCTCCTGCAACACCGCGTTCGTGAAGTACGCGGACGAGGTGAAGGTCGACTCCCTCACCAACGAGGCCGAACGGCACTTCGGCCTCGGGCAGGGCAACTGGAAGACCGGCATCTCCTCCTTCGACGGCTCGGTCCCCGCCTCTGGCGGCCCGGACACGGCCGCCAACATGATCGGCCAGGGCCAGGTCCAGATGAACCCGCTGAACATGGCGTCGGTCACCGCGACCGCCATGACCGGCACGTTCCGGCAGCCGGTCCTGGTGCCGCCGAAGCTCGACGGCCGCACCCTGGCCACCGCCGAGGGCCTGCGCCCGGGCACCGTCGCCCAGCTGCGCGGGATGATGAACCGGACCGCGAGGACCGGCACGGGCCGGCCCGCCATGGGCTCGCTCAGCGGGAACATCGGCGCGAAGACCGGCTCCGCGGAGGTCGGCGGCCAGGAGAAGTCGAACAGCTGGTTCACCGGCTACCGCAACGACATGGCGGCGGCGGCCATGTCCGAGGAGGGCGGCCACGGCGGAGACGTCGCCGGGCCGATCGTCGCGGCCGTACTGCGGGCCGGCGGCTGAGAGGCTGCCGGGCAGGCGGCCGAGAGGCTGTCGGGCAGGCGGCCGAGAGGCTGTCGGGCAGGCGGCCGAGAGGCTGTCGGGCGGCTTCCGGGGTCGCCACCGCCCCGGCAGGAATCTAGGCTGCCCTGGGGTGGTGCCGGTATCCGGGGGCCGCGCTCGCCGGACGTCCAGGTCACAGCGGAGGAACTGAGCAGTGGGCAAGAGAAGGCGTGCCGCCGACCGCGGCAGAACCAGGCCCGCCGTCATCGGCGGGCTGATCACCCTCGTCGTGGGCGGCGGCGCGTTCGGCGCCTACGCCCTCCTCGCGGCGAACGACCGGACGGCGACCGCCGCCGAGCACGAGAACGTGAAGACCGGTCCCCTGTCGGCCACCGAGGTCCGCACCGCGGCCACCCGCTTCCTCACCGCCTGGCAGGGCGGCCACGTCACGAAGGCGGCCGCCGCCACCGACGACGCGGCCGCGGCGAAGGCCGCCCTGACCGGCTACACCAAGGACGCCCACATCACCGACGTGACGCTCACCCGGGGCAGGCGCACCGGCGACAAGGTGGCCTTCTCCGTCAAGGGCACGGTCGCCTACAAGGGGAAGAGCGAACCGCTCTCGTACGCGTCGGATCTGACCGTCGTCCGCGGGGCCGAGGACGGTTCGCCGCTGGTCGGCTGGAAGCCCTCCGTCGTCCACCCGGACCTGCGGGACGGCGACCGGCTGGTCACCGGTGCGGCCGGCGACCCCCCGGTCAAGGCGCTGGACCGGGACGGCGGCGAGCTGACGACCGCCGCGTACCCGTCCCTGGGCACGGTGCTGGACGGGCTGCGCGAGAAGTACGGCAAGACGGCCGGCGGCACGGCGGGCATCGAGCTGCGCGTGGTGCGCAAGACCGCCGGGAAGGGCGAGGACAAGGCCGACGACGTTCCGGACAAGACGCTGGTGGCGCTGAGCAAGGGCACCCCCGGGACGCTGCGGACGACGCTCAGCCCCGGCCTCCAGGCGGCGGCCGAGCGGCAGGTGGCCACGCGCGACAAGGCGTCCGTCGTGGTGCTGCGCCCGTCCACCGGCGAGATCCTCGCCGTCGCCAACTCCGGGCACGGCTTCAACACCGCCTTCCAGGGCTCCCTCGCCCCGGGTTCCACCATGAAGATCATCACGTCGTCGCTGCTCATCGACAAGGGCCTGGCGTCCGCGGAGAAGCGGCACCCGTGCCCGAAGTACGTGACGTACGGGGGCTGGAAGTTCCAGAACGACGACAAGTTCAAGATCGAGAACGGCACGTTCAAGGCGAGCTTCGCCCGCTCCTGCAACACGGCCTTCATCAGCCAGGCGAAGAAACTGGACGACGACGACCTGACCCGGCAGGCCCAGCAGGTCTTCGGACTCGGCCGCGACAACTGGTCGATCGGCGTCCCGTCCTTCGACGGGGCGGTGCCCGTGCAGAGCGACGCGTCGATGGCGGCGTCTCTGATCGGCCAGGGCGGGGTCCGGATGAACCCGCTGAACATGGCGTCGGTCGTGGCCACCGCGAAGACCGGCACCTTCCGGCAGCCCTACCTGGTCCCCCCGTCCGTCGACCACCGCACGCTCGCCAAGGCCGGCCGCCCGCTGTCCCCGGACACCCGCGCGCAGCTGCGCGAGCTCCTGCGCTACACGGCCGCCGCCGGCACCGCCGCCGAGGCGATGTCCGGGCTCGGCCCCGACTTCGGCGCCAAGACGGGTTCGGCGGAGGTCGACAACCAGAAGAAGCCCAACGGCTGGTTCACCGCCTGGAAGGGCGACCTCGCCGCCGCGGGCGTCGTCCAGCAGGGCGGGCACGGCGGCGACACGGCGGGCCCGATCGTCGCGGCGCTGCTGCGGGCGGGCGGCTGACCGACGCTTCCCGCGCGGCGGCGCTGCGGACGGGCAGCCGACCGCCGCTCTCCCCGCGGCTCCCGAGCTCCGTCTCCCCGGCGCACGCGGGCGCCCGCCGGCCGTGCCGGGCAGCCGGTTCCAGGGCCCGCGGCCCTCACGTCCGGCCGCGCGGGGACGCCCGCACCGCCCGCTCAGCCGCCGAGGCTCGCCCGTACCGCCCGGATCAGTGCCTGGGCGCGGGCGTCCGCCGTCACACTCGTACGGAAGCCGTTGGTGACGTAGCCGAAGGCGATGCCGGACTCGGGGTCGGCGAAGCCGAGGGCGCCGCCGCGGCCGGGGTGGCCGAAGGAGCCCGGGGAGAGCAGCGGCGAGGTGGAGCCGTGCAGCATGTAGCCGAGGCCGAAGCGGGTGTTCACGACCAGGACGCGGTCCGGGCCGGCCGAGTGTTCCGTCCGGGCCGACTCCAGGGTCGCCGGGCCGAAGAGCCGTACGCCGTCCACCTCGCCGGTGAGGGCGGCGTAGAAGCGGGCCAGCCCCTCGGCCGTGGCGATGCCGTTGGACGCGGGCAGCTCGGCGGCCCGGTACGCGGCGTCGTTCTCGTCGGGGAGCGGGGTGATCGCGGCGAACGCGCGGCGGGTGAGGGAGGCCGGGTCGGCGTATGCCTCCGTGACCGACCGCTTCGGGCGGGCCCGCAGCGCGCCGCCCGCCTCGGGGGCCTCGATCCCGCCGACCCGCCCCACCCGGTGCGCCCGCGCGCCGGGCAGTCCGACCCACAGGTCGAGTCCCAGCGGCCCGGCTATCTCGTCCGCGATCCAGGTGCCGATCGAACGCCCCGTGACGCGGCGGACGAGTTCGCCGGTGAGCCAGCTGTACGTCTGCGCGTGGTATCCGTGATCGGTACCGGGCTCCCAGGCGGGCGGCTGCGCCGCGACCGCCGCCGCGCCAAGCTCCGGGTCCGCCGCCTCGGCCGGGGTCAGCGGACGGTCGAGGGCGGGCACCCCGGCCCGGTGGGCGAGCAGGTCGCGGACCGTCGCCCGCTCCTTGCCGCGCGCCTTGAACTCGGGCCAGTACGCGCCGACGGGGGCGTCCAGGTCCAGCTGCCCGCGCTGGGCGAGCAGCAGCGGTACGGAGGCGGCGACGCCCTTGGTCGCGGAGCGCACGATCTGCGCGGTGTCCCGCTGCCACGGCTCGCCGCCGCCGTCCACGTCGCGGGTGCCGCCCCAGAGGCCGACGACCTCGCGCCCGTGGCGGTAGACGGACACGGCGGCGCCCCGGTCGCCGAGCGCCGTGAAGTTGCGTAGGAACGCGTCCCTGACCGGCTCGAAGCCCTCGGCCACTGTGCCGTTCACGACCACACCCACGCCCGCACTCCTCTTCCCCGACGTTCCTGACGGCGCACTCCTCGGCGCACGACTGACCAACGAAGGACGACTCGCCTTCGACAGTGGGTGCAACGCACCCGTACGGCCGTCGATTCCTGGGCGGGCCCGTCCGGGACCCGAAGGAGCTCAGGCCCCCGTCGTCACCGAGCGCGGGTCGAAGCCGAAGGGCAGTTCGAGGCGATGGGTACGCATGAGGTCGTCGTCGGAGAGCAGCTCGCCCGTCCTGCCGTCGGCGGCGATCACGCCGTCGCTGAGGATCAGGGCGCGCGGGCAGAGTTCGAGGGCGTACGGCAGGTCGTGCGTGACCATCAGCACGGTGACGTCCAGGGCGCGCAGGATGTCGGCGAGTTCCCGGCGGGAGGCGGGGTCGAGGTTGGAGGACGGCTCGTCGAGGACGAGGATCTCCGGCTCCATGGCGAGGACGGTGGCGACCGCGACCCGGCGCCGCTGCCCGAAGGAGAGGTGGTGCGGGGGCCGGTCCCTGAACTCGGCCATGCCGACCTGGGCGAGGGCCTTGTCGACCCGGGCCTCCAGCTCCGGCCCCCTGACGCCCGCGGCGGCCGGCCCGAACGCGACGTCCTCGCGCACGGTCGGCATGAAGAGCTGGTCGTCGGGGTCCTGGAAGACGATGCCGACCTTGCGCCGGATCTCCGCCATGTGCCGCTTGCCGACCGGCAGTCCGGCGACCGCCACGGTGCCGGCGCCGCCGCCGAGGATGCCGTTGAGGTGGAGGACGAGGGTGGTCTTGCCGGCGCCGTTCGGGCCGAGCAGCGCGACGCGTTCGCCCCGGTCGACACGGAAGTCGACGCCGAAGAGGGCCTGGTGTCCGTCGGGGTAGGCGAAGGCGAGGCCGGAGACCTCGAGGGAAGCTGTCACAGAGTCCATCCCAGCAGACATACGACGAGGGCGGCGCACGGGAGGGCCAGGGCGGACGACCACTGCGCCCGGGACGCGGTCACGTCGTCGATGACCGGCATGGAACCGGCGTAGCCCCGGCTGACCATGGCGAGGTGCACCCGCTCGCCGCGTTCGTAGGAGCGGATGAACAGCGCGCCCGCCGACTTGGCGAGGACGCCCCAGTGCCGGACGCCGCTCGCCTCGAAGCCGCGCGACTCCCGGGCGATCCGCATCCGCCGCATCTCGCCGGTGATGACGTCCCCGTAGCGGATCATGAAGGACGCGATCTGCACGAGCAGCGGGGGGAGCCTCAGCCGCTGGAGGCCCAGGAGCAGTTCGCGCAGTTCCGTGGTGGAGGCGAGCAGGACGGAGGCGGCGACGCCGAGGGTGCCCTTGGCGAGCACGTTCCAGGCGCCCCAGAGGCCGTTCACGCTGAGGGAGAGGCCGAGGACGCCGACCCGCTCGCCCTCCGCGACGAACGGCATGAGCACCGCGAACGCCACGAAGGGGACCTCGATCAGCAGCCGCTTGAGCAGGAAGCCCGCGGGGACCCGGGCCGCGTACGCGACCGCGCCGAGCAGGACCGCGTACAGCGCGAACGCCCACATCGCCTCGCGGGGCGTGGAGACCACCACGACGACGAAGGCGAAGACGGCGGCGAGCTTGGTGTGCGGCGGCAGGGCGTGCACGGGCGAGTGCCCGTGCCGGTACAGCTTGTGCGCTCCCCCGCTCTCGGCTGCGCTCGAGCGGGAGGTACCCCCATCCGCCCCCACCCCTCAGACCCCCTCGGTGAGCGACGTGGTCGTGGACGTCGGCGAGGTGTCGTCGTCCGTACGGCGCCTGCGGACCACCCAGAACACGCTGGAGCCCGCGACGACGGTCACGCCGACGCCGATGGCGCCCGCGAGGCCGCCGGAGATCCGGGCGTCGGAGACGTCCTCGACGCCGTAGTCCGCGAGCGGGGAGTCCGCGGCGGCGTGCTCCTCGGCCTTCTTGTCGATGCCCTGGTCGGTGGCGACCTTCTCCAGGCCGTCGGGGTCGGCGGAGGCGTAGAAGCTGACGAATCCGGCGAGGACGAGCGAGGTGAGGAGGCCGGCGGCCCACACCGTGCGGTGGGAGCGGGCCGCGGCCGGGACCGGCGCGGCCCCGGGCACGTCGACGAGTTCGCCGCCCACCCGCAGCCTGAGCTTCTGGGTGAGCCCGCGCGCCCCGTACACGAGGTCGGGCCGCACGGCGATGACGGCGCCGACGGTGAGCGCGGTGATCACGGCCTCGCCGATGCCGATCAGGACGTGCACGCCGACCATGGCGGTGGCGACCTTGCCGATCGAGACGTCGGTGGTGCCGCCGGCCGCGTAGAGGAGGGTGAAGGCGACGGCCGCGGCGGGCACGGAGAGCAGGGCGGCGAGGAACGAGGCGACGGTGACGGAGCGCCGTGTCCTCGGCAGCACCTTCACCAGGCCGCGGAAGACCGCGTACGCCACGACGGTCGTGACGATCGCCATGTCGGTGATGTTGACGCCGAGCGCGGTGAGCCCGCCGTCGGCGAAGAGGATGCCCTGCATCAGCAGCACCACGGACACGCAGAGGACCCCGGTGAAGGGGCCGACGAGGATCGCGGCGAGCGCGCCTCCGAGCAGATGTCCGCTGGTCCCGGCCGCGACCGGGAAGTTCAGCATCTGTACGGCGAAGATGAACGCGGCGACCAGGCCGGCGAGCGGCGCAGTCCGCTCGTCCAGTTCTCTGCGGGCTCCCTTCAGGCTCACGGCGACGGCACCGGCGGCGACCACTCCGGTGACGGCGGAGACGGGGGCGTTGATGAATCCGTCAGGCACATGCACCGTTCGATGATAGTGCCTTGTTGCGAACGAGTTGCAAGAGCGCGTCGGCCTGAATAGCCCGGAAGCGGTTTCCGTGAGATGTGGCACATTGGAGAGGTGGCGCGGAATTCTCGATTCCGCACCGGTTACGGAGCGTGAGGAGTCGGTTCATGCCAGCCGTCGAACAGTACGCACGCGCCCACATCGTCACCGACACCGCGGACTCGGCCGACGACGAACGCCGGTCCGTCCCGGTGGCGCTCCGCTACGACCCCGAGGCGGATCCCCGCCGCGTCCACATCGTCCTGCCCGGCCCGCACGAGTGGGTCCTCGACCGCGACCTCATGGAAGAGGGCCTGCGCATCCCGGCCACCCGGGGCGACGTCCGCGTCTGGCCGTGCGGCCGCGTCCAGACGGTCCTGGAGTTCCACTCCCCGACCGGCGTCGCCGTCGTCCAGTTCGAGACCAAGCCCCTGGTCCGCTTCCTGCGCCGCACGTACATGGCGGTCAGCACGCCGGTGCCTCACTGAGAGCGCCCCGGGCGCCCCGGCGGTGTGCCGGGACGCCCGGGGCGGCGGGGCGGGACGGGGTCAGACGTGGGCGAGTTCGCGGTTCTCGTCGCGGTCGTCTCCGGTCTTGTCGAGGCGGGTCAGGGCCTCGCCCTCGACGTCGACGTTCGGGAGGAGTCGGTCCAGCCACTTCGGGAGCCACCAGGCGTGCTTGCCGAGGAGGGCGAGGACGGCCGGGACGATGGCCATGCGGACCACGAACGCGTCGAAGAAGACGGCGATCGCGAGGCCGAAGCCGATCATCTTGATCATCGACTCGCTGGAGCCGATGAAGCCGGAGAACACGGCGATCATGATGACCGCGGCCGCGGTGACGACGCGGGCGCCGTGCCGGAAGCCGGTCACGATCGCCTGGCCTGGGCGTTCACCGTGGACGTGGGCCTCCCGCATCCGGGTCACGAGGAACACCTCGTAGTCCATCGCGAGGCCGAAGACCACGCCGACCATGAAGATCGGCATCATCGACATGACGGGTCCGGTCTCCTCCACGCCCAGCAGGCCCGACAGCCAGCCCCACTGGAAGACCGCGACGACGGCGCCGAGCGCGGCCATGACGGAGAGCAGGAAGCCCAGGGCCGCCTTGAGGGGGACGAGGACCGAGCGGAAGACGACGATCAGCAGCAGGAAGGCGAGGCCCACGACGAGCGCCAGGTACGGGAGCAGCGCGTCGTTCAGCTTCTGCGAGACGTCGATGTTCATCGCGGTCGAGCCGGTGACCAGCACGCTCGCGTCGGTGTCCGCCTTGATGTCGCCGCCCGCGTCACGGATGGCGTGCACCAGGTCCTCGGTCTCGGTGCCGCTGGGCTTCGAGTCGGGGACGACCGTGATCATCGCGGTGTCGCCCGGCTTGTTGTACGTGGCCGGGGTGACCGTGGCGACGTTCTTCAGGTCCTTGATGGTGTCGGAGACCTGGGTGACGGCGGCCTTCGGGGCGTCGCTGGACTTGGCGTCCACGACGATCATCAGCGGGCCGTTGAACCCGGGGCCGAAGCCGTCGGACAGCAGGTCGTAGGCGCGGCGCTGCGTGGTCGACGTCGGCTGCGAACCGTCGTCGGGCAGGCCGAGCTCCAGCGAGGTGGCCGGCAGGGCGGCCGCGCCGAGGCCGACGACTCCCAGGAGCAGGACGGCGAGCGGCCTGCGGACGACGAAGCGGGCCCAGCGGGTGCCCATGTTGGGCTTGGGCTCGGCGCCGGTCCCGGCCCCCTGGGCGGCGGTCTTCTTCCGGTTGCCGCCCAGCAGCCTGCTCTTCTCGCCGGCGGGGCGCACCTTGCGGCCCGCGTATCCGAGGAGCGCCGGGATCATGGTGAGCGCGATGAGGACGGCGATGGCGACCGTGCCGGCGGCCGCGACGCCCATCTTGGTGAGCATCGGGATGTTGACGACGGCGAGGCCGACCAGGGCGATCACGACCGTGAGGCCGGCGAAGACGACGGCGGAGCCGGCCGTGCCCACGGCCCGTCCGGCCGCCTCCTCGCGCTCCCGGCCCTCGGCGAGCTCGGCCCGGAAGCGGGAGACGATGAACAGGGCGTAGTCGATGCCGACCGCGAGGCCGATCATCATGGCGAGCGTGGAGGTGGTGGAGCCGAGGTCCAGCACACTGGCCAGGGCCGTGATCGTCGAGACGCCGATGCCGACGCCGACCAGCGCGGTCAGCAGGGGCAGCCCGGCCGCGATCAGCGAACCGAACGTGATGACGAGGACGACCGCGGCGATCGCGATGCCGATGACCTCGGTGGACCCGGTCTCGGGCACCGCCTGGAGGGCGTCACCGCCGATCTCGACGGTCAGCCCCTCGTCCCGCGCGTCCTGTGCGGCCTTCTCCAGGGCGTCCTTCGAGGAGTCCTCCAGCTCCATGCCGGAGACCTCGTAGGCCACCTTCGCGTAGGCGATCGTCCCGTCCTCGGAGACGGCCTTCGCCTTGAAGGGGTCGGTGACGGAGGAGACCTCGGAGCCGTCGCCGAGTTCCTTGACGGCGTCCTCGACGACCGCCTTGTTCTCTGCGTCGGCCATCTTCTCGCCGGCGGGGGCCTTGAAGACGACGCGGGCGGTGGCCCCGTCGGCGCTGGCGCCGGGGAACCGCTCCTCCAGCAGGTCGAAGGCCTTCTGCGCCTCCGTGCCGGGGATGGAGAAGGAACTGGCGCCCGCGGTCGGGGCGGTCGCCGCGCCGACGCCCGCGAGCGTCAGCAGGGCGACCCATATGAGGGCGACGAGGTGCCGGCGCCGGAAGGCGAGCCGGCCGAGTCTGTAGAGGAACGTGGCCACGAGGGCGTACTCCCGGTCAGGTCGTGGAGGAACAGGGCAGGGGTGATCGCCCCACGGGGAAGGGGGCAGGGGTGATCAGCCCGACGACGTGAGCGGTCGCGCGTCGGTTCGCGTGGTGCGCGGTTGCGCGTTCGGGGACTTCGGGGCTGAGGGGAGGTGAGGGGTGGTGGTCAGGCGCCGAGGGCGGGGAGGATCACGGCGTCGATGTACGAGGTGAGGAACTCCTGCGTGGGCGGAAGCTCGTCGATCATGGTCCGGGCCGCGAAGCCGCCGACCAACATGTGCACCACGTACCGCAGAGCGGGGTTGTCCTCGCGGATCTCACCCCGGTCCACGGCGCGCGCCAGCAGCCGCCGCAGCTCCGCCAGTTCGGGTTCGATCAGCAGCTCGCGGAACGCGCGCAGCAGATCGGGGTCCTGGTGCACCGCCATGGCCAGCGCCCGCATCAGTGCGGAGTTCTGCTCCATGTGGCAGTCGTCCTCGCGCAGCACCAGGGCGTGGATGTCACCGCGCAGGGATCCGGTGTCGATGTCGGAGACGTCGACCGGCTTGTGGTGCCGCATCGCCCGTACGACCAGTTCGGCCTTGCCGCCCCACTGGCGGTAGAGCGTGGCCTTGCTGGATCTGGTGCGGGCGGCCACGGCGTCCATGGTCAGCGCGTCGTAACCGACCTCGCGGAGCAGGTCGAGCACGGCCGCGTACAGCTCCGCCTCGCGCTCGGGCGTGAGCCGGCTGCGTCGCGCCGGTGAGGTCTCCGCTCCGGTCGCCGCCTGGGCCATGCCGCTCACCTTCCCTTCCGCCCGTCGCACGACGCCGCCGGAAGGACGACGTGTACGACACCGTTTCGTATCTCCTCCACCCTACCTCCGCGAGTTGTCGAAACGAAACCGTTTCGTACGTGGCCTGGGTCACGCCTCCCCGCTTCGCACGAGTTGCCGGGGTCCGTTCAGCGGCAAAGCATGGAAAAGGTGAGCGAAAAGGACGAGAACGCACCCGCTGCCCCCGGCTACCTCCGCTTCCCGCACCTCCACGACGACCTGCTCTGCTTCGTCGCCGAGGACGACCTCTGGGTGGCCCCCCTCGACGGACGGGACCGCGCCTGGCGCCTCACCGTGGACCGCACCAAGGTGGTCAGGCCCCGCTTCTCGCCCGACGGCCGCCAGATCGCGTACACCAGCTGGCGCGCCGTCGTCCCCGAGATCCATCTGGTCCCGGTCGACGGCGGTCCCGGCAGGCGGCTCACCCACTGGGCGAGCCCGGACACCGCGGTGTGCGGCTGGTCCCCGGACGGCGACATCCTGGCCGTCGCCTCGCACGGCGAGCCCTTCTCGTACTTCACCTTCGCCTACAGCGTGCCCACCGACGGTTCCCCCGGCGGCAAGCTCCCCTGGGGCCCTGTGTCCGAGATCGCCGTCGCCGACATCGACGGCGCGCACCGGACACTGCTGCTCACCGGCACCCCGCCGCACGAGCCCGCGGCCTGGAAGCGCTACCGCGGCGGCGCGATGGGACGCCTGTGGCTGCACGGGAAGCGGCTCCTCGACGGTCTCGAAGGCCACCTCGCCACACCGATGTTCGTCGGCGGCCGGATCGCCTTCCTCTCCGACCACGAGGGCGTCGGCAACCTGTACTCGTGCGCCTACGACGGTTCCGGCCTGCGCAGGCACACCGACCACGACGCCTTCTACGCCCGGCACGCCTCCAGCGACGGGACCCGAGTCGTCTACCAGTGCGCCGGTGACCTGTGGGCCGTCGACGACCTGTCCCCGGACTCGGTGCCGCGCCGCCTCGACGTCCGGCTCGGCGGCCCGCGCGCCGGGCGCCGCGTCTACCAGGTACCGGCCTCCCTGCACGTCGACGGCATCTCCGTGGACGAGACGGGCCGGGCCAGCGCCGTCGTCGTCCGGGGCAGCCTGCACTGGCTCACCCACCGGGACGGGCCCGCCCGCACCATCGCCGACACCCGGGGCGTACGGGTCCGCCTCCCCGAGATGCTCGGCTCCGGCGGGCAGGTCGCCTACGTCACCGACGCGGACGGGGCGGACGCCGTCGAGATCGCCTACCTCCCGCGCGCCAGCGGGGAGCGGGCGCCGCGCCGGCTGGCCTCCGGCGAGCTGGGCCACGTACAGGAGATGGTGGCGGACCCGCGGGGAGAACGGCTGGCGATCGCGTCCCACGACGGCCGCCTGCTGCTGCTCGACGTCGCGGAGGAGACCCAGGAGGCGGACCTCCTCGCGGCGGCGGTGGGCGGGGAGGGCTCCGAGGGCGCGGAGGACGCACCGGGCCGGGAGGGTGCGGAGGAAGCGGAGGGCGGCGACGGCGGGACGCCGAGGCAGGACGGAGCGGTCTCCGGTTCCGGCCAGGACGGGGGCGGGGACAGGGACAGGGCCGGGGATGGGGACAGGGACGGGGACGGGGACGGCGACGAGCGGGTCAGCGAACTGATCCGGTCCGTCAACGGGCCCGTGCGCGACCTCGCCTTCTCCCCCGACGGCAGCTGGCTCACCTGGTCCCACCCCGGCATCGGCCGCTCCCTGCGCCAGATCAAGATGGCCCGGATCCAGGGTCCCGGCGCACCCCTGGTCGTCGACGTCACCAACGGCCGCTTCGAGGACGAGAACCCCGTCTTCACCAGCGACGGGCGGTACCTCGCCTTCCTGTCCTGGCGCGGCTTCGACCCGGTGTACGACGTGCACACCGGCGACCTGTCCTTCCCGCTGGGCTGCCGCCCCTACCTCGTACCGCTGTCGTCGGCGACCCCGTCACCGTTCGCGCTGACCCCGGAGGGCCGCCCCGCCGCGGGCGGCCTCGACCCGGCCGCCGAGGAGGACCTGGAGGTGCCCACGGGCGGCGGGTCGAGGATGGCGTTCGGTCCCGGGAACGGTTTCGAGCCCGGCAGCGGCCCGGTGACCGTCGAGGTCGAGGGGCTGGAGAACCGCGTGACCCCGTTCCCGGTCACGGCCTCCAAGTACTCGGCGCTCTGCCCGGTCACCGGCGGCGGACTGGTCTGGCTGCGCTGGCCGATCTCCGGGGCCCTCGGCGAGACCTTCGCCAACCCCGCCGACACGTCCGGCCGGCCGACGCTGGAGTACTTCAACCTCGGCAAGGCCAAGAAGTCCGAACTGGTCTCCCACCTCGACTGGTTCGCGCCCAGCGGGGACGGCACCCGGCTGGTCGTGGTCGACGAGGGCGACCTGCGCGCCGTCCCCTCCACCGAGTCCGGTGACAGTGACACCACCGTCTGGATCGACGCGCGCCGCATCCTGCACGATGTGGACCCGGGCGCCGAGTGGCGGCAGGCGTACGCGGAGGCGGGCCGCATCATCCGCGCCTACTTCTGGGAACCGGACATGTGCGGCATCGACTGGGACGCGGTGCTCGACCAGTACCGCCCCCTCGTCGAACGCGTCGCCTCCCCCGACGACTTCGCCGACCTGCTCCGCGAGGTCCTCGGCGAACTCGGCACCTCGCACGCCTACGTCTCCCCGGCCCGCCGCAACGAGGGACCCCCGCACTACCAGCGCCGGCAGGGCCTGCTCGGCGCCAACCTCGTGCGGCGCGACGCCGGCTGGGCGGTCTCGCGGATCCTGCCCGGCGACTCCTCCGACTCCAAGGCGCGTTCGCCACTGGCCGGCACCGGCATCCGCGAGGGCGCCGTGCTCACCCATGTGGACGGGCGGCCCGTGGACCCGGTCACCGGTCCGTTCCCGCTGCTGGCGGGCGCGGGCGGTACGACGGTGGAGCTGACGTTCACCCGGGCGGAGGGCGGCGGCAGGTCACGGCGGGTGGCGGTGGTCCCGCTGGTCGACGAACGCCCGCTGCGCTACCAGGACTGGGTGGCCAAACGCCGGGACGTCGTACGGGAGCTGAGCGGCGGACGCTGCGGCTACCTGCACATCCCGGACATGGGCGGCTCGGGCTGGGCCCAGTTCAACCGCGACCTGCGGATGGAGGTCTCCCGGCCCGCGCTCATCGTCGACGTGCGCGGCAACGCGGGCGGCCACATCAGCGAGCTGGTCGTGGAGAAGCTCACCCGCACGATCCTGGGCTGGGACCTGACACGCGACGCGCAGCCGGTCTCGTACGCCTCGAACGCCCCGCGCGGGCCGGTGGTCGCGCTCGCGGACGAGGCGACGGCCTCCGACGGCGACATGATCACCGCGGCGTTCAAGCTGCTCGGCCTGGGGCCGGTGGTCGGCCAGCGGACGTGGGGCGGTGTCGTGGGGATGACCGGCCGGCACCGGCTCGGGGACGGGACCGTGATCACGGTGCCGATGAACGCGGCGTGGTTCGACGCGTACGGATGGTCCGTGGAGAACCGGGGGGTCACGCCCGACCTGGAGGCGCTGCGGACGCCGCTGGACTGGGCGGAGGGACGGTACGCGCAGCTGGACGACGCGGTGCGGGTGGCGCTGGAGCTGCTGGAGACGCATCCGGCCGCGGTGCCGCCGGACCACTCGGACGTGCCGGACCGGACGCGGCCGAAGCTGCCTCCCCGACAGGGGGGTTGACGGGCCCCCGGGGCTCCGCCCCGGACCCCGCTCCTCAAGCGCCGGAGGGGCTGGAAGGCACGTCGACGGAGGGCTGGATACCGACAAGCACCAGGGGCGCCCCCCGCCGGGGGGCGCCCCTGGTGTCGCTCAGGTGGCGTGGTCACACGTCGTAGTCCTGGTCGATGCGGTCCTGCTCGTCCTGGAGGGGCTCGGTGCCCTCCCTGCCGCGCTCGCGGCCCTGGCGGCCGCGCTGGGACTGCTCCTGATCACGCATCGGGGAGGTGCGCTCGCGCTCCTCCCCCATCTGTCCGGACTTGCGCTTGGCCTGCTGCTGCATGCGCTCGGCCTTGTCCTGGAACTGGTCCTTCATGCCCATGATGTTCACTCCCGTTGTGGGTGAGGGGATCGGGCCTCGACCAGAGTCGCACGGGCCGATTACGCACGCATGTCGATCACTTACCCACCGTGACGGGCCGCTCGGCGCTCCTGTTCGTCGGCCGCGCCGCCCGCTCCCACGAGCCCCTTGGCGACGCTCCGCAGCCGCGGTTCGAACCGCTTGACCTCGCGCTTGCCGACGGTCGCGATGACCCCGGGGAGGTAGCCGCGGATGCCCTGCATGCCGCGCAGCCACCACTGCGCGTACACGTGGGCGGACCGGTGCTCGATGCCCGTCACCAGCCGGTCGACGGCCGGGCCCAGCGGATAGGTCTTGTTGGACGGCCACGGCAGCCGCGCGCGCAACTCCCGCATGACGTCGTCCTGGTCGGCGCCGCGCACCATGTCGGTGTCGGTCCACGACAGGTAGCCGACGCCCACGCCCACGCCCTGGTGCGCGACCTCGGCGCGCAGACTGTGCGCGTACGCCTCCACCCCGGACTTGGAGGCGCAGTACGCGCTCATCATGGGGGCCGGGGTGATCGCGGCGAGCGAGGCGATCTGCAGCAGATAGCCGCGGCTCTCCGTCAGGGCGGGCAGGAAGGCGCGGGCCGTCACCGCCGAGCCGATGAGGTTGACCTCGATCACCCGGCGCCAGGCCACGGGGTCGGAGTCGGCGAACGGACCGCCGTTGGCCACACCGGCGTTGGCGACGACGATGTCGACCTTGCCGAACCGCTCCTTGACCTCCTCGGCGACCCGGGCCATCGCCTCGTGGTCGGTGACGTCGGCGTACCAGTGGCCGCTCTCGCCGTGCAGCCGTCCGGAGACCTCCTTCAGCGCCTCCTCCTCCAGGCCGACGAGCGCGATCCGCGCCCCGCGGGCGGAGAGTTTGCGGGCCAGCAGCTCGCCGACGCCGCGCGCGGCTCCCGTGACGACCGCGACCCGGCCTTCCAGGCTCACCCTGCTCATGCGCGCTCCTTGATCTCTGTGGGCTCGTCGCCCGTTCGACCGGTCTCCTCGGCCCTTCCCGCCACGCCCACGTGGGCGGTGACGAGTTCGCGGATCCGGGACGTGACCCGCTCGGGGGCCTCGACGGGGGTCATGTGGCCGACGCCGGGCAGTTCGGTGAGGCCGGTGCACCGCGGCAGCGCGGCGGCCAGGGCGCGCGCGTGCACGGGCGGGGTCAGCCGGTCCGCCGTCCCGACGACGACAGCCGTCGGCACCCTCAACTCCCGAACCGCGTCGTCGAGGTCGAGCGAGTTCAGCACGTGCGACCAGGCGTGGCGGACCTTGCGGGGGCAGGCGTGGACGATCCGCGCGCACGCCTCGACCATCGCCGGTGACGAACCGGGGCCCATCGTCCCGTACTTGAGGATGCGCCGGGCCAGGGGCGTGACCGGTCCGAGGGGCGCCCGGGAGCCGAGGACCGACGTGGTGATGCGCGTGCGCAGGCGGCCGGCGCGCATCGGCACGACCAGCGACTCGGCCACCAGGTTCGAACTGCCCGTGCTGCACAGCAGTACGGCGGCGGCGTGCTCCCGCAGCCCGGGCCGGGCCGAGGCGGCCATCAGCGTCATCCCGCCCATGGAGTGCCCCACGAGCACGGCCTTCTCGCCCGGTGCGAGAGTGGCCGCGAGCACCGCCTCCAGGTCGTCGGCGAGCGCGTCGGTGGCGCAGGTCTCGCTCGCGGGGCTGCGGCCGTGTCCGCGCTGGTCGTACGCGATCACCCGGTGGTCGCCGGCGAGGTCCCGGATCTGCGCCGCCCAGAAGGCGGTCGAGCACGTCCACCCGTGGGAGAGGACCACGGCGGGCGCGTCCTCGGGGCCGTGCACCTCGACGTGCAGCCGGGCGCCGCCGGTGGAGCGGACGGTCAGTTCGCGTGCGGGTACGGGCGGGGTGTAGGGGCCGCTCGCCACGGGGGTCAGCCGGCTCATGCCTCGGCCTCCGCCTTCTCGAGAGGGGTGTGGGTGGCGGGCTTCGGCGCGCGCAGCACCTGGTACTCGGAGAGGTCGACGCGGCGCGTGGCCCCGCGGAACTCGGTCGTGGTGCCCGGCCAGATCGTGGTGTTGCGGCCACTGGCGTCCAGATACCAGCTGGTGCAGCCGCCGGTGCTCCAGACGGTGCGCTTCATGCGTTCCTGGACCCTGCGGTTCCAGGCGCCGACGGCGCTGGGGCGGGCGTCGAGGGCGGCCCGGCCTCCGAGGACGTCGAGCTGGCGCAGGTAGTCGGCGAGGTAGTTCAGCTGGGACTCGATCATGAGGATCATCGAGGAGTTCCCGAGGCCGGTGTTGGGGCCGATGATCGACATCCAGTTGGGGAAGCCGGCCGCGGTGGCGCCGCGCAGCGACTGCATGCCGTCCTTCCAGGACTCGGCGAGCGTGCGGCCGTCGGCGCCGACGACCCGTTCGGCGATCGGCATGTCGGTGACGTGGAAGCCGGTGCCGAAGACGATCACGTCGGCCTCGGCCTCGCTGCCGTCGGCGGCGACGAGCGTGGAACCGCGGACCTCGCTCAGCCCGCTCGCGACGACGTCCACGTTGGGCTGGGCGAGCGCCGGATAGTAGGTGTTGGACAGCAGGATGCGCTTGCAGCCGATCCGGTAGTCGGGGGTCAGCCGGACGCGCAGCGCCGGGTCCTTGATCGCGCGGGCGATGTTCCGCTTGGCCAGCTTCTCGACGAGACCCAGTTCGCCCGGGCGCTTGGTGAACGCCTGGACCTGCAACTCCCTGATCCCCCACAGCAGTCCGCGGCGGAGCTGGGTGGTGAAGGGCAGCGTGCGGTGCAGCAGCCGCTCGGGGCCGCTGATGGCGCGGTCGACGCGGGGCATCACCCACGGCGGGGTGCGCTGGAAGAGGGTCAGCCGCTCCACCTCGGGCTGGATGGAGGGGACGATCTGGATGGCGGAGGCGCCGGTGCCGATCATGGCGACGCGCTTCCCGCGCAGGTCGTGGTCGTGGTCCCAGCGGGCCGAGTGGAAGACCTTGCCGGGGAAGGTGTCGAGCCCCGGGATGTCCGGCAGCCTCGGGTCGGACAGGGGTCCGGTCGCGGAGACGACGAGGTCCGCGGTGAGGGTGCCGCTGCTGGTCTCGACGAGCCAGTGCAGCTTCGCGGCGTCCCAGGTCATCTTCTTGACCTCGGAGTCGAAGCGCAGGTGCGGGCGGAGCCCGAAGACGTCGGCGACGTGCTCCAGGTACGCGCGGATGTGCTCCTGGCCGGAGAAGGTGCGCGGCCAGTCGGGGTTGGGCGCGAACGAGAACGAGTAGAGGTGGGACGGTACGTCGCAGGCGCACCCGGGGTAGCTGTTGTCGCGCCAGGTGCCGCCGACACCGCCCGCCCGTTCCAGGACGACGAAGTCGGTGACTCCCTCGCGGCGCAGCCGCACGGCCGCTCCGAGCCCCCCGAACCCCGACCCGACCACCGCCACCCGTACATGCTCGTGCTCGGTCATCCCCACGCCTCCCAGCTCCGCGCGACCGCGCCAGTGAACACTGGCACAGTGGGGAGAGTAGAGCAGGATCGTACCGATGGGTAGGGGCCGGGCCGAAGAAGGTTACCGGGGGTACGACGTAGGGTTCCGGCGTGACCGAAGGATCAGAGGAACACGGCGCGCGGCGCGAGTACCGCATGGCCGAGCTGGCCGAGGAGGCCGGCATCACCGTGCGCACCCTGCGTTTCTACCGGGAGCGCAAACTCATCCCGCCGCCCCGCCGGCAGGGCAGGATCGCCTGGTACGACGACACGCACCTGGCCCGGCTGCGGACGATCTCCGCCCTTCTGGAACGCGGTCACACGCTCAACGGCATCGCGGAACTGGCCGAGGCCTTCGACCACGGGCGCGACGTCGGCGAGCTGCTCGGCCTCGGTGAACCGACCGAGGAGACCCCGGTACGCCTCTCCCCCGAGGAGCTGGCCGACGCGTTCTCCGGTGAGGTGACCCCGGAGAACCTCGCGGCCGCGCTCGACCTCGGCTATCTCGGCACCGACGGCGGCGAGATCGTCCACATCAGCCGCCGCCTGCTGGACGTCTCGGCGGCCCTGGTCCGCGAGGGCATCCCGCTCGCCGACGTGCTGGCCGCCGGGCGCAGCGTGCGCGAGCACACGGAGGCCCTCGCCGAACTGTTCACCGCCATGGTCCTCACCGGGGGACGCACTCCCGAGGACCTGCAGCGCCTGCGTCCGCTGGCGAAGAGCGTGGTGGAGGCGGAACTGTCGATGGCCCTGGACCGGCGGCTGCGCGAGCGTCCGGCCGACGGCGCAGGCGACGGCGGGGGCGCGGGCGGGTCGGCCGCGGACGCCGGCGGGGCGGCGGACACGGGGGCGTGAGGCCCGAGGCGCCACCCGGTCACCGGCCCCCGGCCGCCGTCAGCGCTCGTAGACGACCGTCACCGGCGCGTGGTCCGACCAGCGCTCGCCGTGCGTCGCCGCGCGTTCCACGTACGCCTTGACCGCCTTGGCGGCGAGGCCCGGGGTGGCGACCTGGAGGTCGATCCTCCAGCCGGTGTCGCGGTCGAAGGCCTGCCCCCGGTAGGACCACCACGAGTAGGGGCCCTCCGTGTCCGGATGCAGGGCGCGTACGACGTCGACGTAGCCGTCCTCCTCGTAGAGGCGGCCCAGCCAGGCGCGCTCCTCGGGGAGGAAGCCGGAGTTCTTGCGGTTGCCGCGCCAGTTCTTCAGGTCGGCCTCCTGATGGGCGATGTTCCAGTCGCCGCAGACCACGACCTCGCGTCCGTCGGCGGCGGCCCGCCCGCGCAGGTCCTGGAGGTGGCCGCGGAACTCGTCCATGAAGCGGTACTTCTCGTCCTGCCGCGGGGTGCCGGCCTCCCCGGAGGGCAGGTAGAGGCTCGCGACCGTGACGCCGGGCAGGTCGGCCTCCACGTACCGTCCGCTCCCGTCGAACTCGGCCGAGCCGAAGCCGACCCGCACGCGGTCCGGCTCGCGGCGCGTGTAGAGGGAGACACCGGCTCTGCCCTTGGCGGCGGCGGGGGCGTGGGTGACGTGCCAGCCCTCGGGGGCGCCGGCGGCCTCCGGGAGCTGATGGGACTCCGCCCGCACCTCCTGGAGGCACAGCACGTCCGCGGAGGTCTGGGCGAGCCACTCCACGAAGCCCTTCTTCGCGGCGGCCCTGAGCCCGTTCACGTTCACCGAGGTAACAGTCAGCACCCCGGTACGATACTTAACCCATGGCCCCCGTTTCCCGCATAGAAGTACGCTACTGCGCATGAATATCCGTCCGGTCCGCTTCGACCACCCCGACGCCGTCAAACTCAACGACGAGGTGCAGCTCGAGTACGCCGAGCGCTACGGCGACGAGGGCGACGTCACACCGCTCGACGCGTCGATGTTCCGCCCGCCCCTCGGCCTGTACCTGATCGCGTACGACGAGCGGGACCGCCCGGTGGCCACCGGCGGCTGGCGCGCCCAGGACACGAACGAGGAGGCGTACTCGGACGGGGACGCCGAGCTCAAGCGCATGTTCGTGGTCCGCGAGGCCCGCGGCCTCGGCCTCGCCCGGCGCATCCTGGCCGCGCTGGAGGCGGACGCCCGGGCCGCGGGCCGGCTGCGGATGGTCCTGGAGACGGGCACGCGGCAGCCGGAGGCGATCGCCCTGTACACCTCCAGCGGCTACGCGCCGTGTCCCAAGGTGGGCCACTACCGCTTCCACGAGGACAGCAGGTGCTACGCCAAGGCGCTGTGACGGCGGCGGCCCGGCGCCTCGCCGGGCCGGTCCCGGCCGCGGGCCGTCAGCCGCCGAGCTTGTCGACGGCCTGGTAGTAGGTCCAGGCGGTCGCGTTGCACGAGGCCTTCTTCACGCTCGAGTACGTGGCGCAGACGCGCTTGAGGTCGGCGTAGAAGGCGTCGTCGAGACGCGACTTGTTGGCGTCGAAGGTGCCGGCCGCGTGGTAGTTGCGGTAGCCGAAGTCGTGCCGGGAGCAGGCGTTCGAGAAGTTGAAGCCGAACGGGTTGTCCGGCGAGGTCGTGCAGTAGTCGGTGGACCAGTCGAAGCCGTACGCGCTCCAGGCGCCCTGGTCGGCGCGGGCCGCCTGGAAGGCGCTGGACGAGGCGGCGCTGGTCTGGGTCCAGCCGCTGAGGACCGTGGCCTTGTCGGCGGGCGCCGCGGTGGCCGCGGTGGCGGGGAGCAGTACGGCGGTGAGCGCGAGGCCGACGGCGGCGAGCGGGGCGGCGGCGAAGCGACGGCGCATGGGGTCTACCTCCGGGGAGAGCGCGGGCAGCCCCGGCGGAGGTCGTCGGGGCGGCCCCAGCGTTCGGCGCGGAGGTACGGCGGATGTATGCCGCTTCTATACGGGCAGCGTGCGGCGCGCGTGACGGGCGGGGCGGCCGGTACCGGGGGCGCGTGACGGCTGGGCGGCGGGGCGGCGGCCCAGGGGCCTTCGCGGGCGCGGGCGTTGGCCGCCGTCGCGGGCGCTCAGGCGCTCAGGCGCTCAGGCGCGGAGGAAGGCCAGGACGGCGAGGACCCTGCGGTGGGTCTCGTCGGCCGGGGGGAGGTCGAGCTTGGTGAGGATGCTGCCGATGTGCTTGCCGACGGCGGCCTCGGTGACGACCAGCTCCCGGGCGATCGCGCCGTTCGACTTGCCCTGGGCGATCAGGGAGAGGACCTCCCGCTCGCGCGGGGTGAGCCGGGCCAGCGGGTCGCGGCGGCGGCGCAGCAGCTGACGGACCACCTCGGGGTCGACGACGGTCCCGCCGCTCGCGACCTCGTTCAGCGCGTCGACGAACTCCTCGACCTGGCCGACCCGGTCCTTGAGCAGATAGCCGACGCCCGATCCGTCGCCGGAGTCGAGGAGTTCGGAGGCGTAGGCCCGCTGCACGTACTGGCTGAGGACCAGGACCGGCAGGGCGGGGCGCTTCTCCCGCAGCCGGACGGCGGCGTGCAGCCCCTCGTCCTTGAGTCCGGGCGGCATCCGCACGTCGGTGACGACGATGTCGGGCTCGTGCTCCTCGACGGCGGCGATCAGGGCCTCCGCGTCGCCGACGGCCGCCGCCACCTCGTGGCCGCAGCGGGTCAGCAGTCCGACGAGTCCCTCACGCAGCAGCACACTGTCCTCGGCGAGGACTACGCGCAGCGCTCGGTCCGCTCGCAAGGGTCGCAAGGAATCTCCACACGCAGCAGGGTCGGTCCGCCCGGCGGGCTGGACAGGGCAAGTCTGCCATCCAGGACCGACACGCGGTCGGCGAGTCCGGTCAGTCCGGTGCCGTCGTCCGTGCTCGCGCCGCCGCGCCCGTCGTCGCGCACCTCCAGGACGAGCCGGCCGTCGTGGTGGCCGCCGGTCACCTCGGCGCGGTCCGCGCCGCTGTGCTTGGCGACGTTGGCGAGGGCCTCGCACACCACGAAGTACGCGGCGGCCTCGACGGCCTGGGGCAAGCGGCCGGGCAGTTCGACGGTGACGTCCACGGGGACGGCGGAGCGGTCGGCGGCGTCGGCTACGGCCGCCTCCAGGCCGTAGTCCGCGAGGACCTTGGGGTGGATGCCCTGGATGAGGTCGCGCAGTTCCGCGAGGGCCTTCCCGGCCTCGTCGTGCGCCTTGGCGAGCTGGTCGGCGAGGGGTCCCGGCGGTGCGTCGAGGCGGGCCAGGCCGAGCGTCATCGTCAGGGCGACGATGCGCTGCTGTGCCCCGTCGTGCAGGTCGCGCTCGATGCGGCGCCGCTCGGCCTCGAAGGCGTCGACCAACCGGACGCGGGAGCGGGTGAGTTCTGTGACCTTCGCGCCCAGGTCACCCTCGCGGGAGGCGATCAGCAGGCGGGTCAGCTCGGCGCGTGCGCCGGCCACGAAACCCAGGGCGTAGCAGCAGACGGCGAGCAGGACGACGCCGAGGAGGGCGACGCCGGTCGCGGCGGGCCAGGAGGTGACGGTCCAGGCCTTGAGCACCTTGGCCTCGCCGTCGCCGAAGGTGGCCATGACCGCCGGGGTGGCGATCATCGACAGCGGGAACAGCAGGCCCAGGGTGACGGCGAGCGCGTCGATGGGCCACAGCAGGACACCGAAGAGCAGGGCGTAGGTGAGTTCACGCCAGGTGGCCTGTTCCTGGAGCCGGGTCGTCAGCCAGTTCCGCAGGCCGGGCCCGCTGGGCGTCCCGTGCTGTCCGGGGGCCGGGTCGAGGTCGACGAGGCGGAGCCTGCGCCGTTCCACGGCGGCCACCGGTATGCCGGCGAGGGCCGTGAGGACGAGCAGGGGCAGGCCGATGAGGACGACGGCGAGGACGCCGCCGACGACGGCGGCGGTCACCACCGTCAGCAGGGCCGCGATCCCGGCGAGGGCGCCGGTGAGCAGGTAGGCGACCGACCGCCAGGGCCACGAGGTGCCGAGGAAGCCGGGCGCCGACATGGCCTGCCACACATTCCGAGGGTGCATGGGGATCACCGTAGAAGGCGCGCGCGTGCGGGGCCATGGGCCCAGTGGGCGGGCGGGGGGTAGTGCCTGCCCTACCCCGGGCGGGTCAGGCGGGGAACGGGCGTGCAGGGTCTTGCCACCGCAGACTCTTGCCATTTTGAAGACCGGATTCCGCCACCGGTTGGCGCAAACAATGGCCAGAGGTTCGCGCTCCAGCGTTTCCGATGGCCACTGCCGTACCACACGGCCGGGGCCGCAACTGGGGGAGTCACGCATGGAATTCCAGCTTCTCGGTCCGGTCGAGGCACGCGCGGGCACACACCGTGTCGCCCTGTCGGGCTCCAAGGTCCACACCGTCCTCGCCGTGCTGCTGCTCGCGCGCGGCCGGGTCGTGGGGGACGGCAGGCTCAGCTCGCTGCTGTGGGGCTGGGACCCGCCGGCCACGATGAACGCCCAGATCTACACGTACATATCGAGGCTCAGGAAGCTGCTGGGCCCCGAGGTCGAGCTCGTCCGCAGGCAGCCGGGCTACCAGCTCGTCGCCGAGGGCGCGCGGGTGGACCTGGTGGAGTTCGAGCGTCTGGACCGGCTCGGCCGGGTGGCGCTGGAGGAGCGTCGGTTCGCCGAGGCCGGGGAACTGCTGCGGCGCGCCCTCGACCTGTGGCAGGGACCGGCGCTGGCGAACGTGACGCCCCACCTCGCCGAGGCGGAGCTGCCCCAGCTGGAGGAGTCCCGGGTGAGCGCCCTGGAGCACCGGATCGAGGCGGACCTCGCCCTCGCCCGGCACCAGCGGCTGGTGCCCGAACTGACCGGGCTGGTCGTGGAGTTCCCCGTACGGGAGCGGCTGCGCGCGCAGCTGATGACGGCGCTGTACCGGTGCGGCCGGCAGGCCGAGGCGCTGCGCGCGTTCCACGAGGGCCGGCAGGTGCTCGCCGAGGAACTGGGCGTGGACCCCGGCACCGACCTCACGGCCACCTACCAGGCGGCGCTGGACGGCGGGCTGGCCCGGCTGCCGCAGCCCGCGCGGCTGGCGACGTCCGCGCCGCACGGGCCGGCGGAGATGCCCGTGATGCTGCCGCCGGACCTCGCCGACTTCACCGGGCGCGAGACCCAGTTCGAGGAGCTGTGCGCGCAGTTGACGCCGGCGCCGGGCCAGGAGCGGCCGCCGTTCCGGCCGCGCCGGCTGCTGATCACCGGCATGGCGGGCGTCGGCAAGTCGGCGCTGGCGGTACGGGTCGCGCACGCGGTCGCCGGGGAGTTCCCCGACGGTCTGCTGCACGCCCGGCTGCGGCACGACGACGGCACGGTCAAGGACTCCTCGACCGTGCTCACGCAGCTGCTGCGGGCACTCGGCGAGACGTCCGACGAGGTCCTGGCGCCCGGTGGCCGGCCGGGGAGGCTGGACGAGCTGATCCGCCTGTACCGCACCCGGACGGCGGGCCGCAAGCTGCTGATCCTGCTGGACGAGGCGGCGAACGAGCTGCAGCTCGACGCGCTCCTTCCGGCCACGGCCGACGCCGCGGTCCTGGTCACCAGCCGCAGCCGGCTCTCCGCGGTCCCCGGGTCCCGCACCACCGCGCTCGAACCCATGGACAGCGCGGAGTCCCTCGCGCTGCTCGCGTCGGTCGCCGGGGTGTCCCGGGTCGCCGTGGAGACGGACGCCGCCCGGGAGATCGCCGCGGCCTGCGCGGGACTGCCGCTGGCCCTGCGGATCGCGGGCACCCGGCTCGCGTCCCGGCCGCACTGGCCCGTCTCCCGGCTGGCCCGGCGCCTGGCCGACCCGGCCGCGCGCGTCGAGGAGCTGAAGGCCGGCGAACTGGACCTGCGGCGCAGCCTCGGCTCGGCGCTGGGCCGCATCACCCCGGCCGAGCGGGCGCTGCTCACCGAGCTGGCCGTGCACCGGCGCACCGCGTTCACCGCGGCGGCGGCCGCCGCGCGGCTCGCGATGCCGGAGGCGGTGGCGGAGGAGCTGCTGGAGCGGCTGGTGGAGCGGTCGCTGCTGGAGATGCCCGGGATCGACTCCGCCGGTGAGCCGAGGTACCGCTTCCACGAGCTGGTGCGGCTCGTCGCGGCGGGGCAGCGGCACCGCGGCGGACGGCGGTTCGCCGGATCGGACCTGGCCGGGGCGGCGGACCGGGAGAGCCGGGTGGCGTGACCGGAGGCCGGGTGGCCTGAGGGGAGCCGGGTGGCCGGGTGGCCTGGGGGGGGAGCCGGAGGTAGCCCTGGCCCTACCCCGGTTGTCTGCCCTGCCGCACTGCGCCTGGTGGCCCGTTCGCGGTTTCGTGGGGGGGCGCGGCGGACGCCGTGTCCGCCTCCGGCGCAGCCTCATGCCACCGCAGTGTCCTGCCAGGCGCCGCGCCAGGCCCGGGGCCCGCGGGCGGAGAACAATGACGTGGCCGGGGATTCCGGCAGGCGCGGGCGCTCGCTGGGGAAGCCGCGCGCCGTGACCGAGGACAGGAGGGCCGGGCAGAGCCATGGAGTTCCGGATGCTCGGCCCGGTGGAGGCCCGCGCGGGGGGTGAGCGGGTCGCCCTGTCGGGCGCGAAGGTGCTGACGGTGCTGGCCGCCCTGCTGCTGGCCCGGGGCCGGGTCGTCACCGACTCCCGGCTCGGCGTGCTGCTGTGGGGCGAGGATCCGCCGGCCACCGCGAGCGCCCAGCTCTACACCCATGTGTCCCGGCTGCGCGGGCGGCTCGGCACGGACGTCGAGATCGTCCGTATGCCCGCCGGATACGCGCTGCTGACCGGGGACTGCCCGGTCGACGTCCACGAGTTCGAGCGGCTGTCCGGGCTGGGCCGCAGGGCGCTGGGCGACGGCGCGTACGGGGAGGCGGCGGCGCTGCTGCGGGCCGCACTCGGCCTGTGGCACGGGCCCGCGCTGGCGGACGCGACACCGGGGCTGGCCGCCGCGGAACGCCCGCGGCTGGAGGAGGCGTGGGCCGCCGCGCTGGAGAACCGGATCGAGGCGGATCTGGCGCTGGGCCGGGAGGAGACGCTGGTCGCCGAACTGACCGCCCTCGTCGGCGAGTTCCCGGTACGTGAGCGGCTGCGGATCCAGTTGATGACGGCGCTGGCACGCTGCGGGCGCCAGGCGGACGCGGTCCTGCTCTACCAGCGGGGCCGCGCGGTCCTCGCCGAGGAGCTGGGCATCGACCCGGGGCCACGACTCGCCGCCGCGTACCTCGCCCTGCTGCGCGGCGAGCTCGCCCGCGTCCCCGCCCCGCCGGAATCCGCCCGGCCGGGGCCGTACGCGGACGGCGGCACGTCAGGTCAGCAGCTGCCGGGCCCACCACGCCCGCACACCTGCCAGGGCGCCCAGCGTGTACGCGGCGGCCGGCAGCAGGAGCAGACCGAGGAGCGCCAGTGCGAAGGCGTGCGGGTACGACGTGACCATCCACTCCTTCAGCGCCATGGTGTACGTGCCGTGGCCTGTCGTCGCCAGCATCACGGGCGTCGCGAGGAGGCCGACGGGGAGGGTCAGCGCGAAGACCACGGCCAGCAGGTCGAGCGGCCACAGGACCGTCGCGAACAGCAGCGTGTAGAGCAGCTCCCGCCAGGTGGCCCGCTCCCGGAACCGGGCCAGCGCCCACTTCCGTACGCCCTCGTCCGGCACCGGCAGGTGCGGGCTGGCGGCGGCGCCGCGCTCGACGATCCGCAGCCGGCGCCGCTCCACAGCCCCCACCGGCAGGCCGGCGAGGGCCACCGCGGCGAGCAGCGGCAGTCCGATCAGCGCCACCGACAGGGCGCCGCCGACGGCCAGTCCCGCCGCGAGGGCGGCGAGCGCCGGGACACCGACGAGGCAGCCGCTCAGCAGATACGCGACGGACCGCCAGGGCGCGGAGGAGAGCAGGAACGTACGGCCGCCGAGGGCCTGCCACATCGTTGTCTTTGCCATGCCCTCACCGTAGGAAAGGGGCAACCCCCCTGCCCAGCAGGACAGTTCTACCTTCGGGGTAGGTCTGGCCCTACCCCCGGGACTCGGCTGTGCCGCAATGTGCCGCGCACCCCTTTCGCGGTTTCGTTGAGGCATCGCAAGGGAGCGCCGCGACAGCGGAGCCGAACCGAGTCCAACGGGAGCGCAGATGCCGGCCGACGAGTACACGCCCAGCGACCTCCGCCCCGCCCGCACCCGGGCCGCCGGCCGGCTGCCGTCCGCGGTGGACGCGCTGACCGTGGTCTTCTCCGGCCCGCGGCCGGGCACCGCCGACACCCGTGCGGTCGTCCCGGCGAGGATCGCCGGCCGGATGTGGGTGGCCGAGGCCCCGGGGGCGTACGAGCGCGTCTCGTACCGGACGCGGCACGGCCACGTCACCCACGTGCTCGGCTGACCGTGCTCCCGAACACGCGTACCGACCTCCCGGCACCACGACACAGCGGCACCACGACACAGCGGACGCAGCAGACACAGCGGACGCGAAAGAACCAGAAGAAGAGGCTCTGATGACGCAGCGCACCCGTACCGCCACCACGTCCCTCCGCGGCACCCGCACGGCCAGGACCGTGGCGCTGTGCGCCGCGCTCCTCGCGGCCGGCGCGACGCTCACCGCCTGCGGCGGCGAGGACGACGAGAAGTCCACCAGCAGTTCCTACACCGTCGACGGCGACGTCACCGCGCTGTCGGTGACGACACCCGGCGGCAGCATCGAGGTGGTCGCCGCGAGCGGCGACAGCGTGAAGGTGACCGAGAGGATCCGCTACACCGGCGACAAGCCGAAGACCGAGCACAGCACCAGCGGCGGCACCCTGTCCCTGCTGCCCGGCGACGACTGCGGCCCGGCGGGCGGCCCCGGCACCTGCAAGGTCAGCTACCGGGTGGAGGTCCCCAAGGACGTGTCCGCCGTCCTCGACAGCTCCGGCGGCGACGTCACGGTGACCGGCCTGGCCGGCGCGATCGACGTGAAGGCCGGCGGCGGCAAGGTGCGCGCCGACGACGTGGCCGCGAAGAGCCTGCGGGTGTCGGCCCAGGGCGGCAGCGTGCGGGCCGGCTTCACCACCGCCCCCTCCAGCGTCGACGTCGACACCAAGTCGGGCGACGTGACGGTGCGGGTGCCCAACGAGGCGTACGCGGTGCAGGTGTCCGCCAAGGGCGGCAGCGAGAAGGTCGGGGTGCGCACGGACCCCGCCTCCGACCGGAAGATCAAGCTGAACACGGAGGGCGGCAGCGTCCGGCTGACCACGGCGGCCTGACCGGCGCACCACGAGGGAGGGGCCCGGCGCTTCGAGCGCCGGGCCCCTCCCTCGTCGTGCGCGGGCGACCGCCCCGCCTCAGCGCGCGTCGGACGGTTCCGCCATCGCGACCGCGATCCTCCGCGGGCCGGTGAACGGCTCGCGGCCGTGCGCGGCCCGCATGTTGTCGACCACCAGGACGTCGCCGAGCCGCCAGTCGAAGCGCGTGGACGCGGCCCGGTAGGCGGCGCGCAGCTCGTCCATGACGCTGTCGGGGATGACCCCGCCGTCGCCGTAGTACGTGTTCGTCGGCAGGTCCTCGTCGGGGAAGATCTCCCGCAGCCCCTCCCCCACCTCCGGGGCGAGCGAGGTGACGTGGAAGAACGTGGCGTGGTTGAACCAGACCCGGTCCCCGGTCACCGGGTGGGTGTGCACCGCCTGCCGCAGCGCCGTGGTGCGCAGCCCGCCGTCGGGCCGCCAGTGCACCTGGAGCCCCTTGTCCCGGCAGTACGCGGCCACCCGGTCGCGGTCGGAGGTGCTGAACGTCTCCTGCCAGGGCACGCCGAAGTCGCCGTGGAAGTTGCGCACCACCCGCCAGCCGCGCCGCTCGAACTCCTCCCGCAGGGCGGGATCGAGGGACCGGTACACCTCGCGGATGTCGGCGAGCGGTGTCGCGCCCTCGGTGTGCGCCTCGGCGAGGCAGGCGAAGTACAGGGTCAGCGGCCAGGCGGCCTGGTAGGAGTTCTCGTTGTGCAGGAAGATCTCCTCGTCCGCCGGGTAGTCGGTGGACGTGTAGACCTGGCCGGTGATCGTGGAGCGGGGCGAGGACCGCTCCGCGTAGGTCAGCGGGGCGCTGCCGGAGAAGGACCGCACGGTCCCGTCCAGGCCCTCGGCGCCCCCGGAGTCGAAGCCGCGCAGCAGGACGGCGCCGTGCTCGGTGAGCAGCTCGCGCAGTTCCCGCCGGTGTGCGTCGATGTGCGCCCGCACCGGGCCGGAGCCCGTCACGCAGGCGGCAAGCGAGCCCCGCAGCGGGCCCGTCTCGGTGATGGTCATGTGCTGACTGCTCCTTCGGGGACGGCCGGGGCCCGGCCGGACGCGTCGTCGTGCCGGACGACGACGGGGCCGGTGCTGCCCGCCTCGCGGGCGAGCGCGGCGAACAGGTGGGGTGCGGCGGGCACGTCCTGGACGATCCAGTCCGTGGGCCCCGTCGGTTCCTCGTGCCGCACGGACACGGGGCCCTCCCGCGCGGGCTGTACGTCGAGGGCGCGCAGGTCGGTGAGGATGCCGACGCCGCTGGCCTTGACGACGGCCTCCTTGCGGGTCCAGCAGCGGAAGAAGGCCGCCGTCCGGCCCGCCTCCGTGGACTGGCCGCGCAGATGGCGCAGTTCGGCGCGGGACATCATCAGCTCGGCCGAGCCGTCGACGTCGAGGCTGCGCGCGTCCTCCAGGTCGATGCCGACCTGCCGCCCCGCGGTGACGGCGACGATCCAGTGCGGCCCCGACCGGGAGAGATTGAAGTCGAGGCCGGTGTCCGGCGCGCTCACGCGGGGGCGCCCGTGTTCGGGGTGCTCGCAGCGCGGGCAGGGCCGGCGCCCGAAGCGGATCGCCTCCGGCGGTGTGCCGAGGTAGCGGGCGAGAATGCGGCGGAGCGCCGCGTGGGCACCCGCGTAACGGGTGCCCGCTTCCTGGGATCTGCGGCGTACGACGAGGAGCTCCTCGTCGGACAGCAGCGCGGCGTCCGCCGGATCGAGCAGCCCGGCCGAGCTGCCCTGCCAGACGTGCACGGCGCCGGTGTCGAGAAGCTCCCGGTACTCGGCGCCCACCGCCCGGTCCGCCGGCTGGTCCGCCCGGTTGGTCGGCCGGCTCATCGGCTGTCCCCCCTTTCCCGGTGGTTCCCGGTGGGTCGTGGTCAGTCGGACATGGCGACGAGCACGCGGCGGTCGCCGGTGAAGGGGCGCCGGCCGTGGGCCAGGAGCACGTTGTCGATGAGCAGCAGGTCGCCGCGGCGCCAGTCGACGTCGACGGCGGCGTCGAGACCGCGGTCGCGGATCTGCTCCACGTACTCGGCGGGGATGGGGGTGCCGTCGGCGAAGGTCACGGTCTGCGGCAGCTCGTCCTCGGGCAGGATCTGGGCGAGGGCCGCCGCGGTGTCGTCGCCGAGTCCCGCGGGGTGCCACTGGTCGGCCTGGTTGAACCACACCTCGGTGCCGGTGACCGGGTGGTGGGTGGTGGAGGGGCGTACGGAGCTGATCCGGATGCCGCCGTCCGCCTTCCACTCCCAGGTCGCGCCGGTGCCCTTCAGGAACGCCTCGACGGCTGCCCGGTCGGTGGTCTCGAAGGTGTCCTGCCAGCTCTTGCCGAGGCCGTAGCCGTCGTGCAGGTTCTGCAGGTAGCGCACCCCGCCGGCGAACGCCTCGCGCACCTCGGGGTCGAGGCCCGCCAGCCACTGGGCGGCGTCGACGACGGGGGTGGCGCCGTGACCGCCGGGCTGGACCTCGCAGTAGAAGGCGAGCCGGGCGGGCCAGGCGTGGGCGTAGCTCATCTCGTTGTGCATCGAGATGGTGAACTCCTGCGGGTACTCCGTGGAGGTGTACACGTTGCTGCCGACCTTGGTGCGCGGCGAGTTGCCGTGCACGTAGGCGAGCCGGTTGGGCAGCAGCAGGTCGAGGACGGGATCGAGTTCGTCACGGGTGACGTCGAACCCCCGGAACACCAGCCCCTTCTCCTGGGTGAGCAGGTCGGTGAGACCGCCGGGACCCATCTCCTTCAGGCGGTTCACCAGCTCGTCGGCGCCGCCGGTGGCCTCGGCCTCGATCTCGAGCGGCGTCCAGGTCCTCATATGCGTCATCGTCTGCTTCCTTTCGGTGCGTGCATTGTCTTTACGAGGTCCATGGCCGAGCTATGTTTTCGCTACAGCGACGCGGACGCCGTCCAGTCGCCGGGCCACGTCGGCCAGCAGCTCGTCCTCGCGGGGCACGAGATAGAAGTGGTCGCCCTCGAAGGCGCGCAGCGTGAAGTCGCCGGACGTGGTCAGTTCCGCCCAGGCCAGCACGTGTTCGCGTACGCAGCCGTGGTCGTCGGTGCCCACGTAGGCGGTGATCGGGGAGCGCAGGGGGGCCGGGGCGGCGGGCCGGTAGGTCTCGATCAGCCGGTAGTCGGCGCGCAGCGGCGGCAGCAGCAGTTCGCGCAGCTCGGGGATGTCGAACGCCTCGGAGCCCAGGTCGCCCAGGGAGCGGATGCCGGCGATCAGCGTCTCGTCGTCGGCCTCGTGCAGTCCGGTGTGCTTGGCGCGGTGCGGGGCGGCCCGGCCGGAGACCAGCAGCCGCTCGGGGCTCACACCGTGCCGTGCCTCCAGGCGTGCCGCGACCTCGTAGGCCACGGACGAGCCCATGCTGTGGCCGAAGAACACCAGCGGCAGGCCGAGGTGGTCCGTGAGGGCGTCGGTGATCGCGTCGGCGAGGACGTCCATGGACTCGACGCACGGCTCGGCGAGCCGGTCCTGGCGGCCGGGGTAGCGGACGGCGAGGAGTTCGACGTCGTCGGGCAGCCGGGACGGCCAGGTGTGGAAGAGCTGGGCGGTGCCGCCCGCGTGCGGGAAGCACACGAGCCGCAGACGCGGCGCCGCGCTCCTTCGGTGGCGGCGGAACCAGGGGCCGGTGTCGGCCCGTGCGGTCACGGCGGGAGGCAACGGTCCTCCTCCTTCTGGGGGTTACGGGACTGTGGGGTACGAGGCTGTGCGGTACGAGGCTGTGGGTCACGGGGCCGGCGCGAGGGCCCGGCTCAGTCGAAGAGGCCGGTCTCGGTGCGCCGGGCGTGGTCGTAGAGGGGCTGGAAGTTCATCCAGCCGATGAGGTCGTCGCCGACCTCGCGGTAGGTGTGCAGGGCGTTCTCGTGGCTGATGTGGACGACCTTCCCGGCCGCCTTCGCCAGCAGCTGCACCTGGCAGGAGCGCTCCATCGTGATGAACCACCAGGCGGCCGCGTCGACGGTGTCGCCGACGGTGAGCAGCCCGTGGTTGCGCAGGATGAGCGCCTTGTGCGGGCCGAGCGCCTCGGCGAGCCTGCGGCCCTCCTCGAGCTCGGTGACGGGTCCGGTGTAGTCGTCGAACAGGGCGTGGTCCTGGTAGAAGGCGCACACGTCCTGGGTGAGCGGTTCGAGCAGTTCGCCGAGCGCCGACAGGGCACGCCCGTACGTGGAGTGGGTGTGCGCGGCGGCGACGACATCGGGCCGGGCCTCGTGGATCTGCGAGTGGATCGCGAACGCGGCCCGGTTGACGTGGTACCTGCCCTCCACGACGCGGCCCTCGCTGTCCACGAGGAGCAGGTCGCTGACGCTGAGGTGCTTGAAGGACAGGCCGAACGGGTTGACCCAGAAGTGGTCCTCGAGTTCCGGGTCGCGGGCAGTGACGTGGCCGGCGTTGCCCTCCTCGAAGCCGAACCGGCCGAAGATGCGCAGGGCGGCGGCCAGCCTCTCCTTGCGGTGGGCGCGTTCCTCTTCCAGGGTGTCGAACAGCGGCGGGGCGCTGAGCATGAGGGAGTCGCTCAAAGGGGGGCTCCTTCGGTCCGGTCGGGGGCGGTGGGGGGGTCGGTGGCGGGCCGGCCGCCGTCGGCCGCCGGGGTGCCTGCGGGCGCGGTGCCCGCGGGCACGGTCTCGGCGGGCACGGTGTCGGGGGACGCGGTGTCGGCGGGCGTGTCCTCCGAGCGCAGCGCGGGGCTGAGCGCCGCGAGCGCGGCCAGCAGGGCCATGACGCCGCCGACGAGCAGGACGGAACGGGTGGTGCCCCAGGCGGCCAGGACGAGACCGCCGCCGAGGGAGCCGAGCGCGTTGGTGCCGGAGCCGAGGAGGTTCGCGGTGGCGGCGACCCGGCCCTGCATGGCGTCCGGGGTGACGCGCACCTGGTAGACGCCGGCCGCGACGTTGAACACGGCGCCGACCAGGCTCGTACCGGCGAACAGGGCGCCGAGGCCGAGCGGTTCGCGGACCAGGGCCATCGACGTCATCAGGACGGCCCAGGCGGTGGCGCCGCCGACGAGGATGGCGCGCTGGCTGAACCTGCGCAGCCACCAGCCGCCGCTCAGCGCGCCGAGCATCCCGCCGGCACCGCTGCACACGACCACGATGGACAGGGTCGCCGGTGACCGGCCGTCCTCCTTGATCATCAGGATCAGGGCGAGGCTCAGCACCTGGAAGAGGATGTTGCTGCCCGCGACGATGCCGAGGGCCGCGCGCAGGAACCGCTGCCGCCACAGCCACCGCATGCCCTCGGCGACCTCGGTGCGCAGCCGTCCGGGCCGGGTCTTGCGTTCGGCCTGGAAGTCCTTCCTGATGAGCAGCAGGGAGCCGAGCGAGACGAGATAGCCGACGGCGGCGAACAGGAACGGCGCCCAGCGGACCAGGGAGTGCAGCAGGATGCCGCCGGGCTGGCCGACCAGTCCGGCGGCCCGGCCGCGGGCCTCGTTGCCGGCCAGCGCGGTCGGCAGCTGCTCGACGGGCACGACGTTGCGGACGGCGCCGCGTTCGGCGAGCCGGTAGAAGACGTTCAGACAGGACTCGGTGAACGCGACGGCCGCCAGGTGCGGCACCGACACCGTCCCGGACAGGACGGCCCCGGCGACCGTGGCCAGCGCCAGGAAGCGGCCCGCCTCGCAGATCACCATCAGGCGCCGCCGGTCCCAGCGGTCGACGAGCGCTCCGGCGGGCAGCTGGATGAGCAGCAGCGGCAGCAGCGCGGCGAACGACACCACGGACGTGGCGAGCGGCGACCCGGTGGTCCAGAGCACCACCAGCGGGTACGCGGCGGCGCTGACCCGGCTGCTGAGGAAGGAGGCGGCGGCCCCCGACCACAGCAGCCGGAAGTCGCGGTTCTTGCGCAGCGGCGGCATGGGGGCGGCGCTGTCGGTCGGCGGTGCCTCGCCCATGACGCTCACGGGCGGGTTCCCGGGCCGGCGGGGGCGGCCGTGCGGCACCACTCGAGGACGGCCATCGCGCTGTGCATCTTGTTCTCGGCCTGGTCGAAGGCGATGCTCGCCGGGCCGTCCAGGACCTCCGCGGTGACCTCGTCGCCGCGGTGGGCGGGCAGGTCGTGCAGGAACACCGCCTTGGGGCTGGCGAGCCACAGGCCGGCGGTCACCTGGAAGGGGGCGAACACCCGCCGCCAGTCGGCGTCGGGCTTGCTGGTGCCGGTGGTCTGCCAGCGCGTCGTGTAGATCGCGTCGAGGTCCTCGGGCAGGTCCGCCATGTCGTGCCGCTCGCGCAGGACCGCGCCGTGCCGGGCGGCGTGCGCCTCGGCCCTGCGGCGGACCGGCTCGGTGAGGCCGTATCCCGGCGGGGTGCGCAGCTCGAACTCGACACCGGGGAACCGGCTCAGGCCGAGGGCGAGGGCGGCGGCGGTGTTGTTGCCCTCGCCGACGTACAGGACGCGCAGCCCCTCGACGCGGCCGAACCGCCCGTACAGCGTGGTCAGGTCGGTGAGCCCCTGGGTGGGGTGCTCGTCGGCGCTCATCGCGTTCACGACGGACATCCGGTCCTGGGCCGCCCAGGCCCGCATCTCCGCCGGGTCGCCCGCGGTGCGCGCCACCAGCACGTCGAGCATCCGGGACATGACGCGCCCGGTGTCCTCGCTGGTCTCGCCGGTGTTGAGCTGGAGGTCGCCGGGCCCGTACGCGATGATCTGCGCGCCGAGCCGCAGGGCGCCGCTGGAGAAGGCGGTGCGGGTCCTGGTGGACGTCTTGGCGAAGTAGATGCCGGCGATCTGCCCGTCCAGCGGGCGTACGGGGCCGGTCTGGCCGGAGGCGAAGGCGGCGCCGCGCGTCACGAGGGCGGTGAGCTCGTCGTCCGTGAGGTCGTCGAGGGATATCAGGTGTCGCATGAGGATGTCCTTCCGGTGGGGTCCGCGGGGGGCCGGTCGGGCTCCCCGCGGACCGGGACGGGCCGGGTCGGGTCGGGCCGGCCTAGGCGGACCAGGTGGAGGCGAGGCTGCCGGTGCCGAAGGCGCCGTCCTGTTCGCGCAGGGCGGCGGCGACCGGCTTGAGGACCTCGCGGCCCGACTCGCCGTTGGTCAGGGCGACGAAGCCGGAGCCCGTGCCGGTGGCGACGATGAGCATGTTGCGGTAGCCCTGCGGCTCACCGCCGTGCCCCACCTCCAGGTCGGGGGCGACCCCGTCGACGACGGCGCCGAGGCCGTAGAAGCCGTCCTCGCCCGGGGTGCACATCTGCTCGGCGAGGGGGCGCGACAGGACGGCGTACGGCTCGCCCCGGTAGGCGCGGCGCAGTTCGACCACCACCTTCGCCAGGTCCCCGGCCGTGGACCAGAGGCCGGAGGAGGCCAGCTGCGGGCGGACCCGCCAGCCGCCCTCGATCCGGGCGCCCCGGCTGTCGTGGCCCTCGGCGGCCGGACGGCCCGCGGTGCGCGGGAAGTCCTGCTCGAAGCCGCTGGACGTCATGCGCAGCGGTTCCAGGACCAGCTCGCGCAGCAGCGCCGCGAACGGGGTGCCGGTGGTGTCCTCCAGCAGCTGCTGGATCACCGAGTAGTTGGTGTTCGCCAGCTGGAAGGCGCCGGGTGCCCGTTCGGCGTGGACGGGCGGCGTGTCGAGCGGGGGCCGCCCGGTGAGCAGGTCGAGGACGGTGGGCATCGGCTCGCCCGGCAGGTAACCGGCGTTCCCGACGACCGTCAGCCCCGAGCGGTGGCTCAGCAGCTGCCGCAGGGTGACCCGGGCGGGCTCGCCGGCCGGGGCGGTCACCTGCCAGGACGTGAGGTACGTGTTGACGTCCTCGTCGAGGCCGAGGGTGCCCCGGTCCACCAGCCTCAGTACACCGAGCGCGGTGACCAGCTTGCTGATCGACCCGGCCTGGAACAGCGTCTGCGCGGTGACCGCCTCCGCGGAGCCCGCGGTGAGCACCCCGTACGCCCGGACCCCGGCGACCTCGCCGTCCTGGATCCGCGCGACGACCGCTCCGGGCACGTGGTGCTCGGCCATGCCGGGCAGCAGCTCGGGGGCGGCGGGCGCGGCGGCCGTACGGGCGGCGGGCGCGGCGGCGGTGCGGGCGGCGGACGCCGGCCGGGTCTTCGCCGCCTGGGCATCGACGGCGGCGGCGAGTTCCGCGAGGGTGCCCGTCTCGTAGAGCATCCGCAGGGAGATGGGCAGGCGCTGCTTGCGGGCCGCCGCCATCACCTTGATGATCAGCATCGAGTGGCCGCCGCGGTCGAAGAAGTTGTCGTCCAGGGAGATGTCGTCGGTGCCCAGCAGCTGGGACCAGATCCCGGCGAGCGTCTTCTCCGTCTCCGTGCCCGGCGCCCTGAACTCCCGCTCGTCGGCGGCCGTTCCCCGGTCCGGTACCGGCAGGGCCTTGCGGTCGACCTTGCCGTTGGCGTTCAGCGGCAGCGCGTCGAGGGCGGTGAGGGTGGCCGGGATCATGTAGTCGGGCAGGGCCGTGGCGAGGTGGGCGCGCAGCGTGTCGTCGGTGACGGTCCCAGGGGTGACGTAGGCGGCGAGTTCCTTGTCGCCGGTCGGTCCGTCCAGCGCCGTCACGAAGGCGTCGCGGACGTCCGCGTGGGCGGCGAGGACGGCCTGGACCTCGCCGAGTTCGACGCGGAAGCCGCGGATCTTGACCTGGTCGTCGACGCGGCCCAGGAACTCGACGGTCCCGTCGGCCAGTTGGCGTACGAGGTCACCGGTGCGGTAGAGCCGCTTGCCGGGCACGCTCCCGTACGGGTCGGGCACGAAGCGCTCGGCGGTCAGGTCCGGGCGGCCCGCGTAGCCCCGGGCGATCCCGGTGCCGCCGACGTACAGCTCGCCCGTGACGCCGACCGGGACCGGCTGCAGCGCCGCGTCCAGGACGTAGGTCGTCATGTTCGGCAGCGGGCGTCCGATGGGCAGCACGTCCGCGTCGGTGCCGGCCGGCACCGGGTGGACCGTGGTGCCGACGGAGGCCTCGGTCGGCCCGTACTCGTTGATCAGGCGGGTGTCCGGAGCCAGTTCACGCCAGCGCTCCAGCGTCGCCCGCGTGAACGCCTCGCCCGCCACCACCAGCACCGGCGCGAGTCCGCTCGCCTGCTCGGGCATCAACTGCTGGGCGAGGATGTCCAGATGCCCGGGGGTCAGCTTGACGAAGCTGTACGGGGCGTCGGCGGCCAGCCGCTCGCCCAGGTCGGCGGGGCCGGTGTCCTGGCTGACGGTGTGCACGGTCTGGCCGGTGACCAGGGGCGCCCACAGGTTGGGGACGACCAGGTCGAAGGCGACCGACGAGAACAGCGGCGCACCGCCCTCGCCCTGCGACGCCAGCTCCCGCGCCGCCCACGCGACATGGTTGGCCAGCCCGCGGTGGGTGACCTCCACACCCTTCGGGGTCCCGGTGGAACCGGAGGTGAAGATGACGTACGCCAGCCGGTCCAGGGCGTCACCGTCCGTCCGGTCCGGGGCCGAGTCCGGCAGCGCGGCGAGCGCGGCGGGGCCGGGGAGCCCGTCCAGGGTGACCTCGGCGCCTGATGCCTCGCGCATCGCGGTGACACGGTCGGCCGGGTAGGACGGGTCCACCGGCACGTACGCGCCGCCCGCCTTCCACACCGCCAGCAGCGCCGTCAGCAGGTCGGGACCGCGGTCGAGGCGGACCAGCACCCGCGACTCGGCGCCCACACCCGCATCCCGCAGGTGGTGCGCCAGCCGGTTGGCACGGGCGTCCAGCTCACCGTACGAGAGGGCACTGCCCTCGCCGGCGACGGCGACGGACCCCGGGGTGCGGGACGCCTGCTCCTCGAACCGGCGGAGCACACTGGCCGTCTCCGCCTCGTACCCGGTGTCGTTCCACTCGACGAGCTGCCGCTCCCGCTCCCCTTCCGGGAGGAACGACGCCTGCGCGTCGCCCTTCGGGTCGCGGGCCATCGCCTCCAGGACCGACCGGTAGATCCCGGCGAGCCGGTCGAGGGCGTCCTGGCCGAGGACCAGGTTGTTGGCGGAGAGGTTGATGTGCCCGGACAGGACCGAGACGCGCAGCCCGAACTCCAGGGCGCCCTCGCCGACCGTGGCCTTGGTGTCGATCAGTTTCTCGTCCACCTGGTGGAAGTCCTGGTAGGAGAACGGGATGTCGATCAGGCGCCGGCCGTCGCCGAGTTCGCGCTGGATCTCCGGCATCGGGAAGGCCCGGTGCGACCAGAGTTCCGCCTCGCGGGCGAAGACCTGCTCCGTCAGCTCGCGCCAGGTCGCGGCGGACCGGTCGTGGGCGAACGGCAGCGTGTTCAGGTGCATCCCGTAGACGCGGTCGGCGCCCCGGGCCTCCGGGCGGGCGTTGCACACCAGCCCCGTGAAGAAGCGCTCGTCCGGGGTCAGCTGGCTCATGACCTTGAGGTGGGCGGCGTGCAGGACGCTCTTGAGGGAGGCGCGGGCGTCGGCCGCGAGCGAGCGCAGTCCGGGCTCCAGGTCCCCGAAGGCCACCTGGCCGCGTGACTGGCGGCGCTCGGAACCGGGCGCGTCGGCCCAGGCGGCCGGCAGCTCCAGCCGGGGGTACTCGGTGACGACGTCACGCCAGTACCCGCGGTCCTCGGCGGAGGCCAGCGAGTCGAGTTCGGCGGCGACGAAGTCCGCGTACCGCACGGCGGGCGCCTCGTACGGCTCCGGGGCACCGGTGTCCCGGATCTGCCGGTAGGCGTCGATGACCTCCATGACCAGGGTGAAGGTCGACCAGCCCTCCATGACGACGTGGCACTCCGTGATGGCGAGCCACCAGGCGCCCGTCTCCTCCACATGGGCGGCGATCCGCATCAGCGGCGCCCGCTCCAGGTCGAAGACGTTCGCGCGCTCCTCGGCCGTGAACTCCCGTACCGCCCGGTCGATGCCGTCGCGGTCCAGGCCGCTCAGGTCACGGGTCGCGACGGGGATCTCGGCGTCCGCGTGGACGAGCTGCATGGGCACCGAGTACGTGGAGAGGTCGACGGAGGTGCGCAGCACCTCGTGCCGGCCGACGATCTCGGCCACGGCGCGGCGCAGCGCGTCCGCGTCGAAGGCGACCTCGTCGCGGATCCGCATGGAGAAGACGTTGTGGTACGTGTTCCTGCCGTCGCCGCGCTGCATCTCGACGACCATGCCGAGCTGGGCCTGGGAGAGCGGGTAGGCGTCGGCGAGGCCGTCGGGCAGCCGCTCCCTGTCCGCGTCGGTGAGCAGTGTGAACGGTGCCACGCTGCCCGCGCTCTGCGCCGGGGCGGGGCGCCCGGTCGCCAGTTCGGCGAGCGCGGCGACCGTCAGGCTCTCCAGGATGTCGCGCACCGCCAGGTCGAAACCGGCCTCGCGCAGGGCGCCCACCAGGGACAGCGCCCGGATCGAGTCGCCGCCGAGGTCGAAGAAGCTGTCCTCGACGCCGACCCGCTCGACGCCCAGGACGTCGGCGACGGCGTCGGCGATGTGCTGTTCGGTGTCGGTGCGCGGGGCGACGTAGGTCTGCTCGCCGGTGAGGGCGGTGCCCTGGCCGGGGGCGGGCAGGGCGCGCTTGTCCAGCTTGCCGTTGGTGGTCAGGGGCAGCGCGTCGAGGGCGACGAACGCGGCCGGCACCATGTACTCGGGCAGCGAGCCGCCGAGGTGGGCGCGGAGTTCGCCGAGCGCGGGCGGCTGGTCGCCGGTGGCCGTCAGATAGGCGACGAGGCGCTTGTCGCCGGGGGTGTCCTCGCGGACCAGGACGACCGCGTCCCGGATGCCGGGGTGCGCGGCGAGCGCGGTCTCGATCTCGCCGAGCTCGATACGGAAGCCGCGTATCTTCACCTGGTCGTCGATGCGCCCGAGGAACTCCAGGCTGCCGTCCGGCAGCCTGCGCGCCAGGTCACCGCTTCGGTACAGGCGCGAGCCCGCGGGACCGTACGGGTTCGGCACGAACCGCTCCGCCGTCAGCTCCGGCCGGTTCAGATAACCGCGCGCCACACCCGGACCGCCCACGTGGATCTCACCGGGGACACCGAGGGGTGTGAGGTCCCCGTCCGCGTCGAGGAGGTGGACCTGGAGGTCGGCGAGGGGGCGGCCGATGGCGTTGCCGGCCCGGGGGTCGAGGTCCTTCTTGGTGAGCCGGTGGTAGGTGGTGTGCACGGTGGTCTCGGTGATCCCGTACATGTTGACCAGTGCGGTCCGGGCCAGGCCCAGCTTGTCGGTCCACGGGCGGAGTTCGGAGATCTCCAGCTTCTCCCCGGCGAAGACGACGGCCCGCAGGGACAGCTGCTTGATCCGCCGGTCGCCGTCGGCGGCGGCCGCGACCAGGGAGCGGAAGGCGGTCGGCGTCTGGTTGAGGACGGTCACCTCCTGCTCGACGAGCAGGTCGAGGAACTCCTCGGGGCTGCGGGTGACCGCGTAGGGGACGACGACGAGCCGGCCGCCGTGCAGCAGCGCACCCCACATCTCCCACACCGACACGTCGAACGCGTACGAGTGGAACAGCGGCCACACGTCCGTCTCGTCGAACGCGTAGTGCTCGTGGCCGCGCTCCAGGAGGCGGACCACGTTGGAGTGGGTCAGCGCGACACCCTTCGGGCGGCCCGTCGAACCCGACGTGTAGATCGTGTAGATCAGGTTCTCCGGACTGCCCGCGACACCCGGGTCCGTGTCCGGGAGCGCCGCGAGCGCCCCCGCGTCCGAGTCCAGGAGCAGCAGGTCCACGTCGAAGAGGTGCGCGTGCTCCGCCGTCGTCACCACGACCGGGGCCTTCGCGTCACCGACGATGTACGCGATCCGGTCCGCCGGGTTCGCCGGGTCAAGCGGCAGATACGCCGCACCCGACTTCAGGACGCCCAGCAGCGCCGGGATCAGCTCGATCCCCCGCTCCAGACTCAGGCCCACCAGCGTCTCCGCACCCACACCCTTCCCGATCAGCGCGTGCGCGATCCGGTTCGCCCGCGCGTTCACCTCCGCGTACGACAGCTCCGTACCCTCGAAGCAGACCGCGACCCCCTCCGGAGTCCGCGCCACCTGCTCCTCGAACACCTCGTGCACCCGCCGCGTCACCGGCTCCGCCGCCTCCGCCACCACCTCACCGAGGAGGCGTTCGCGTTCGCCGGCCGGGAGCCGGGTGGCGCGGGCGTCGCCGTCCGCGTCCTCGGCCATGGCGTCGAGGACCGCCCGGTACATCCCGGCCAGCCGCTCGGCGTGGGCGACGCTCAGGACGTGGGTGTTGGTGCTGAGGACGATGTTCGCGCCGGTGGCGTGCACCGACAGGGCGAACTCGGTCGGGGTCTCGCTGATGCGGACGCCGGAGTCGACCAGGTCGTCGTCGACCTGGTGGAAGTCGACGAAGTTGAACAGCACGTCGATCAGGCGGCCGCCGCGGGCCGCGCGCTGGATCTCCGGAAGCGGGAAGCGCCGGTGCGTCCAGACCTCCAGCTCGCGGGCGAACACCTGGCCCACCAGCTCGCGCCAGGTGCGGGCGGAACGGTCGTGGGCGAACGGCAGCGTGTTGAGGTGCATGCCGAGCACCCGCTCGGCGCCCGCCGCCTCGGGGCGGGCGTGGGTGACCAGGCCGGTGAAGAAGGCCTGCTCGCCGGTGAGCTGGCTCATCACCTTCAGGTGCGCGGCGTGCAGGACGCTCTTGAGGGAGGTGCCGGTCTCGGAGGCGAGGGCCCGCAGCCGCGGCGCGAGGTCGTCGAGGGCGACGATCACGCGGTTGGACTCGCGTGCCCTGCCCGGTTCGGCGAACCCGGCGGGCAGTGCGAACCGGGCGTGCTCGTCGACGACGCCCTGCCAGTAGGCGCGGTCCTCGGCGGTCGCCAGGGCCTCCACCTCGCCGGCGACGAAGTCGGCGTACCGCACGGGCGGCCGGTCGTAGGGCGCGGCCTCGCCGGTGTCGCGGATCTCCCGGTAGGCGGCGAGGAGTTCCATGACGAGGGTGGCGTGGCTCCAGCCCTCCAGGATGACGTGCGACTCGGTGAGCGAGAGCCACCAGGCGCGGTCGCCCTCGATGTGCGCGGCGGTGCGCAGCAGCGGTGCCGCCGACAGGTCGAACAGGGCGGCGCGCTCCTCGGCGACGTACGCCCGCAGCGCGGCCTCCAGGCCCGCCGCGTCGGTGCCGCTGAGGTCGGCGACGGTGACGGGGGTGTCGGCGTGCGCGTGGACGATCTGCAGCGGTACCGAGTAGCCGGAGGCGGCGACGGAGGTGCGCAGCACGTCGTGGCGGGCGACGACGGTGCGGACGGCGCGTTCGAACGCGGTGGGCGAGAAGGGCGCGTCGTCGGTGATCCGGAACGAGGTCACGTTGTGGTAGTTGCTGCGGCCCGTGTCGGCCATCAGCTCCACGACCATGCCGGCCTGGATCTGGGAGAGCGGGTAGGCGTCGGTGGTGCCCTCGGGCAGCTTCGCGCGGTCCGCCTCGGTGATCAGCTCGTAGGGGCGCACGCTTGTCCTTGTGTCCATGGGTCCTTCCCGGCCTTCCAGGAGCTCGGCGAGCCCGGCGACGGTGCGTAGTTCGAAGACCTCGCGGACGGCGACGTCGAAGCCGGCCGCGCGCATCGCGCCGACGAGGGCGACGGCGCGGATGGAGTCGCCGCCGAGGTCGAAGAAGCTGTCGTGCCGGCCCGCCCGCGGAGCGCCGAGGACCTCGCACCAGATCGCGGCGACGCGCTCCTCGACGGGGCCGCTGGGCGCCGCGTAGGTGTCGTCGGCGGCCAGCGCGGCGTCGGCGGGGGCGGGCAGGACACGGCGGTTGAGCTTGCCGTTGGCATTCAGCGGCACGCTGCCGATCGGTACGAACGCGGCCGGGACCATGTAGTCCGGCAGCACCTCGGCGAGGTGGGCGCGCAGGCCGGCGAGGGCGGGCGGCTGGTCGCCCGCGGGGACGAAGTAGGCGACGAGGCGCTTGTCGCCGGGGGTGTCCTCGCGGACGACGACGACCGCGTCCCGCACCTCGGGGTGGCCGCCGAGGGCGTGGGAGATCTCGCCGAGTTCGATGCGGAAGCCGCGGATCTTGACCTGGTCGTCGATCCGGCCGAGGAACTCCAGGCTGCCGTCGCGCATCCTGCGGGCGAGGTCTCCGGCCCGGTAGAGGCGGGCGCCGGGCGGGCCGTACGGGTCGGGCACGAAGCGCTCGGCGGTCAGTCCGGGCCGGCCGAGGTAGCCGCGGGCCACGCCCGCGCCGCCCACGTGGATCTCGCCGGGGACGCCCAGCGGCACGATCCTGCCGTCCCGGTCGAGCAGGCAGACCCGCAGGTCGTCGAGGGGGGCGCCGACGGGGCTGCGCAGCGGCGCGGCGAGGTCGGCGCCGGTGAGCAGGTGGTGGGTGACGTGGACGGTGGTCTCGGTGATCCCGTACATGTTCACCAGGTCGGTGGTGTCGAGCCCGACGCGTGCGGCCCACGGGGCGAGTTCGCCGACCTCGAGCTTCTCGCCGCCGAAGACGACGGTGCGCAGGGCGAGTTCCGCGACGCGCGGGTCGTCGTCGCGGGCGGCGGCGGTCAGCGCGCGGAACGCGGACGGCGTCTGGTTGAGGACCGTGACGCCCTCCGCGGCCAGCAGGCCGAGGAAGTCGTCGGGCGAGCGCGTGACCTGCTGGTCGACGACGACGAGGCGGCCGCCGTGCAGCAGGGCGCCCCACAGTTCCCACACCGAGAAGTCGAAGGCGTAGCTGTGGAAGAGCGTCCACACGTCGTCGGGGCCGAAGTGGAACCGGTCCTCGGTGACGGTGAAGAGGCGCAGCACGTTGGCGTGGGTGAGGGCCACGCCCTTGGGGCGGCCGGTGGAGCCCGAGGTGTAGATGACGTACACCAGGTTGCCGGGGGCCGCGCCGGACTCGGGGTCGGTGCCGGGCTGGGCGTCGAGCAGGTCGGCGTCCCGGTCGAGCAGGACCAGGTCGGCGGTGAAGGCGTCGGCGTGGCCGGAGGTGGTGACGACGACCGGGGCGGCGGCGTCCTCGGCGATGTAGGCGAGGCGGTCGGCCGGGTAGGCGGGGTCGAGCGGCAGATAGGCGCCGCCCGCCTTCAGGACGCCGAGGAGGGTGGCGACCAGGTCGGTGCCGCGTTCCAGGGCGACGCCGACCAGGGTCTCGGGCCCGACGCCCTTGGCGCGCAGCAGGTGGGCGACGCGGTTGGCGCGGGTGTTGAGCTCGGCGTAGGTGAGCCGGGTGGTACCGGAGGTGACGGCGACGGCGTCCGGGGTGCGGGCGGCCCGCTCCTCGAAGACCTCGTGCACGCACCGGTCCGGGGCGGCGTCCGCGCCGCCGGGTGCGGCGGCGCGGGTCCAGTCGGCGAGCTGGAGGGCGCGCTCGCCGTCCGGCAGGTACACCTCGCGGGCGTCGCCGTCCGCTCCGCCCGCCATGGCGGTGAGGACCGCCCGGTACATCGCGGCGAGCCGGCCGGCGTGGGCGCGGCTGATGCGGTGCGTGTCGGACTTGAGGTGGAGCTGTCCGGCGAGGGTGGTGACGGCGAGAGCGAACTCGATGCCGCCGGCGCCGGTGCCCGCCGCGACGTCCACGAGGTCGGTGTCGACCTGGTGGAAGTCCTGGTAGTTGAAGACGACGTCGACGAGCCGCTGCCCGCCCGCCTGCCGCTGGAGCGCGGGCAGCGGGAACCGGCGGTGCGGCCACAGCGCGACCTCGTGGTCGAAGACCTGCCGCACCAGGTCGCCCCAGGTGGCGGCGGACCGGTCGTGGGCGAACGGCACGGTGTTGACGTACATGCCGAGCACCCGGTCGGCGCCGGCCGCCTCGGGCCGGGTGTCGCCGACCAGTCCGGCGTGGAAGCACTCCTCGGAGGTGAGCTGGCCGAGCACCTTCAGGTGGGCGGCGTGCAGCACCGCCTTCAGGGAGGTGCGGGTGGCGCTCGCCAGGCTGCGCAGTCCCGGCTCCAGGTCGGCGAGGGCGACGCTGACCCGGTAGGTCTCGGCCGGGGCGGAGGTGTCGCCCCAGTCGGCGGGCAGCTCGAAGGCGGGGTACGCGTCGAGGGTGTCCTGCCAGTGGGCGCGGCTCTCCTCGCTGCCGAGGGTGGCCAGTTCGGCGGCGATCGCGTCGGCGAAGCGGACCTCGGGCAGGGCGGGCAGGGCGGGCTCGTGTCCGTCGCGCAGGGCGGCGTACACGTCGAGCAGTTCCATCATCAGCGCGTGGTAGCTCCAGCCCTCGGTGATGGCGTGGGACTCGGTGAGGGCCAGCCGCCAGGACGTGCCGCTCTCGACGAACGCGGCGACCCGCAGCAGCGGGGCGGACGCGAGGTCGAAGTGGTCGGCGTGCTCGGCGGTGACGAAGTCCCCGAGAATCCGCTCCTGCTCGCCCGCGTCGGCGTCGCGCAGGTCGGTGACGCGGACCGGCACGTCCGCCGTGGCGTGCACCAGCTGCATCGGCACGGAGTAGCCGGTCAGTTCGAACGACGTGCGCAGCACCTCGTGCCGGGCGACGACGGTACGGGCGGCCTCCCGGAGCGCCTCGGCCGAGAACGGCACGCCGTCGCGGATCCGGTTGACGCTCACGTTGTGGTACTTGGTGCGGGCACCGTCGGCGAGCATCTCGACGACCATGCCGGTCTGCACCTGGGACAGCGGGTAGGCGTCGTCGAGACCGCCGGGCAGCAGCGCGCGGTCCGCGTCGGTGACCAGCGCGAACGGCGCGGTCCAGGTCCGCTCGGCCGGGGCCGGGCGTCCGGTGAGGAGTTCGGCGAGCGCGGCGACCGTACGGGCCTCGAAGATCTCGCGTATGCCGGTGTCGAACCCGGCGGCGCGCAGCGCGCCGACCAGGGTGACGGCGCGGATCGAGTCGCCGCCCAGGTCGAAGAACCCGTCGTGGACACCGACCCGGCCGAGGCCCAGGACCTCGCTCCACACGGACGCGACGCGCTCCTCGACGGTGGTGCGCGGTGCCGTGTACGTCTCGGCCGCCGCGTGGGCGGAGCGGTCGGGGGCGGGCAGGGCGCGCCGGTCGGTCTTGCCGGTGGGGCTGAGCGGGATCGCGTCGAGGGCGGTGAAGGAGGCGGGGACCATGTACTCGGGCAGCGAGGCGGCGAGCAGCTCGCGCAGCTCGGCCGGCTCGGGGCGGGCGCCCGGCTCGGGCACGTAGTAGGCGGCGAGGGCGCGTGCGCCGGGTACGTCCTCGCGGACGTCGGCGACGGCGGCCCGTACGCCCGGGTGGGCGGTGAGGGCGGTCTCGATCTCGCCGAGTTCGATCCGGAACCCGCGGAGCTTGACCTGGGTGTCGACGCGGCCGACGAACTGGAGCTGCCCGTCGGGCAGTTGACGCACCAGGTCGCCGGTGCGGTAGAGGCGGGCGCCCGGCTCGGCGGCGTACGGGTCGGGGACGAACCGTTCGGCGGTCAGGCCGGGGCGGCCGAGGTAGCCGCGGGCGACGCCGATGCCGCCGACGTACAGCTCGCCGGTGACCCCGGCGGGCACCCGGTGTCCGCGGGCGTCGAGCACGTGGGTGGTGAAGGCGGGCATCGGCCGGCCGATCGGCGGCACGGCGGCGCCCGAGAGGGGGGCGCTGGTGGTGGCGCAGACGGTCGTCTCGGTGGGCCCGTAGGCGTTGATCATCACGCGGCCCGCGGACCAGGCGGCGACCGTGTCGGGCGGGCAGGCCTCGCCCGCGACCAGCAGCGTCGCCCCGGCCGGCAGTCCGCCGTCGACGGGCAGCACGGACAGCGCGGCCGGCGGCAGGGTGAGGTGGGTGATCCGCTGCTCGTGGGTGAGTGCCGTCAGCTCGGCCCCCGGCATCAGCCGTTCGGCGGACGCGAGGACCAGCGTGGCGCCGGTGAACAGGGCCTGGGCCAGGTCGGCGAAGGCCGCGTCGAAGCTGATCGAGGCGAACTGCAGGATGCGGCTGCCGGGACCGGCGCCCATCCGGGCGGCCATGCCCGCGCCCAGGTTGCCGGTGCCGGCGTGGGTGACCACGACACCCTTCGGCCGCCCGGTGGAGCCCGAGGTGTAGATGACGTACGCGGCGGACTCGGGCCGCAGGTCCACGGCGGGCGCCGTGGCCGGCAGTCCGGCGATCGCCGCCGCCGTCTCCTCGTCGTCGACGACGACCGTCCGCGCCGTGTGCGCGGGCAGTGTCCCGGCGACGGCCTTCTCGGTGAGCAGCAGCCGGGTGCCGGAGTCGCCGAGCATGTAGGTGAGCCGGTCGGCGGGGTAGGCGGGGTCGAGCGGCAGGTAGGCGCCGCCCGCCTTGAGGATGCCGAGGATGCCGGTGATCAGGGCGGGTCCGCGGTCCAGGGAGACGGCGACGACCGTCTCGGGGCCGACCCCGAGCCCGGCCAGGTGGTGGGCGAGGCGGTTGGCGCGGGCGTCCAGCTCCGCGTACGTCACCGCGGTGTCCTCGTGGGCGAGGGCGACGGCGTCCGGGGTGCGGGCGGCCTGCGCGGCGAACAGCGCGGGCACGGTGCCGTGCGCGGCGGGCTCGCCGGGGGCGGCGGACGGCAGCAGCTCCGCCTCGGCGGCGGGCAGGTACGTGGCCCGCGCGTCGCCGTCCGGGTTCGCGGCCATCGCCTCCAGGACGGCCCGGTAGAGCCCGGCGAGACGCTCGGCGTGGGCCTGGCTCAGCACGTGCGTGTTGCTGCTGAGGCCCAGATAGCCGCCGAGCACCGAGACGTGCAGGCCGAACTCGGTGGCCGCGTCGTGCGCGGCCTCCTTGAAGTCGACGCGCTCGGTGTCGACCTGGTGGAAGTCCAGGTAGTTGAAGACGACGTCGATGAGCCGCTCGCCGCCGGCGAGCCGCTGCACGGCGGGCAGCGGGTAGCGCCGGTGCGGCCAGGTCGCGGCCTCCCGGTCGAAGGTCCGCCGGACCAGCTCGCGCCAGGTGCGGGCCTCCCGGTCGGTGGGGTGCGGCAGCGTGTTGAGGTGCATGCCGTAGACCCGCTCGGCGCCCAGCGCCTCGGGCCGGCCGTGGGCGACGATGCCGGTGAAGAACCGCTCCTCGTCGGTGAGCTGGCTCATCACCTTCAGGTGGGCCGCGTGCAGCACGCTCTTGTACGAGACGCGGGCGGCGGCCGCCAGCGCCCGCAGCGGGCGTTCGACCGTGCTGAGGTCGACCCGGGCCCGGGAGACGGTCCGCGGGGTGGCCGGGTCGTCGGCCCAGGAGGCGGGCAGCGTGAACGGGGCGTACGTGTCGACGGTCCGCTGCCAGAAGTCGCGGTCCTCCTCGGAGGCGAGGGAGTCCAGTTCACCGGCGATGAAGTCGGCGTACCGGACGGACGGTGCCGCGTACGGGCCCGCGGCGCCCTCGTCGCGGAACTGCCGGTAGCAGTCGAGCAGTTCCATCAGCAGGGAGTGGTGGCTCCATCCCTCGGTGACCAGGTGCGGCTGGGTCAGGACGAGCTGCCAGGACGTGTCGTCCTCGACGAGCGCGGCGATCCGCAGCAGCGGCGCGGCCGACAGGCCGAAGTGCCGGGTGCGCTCCGCCGCGCGGCGGGCGGCGACCGCCTCGGCGCGGGCGCCGGCGTCCTGCAGCGCCCGCAGGTCCTCCACGGTCACCGGGACCTCGGCGTGCGTGTGCACGTACTGCATGGGCACGGAGTGGGCGGTCAGCTCGACGGAGGTGCGCAGGATGTCGTGGCGGGCGGTGACGGTGCGGGCGGCGGCGCGCAGCGCTTCGGCGTCGAACGCCATGCCGTCACGGATCGGGAAGACGCTGACGTTGTGGTACTTGTCGCCGCCCTCCTCCGCGAGCATCTCCACGGCCATGCCGGTCTGCACCAGCGACAGCGGGTAGGCGTCGTCGAGCCCGGCCGGCAGGTGGGCGCGGTCGGCGCCGGGCACCAGGGTGAACGGTGCGACGCCGGTGTCGGCGGTCTCGGGCGCCGGGCGGCCGGTGAGCAGCTCGGACAGCCGGGCCACGGTGCGGTACTCGAAGACGTCCCGCACCCCGATGTCGAAGCCCTCGGCGCGCAGGGCGCCGACGAGGGCGACGGCGCGGATCGAGTGCCCGCCGATCTCGAAGAAGTCGTCGTCGACGCCGACGGCGTCCCGCTCCAGGACACGGCGCCACACGGACGCGACGCGCTCCTCGGAGTCCGTGCGCGGGGCCACGAACCCGTCGGGGACGGCGGCGGCCGACTCGGGGGCGGGCAGGGCCTTGCGGTCGACCTTGCCATTGGCGTTCAGCGGCAGCGCGTCGAGGGCGGTGAGGGTGGCCGGGATCATGTAGTCGGGCAGCGCGGTGGCGAGGTGGGCGCGCAGCGCCTCCGCGGTGACCGCCTGAGGGGTGACGTAGGCGGCCAGTTCGCCGTCGACGGTCGTCACGAAGGCGTCGCGGACGTCCGCGTGGGCGGCGAGGACGGCCTGGACCTCGCCGAGTTCGACGCGGAAGCCGCGGATCTTGACCTGGTCGTCGACGCGGCCCAGGAACTCGACGGTCCCGTCGGCCAGTTGGCGTACGAGGTCACCGGTGCGGTAGAGCCGCTTGCCGGGCACGCTCCCGTACGGGTCGGGCACGAAGCGCTCGGCGGTCAGGTCGGGGCGGCCCGCGTAGCCCCGGGCGATGCCCGTGCCGCCGACGTACAGCTCACCGGTGACGCCGACGGGGACCGGCTGCAGGGCCGCGTCCAGGACGTAGGTGGTCATGTTCGGCAGCGGACGCCCGATGGGCAGCACGTCCGCGTCGGCGTCGGCCGGCACCGGGTGGATCGTCGTGCCGACGGACGCCTCGGTCGGCCCGTACTCGTTGATCAGCCGGGTGTCCGGGGCGAGTTCACGCCAGCGCTCCAGCGTCGCCCGCGTGAACGCCTCGCCCGCCACCACCAGTACGGGGGCCAGAGCGGCGGCCTGTGCCGGGGTGAGCTGCTGGGCGAGCACGTCCAGGTGGCCCGGGGTGAGCTTGACGAAGCTGTAGGGGGCCGAGGCGGCGAGGCGCGCGCCCAGGTCGGCCATGTCGACGTCCTGGCCGACGGTGTGCACGGTCTGGCCGGTGACCAGGGGCGCCCACAGGTTGGGGACGACCAGGTCGAAGGCGACCGACGAGAACAGCGGGGCGCCGCCGTCACCCTGCGACGCCAGCTCCCGCGCCGCCCAGGCGACGTGGTTGGCCAGGCCCCGGTGGGTGACCTCCACGCCCTTCGGGCGGCCGGTGGAACCGGAGGTGAAGATGACGTACGCCAGCCGGTCCAGGTGGTCGGTCCTCGCCGGCGCGGTCACGGGGAGGCTGATCAGCGCCTTCGCCGGGATCTCGGTGAGGACGGCACGGGCGCCGGAGGCCTCGCGCATCGCGGTGACACGGTCGGCCGGGTAGGACGGATCGACCGGCACATAGGCACCGCCCGCCTTCCACACCGCCAGCAGCGCCGTCAGCAGGTCGGGACCGCGGTCGAGGCGGACCAGCACCCGCGACTCGGCGCCCACACCCGCGTCCCGCAGGTGGTGCGCCAGCTGATTGGCGCGCGCGTCCAGCTCACCGTAGGAGAGAGAGTTCTCCCCGTCGGCCACGGCCACGGCTCCCGGCGTGCGGGACGCCTGCTCCTCGAACCGCTGGAGCACACTCGCCGACTCCGCCGCGAACGCGGTGTCGTTCCACTCGACGAGCTGCCGCTCCCGCTCCCCCTCCGGGAGGAACGACGCCTGCGCGTCGCCGTCCGGGCCCGCCGCCATCGCCTCCAGTACGCCGCGGAGCATGGCCGCGAGGCGGTCCGTGCCGGAGCGGCTGAGGGCCTTCGGGGACGCGGTGAGGACGAGGTGGCCGACGCGGGCCGAGACGCCGAGCGGGAACTCGGTGGGGCTGTCGTCGATGCTGGCCAGGTAGTCGACCTGGTCGCGGTCGACCTGGTCGAAGTCGTGGTAGCTGAACCGCATGTCGATCAGGCGCTCGCCGCCGGCGAGTTCACGCTGGATGACCGGCATCGGGAACGTGCGGTGCGGCCACAGCTCGATCTCGCGGGCGAACACCGCGGCGACCAGCTCGCGCCAGGTCGCGGCGGACCGGTCGTGGGCGAACGGCAGCGTGTTCAGGTGCATCCCGTAGACGCGGTCGGCGCCCAGCACCTCGGGGCGGGCGTTGCACACCAGGCCGCTGAAGAAGCGGTCCTCCTCGGTGAGCATGCTGAGCGTCTTCAGGTGGGCCGCGTGCAGGACGCTCTTGAGCGAGGCACCCGCCGCGGTGGCCAGGGCGCGCAGCCGGTCCTCCAGGTCGTGGAAGGGCACGGGCACCCGGTACGGGGCGCCGGTGTCGGCCGGGTCTCCGGTCCACGGGGCGGGGACGGTGAGACGGGCGTGGCCGTCGACCACGGACTGCCAGTAGGCGCGGGTCTCCGCGGAGGCGAGCACGTCCAGTTCGGCGGCGACGAAGTCGGCGAAGCGGACCGCCGGGCGGGCCGCGGCGTCCTGGGCGGGCTCCCGGCCGTCGCGGAGGTTCCCGTACTCCTCCAGGACCTCCATCAGCAGGGAGTGGTGGCTCCAGCCGTCGAGGATGGCGTGGCACTCGGTGTTGGTGAGCCACCAGCTGCCGTCGCCCGCGATGTGCGCGTACAGCCGCAGCAGCGGCGGCGACGCCAGGTCGAACAGCTCGGACCGCTCCTTGACCGTGAAATCGCGCAGAGAGGCGAGCAGCTCCTCCTCGGAGAGGCGGGACAGGTCGCGGAAGCCGACGGGCATCTCGGCGGTGGCGTGCACCAGTTGCAGGGGCACGGAGTAGCCGGTGAGGTCGACGGAGGTGCGCAGCGCCTCGTGGCGGGCGACGACGGCCGCGGCGGCCTCACGCAGCGCGTCGGGCGAGAAGGGCCGCTCGTCGCGGATCCGGAAGGAGGTGACGTTGTGGTACGGGTGCTTGCCGTCGTCGGTCAGCATCTCGACGACCATGCCGAGCTGGACCTGCGAGAGCGGGTAGGCGTCGGCGAGCCCTGCGGGGAGGCGGTCCGCGTCGGCGGCCGGCACCAGGGAGAACGGCTCGACGGTGCGGTCGGCGTCGGTGGGCGCGGGGCGCCCGGTGACCAGTTCGGCGACACGGGCGACCGTGCGGTACTCGAAGACGTCGCGGACGGCGAGGTCGTAGCCGATCGCGCGGAGCCGGCCGACGAGGGTGACGGCCCGGATGGAGTGCCCGCCGAGTTCGAAGAAGCCGTCGTCGACGCCGACCCGGTCCAGACCGAGGACGTCGGCCCACACCTCGGCTATGCGCTCCTCCGCGACGGTGCGCGGGGCGACGTATCCGGAGGTGCCCTGGGCGTCCTGGCCGGGGGCGGGCAGGGCGCGCTTGTCGAGCTTGCCGTTGGTGGTCAGCGGCAGCGCGTCGAGGGCGACGAACGCGGACGGCACCATGTACTCGGGCAGCCGGGCCGTGAGGTGGGAGCGCAGCTCGCCGGGGGGCGGGACCTCCTCGGAGGCCGGGGTCGTCCAGGCGACGAGGCGCTTGTCGCCGGGGGTGTCCTCGCGGACCAGGACGACCGCGTCCCGGATGCCGGGGTGTGCGGCGAGCGCGGTCTCGATCTCGCCGAGCTCGATGCGGAAGCCTCGGATCTTCACCTGGTCGTCGATGCGCCCGAGGAACTCCAGGCTGCCGTCCGGCAGTCGGCGCGCCAGGTCACCGCTTCGGTACAGGCGCGAGCCGGCGGGACCGTACGGGTCGGGTACGAACCGCTCCGCCGTCAGCTCCGGCCGGTTCAGATAACCGCGCGCCACACCCGGACCGCCCACGTGGATCTCACCGGGGACACCGATCGGGACCAGCCGGCCCTCGGCGTCGATCAGGTGGACCCGGAGGTCGGCCAGCGGGTGGCCGACCGGGTTGCCCGCTCCGGGCTCCAGGTCGCGCTCGGTGAGCCGGTGGTAGGTGGTGTGGACGGTGGTCTCAGTGATCCCGTACATGTTGACCAGGGCCACCCGGTCGAGCCCGAACCGCTCCGCCCACGGCCGCAGTTCGGAGACCTCCAGCTTCTCCCCGGCGAAGACGACGGCCCGCAGGGACAGCTCGGCCTCCGTCCCGGCCAGGGAGCGGAAGGCGGTGGGCGTCTGGTTGAGGACCGTGACGCGCTCGCGGACGAGCAGGTCGAGGAACTCCTCGGGGCTGCGGGTCACCGCGTGGGGGACGACGACGAGCCGGCCGCCGTGCAGCAGCGCACCCCACATCTCCCACACCGACACGTCGAACGCGTACGAGTGGAACAGCGGCCACACGTCGGTGTCGCTGAACGCGTAGTGCTCGTGGCCGCGCTCCAGGAGGCGGACCACGTTGGAGTGGGTCAGCGCGACACCCTTCGGGCGGCCCGTCGAACCCGACGTGTAGATCGTGTAGATCAGGTTCTCCGGACTGCCCGCGACACCCGGGTCCGTGTCCGGGAGCGCCGCGAGCGCCCCCGCGTCCGAGTCCAGGAGCAGCAGGTCCACGTCGAAGAGGTGCGCGTGCTCCGCCGTCGTCACCACGACCGGGGCCTTCGCGTCACCGACGATGTACGCGATCCGGTCCGCCGGGTTCGCCGGGTCAAGCGGCAGATACGCCGCACCCGACTTCAGGACGCCCAGCAGCGCCGGGATCAGCTCGATCCCCCGCTCCAGACTCAGACCCACCAGCGTCTCCGCACCCACACCCTTCGCGATCAGCGCGTGCGCGATCCGGTTCGCCCGCGCGTTCACCTCCGCGTACGACAGCTCCGTACCCTCGAAGCAGACCGCGACCCCCTCCGGAGTCCGCGCCACCTGCTCCTCGAACACCTCGTGCACCCGACGCGTCACCGGCTCCGCCGCCTGTGACGCGTCCTCGCCGAGGAGGACGGCCAGCTCGTCGTCGCCGACGATCCCGTACGAGGACAGCCGGGCGCCGGGGTCGGCGGCGATTCCGCCGAGCAGGCGCAGCAGGTGGCCGCTGAAGCGCTCGACGGTCGCGTGGTCGAAGAGCGAGGTGGCGTACTCGAGCCGTCCGCCGAGGGAGCCGTCGGCGCCCTCGCGGATCTGCAGGTCCAGGTCGAACTTGGCGACGCCGCCGGAGCCCTCGAAGGGCGAGGCGTCGACGCCGGGGAAGGTGAACGCGGAGCTGCGGTCGCCGTGCAGGGTGAAGGCGGTCTGGAACAGCGGGGTGCGGGAGAGGTCACGCTCGGGGGCGAGGGCGTCGACGACCTGGGCGAAGGCGACGTCCTGGTGGTCGTAGGCGTCCAGGACCGTGCCGCGGGTGCGGTCCAGCAGCTCGCCGAAGGTGGGGTCGCCGGACAGGTCCCCGCGCATCACGAGGCTGTTGATGCCGTAGCCGACGAGCCGCTGCAGCTCGGGCCGGCCGCGGCCGGAGACGACGGTGCCGACCGCGATGTCCGTGCGGCCGGTGTAGCGGGCCAGGAGGGCCTGGTAGGCGGCGAGGAACAGCATGAACGGGGTGCTGTCGTGCCGGGCGGCCAGCTCGCGCAGCCGGGCGGCCACCGGGGCGGGCACGTCGAAGCCGACGGAGGCGCCGGCGCCGTCGCGGACGGCGGGGCGCGGGCGGTCGGTGGGCAGGTCGAGCGGGGCGAGGCCGGCCAGCCGCTCCCGCCAGTGGTCGAGGTGCCGTTCGACGACGTCGCCGGTCAGCTCGGCGCGCTGCCAGGCGGCGTAGTCGGCGTACTGGAGGGGCAGCGGCTCCGGGGTGGTGCCCGCGTACAGGTCGCTGAGCTCCTGGCCGATGACTCCGGTGGACCAGGCGTCGCAGGCGATGTGGTGGAGGACGACGGCGAGGACGTGCTCGTCGTCGGCGAGCCGGATCAGCCGGGCGCGTACGGGCCGGTCGCGGGCGAGGTCGAAGGGGCGGGCGAGGTCGGCCTCGACCAGGGCGCGGGCGGCGTCGTCGTCGGCGGCGTCGCAGCGGTCGAGGGGCGCGGGGCCCGGGGCGTCGACGATCTGGACGGGCTCGTCCCCGTCGAGGGCGTAGCGGGTGCGCAGGATCTCGTGCCGGTCGACCACCCCTTGCCAGGCCGCGGCGAGCGCCTCGGTGTCGAGCCGGCCGCGCAGCCGCAGCACCAGCGGGACCAGGTACTCGGGGCTGTCCGGCTCCAGGCGGCTGAGGAACCACATCTGCTGCTGCCCGTGGGACAGCGGGAGCGGGGCGGTGCGGTCGGCGCGGGGGATCTCCGGGCGGCGGGTGGTGGTGCCGCCGCGGCGGCCCGCGAGACGGCGGCGCAGCAGCTCGGCGCGGAGCGTGTCGGCGTCGGCGCCCGCGACCGCGGGCCTCTCCATTTCCCCGGTGCTCATGCCTGGTGCTCCTTCAGCGAGGGATTGTTCGTGAGGTCTGGGGTGGTGGCCGCGGCGGCCGTCGCCAGGTCCGTGTCGTCGCCCAGGCCGGCCTCCTCGCGGAGGTCGGCGTCGGTGAGGGCGTCGATCTGGGCCATGACGCGTTCCTCGACGGTGGCGGCGAGGCGGGCGACGGTGGGGCCTTCGAAGACGGTGCGGACCGCGAAGTCGATCTCGAACTCCTGCTGGATGTGGGAGATCAGCCGGATCGCGAGGATCGAGTTGCCGCCGATGTGGAAGAAGTTGTCGTGCGCCCCGGCCTGTACGCCGAGCAGTTCGCTCCAGATCTCGGCGATGCGTTCCTCGACGGGGCCGCTGGGTTCGGCTCGGTCCTCGTCGTCGGCGGGGCGGCCGGGCGCGGGAAGTGCGGCGCGGTCGACCTTGCCGTTGGCGTTGACGGGGATCGCGTCGAGCGCGGTGAACGTCGCCGGGATCATGTACTCGGGCAGGTGCCGGGCGCAGTGGGCGGCCAGGTCGGGCAGCGGTGCGCCGGGGTCGGCGGGCACGAGGTGGGCGGCGAGCGCGGGTTCGCCGTTCGCGGGGCGGTGCACGGTCACGACGGCGTCGCGGACGGCGGGGTGACCGGCCAGGACGGCCTGGATCTCGCCGAGTTCGACGCGGTAGCCGCGGATCTTGACCTGGTCGTCGACGCGGCCGAGGAAGGCGACGTCGCCGTCCGGGAGGCGCCGGGCCAGGTCGCCGGTGCGGTACATGCGGGCACCGGGGGCCGTGGCGTACGGGTCGGGCACGAAGCGTTCGGCGGTGAGGTCGGGCCGGCCGGCGTAGCCGCGTGCCACGCCGGTGCCGCCGACGTACAGTTCGCCGCCGACGCCGAACGGGACGGGGCGCAGGTCCGCGTCGAGGACGTACATCGTCATGTTCGGCAGCGGGCGGCCGATGGGCAGGACGTCGGGGATGTGGTCGGTGCCGTCCCGCGGTACCGGGTAGACGGAGGTGCCGACGGACGCCTCGGTCGGCCCGTACTCGTTGACGAGCCGCATGTCGGGCGCGAGTTCGCGCCAGCGCTCCAGGGTGGCCCGGGTGAAGGCCTCGCCCGCCACGACCGCGACCGGGGCGAGGGCGCCCGCCTGGGCCGGGGTGAGCTGGAGGGCCAGGATGTCGAGGTGGCCGGGGGTCAGCTTGAGGAAGCTGAACGGTTCGGCCTCCGCGAGCCGCTTGCCGAGCTCCGACATGTCGGTGTCCTGCGGCAGCAGGAACAGCCGCTGGCCGGTGACCAGGGGCGCCCACAGGTTGGGGACGACCAGGTCGAAGGCGACGGAGGAGAACAGGGCGGCTCCCCCGTAGTCCGCGCCGGCGAGTTCCCGGGCCGCCCAGGCGACGTGGTTGGCGAGGCCCCGGTGGGTGACCTCCACGCCCTTGGGGCGGCCGGTCGAGCCGGAGGTGAAGATGGAGTAGGCGAGCCGTCCGGCGTCCCGGGTGCGGGCGGGCGCGGCACCGGGCCGCCCGGCGATCTCACCGGCCTCCTCGTCCAGGAGCAGCAGCCGCGCCCCGGAGGGGGCGAAGCGGCCGGCGTACGCGGAGGTGGTCACCGCGGTGCGGACGCCCGCGGCCTCGCACATCGCGGCGATACGCTCGGCGGGGTAGGACGGGTCGACGGGCACGTAGGCGCCGCCGGCCTTCCAGACCGCGAGCAGCGCGGTGACCAGTTCGGGTCCGCGGTCGAGGAGGACCGCGACGCGGGACTCGACGCCGACGCAGCGGGTGCGCAGGTGCTGGGCGAGCCGGTTGGCTGCGGCGTCCAGCTCGCCGTACGTCGTCGTCTCGGCGCCGAAGGTCAGGGCGGTGCGCTCGGGTGCGGCGGCCGCCTGCTCCTCGAAGCGCTCGAAGACGGTGCGCTCGTCGGTCTCCTCGGCGGTGTCGTTGCAGTCGGCGAGCAGCTGCCTGCGCTCGTCGGCGGAGAGCATGTCCACGGCGCCCAGCGCGGTGTGCGGGTCGCGGGTCAGCTGCTCCAGCAGGGTGAGGAAGTGGCCGGTCATGCGTTCGGCGGTGGCCCGCTCGAACAGCGAGGTGGCGTACTCGAGGACGCCGTCGAGGGCGCCGTCGGGGGTCTGCCGCATGAACAGCGACAGGTCGGTCTTCGCGACCCGCCAGGCCTCGGTGAACGCGGCGAGGTCCGCGTCGTCGGTGACGACGCTGGTCACGCCCTCGCTGTGCAGGTCGAAGGCGACCTGGTAGAGCGGGGTGCGGGAGAGGTCGCGTTCGGGCTGCAGTTCGTCGACGAGCCGCTCGAACGGCAGGTCCTGGTGGACGAAGGCGGCGCGGGCCGCGTCCCGGACGCGGACCAGGGCGTCGGTGAAGGACAGGCCGGCGGTGAGGCCGCAGCGGACGACGAGGGAGTTGAGGAAGAAGCCGACCATGTGCTCGGTCTCGGGCCGGGTGCGGCCCGCCACCGGGGTGCCGACCGGCACGTCCCACTGGCCGGTGTAGCGGGCGACGAGCGTGGCGTAGGCCGTCAGCAGCGTCATGAACGGCGTGGCGCCGTGGGCCCGGCCCAGTTCGGCCAGCCGGGCGGCGGTCGTTGGGGCGACCCTGAACGGGACGACGGCGCCGCGCGGGTCGCGGACGGCCGGGCGGGGACGGTCGGCGGGCAGGTCGACGGGGCTGATGCCGTCGAGGGCGCCGCGCCAGTGGGTCAGTTCCCGCTCGACGACGTCGTCGGTGAGGTGGGCGTGCTGCCAGGCGCCGTAGTCCGCGTACTGGACGTCGAGCGGGGCCAGGCGGGGCTCGCGGGACTCCTCGTACGCGGCGCACAGCTCGCGCAGTTCGCGCTCCAGGACGACCGTGGACCAGCCGTCGCAGGTGATGTGGTGCATCGTCAGCAGCAGCAGGTGGTCCTGGCCGGGGATCCGGGCCAGCAGCGCCCGCCACAGCGGTCCCTCGGCGAGGTCGAAGCCGCGGTCGAACTGCTCGCCGAACAGCGCGGGCAGCCCGTCCGGGGCGGTGTCCTCGACGCGCAGCCCGACGCGGGCGGTGCCCGGCGCGTCGATGATCTGGCGGGGCTCGCCGCCGCGGTCGGCGTACCGGGTGCGCAGCGGCTCGTGGCGGGCGGCGAGGGCGTCGAGGGCCCGGCCGACGGTCGCGGCGTCCAGGGTGCCGGGCAGCCGCAGGAAGAGCGGGGCGACCCACTCGGGGCTGCCGGGGTGCATCCGGTCCAGGAACCACAGCCGGCGCTGCCCGGAGGACAGCGGAAGCTCACCGTCGCGGGGCACCGGGACGATGCCCGGCCCGTCGTCACCGGCGCGCGCGCCGCCCCGCGGGCCGTCGGCCGCGTCCGCCCCGGCGCGCGCTCCCGCGCCGGTGAGCAGGCGGGCCTGGGCCTCGACGGTGCCGGCGGCGAACAGGCCGCGCAGGGAGACCTTCTCGCCGGAGGCGGCGCGCAGCCGCGCCGCGAGCCGGGTCAGCTGCAGCGAGGTGCCGCCCAGGGAGAAGAAGTCGTCGAGGGCGCCGACCCGGTCGAGGCCGAGCAGCTCCGCCCAGACCCCGGCGACGAGTTCCTCGGCCGCGTCGCGCGGCGCGGTGAACACGGGCTGGTCCGCGGCGACGACCTCGTCCGGGGTGGGCAGCATCGCCCGGTCGACCTTGCCGTTGGCCAGCAGCGGGAAGGCGTCGAGGACGTGGAAGAAGGAGGGAACGTGGCTGTCCGGCAGCCGCTCGGCCAGGAAGCCGCGCAGCTCGGCGGTGTCCGGGGCGCCGTCCGCGGTGAGGTGCGCCGCCAGCCGCTTGCCGCCGCCGTCGACCTCGTACGGGGTGACGACGGCGCCGGTGACGGCGGGGTGCGCGGCGAGCGCGGCCTCGATCTCCGCCGGTTCGATCCGGACGCCGTTGACCTTGACCTGGTGGTCGAGGCGGCCCAGGTACTCCAGGGTGCGGTCGGCCCGCCAGCGCACCTGGTCGCCGGTGCGGTAGAGGCGGGCGCCGGGCTCGGCGGCGTACGGGTCGGGCACGAAGCGCTCGGCGGTCAGGTCGGGGCGGCCGACGTAACCGCGGGCCACGCCGGAGCCGCCCGCGTACAGCTCGCCGGGGACGCCGACGGGTACCGGGGTGCCGTTCGGGCCGAGGACGAGGACGCGCATGCCGGGCAGGGGGCGGCCGATGGGCACGGGCCCGGTGGTGACGGCGGGGTCGACGGGCTGGGCGGTGACGTCGATGGAGCACTCGGTGGGGCCGTAGGTGTTCCACACCTCCAGGCCGGTGCCCGCCCGCTCGCGCAGCCGCGCGACGAGTTCGGCGTGCAGCGCCTCGCCCGCCGAGAACAGCAGGCGCAGCCGCTCGCAGCCGCTCCAGTCGCCCTCCTCGACGAGCAGCCGCAGCACGGAGGGGACGACCTGGAGCACGGTCACGTCCTGGTCGGCGACCGCGCGCAGCAGGGCCGCCGGGTCGCGTTCGGCGCCGGCCGGGGCGAGGACGACGGTGCCGCCGCTGACCAGCGGCGCGAAGATCTCCCAGCCGGCCGCGTCGAAGCCGATGGTGGTCTTCTGCAGGACCCGGTCGGCCGCGCCGAGCCCGTGGCGCTCGACGGTCCAGCCGACGCGGTGCGCGATGCCCGCGTGGGTGACGGCGACGGCCTTCGGCCGGCCCGTGGAACCCGAGGTGAAGATGGCGTACGCGACGTTGGCGGGGTCCGCCGCGGGCAGCGGGCCGAAGCCCGGGTCCGGGCGCCCGTCGGGCTCCGCCGGTCCGACGCGCCGGGCTCCGGCGTCGCGGATGGCGCCCTCCAGGGCCGGACCCGCGAGCACCAGCCGGGCGCCGGCCTCGCGGACCAGCCCGGACAGGCGGGCGGGCGGCTGGGCCGGGTCGAGCGGGACGTAGCCCGCGCCCGCCCGCCAGACGCCGAGCAGGGCGACGACCAGGTCGACGCCGCGGGGCAGGCTCACCCCGACGAGCGTCTCCGGTCCCGCACCCAGGTCCCGCAGGTGGCGGGCCATGCGCAGGGACGCACGGTCCAGCTCCTCGTACGTCACCGCCCGAGCGCCGTCGACGACGGCGGCCGCGTGCGGGGTACGGAACGCCTGCTCGGCGAAGCGTTCCGAAAGCAGTTCGGCGTTCACGGTAACTCCTGTCACAGACCTGGGTGTGAGGTGGCGGACGGGCGAAGGTCCTACGCTGCGGACGACTCGTGCATCTGCTTGCGCAGGCTCAGCGGGCGCATGTCGGTCCACACCTCGGCGATGCGGGCGAGGCACTCCTCGCGGGTGCCCTCGGTGCCCTCGGCGTGCCAGCCGGCCGGCAGGTCGCGCCCGGCGGGCCACAGCGAGTACTGCTCCTCGTCGTTGAAGACGACCCGCTGGACGGGGCCCTCGCTCTGCGGGGTCTGCGCTGCGTTCTGCTGTGCGGTCACGGAAACTCCTCGGTGGATGAGGTGGGTGCGGTCGGTACGGTGGATGCGGTGGATCAGCGCGTGCGGTGGACGCGGCGCGGGTGGTGCCTGTGAGGCGGCCGGGGCTGTGAGGCGGGCCGGCGTCAGGCGGACATGAAGCCCTCGACGCGGACGCCGAGACCGCGCCGCTCGGCCTCCTCCCGGACGAACTCGGCGAGCGCCATGTCGAGCACGCCCAGGCCGAACGGGGAGTACACGACGGGCCGTCCGGGCGTGCGGCGGAGCGTGGCCGTGCCGCGCAGCAGCGCCCCGATCGGCGCGTCGACGAAGTCGCGGCCGCCGCTGAGCCGCTGCGCGAGGTCGAGGGAGGTGTTCTCCCGGCAGACGTGGTCGACGTCGTCGACGACGTTGGCCGCGCCCAGGATCGACTCGGCGGTCAGGTCCCGCAGGGAGATGTGCAGCACCGTGGTGTCCGGGCCGCACGCCGACAGGTCCATGTGCGGCTGGGCCGCGGTGGTGGCGAGGGAGACCAGCCGGTGCTCGCCGAGCGCGGCGGACAGCTCGGTGACCGGGTACGCCTTCACGCCCGGGACCGCCTCGGCGCACCGCTCGGCGAACGCCTCGGCGCGGGCGGTGTCCGTGTCGTACAGGGCGGCCTCGCGCAGCCCGGGCAGGGCGGCCGCGAGGAAGCGCAGGATCTCCAGGTTGATGACGCCGCAGCCGATCAGCAGCACTCCGGTGGGCGGGTTGTCCGCGGTGAGCTCGCGGGCGGCGAGCGCCGCGCTCGCGGCGGTGCGCCGCGCGGAGATCACCGCGCCCTCGACGAACGCCACCGGGCGCCCGTCGTCCAGGGAGTTGAGGACGATCGCCGCACTGGCCCGCTCGGTCCCGGCCGCCACGTTGCCCGGGAAGGAGGCGATCCACTTCATCCCGGCGACGGGCCGCTCGCCGCCGCGGTAGGCGGGCAGGCCGATGATCCGGTCGCGGCTGTGGCGCTCCTCGGGGAAGCGCAGGAACGTCGAGTGCGGCAGGGACGTCTGCCCCGCGTCGTGCAGCCGGTAGGTCTCGGCGACGAGGTCGATGATCTCCGTCTCCCGGCCGGACAGGACGTCCGTCACATCGGCGCGCCGGAGAATCAGCATGGGGATACCTTCCTGAGGGGCGAACGGGTGCGTGAACGGGACGTGTTGACCCTGCGATGGTGCGATCCGCCGCTATATGCGGCCTATACGGCACGCACGGCGTCGACGTCGTACAGCGCGGTGCCCGCGAGCAGCGGGTCCTGCCGTACGTCGACGGTGAAGCCGTGGCTCCGCAGCAGCCGCCGTACGGCGTCCAGGCGGCCGTCCTCGTCGTGCACCTCGGCGACGACGGCACCGATCAGCGGCCAGAGGCCTTGCTCGACGCCGCGCAGCACGTCGAGCTCGGCGCGCTCGACGTCGACCTTCAGCAGATCGACGCGGGCGAGGCCGTACCGGCGGACGAGGTCCGTGACGGTGACGGCCGGCACGGTGAACTCGACGCCGTCGTGCAGTCCTTCGACGAGTTCCTCGGCGTCCCGGGCGTCCACGCCGCTGTTGCGCAGGAAGGCGAGGGTGATCTCGTCGTCGGCATGCGGGTCGGCGTAGAGGCCGGAGTTGCCCGGGGCCTCGGGGTAGTAGGTGAAGCGCAGCCGACCGGCGCGGTCGGAGACGGCGGCACACTCCGCGCGCCAGCCGGGCGCCACGTGCTCGGCGAGGTTGCGGCACAGGCAGGCGTGCAGGTCGGGGGCGGGTTCGGCGGCGACGACCCGCAGACCGGGACAGGTGCGGGCGCAGAACACGGACATCAGGCCGATGTTGGCGCCGATGTCGAGGAGGGTGTCGCCGGGGCTCAGCCGCCCGGCCGCCCGGTGGTAGGCGCCGGGCGGCCGCATCTCACGCCACATCGCGACGGCCGCGGGCCCGTTGACGCACCACACGCCGGGCCCGTCGGGCAGCCGCCTGCGCACCGCTCCCGCGCCGTCGTCCGGTGATCCGGGGGTCACGGCGCACCCGCCCCGAGGAACAGCAGGAACTCCAGGTCGTCGGGGGCGACGAGCACCACGTCGCCGGCGCCGGTGTCCGGCGCGTCGAGGGAGGCGTCGACGAGACGGTGCCAGGTGTCGCGGAAGCGTTCGACGGTGGCGGCGTCGAACAGGTCGGTGTTGTAGCGCAGGACCGCCCGGAAGCCCCGGCTGTCCTGGAGGACCTCCACGGTCAGGTCGAGCTGCCCCTCCTGCTGCGGTACGTCGCAGAGTTCGGCGCGCAGCCCGCCGAGGCGGACCGGCCCCTCGTACAGTCCGGGGACCGGCAGCCGGTCGGCGGCGACGAGGGTGCAGGAGATGCGGAAGAGCGGCCCGCGGCCCGGCCCGCCGTCGAGGAGCTCGACGGGGTGGCGGGCGTGCGCGAGACCGGTGCGCAGCTGGTGCTGGGCCGACTCGACGGTGTCCAGGAGGGTGGTCGAGGGGCCGAAGCGGGCGGCCACGGGCAGGGCGTTGACGTAGTAGCCGACCGCGTTCCTGCTCTCCGGGGTGAACCGGGTGGTGGCGGGGCAGCCGATGAGGAAGGCGTCCCCGGCGCCGGAGCGGTGCAGGGCCGCCTGGAAGGTGCCGAGCAGCCAGGCGAACGGGGTCAGCGCGTGCCGGGCGGCCGTCTCCCGCAGCCGTCCGGCGGTGGCGGCGGGCAGCTCCAGCTCGGTGGTGGCCCCGTTGAGGGTGCGCTGTGGCGGGCGCGGCCGGTCGGTGGGCAGTTCGGCGGCGGCGAGTCCCGCGCATCTCTCCCGCCAGTAGGCGGCGGCCCGTTCGCCGCGCGGTGAGGCGATGAACGCGCGCTCGGAGGCGACCTGCCCGCTCCAGTCGCCGGCGGCGGGCGCGGGTCCGGCGGCCGGCTGCCCGGTGCGGGCCCCGTACTCGGCGAACAGGTCGCGGACGAGCAGCCACTGCGAGGTGGCGTCGCTGACGATGTGGTGGGTGGCGGTGACGAGGACGGCGTCGTCGGGGGCGCGGCGCAGCAGCACCGCGCGGAACGCGCCCCGGTCGGCGAGGCGGAACGGCTCCTCGGCGGCCTCCTGGGCGAGCCGGAAGAGGGCGTCGTCGTCGTGGTCCGGCACCTCGCGCACGTCGAGGCGTACGTCGTCGGCGGGGACGGTGACGCGGGCGGGGCCGCTCTCGGTGGCGGGGAAGCGGGACCGCAGCAGCTCGTGCCGCGCGACGAGCGCGGTCAGCGCCTCCTGGAGCACGTCGGTGCGGACCCGGTCCCGCAGCCGGACGGCGAGGACCACGTTGTACGCGGGGCTCGCCGGGTCGAGCTGGTGAGCGAGCCAGAGCCCTTCCTGGCCGACGGAGAGGGGCAGGGGTACCGGCGGGGGTACGGACATGGGCGGGTCAGTCCTTCCAGAGGTGCGCGACATCGCCGAAGTTCCGGTTCACCCAGGCGTCGGAATAGATGGTGTCGAGATAGCGGTCACCGCCGTCGGGGAAGATGAGCACGCAGTTCGAGCCCTCCGGAATGCGGTGCCTGAATTTCCACAGGGCGGCGACGGTCGCCCCGGACGAACCGCCGGCGAGCACCGCCTCGCGGCCGATGAGCCGGCGGCAGGCGACGACGCACTCCAGGTCGGATATGTGCACCACCTCGTCGGCCGCCGAGGGGTCCATGAGCGGCGGCACCACGGACGCGCCGTGGCCCGGGATGAGGCGCTGGGTGGACTCCAGGCCGAAGATGGCGCTGCCCAGGGCGTCCACGGCGACGATGGTCGTGGACAGGCCCCTGGCCTTGATGTGGTCGCGGCAGCCGCGCAGGGTGCCGAAGGTGCTGACCGAGCAGAAGAGGTAGTCCACCCGGCCGTCCAGGGACTCCTCGATCTCGCGCATGGTGGTCTCGTGCGCCCTGGGGTTGAGCAGGCTCGCGTACTGGTTGGGCCAGTAGGCGTCCTGGGTCGCGGCGACGAGTTCGCGCACCCGGCGCAGCCGGACGGGCAGGTACTCACCGGTCAGTTCGTCGCGTTCGGTGACGACCTCGACCTCGGCGCGGAAGGCGCGCAGGATGGCGAGGTTCTGCTCGGTGGTCTTGCCGTCGACGACGCAGATGAAGCGGAGGCCGAAGTAGCGGCAGATCTGGGCGAGTCCGACGGCGAGGTTGCCGGAGCTGGACTCGACGATCACGGAGCGGCCCGGTTCGACCTCGCCGGACTCGATGGCCGCGAGGAGCATGCCGAGGGCGGAGCGGTCCTTGATGCTGCCGCCGGGGTTGAACCTCTCGATCTTCCCGAAGACGCGGGACCCGAAGTCCGGCAGCAGTCTTTCCAATTCGACGAGCGGGGTGTTTCCTACGGTGGACAGAATTCCTGGGAACGGTTTTTCGGGCACGACTGCCCCTTCCCGGTGAGTCACTGCGGAACAGCACAGAATTGACCTGAGAATTCTCTGCGGAACCGCTATCACGCCCCTATATGGCGGGCTCCGCGCAAAGACAGCGGGCCGGGGCCGTCCGAGGGTTCGGACGGCCCCGGCCCGCTGTGCGGTGCGGTGCGGCAGCCGGGCGGCCGGTCAGGCCCGCGGACCCACCAGCGGGTCGGTGCCCCGGCCGGCGGGCTCGGCGGCCGGCGCGGTGACGGGAGCCGGGGCATCCGCGGCCGGTGCGGCGGGCGCGGGCTCGTCGGCACCCTCCAGGCTGATGCCGGGCAGCCAGGCCAGCCATCGCGGCATCTTCCAGGTCGCGTCGCCGAACAGGGCGAGCGCGGCGGGCAGCAGGATGCCGCGTACGACGGTGGCGTCGATCAGGACGGCGGTGGCGAGGCCCACGCCGACCATCTTGTAGTCGATCGCGGAGAGCGTCCCGAAGACCGAGAACACGGCGACCATGACGACGGCGGCGGAGGTGACGACGCCCGCGCTGCGGCTGATGCCCTGCACCACGGCGTCCCGGGTGTCCAGACCGCGCCCCCGGTACTCGCGGACCCGGCTGAGGATGAACACGTGGTAGTCCATGCTCAGTCCGAACAGCGTGACGAACATGAACAGCGGCAGCCAGCTGACCACGGCCCCGTAGGAGCGGAAGTCCAGCAGCGACGACAGGTGCCCGTCCTGGAAGACCAGGGTGAGCACGCCGTACGCGGAGCCGATCGACAGCAGGTTCAGCAGGATCGACAGCACCGGGATGAGCAGCGACCGGAACGCGGCCGCCAGCAGGACGAACGCCAGCACGATCACGAAGGCGAAGACGTACGGGGTGCTGTCGGAGAGCGCGGAGTTGAAGTCCTCCTGCTTGGCGGTGTCCCCCGACACGGCGTACTCGATGCCGTCGACCTCTCCGAACGAGGCGGGCAGTGCCTCCTCGCGCAGTTCCTTCAGCGCCGCGACGGACGCCGCGTTCTTCCCGTCGCCGGCCAGCGGCACCCGGACCACCAGGACGCTGCGGCTGCTGTCGACGGGCGAGGTGACCAGCGAGGTGTCCACGGGCCCGTGCAGCTTGCCGCCGCTGTCCGCGATCCGCCGGTCCAGCTCCTCCAGCGCCCCCTTCACGGCGGGGCCCTCCAGGTCGCCGCCGCGCACCACGACCTCGGCGGGCTCGGTGTCCGAGTCCGACGGGAACGCCTTCTGCAGCCGGTCCAGGGCCTGCAGCGCCGGGACGTCGGTGGGCATCCGGTGCTTGAGGTCCGGGTCGGAGAGCTTCATGCCGAGCGCGGGCAGCGCGAGCAGCGCCAGCACGATGGTGCCGACCCCGCCCCACAGCAGGGGCCGCCGCACGACCTGGCGGACCAGTCCGCCCCAGACCCGCGAGTCGCGGACCTCGGTGCGGCGGGCGCCGAGCCACGGCAGCTTCCAGTTGTCGACGCGCTCCCCCAGCCAGGACAGCACGGCGGGCAGCACGGTGACCGAGCCGATCATGGCGATGCCGACGACGGCGATCGTGCCGACCGTCATCCCGGTGAACGTCTCGATGCCGGTGAAGAACAGTCCGGCCAGCGCGATGATCACGGTGAGGCCGGAGACGACGACGGCCGTGCCCGAGGTGCGGCCGGCGATCAGCAGGGCGGTGTCGTTGTCGTGCCCGGCGGCCCGTTCCTCACGCGCGCGCCGCAGGTAGAACAGCGAGTAGTCGACGCCGACCGCCATGCCGATGAGCAGCACCACCGAGGGCGTGCTGTCGCCCATGGCGATCCACTTGCCGGCGAAGGTCAGCGCGCCCATCGCGGCGAGCACCGACACCAGCGAGATGAGCACGGGGATGCCCGCGGAGATCAGCGAGCCGAAGACCACCGCGAGGATGAGGACGGTGAGCGGGATCGACAGGATCTCGGCGCGGGAGAAGTCCTCGTCCTTGATGTCGCCGATCGCCTGGCTGACGCTGACCTTGCCGGTCTGGGTGATGGCGACGTCCGGGTGCGTCCGCTGCTGGTCCCGTACGGCCTTCTGCATCGGCTCCATCGTGTAGCCGGTCACCGAGAAGCGGACCAGGACCGAGCGGCCGTCCCCGGAGACCAGCTTCTCGGCTGCCTTCGCGGAGTCGGCCGGCGCGGTGATGTCGGAGGCCCACGCGGTGCCGGTCTCGTCCTTGCCGAGGCCGCGCAGGGCCTTCGCCACGTCGGCGGCGGCGTCGCGCATGGCCGGGTTGTCGGCGTACCCGGGCGCCGACCCCTTCGCCTCGATGAGGACGTTCTCCTGCGGAGGCGAGAACACCTGGGCCTCTTCGAGCATCGTCTGGGCGCGGCCGGTCTCCCCCGGCGAGTGCTCGCTGCGGTCGGTGCTGCCGAGCCCCGCCCCGATGGCGATGATCAGGACGACGAGGCCGAGCCAGCCGAAGCCCGCCTTCCTGCGGTGGTGGACGCTCCAGTACGTGATGCGTTCGACCAGCGGTCGGCGCCGGCCGGGGTCAGGTGCTCGGTTCATCATCTCGTCCTCGTGTAGGGGGCTTCCCACGCTGCCAGCGGCACCTCATCGGACTTCTATATCCGCTCTCCACGCCGCCGTCCGCCGTCTGCCGCGCCCTGGGGGGCGTCCGGCTCAGGCGGTCAGTTCGGCGGCGAGGTGGGCGGTGATCGCGTCGATCGTCGGGTGGTCCCAGGCCATGGTCGGCTCGACGACGAGGCCGAAGCGGTCCTCGACGTCACCGCACAGGGTCAGGGCGTACACCGAGTCGAGTCCCATCTCGGCGAGGTCGGCGCCCTCGTCGATCTCGGCCGGGGTGCGCTCCAGGTAGTAGGCGACGCGGTCGACGAGCCAGGAGCGGATCGCCTGCGGGGAGGTGAGGGCGTCGGCGGTGGTGGTCTCGGTCATGGGAGGACTCCTCTGGCGGGTGGGGCGGGCCGCCCTCGCGGGCGCGCCGGCGGTTACGCGGCCGGGGCCCGGCCGTGGGCGAGTGGTGCGCGGAACAGGTCGAACGTGAGGTGACCGGCGTGCCGTTCGGCGAGTTCGGCGGTCAGGCCTCGTACGACGGCTTCGGGCAGCGGGCCCTGGCGCAGTCCGAGCCGCTCGGCGAGCCGGTACAGCGCTCCGGTGATCCAGACCGGAGCGGCGGTGAAGCCGTCCTCCGGTCCGGCCGCGCGCCACACGCCGAGGCAGGCGGTGGCGGCGAGGAGGTGGGTGTACCGCTCGGCCAGCAGGAAGGCACGGCGGCCGGCGACCGGGGTGCGGTCGCGCGGCGGCAGGGCGCGGGCGCGGCGGGCGAGGTCGCCGAGGGCGTCGGCGAACAGGGCGGCGAGGCGGGCCGGTTCGGCGAGCTCGGGGCGGGTGCGGGCCTCGTCGGCGAGTTCCCGGGCGAGGGCGGGCAGGTGCCCGGCGAGCCGGTCGGCGCCGCGCGCGGTCAGCTCCAGCCGGCCGAAGTCGAGGGCGGGCAGCGGGTCGTGCGGCCCGAAGAGCGCCCCGGGCACGGCGGGCGCGGTGCCGGACAGGGCGGGCTCCCAGGCCCGCTCGGCGAGCCGGGGCAGCTGCGGGACGATGGTGGAGAGGCAGACGGCGCCGCTCGCGTGCGCGAGGGCCACGACGGGCAGGTCGCGGGCCGCCTTCTGGAAGACGGCGTGCGGTCCTTCGCGCAGGTAGCCGCGGGCTCCCAGGAGGGTGCCGAGCCGGTAGGAGTTGTCCTGGAGGAGCTTCGGCACCAGGTACTTGACGGCCGCCGAGCGCACGCCGGTCTCCTCCGGCAGCAGGTGCAGCGACCTGGCGCCGACGACGGACAGCGCGTCCGCGATCAGCAGGTCCGCGAAGACGGCGGCCAGCGTGCCGCGCACCTCGGGCAGTTCGCTCATCGGCCGCCCGTACAGCCGCCGCTCGCCCGCGAAGTCGAGGACGGTGCGCAGCTGGGTGTCGCCGACCCCCACGACCATGCCGGGCAGCACGCTGCGGGTCACCTGGAACACCTTGAGCACGGTCTCCATGGCGCCGCCCTCGGCACCGAGCAGGGCGTCGGCGGGGACGGGGCAGGCGTCGAGGTCGATCCCGCCGAGCAGACAGCCCCGTACGCCGGAGGTGGCGAAGCGGGCGGTGCGCTCGACCCGGCCGGCGGGCAGGGCGTCGAGGTCGACCAGGAGGTGGGAGTGGCCGCGGCTGCCGGGCCGGTCGTCGGTCCGGGCGAACAGGACGGCGGCCTCGGCCCGGCCCGCGTTGTTGACGAGCTGCTTGCCCCCGTCGAGGAGGTAGCCGCCGCCGGGCGCCGGGCGCGCGGCCAGCGCGATCCGCGCGAAGTCGCTGCCGTGGTCGAGTTCGGTGTACGCGGCGACGAGCCGGCCCCCGCCGCACAGCAGGCCGGCGACGCGGCGGCGCTGGGCTTCGCTGCCGTCGGCCCAGACCGGCAGTGCGGCGATGAAGCCGGTGACGCCGTAGCCGATGCTCAGCGCGCAGTCCCGCCGGAACAGGCCGCGCATGAGCAGCGCGAACCGGTCGGCCCGCTCGAAGCGCCCCCCGTACGCCGCGGGCACGAACTCCGCGCCGAGGCCGAACGCGGCCAGCGCGCGCTCCCCCTCGGGCAGCAGCTCGCCCCGTTCGTCGGCGGCGAGGACGGCGTCGAGGCCGAGGGGGTTGGCGGTGTCGTGCGGGTCGCCGAGGAGCCGCTCCAGCCGGGCGATCCGCGCGAGCACGGGCTCGGGGGCGGCGGCGGGCGAGTCGGGTCCGGCGCCGGGAGCGCCGGTCAGCAGGTCTGTCATACCGGGTCCTTGGTGAGGCGGGCGGCCGGGCGGGCGGTGGCGGGGTGTGTCGGCGGGCGTCCGGAGGGGGTCATGCCGCGTCCCGCCCGGCCCGGGGGGCGTCCGCCGGGCACGGCAGCAGCGAGAACAGGGCGCCGTCGGTGTACTGGGAGTGCAGCGCGGGGAGCAGTCCGTCCAGGGCGGGCCCGTCCACGTCGTCGAGGTCGGCCTCCCCGGTGAGCCGGCGCAGCAGCCGGGCCAGTACGGCGTCGAGCCAGGCCGCGCCGTCCCACAGCGGCCCCGCCGCGCGGGCGGTGCCGGTGTTCTCCAGCCACAGGTGCAGGCTCGCCGCCCCCGCGTACACCAGGGCGTAGCGCCGGGCCGACGCGAACGCGGACTGCGGGACCTCGCGGGCGCTGTGCCGGTGCGCGGCGAGTTCGGCGTGGACCTCCTCGGCGGCGGCGAGCAGCTGCCCGGCGCGGGCCGCCACGGCGGCGGGTGCCAGGGCCCGGACGCGTTCCACGGCGTCGGGCAGGGACTGGACGACGCCGGACCCGGACCGGGCGTAGAGGGTGAGCCGGCCGTGGTCGAGCTCGGGCGGCGGCCCGTCGAGCCGTGCCGCCGCCGCGACGCCGTCCCGGTCGGCGAGCCGCTTGCGGTAGCCCCGGACGAGGACCGGGAACTGGTTGATCAGGAAGTTGAGGTTGACGGCGGTGCTGCCGTCGAAGATGCCGACGATGCGGTGGTCGCGTTCCAGCTTCTGGAAGGCGCCGTCGGCGAAGTCGTCGCCGGCCAGCATCGCCCGCGCGCCCAGCACCCCGCGCAGCTGTCCGATCACCTCGTCGCCGAGGGTCGGCACGAGGTACTTCACCACGGCGGACACCACGCTCTGCTCCTCGGTGAGGGTGTGCACGGAGCGGGTGGCGACCAGGCTGACGGCCTCCATGGCGAGCAGGTCGGCGTAGCTCTCGGCCAGGGTGCGGGCGGCGTGCGGGAGTTCGGCGAGGGTGCGCCGGTAGAGCCGGTGGGTGCGGGCGAAGTCCACGGTGACGCGCAGGGCGTGGTCGGTCATGCCGAGCGACATCGCGGAGCAGAGCGTCCGGGTGATCTGGAAGCCCTTGAGGATGATCTCCAGGCCCTCGCCCTCGGCCCCGACCAGCGCGTCGGCGGGCACCTCGGCGCCGTCGAAGGCGATACCGCTGATGTCGGCGCCGCGCACCCCGTGCGTGGCCACCCCGGGCAGCGGACGCCAGGTACCGGGCTTCAGCCGGGCCTTGTCGACCAGGAAGAGGCTGAAGCCGCGGCTGCCGCCCTCCTCGCCCGTCCGGGCCAGGACGCACACCAGGTCCGCCCGGGTGGCGTTGTTGATCAGCCACTTCTCGCCGTCGAGCCGCCAGCCGCCGGACCCGTCCGCCGACCGTACGGCCCGCAGCTCACCGGCGAGCAGGTCGCTGCCGTGCTCCCGCTCGGTCAGCGCGAGGGAGACGACGGCGCCGTCGGCGACCCGGGCGGCCAGCGCCCGCGCCTGACCCGGCGTGCCCGCCACCCAGACGGAGACGGCGCCCAGATAGGTCTTGACGTGGCCGAGGGCGACGGTGAAGTCCCGCCGTCCCAGGGTCCGGATGAGCTGGGACAGCTCCTCGACGCTGCGCAGTTCCCCGCCGTGCCGGGCGGGCGCGAACCAGCGCGGCACGCCCAGCGCGTCCAGCTCCCGGCAGATCTCCGCCGGGAACTCCTCGGCCCGGTCGAGTCGTGCCGCACGCCCGTAGGTGAACACGCCGCCGCCGTCGCGCGGATCGCCGAGCCGCGCCTCCAGCTCACGGCCGAGGGCGTACGGGTCCCAGCCGGCGCCGTCCTCGGGGGCCGGTACGCGCAGCGCGGACACCGGGCTCTCCCCGGCGCGTCCGGTGCGGAACGCGGCCGTCAGTTCCGGGCTCAGCTCCTCGTGCAGCGGCTGGAGTTCGCCGCGTTCGAAGAGGGCGCGCATCAGGGTCCGCTGGATCTTGCCGCTCGTGGTGCGCCGGACCCGGCCGGGCCTGACGAGGACGACGCCCCCGACCCGTACGCCGAGCCGCTGCGCGAGCCGGGCGCGGGCGCCGCGCGCGAGCCGGGCCGCCTCGCCCTCCGCCAGCCCGCGGCCGCGCAGCTCCTGGACGGCGACGATCTCCTCCTGCGCGTGGCCGCCGCCCGGCCGCACCGCGAAGACGGCGGCGGGCAGGTCGGCGAAGGCCGGTTCGAGGTCGCGCAGTTCGCGTTCGATGTCGTGCGGGTAGAGGTTCCGGCCGTGCACGATGATCATTTCCTTGATGCGCCCGGTGACGTACAGCTCGTCCGAGCGCAGCGCGCCGAGGTCGCCGGTGCGCAGGAAGCCGCCGTCGCCGCCGGCGGTCACCGCGCCGAAGGTGCGCCGGGTCTCCTCGGGCCGGTTCCAGTAGCCGAGGGCGACGCTGCCGCCGCGGATCCAGATCTCGCCGACCGCCCCGTCGGGCAGCTCGGCGCGGCCGGCCGGGTCCACGACGCGCACGTCGAGCCCCCGGACGACACCGCTGCTCGCCAGCTCCTGGGCCGGGGCGCCCGCTCCGGCCTCGGTGAGCCGGCCGGCCGCCAGGTCCGCGGGATCGGCGCGCAGCACGGTCGGCGGCCGGTCGGCGGGGGTCCCGGAGACGTAGAGCGTGGCCTCGGCGAGCCCGTAGCCGGGCAGCAGGGAGGCGGGCGAGAAGCCGGACTGGGCGAAACGGTCGGCGAACCGGGCGAGCGTGGCGGCGTCGACCGGTTCGGCGCCGTTGCACGCGTACCGCCAGCCCGACAGGTCGAGTCCGGCGGTCTGCTCCTCGGTGAGGCGGCGCGCGCACAGGTCGTAGGCGAAGTTCGGGGCGCAGCTGATGTCGGCGCGGTGCCGCTCGATCAGCCGCAGCCAGGTGACGGGCCGCTTGAGGAAGTCGGTGGAGGACATCAGCACGGCGGTGCCGCCCAGGTGGAGCGGCGAGAGCATCATCGCGATGAGGCCCATGTCGTGGTAGGCGGGCAGCCAGCTGCACCAGGTCATCCCGCCGTGCCAGCCGTGCCGGTCGCGCATCAGCGACAGGTTGTGCAGGAGGGCGCCGTGCGGCACCATCACGCCCTTGGGGTCGCTGGTCGACCCGGAGGTGTACTGCAGGAAGCACAGCGTGTCCGGTTCCACGGGCCGCTCGGTCCAGGCGTCCGCGTCCCCGTCCCGCTCGGCCGACTCCACGGTGAGCGCCGCCAGTTCGGGCAGTGCGGTCCGCTCGCCCTCCAGCCAGCGGGTCACGGCGGGCTCGCTCGCCGCGTCGGTGAGGACGAGGCGGGCCCCGGTGTCCTGCGCGATCGCGGTGGTCCGGGCCTCCTGCCGGCCGAATCCGCCGGGCGCCGGGACCGGCACCGGGACGGCTCCCGCGTACAGGCAGGCCAGGAAGGCGCGGAGGAATCCGGTGCCGGGCCCGGCGCAGACCAGCACCCTCTCGCCCGGCGCGACCCGTGCGCCGAGCAGGTGCGCGGCGGCGCGGGCCCGGCGGTCCAGATCGGCGTAGGCCACCTCCTCCTCGCCCGCGCCCGTGCTGAAGACGACGGCGCGGCGCGCGGGCGCCTCGGCGGCATTGCGACGCAGCACGCTGACGAAGCTCTCGAAGCCGGACACCCCAACTACCCACTCTCTGCGGCCGCTCGGGCCGCACTCGCACGGCGGCGGTACGGATTCCACAGCCAACCGGCGCCCGCTATGCGGCACCTATATGCGTGCGTCCTGGCTTCCCCGCGTTCCCGGAGCGGCCCGGGACGCGCGAGAGGGCCGCCGCGCGGCGCCGGGGGGAGGCACCGTGCGACGGCCCTGGATCCTGTCTTCACCCTCCCCTTCTGCTCCGCGACGCCCTTCGGGCGACGAGGGGAGGGTGAAGACGGGACCCGGCGGCCGACCCCGGGGGGGTGATTCAGCCGCATCCGCCCGCGTGCCCGTCGTCGACGGACGGCGCGGACGGGGGAAGGGGGAGGCCGGAGGTGTCCGGGCTCCCCGCGAGGCCGTCGTCCGCCCCGGCCCCGAGGGCCGCCGCGAACGCGGGGAGCCGGTCGACTCCCCAGTACTTGTCGTAGTGGTCGACGAAGAACGGCACGCCGAACACCCCGTCGCGCTGGATCTCCAGCAGCACCCGCACCCCCTCGGCGCGCACCTCCGGATCGTCGGACGCGTCGGCCAGCTGCACCGGGTCCAGGCCGAGTTCGTCCGCGAAGCCGGCGACGACCTTCCGGTCGCAGACGTCCAGGCCGAGCTCCCAGCGGGCGCGCGCGGCCAGCTCGATGTACCGCGCACCCCTGCCGTGCCGGGCCGCGACGAGGTAGCCGAGGTGCGGCACCTCCCAGACCGGTTCCCGGTCCACCGGCCAGCTGAAGGCCAGGCCCCGCTCGGCCGCCAGGCGCCGTACGTCCTGGAGGATGTAGCGGTGCTTCTCCGGGGACATCGGCGTGTACGGGAAGGAGCCGCCTGCCTCGTCGAGCAGCGTGCGGCTGGTCTCGTCCGGCTCGAAGAACGGCACCCACTCGACGGCCTCGGCCGTGGCCGGGTACCGGTCGAGCAGATCGCGGTAGGCGAGCCAGGAGTACGGGCTGCGCAGCGAGAAGTAGAAGCGCGGGGGACGTCTGCGCCTGCCCCCCGCGCGGGCGGCGGCGCTCACAGCGCGATGCCGCCGTCGACCTGGAAGACCTGCCCGGTGACGTAGGCGGCCTCGGGCGAGAGCAGGAACGCGACCAGGGACGCCACGTCCTCGGGCAGCCCGAACCGCTTCAGCGGGATCCGGCCCAGCATCTCCTTGGAGACCTTCGGCGGCAGCACCGACGTCATGTCGGTCTCGATGAAGCCGGGGGCCACCGTGTTGGCGCGGATGCCGTGCCGTCCGCCCTCCTTGGCGAGGGAGCGGGTGAAGCCGATGATCCCGGCCTTCGACGCCGAGTAGTTGGTCTGCCCGGCGTTGCCCGCCACCCCGGCCACCGAGGAGAGGGTGACGACGGCTCCGCCGCCCCGCTTGATCATCGGGAAGGCCACCGCCCGGCACAGGTTGTAGGTGCCGTCCAGGTTGGTGCGCAGCACGGCGTCCCAGTTCTCGTCCGGCATCAGCACCAGCGGGCTGTCGCGGGTGATGCCGGCCGAGGTGACGGCCGCCGTGGCCGGGCCGAGTTCGTCCTCGGCCGCGGCGACGAAGTCCCGTACCTGCGTACGGTCCGTCACGTCCACACGCCGGGCCAGCACCCTGCGGCCCAGCTCGCGTACCTCCTTCTCCACCAGGGCCGCCGACTGCTCGTCGGAGCGGTAGCAGAAGCCGATGTCGTAGCCGTCGCGGGCCAGCCGGGTCACGACCGCGCGGCCGATGCCCCGCGACCCGCCGGTGACCAGCGCGATCCTGTCACTCACTGCGGACATTCGTCCTCTCCTCACACACTCAGCGGGGCCCGGTCGGGCACCGGGATCAGCTCGGTGACGTCCCGCAGCGCCACCACGAACGAGCCGACCCGCAGCACCTCGCGGCCGCCCGCGTACGTCTCGCCGGCCAGGACCGCCGTCTCGCCCGCCGTCTTCAGCAGCCGCACCCGGTGCTCCAGGACGTCGCCCGGGTAGGCACGCCCGCCGAAGGCCACCTCGCCGATGGAACCGGCGAGTTCGACCTTTCCGGCGAGGACGTCCGGGTTCGGGTCCTCCCACACGGACAGCAGCACCGCGGACTGCGCCCACGACTCGATGACGAGCGAGTGCGGGTAGGCGTAGTCGGTCCCGGCGGCGTCCTGGCCGAGCGCCGCGTAGCAGGGCTCGTTGCCGGAGACCGCCTTGTACGTGGTCAGGCTCTCGCCGGGCACCACGTCGGCGGCCCGGTCGACCAGCAGGATCTGCCCGCGGTGCGGGATGGTGTTCTTGATCCGGTCGATGCCGTACACGCTCACGCGGACGTCTCCTCTCGCGGCGTCCGCTCCGTCTCGCGGTAGCGCAGCCTGATGTCCGCGACCTTGCCGCGGTTGGTGGCGACGGCCGCCTTGAACAGCAGTCCGGCCGCGCTGTCGACGACCTGGACGTCCGCGTGCACCCGGTCGCCCGGGTAGACGGGGCTGTGGAACCGGCAGCGGTCCATGGCGGCCAGCTCCAGCTCCCGGCCGCCCTCGGGGGCGCCGGTGTCCGCGGGGCGGGCGGTGTTCTTCGCCCACTGGCGGACCGTGCGGTCCGCCGCCTCGATGAGGAAGACGCCGGGCAGCACCGGGAAACCGGGGTAGTGCCCGGCGACGACCGGGTCGTCGGCCGGCGCGTCGAAGGCGGTGACGGCGCCGGCGGGTCCGGTGCGGATCAGTTCCAGGTCGCCGAGCGGCGTGGCGGCGCTCATCGCGCGTCCCCCAGCCTGCCGGCGAGCAGCTCGTAGGTGCCCCGCAGCGAGGTGATGGAGGTCAGCTCGGCCTCGGCGAGACGCACTCCGTACGCCTTCTCGAGCCGCACGGTGATCTCCAGGGCCATCAGCGAGTCGACGTCCAGGTCCTCCATGAAGTCCGCGTCGTCGGTGACGTCGGCGACGTCCAGGTCGAGCACGTCGGCGATCAGCTCGCGCAGCTCCTCCTTGTCGAGGGCGGCGGTGGGGGCGGTGGTGGTGTCGGGCATGGGTGACACACGTCCTTCCGGAAGGTGATGGGCGTACGAGTAGGGGACGAGGATGCGGCGCAGCCGGTACGCCCGGCGGCGCGCGGCGGCGGTGATCACGGGGTCGCGGCGCGCAGCACGACCGCGCCGGTCTGGCCGTCCGGGTCGACGGAGGTGACGAGCACCGGGGTGCCGTCCTCGCCCGCCGCGACGGCGGCGGCGAGCTGGAAGGAGGCGGAGGCCGCGCCCGCGTCGCCGATCAGCCGGCGCAGCCGCAGCCGGGGCGGCCGGTGTTCGCCGAAGAGACCGGCCAGGGCCGCGTCCTCCCGGGCGCCCAGGGGGCCGCCGCTGTCGGAGGGGACGAGCAGGCCGACGTCCTCGGGCCGTACGTCGGCGTCCTTGAGCGCCTCGGAGGCGGCGCGGGCGAGCGCGTCGCCCGCGCGTTCCTGGTCGGTGAAGGCGATGAAGCGGGAGGCGAGCAGCGAGGCGAGCGGGGCGCGGCCGTGGGTGAGGGCGGCGGAGGCGGTCTCGAGGAGGAACAGCGCGCAGCCCTCGCCGAGCGGTCCTGCGGGCTGGTGGTGCGGGCCGCCGGTGCGGGCCCGGTACTCCAGCCAGGCGCGCTCGGCCGAGAACTCCTCGACCGCGCCGCACAGTACGGCCTCGCAGTGCCCCTGGCGCAGCAGCCGGGCCGCGTAGCTCAGGGCCAGCAGGCCGGTCGCGGCGCCGCCCGCCACCGTGGTGTTGGGGCCGCGCAGGGTGTGCCAGATGGCGCTCTGGCCGGCCGCGCGGTTCATCACCGTGTTGGGGAACAGCGCCGGGTCGACGTGGTAGGGCTTTTCGCCGGTCAGGGAGTCGCGGGTGAAGTCCATGATGCTCTGGACGCTGCCGTGCCCGGTGCCGAGGACCATGCCGACGGCCTCCGGGTTGTCCCGGGCCGGGCTCGGCCCGGCGGCCTCCAGGAGCATTCCGGCGGTGGCGACGGCCAGGGCGGTCGCCCGGTCCATGGCCCGGGTGCCCTTGCGTCCCAGCACGGCCCGGGCGTCGAAGTCCGGTATGCGGCCCGCGCGTTCGTAGGGTCCGAGGTCGGCGGAGCCGTCCGCGGCGCGGATGCCGTCGGCGTCGCCGCGCACTCCGGCGGCGAAGGCCTCGGCGCCGAGCCCGTACGGCGACGCGGCCGACCAGCCCGAGATGACCAGGGTGTCCGGGTCCGCCCCGGTGGCAAGACTGACACTCATCGCTTTCTGCTCCTGTCGGTGAAGGCCGGTGAAGGTCGGTGAGGGCCGGTGGCGGCCGTACGGGTCCGGCCGGGCCGGATCGAGATCGTGAGCGGGTCGTACGGGGGCCGTCGGCCGGGGCGGGTCAGCCCCAGGCACCGGCGGCGGCGTGCAGTTCGGCGCCGTCGACGCCGATGGTGTTGCCGGTCAGCCAGGAGGAGTCGGTGCGGGAGAGCAGGGCGACGGCCTCGGCGACGTCGTCGGGGCGGGTGAGCCGGCCGTGCGGGTTGTTCTCGGCGGCGCGCTCGATGTAGCCGGCGTGCTCGGGGATGCGTTCCAGGGCGGGGGTGACGGTGGTGCCCGCCCTGAGCGCGTTCACCGCCACGCCGCTGGTGGCGAGTTCGCAGGCGAGCTGGCGGACGTGGGACTCCAGCGCGCTCTTCGCGGCCGACACGGCGCCGTAGCTCGGCAGGTGCTGGGAGGTACCGGCGCTGGTCATCGCGTACACCTTGGAACCGGCGCGCAGCAGGCCCGCGTCGACGAGGTCCTGGGTCCAGTGGACGAGGCTGTGCGCCATCACGTCGAGGGTCATCGCGAGCTGCCGTGCGGTGAGCCGCTTGTCCCAGCCCTCGCGCGGCAGGTACGGGACGAGGCTGCCGAAGGCCAGCGAGTGCACGAGGATGCGGATGCCGCCGGTGGCGCCGGTCATCTCGGCGAGTTGCGGGACGAGTTCGGCCCTGGTCGCCTTGGAGGCGGCGTTGACGTTGAAGAAGCGGGTCTGGACGCCGAGCGCGCCGATCCGTTCGGTGAGCTCGGCCACCTCCTCGGCCCGCGCCGCCGTGTCGAAGTGCACGCCGGCGATGTTCACGCCCTCGGCGGCGAGTCCCAGGGCGATGGCCCGGCCGATGCCGCTGGACGCCCCGAGGACCAGGCACCAGCTCCCCTCGAGTGACTTCAGCATGTGGTGGCTCCTGTGTGGTCGGCCGGTACGGGCGAGATGCGGACAAGGGCGGCGTGACCCGCTCCGGTGGCGCAGACGACGAGCCGGTCGGGCCCGGGCGGCGCGGTGACGGCGCGGGCGACGGCCAGGGCGGGTCCGAGGCAGCCGACGCGGGGCTCCCCCGGCGGCCGTTCGTCCGGTCCGGCGGCGGCCGGGCCGCCCGCGCCGACCGGCTGCGCGGCCGCGACCGGCCGCTCGGCGGTGACCCGCGCTCCGGTGAGGGCCGGGACACCGGCGGTGGCGAGGGCCACCGCCTCGGACACGGCGGACGCGTCGAGGTCCAGGTCCACGTGCACGGCGGCGGGTTCGTGCCCCGACGCGAAGAGGCCGTCGAGCGCCTGCGCCACGTGCGCGGCGGCGCGCTCCCGGCCGGCCGCGCCGCGCAGGGAGTCCGGCGGCAGGAACAGGGAGCGGGCCCGTACCGCGGCGCGCACCCGGGCGCCGAGTGAGCGGGCCGCGGCGAGGGGTTCCAGGGTGAGGGCGACGGCGCCCTGTTCGCCGCCGCCGCCGCGGGACGGGGGCAGCGGTTCCTCGGCCGCCGCCAGGACGAGCGTGTCGCAGCGGCCCGCCGCGAGGGCGAGGGCGCCGGTGGACAGGGCGTCGGCGGCGGCCGTGCGGACGGCCGCCATGGTCAGCGCGAAGCCCTTCAGGCCGAGTTCGGCGGCGAGCCGGTTGCCGAGGACGTTGACGGCGAAGTAGGGGGCGGTGGCGGGCGACAGCAGCGCCGCCCCGCCGTCCTCGGCGACGGTCGCGTCCATGGCGTCGAAGAGTCCGGCGAGTCCCGCGCCGGTGGCCAGCACCAGTCCGCGCCGGTCGGCGGGCACGGCGTCGGGCCGTCCGCCGTCGGCGACGGCGGCGCGGGCCGCGGCGAGCGCGTACTGGGCGGCGGCGGGCAGGTACTTGTAACCGCGCCGGCCGAGCCGTTCGCGGTGGTCGAACCAGCCGTCGGCCCCGGTCATCGCCGCTCCGCCGCCCGCCGCGGCGGCGTCGGGGTCGTCGCCCCACGGGGAGACCACCCCGACGCCCGTCACGGCGAGTTCCGTCACCGTCAAGGCCGCGTTCACCTCCGCTCACCTCCTGCCGCCGCGCCGCCCTCCAGGACCAGCGAGGCGTTGCTGCCGCCGAAGCCGTACGCGTTGACGAGCACCCGCCGGCCGCGTTCCGGCAGCGGCACGGGGGCGCCCCGGTGCAGCAGGACCCGGCACTCGGGGTCCTGCTCGCCGAGCGGGACGTTGGGCGGGATTTCGCCGTGGCGCAGGATCAGCGCCGCCGCGACCGCGCCGAGCGCCGCCGAGGCGCCGCCCGCGTGTCCGAGGAGTGCCTTGAGGCTGTAGAGGGGGACGCGGTCGGCGCCGGGGCCGAGGACCTGGTGCAGGGCCCGGCTCTCCAGGACGTCGTTGAGCCGGGTGCCGGTGCCGTGCGGGACGACGCAGCCCACGGTGTCCGCGGCCCCGTCTCCGGTCACGTCGCCCGCCCGGTCCCCGTCCCTGCTTCCCGCCCCGGCCAGCGCCTCCCGCATGGCGCGGACGATCTGCTCGCCGTCGGCCTGCGGGGCCGTCGGGTGGTCCGCGTCGCAGCTCCACGCGGCGCCGGTCAGGCGCAGCGCCGCACCGGACGGCCCCAGCGCGCCGCGGGCCCGCGCGTGCGCGGCCGACTCGACGACGAGGACGCCCGCGCCCTCGGCGAAGACCGTGCCGGCTCGGTCGCGTGCGAAGGGCCGGCAGCGCTCGGGGTCGACCGCGCCGAGCCGGTTGAAGCAGCCGAGCGCGACCCGGGAGTACGCGTCCGAGCCGCCCGCGATCACCACGTCCGCCTCGCCCGCGCGCACCAGGTCGGCCGCGATGCCGAGGGCGTAGCCCCCGGCCGCGCAGGCGTTGCCGATGTCGTGGACGGTGGCGAACAGGCCGAGCCGCCCGGCGAGCGCCGAGGCGAGCCGGAAGGGCGGTGCCCAGCCGTCGCCGGCGCCCCGCCCCCGTTCGTTGGCGCCGGGTTCGCCCATGCAGCTGCCCATGACGACCGCGGTGCGGGCGCCGGCGAGCGACGCGGTGTCGAGTGCGGCGTCGGACAGGGCCTCCGCCGCGGCGAGCGAGGCGAAGCGGATCGCCCGCTCCGCCGTGAGGTCGGGGTCGGGCACCAGGCTGATCAGCGGCAGCTCCATCCGGGCCAGCGGGTCCGCCGGCCGGTCGGGCAGCCGGGTCCCGGCGGCCGTCATGGCCTGCCACAGCGTGCCGGTTCCGGCGCCGTGGCAGGTGACGGCGCCGATCCCGGTGATGACGACCTCGACCTCGGACCTCATGCCGTCCGGCCCTCCAGGGCCGCGTTCATCCGGTCGTCGAAGGAGACCAGGCTCCAGTCGCGGCGGTTCTCGATGACCGCGTAGCCGTGGGTGATCCGGCCGGTCGCGGTCTGCACGAGCTCGCCGTCGCGGACGACGTAGGTGTCCATGCGGGAGTCGTAGGTGAACCCCTTGAAGACGCTCTCGACGGTGAGGACGACGTACAGGTCCTCCTCCATGCGCGCCTCGTCGAGGACCGTGATCCGCGAGTGCGGGACGACCGGGATCCAGTTCTGCTCGTCGAGGAGGGTCTTGATGGAGACGCCCCGGTCGGCGACGAGCCGGTCCTTGGCCTCCTCCATCAGCCGCAGATAGCCGGACATCTGCTGGCGCTCGGTGAAGTGGCAGTACCAGTACGGGATGCGGAACTTCCAGGCGTACGCGTTGCGTCCGGCCGTCAGCTCCTTCACCAGGTCGTCGGCGTCGGCGTTCACGTCCAGCGGCTCGGGCGTCCAGCCGGGCTTGGCGGCGAGCCGGTCGACGGCGAACGGCGCGAGCGCGGCGGGCACGGGCAGCTCGCCTCCGCCGCGCGGGTCGAGGCGCAGCTGGACCCGGACGGTGGAGGTGACGGCCTTGAGCACGGTCTCGCGCTCCACCCGCAGGGTGACGGCGAAGAGGAGCTCGCCGTCCTTGGCCCTGCGGTGCGGCTCGACCTCGGCGACGGCCGTGTCGTCGATGTGGAAGGCGTGCAGGATGCGGGTGTCGATGTCGACGATGTCCGTGCACAGGCCGTAGACCTCGTAGACCGTGCCCGGTGCGAGGCCGGCCGTCCTGAGATGGTTGAGGACGGCCTCCTCCACGAGGTAGTTGACGTGCTTGAAGCCGATCCAGGTGCAGATGTTGGAGCCCTCGTAGCGGGGGCGGATCTCCAGGGTGCTGGGCTCCCGCAGAGCGAGGACCGCGGCCTCGGTGTCGATGGTGTTCGTGGTCACGTCAACTCCGGTGCGTAGGGATGGACGGAAGGGTGGAGAGGGTCCGCGGAGGCGGGCGCGCCGAGGCGGCCGGGGAAGGTCTCGTGCAGCAGTCCGTGCACGGCGTCCGCGAAGCGCCGCGGCTGCTCCGCCATGGCGAAGTGGCCGCAGTCGTCGAAGAGCCGCAGCCGGCCGCCGGGCAGCGCGTCGGCCAGGGCCCGGGCGTCGTCCGGGGGCGCCGCGAAGTCCTCGGCCCCGGCGACGACGAGCACCGGCAGCCGCAGCGCGGCGACGTCGAGGAAGGGGCTGCGCAGGTAGGCGCCGAAGAACTGCTGCCAGCCGTACGGGCCGATCCGGTCCCGCACCCGCAGGGCCATCGCGGCCCGCAGCTCGGGTGCCAGCCGGTCGCCCGCGCTGACCCGCAGGCCCTCCTCCAGGATGCGGTGGAAGCCGCCCAGGTAGTACGTGGCGTCGTCCCAGGTGAACGCGCCGGTGCCGCGCCGGTGGAAGGGCGCGACGACCACGGCGGCGCCCGGTCGGCGGCCGGGGCCCCGGCGGGCGAGCGCCTCCAGGGCCGGTCCGGCGGTGAAGGAGTGCACGGCGATCACGTCGGCGCCGCCGGGGACGCCGTCCAGCGCGTCCTCGACGTGGTCCGCCGGGTCGTCGCGCAGACTCCACGCGGGGTCGCCCTCGGCGCTCCAGGGCAGCACCGCCTCCCACACTTCGACACCGGCCGGTGCCAGGGACTCGTAGGCGTGCCACACGGACGCGCTGCCGGCCAGGCCGTGCAGCGTGAGCAGCCGCACCGGCTCCCCGTCCCCGCGTGCGCCGCGCCGCAGCCGGACGCGGGCCCGCCGCCCGTCGGCGGCCCCGGCGCGGGGCCGCGCGCCGGGTACGGTCGTCGTCATCGCGCACCGCCCGCCCGGCCGGGCGTACCGGCGCCCGGAGCGGTCAGGAGCAGAGCGGCGCCCGCGTCGTCGCCGCCGGCGTCGCCGGTGCCTGCGCTGACCAGCACCATGTCGCCGGCCGCTGCGGTGTTCCCGGCGGCGCCGTCCAGCCAGACCGTGGCCGCCGCGCACTGGAGCACTCCCAGCGCGCCCGACGAGGGGCCGTACAGCGCGGACAGGTCGTGCACCGGTGCCGTGCCGGACGCCGCGCCCAGGGCGGGCGCCGGGGCGCGCACCCCGTCGGGGTGCTCGGGCACGCACCACAGACCGACCGGCCCGGGGTGCGACTCCCGCACCTCGGCGACGGCGGCGGCGTGGTCGGCCCTGCGGGCGTACGGCCCGACGGCGGCCAGCGGCCGCGCGCCCCGGGCCTCGGCGGAGGCGGCGGACTCCACGACGAGCGCGACCGCGCCGTCGAAGAGCGCCGGCACACCGTCGTCGTCCGTCCGCGCGTCCGGGGTCCCGGTGACGTGGCGTACGGCGGGGTTGTCCGGTTCGACGCCGGTGACGAGGACGCGTTCCACCCGGCCGGCGGCGATGAGCAGCCGGGCCCAGTGGACCGCGTCGAGACCGGACGTCGGCCCGTTGCAGAGGGTCAGGTTGGCGCCGCGCAGCCCGTGGGTGATGGCGAGCCAGGAGGCGACCACGTTGCTGGAGGTGGCGGGCAGCAGCATCGGGCTGGTCGCCAGATAGGTGGAGTCCGCGATGGTGCGCACCGTCTCGCACACCGTGTCGGCGTTGCCGTAGTTGGTGCTCGCCACCACGCCGGTGCTCTCGCCGGGCACGGTCGGGTCCCCGGCCGCGTCGACGAGTCCGGCCGCGTCGAGGGCGTCCTTGGCGGCGGCCATGGCGAGCTTGGTGGCCCGGTCCTTGTAGCGCAGCCCGCGCCCGGTGAGCCGTGCGACGGGGTCGTCCGCCGACCGGTGGCCGTCGGGCAGCGGCCCGAGCAGCCCGGCCGGTCCGTCGAGGCCCCGTACGGCGGTGCCCAGCCCGGTGATGACGGCGTCCGCCGTCCCCGTGGTGCTCACTGGTCCGCTCCTTCCCCGTGTCGTGCGCCGCCGCCGGGCGTGAACCCGGCGTCCGGCCCGACGTGTTCGACGACGGCGACCGCGTTGAGCCCGCCGAAGCCGAAGGAGTCGATCTGTGCGAGCCGCAGCGGCTGCGCCGACTGCTCGGCGGCCCCCCGCACCAGCCGGAAGTCCGCCACCGCGTCCACCGGGTCGTCCAGGTACACGGTCGGCGGCACGGTCCCGGTGCGCAGCACGTCGACGGCGGCGACCAGGCTGTGCAGCCCGGAGGCACCGGCCGTGTGCCCGGTCATCGACTTGATCGCGGTCATGTACGGGGAGGGCGTGACCCCTCCGAAGACCGCGCCGAGCGCCGTCGACTCGGCCTCGTCGTTGAGCGGGGTCCCGGTGCCGTGCAGCATCACCAGGTCGATGTCGGCCGCCCGTACGCCGGCCCGCTGGTGGGCCTCCCGGACGGCGGCGGCGATGTTCTTCGCGTCGGGCGCCGACGGGTGGGACGCGTCGCAGTTGACGGCGACGCCCCGTACCCGCGCGTGGACGCGTTCCCCGGTGCCGGGCCCGTCCTGCTCCCTGCGCAGGACGACGGCGACCGCGCCCTCGCCCTGCAGCATTCCGCGCCGGGCCCGGTCGAACGGCCGGACCCGGTCGGGGGCTTCGGGATAGCAGCGGTCGAGCAGCCCGTAGGTGCTCTCGGTGATCGTGTCGACCCCGGCGACGACGACGGTGTCCGCCGCGCCCAGGTCGAGCAGGTCGGTGGCGAGGGCCAGGGTGTAGAGCGAGGCCGAGCAGGCGTTGGCGACGGTGTGCGTGTCGGCGGCGTTGAAGCGGCGCCGCAGCATGGTGCCGAAGTGCAGGTCGGCCGCCTCGAACGGGACGCCGTCCCGCCAGGACAGTTCCACCGAGCGCAGTTCGCGCAGAGTGGTGCCGACCAGCACCGGCACCCCGGACAGGTCGTCGCCGAGCCCGGCGTCCGCGGCGGCCGCCGCGACGGCACGCTCCAGCCAGCGGGTGGCCCGCAGCGGGACGTCGACGCCCGGCGCCGGGCGGTCGTCGATCTCGTACGCCACCTGCGCGCGGAAGCTGTCGCGGTCGTAGCCGCGCAGCGGTGCGAGGCCGCTGCGGCCGGCGGTGAGGGAGGAGAAGATCTCGTCGACGCTGTCGCCCACGCTGGCGACGGCGCCCATTCCGGTCACGATCCAGGTCATGCCGCGCTCCGGTAGGCCCCGAGGATGAGGACGGCGTTGTTGCCGCCGAAGGCGAGGGCGTTGTTCTGCACGACGTTCAGTTCCGTCTCCACGGCCACGTTGGGCACGCAGTCGACGCCGCACTCGGGGTCGGTCTCCCGGTGGTTGACCGTCGGCGGGATGAAGCCCTCGGTGATCGCGAGCGCGCACGCCGCGGCGGAGACCGCGCTGGCCGCGCCCATGCTGTGGCCGATCATCGACTTGATGGACACGGTGCGCGGCATGGCGTCCTCGCCGAACACCTGGCGGATGGCGCCCGCCTCGGTGATGTCGTTGGCCTTGGTGCCGGTGCCGTGCGCGGACACGAAGTCGACCTGGTCCGGAGTGATCCCGGCGTTGCGGTGCGCGATGCGAATGGTCCGCGCGATGCTGTCGCGGTCCGGGGCCACCGGGTGCAGGGCGTCGCAGGCGAGACCGTAGCCGAGGACCTCGGCGTAGATGCGGGCGCCCCGGGCGAGCGCGGAGTCGAGGCTCTCCATGAGGAGGATGCCCGCTCCCTCGCCGGTGAGGATGCCCTCGCGGTCCTTGTCGAAGGGCCGGCACACCTCGGGTGCGATGGTGCCGAGCCGGTAGAACCCGGTGAACGTCTTGCGGCAGGCGGCGTCGGCGCCACCGCACAGGGCGATGTCGACGTCCCCGCTGCGCAGCGCGTCGTAGCCGTAGCCGACCGCGTAGTTGCCCGCCGCGCACGCGGTCGGGATCGTCACGGCCTCCACGTCCTCGAGCTCCAGCTCGCGGACGATGCCGGCCGACAGGCGTCCGGCGGGGATGCGGCGTGCGACGGCCGGGTCGTACTCCTCGGGCCCGCTGTCCAGGCCCGCGGCGACGAGCTGGTCGAGGTCGCGGGACTCGCCGTCCGTGGTGCCGACGGACACCAGGGAGCGGCGGGCCCGCACGTCGTCCGCGGTCAGGCCCGCGTCCTCGACCGCCATCCTGGCGGCGGCCACCGAGAACTGGCTGGCGCGGCCCAGTTCCTCCGGTCGCTGCCGGGTGATCCAGCGCTCCGGCTCGAAGTCGGTGACCTCACAGCCGTTGGCGTGGGCGAACCCGGTCGTGTCGAACGCGGTGATCGGCTTGACGCCGCCGCGTCCGGCGCGCAGGCCGGCTGCGAAGGCCTCCACGCCGATGCCGATGCTGGTGATCACGCCGAGCCCGGTGATGACCACGCGGCGTCCGGCGGCCCCGGGGCGCGGGCCCGCTGCCCCGCCGTGACCTCGCGCGGCTGTGTTGATCGAAGCGTTCATCGAAGCTCACCCATCTGACGGTCGGGACGGCAGATCAGTTCTGTGCGGCTTCGGACACCACGACGTAGACGCCCTCCAGGTTGACCATGCGGCTGAGTTCGGCCTGGTCGATGGTCACCTTCTGGGTGCGCTCGAGCGCGGCGAGGATCTCGATGGCGCGCAGCGAGTCGGCGTCGTGCTGCTCCTTGAAGAGGCTGGTCTCGGTGACCTCGTCCTCGTCGATCTCGAGAATGTCGCAGACGATCTCCTTGATCTCCTGCTTGCGGGCAGCGTCAAGTACGGTCGTCACGTTCGCGTTGGGCATCTCGACTCCAATGAGGGATCGGTATCGGAGTCGGGCGACTCCGCCATCCATGCGTTGGATCGAGAGTGGATTCGGCTGCTATACCCGGCCTATACGGTTTCTGATCCGGACAGCCAGCCGAGCTGAGCGGCCCGCAGGCCCGCCTGGAACCGGCTGCGGGCGCCGAGCCGGCCCATCAGCTCGGCGGTGATCCGGCGCCCGGTGCGCACGGAGACGCCCAGCTTGCGGGCGACGACCTCGTCGGTGAGCCCCTCGCCGAGCAGCCGCAGGACGGCCTGCTCCTGCCCGGACAGCTCCTCCTCCCCGCGGTCCCGGGGCTGCGGCCTGCCTCCGCTGAACGGGATGGCGCACTCCCAGACCCGGTCGAAGAGTTCGCACAGGACGGCGATGACTCCCTGGCCGCGCAGCACGAGGGCCCCGGCGGCGGAGGCGTCGGGGTCGATGGGCAGGACGGCGTGGGTGCGGTCGAACAGCAGCATCCGGGAGGGCAGCGACGCGGTGGTGCGCACCTGGTCGCCGTGCCGGTGCAGCCAGCGCAGATGGTCGACGGTCCCGGGATCGTTGTGGACGCTGTCGAGATAGACGCTCCGCATGACCACCCCGCGCTGGGCGAGTTCCTCGCAGAGCGGGCGGCTGGCCCGCCGGCTGGCCTCGGTCTGCGGTCCTCCGGTGGCGAAGGTGAGCAACTCCGTCTCGCATTCCTGAGTGAATTCCTCAATGCGTGAACGGATATCGTCGAGGCCCATGATCCGTTCGATCACGGTACTGCGCAGCCGCTGCTGTGCGGCGGTGTACTCGTCGACGAAACGGGCCACTTCGATCCGGGCTTCGGCAATGCGCTTCTGCCGTTCCAGGAATTCGTTCTCCTGCCGGGAGAGAAGTGCCTGGAGGCCGATCTCGGGACTCACCACCCGAAGCTGCCCCGGTTCGTCCCAGGACGGTTTGACGAGGGCGAGCCGTACGCATTCGTCGAGCGCGGAGCGGACCACCTCGGGCTGCCACCCCAGGGTGCTCACGAGGTCCTCGACCCCGTAATCGGGCCGTTTGAGCATCGCGCGGTAGACCTCGGCCGCATGGGCACCCAACCCCAGCGGTTCCAGCATGAACGCTCCCTCGCCCCCGTGACGCACCCCCCGTGGCGCACCTGAACTGCGGTCATTATGTTCAGTAAGAAACGATTCCGCAACGAACATGTGATTGAACCGCACAGTAAGGAAGGGCCCGTTCCGAAGGAACGGGCCCTTTTCAGTCAGGAGGCCTCAGAAGTGGCCAGAAGTCATCCCCAGATCGGGTCACCGGTGACGCCGTCGGGAGTGTCGCCCCAGATCGGGTCCTGCGCCTGAACGGTCGTCGCGGTCGTGGCCGCGGAGGCGGCCGGCGTGTTCACCACACCGACGGCGGCGGTGGCGACAAGGCCAAGAGTGACGACGGCGGCGCGCAGCAGAGTCGTGCTCATGAAAAGAATTCCCCCTCGGAATTACAAATTCCCCTGTGAATCTCCGGGCGGCTCCCCGCCGTCCCGATGCCCTGATCCTCGCCGAGGGGGTCCGCCATTCACCAGGCAATAAGAATGCAGGGTGCTGCGCTGGCAACGTACTGACAGCGGAATGCGGGCCGCCGTTTTTCTCCGCCCGCCGCCCCGGACGGCGCCCGCACCTCGCTGATCAGCGGGTTCTCCCTGACGAGGCGCCCGGGAAAATCAACAGCCGAGGAAGACGGCCGCGCTTCGGCGACCGTCGCACGTCGTTCCGGGCCGCCGACGGCCGGGAACGACGTGCAGCATGATGCCAACGCGGGGCGCCCGACCGGGAGGTGGCCGCATCCGGGGGCTCGGTCGGGCACCGGGCGGGCGCTTGGGCAGGCCTGGAGCGTCCCTCGGGTGGCCCGTGGGCGGCCCTGTGGAGCCGGGGAGGCCGCGGAGAGCCGGGGAGAGGCCGCCCGCATGGCCCCCGCGCGTGGTTCCGTGCGGGGCCCGTGTGCGGGGCCCGGCTGCGGCCGGCAGGGGCACCGAGCCGGACCGTGTCCAGGCCCGGACATGGACGCGGGCCCGGACACGCGAGAACCCCGCCGGATGAATCCGACGGGGTTCTCAATTGCAGTGGACCTGAGGGGATTCGAACCCCTGGCCCCCTCGATGCGAACGAGGTGCGCTACCGGACTGCGCCACAGGCCCTTGCAACGAGAGAAACTCTAGCATCCCGGTCCGGATGCTTGGAAATCCGTTCCCGGCTGGTCAGCCGGGGCGTCCACCGGGGCTTCACTCGTTGGCGGCGCGGGGCCGTCCGCCGTCCTCGTACTGGTCGAAGAGCGGAGTGCGGCCCCGCTCGCGGGCCCGGCGGGCGGAGGCGGCACGCCGTGCGTCGCAGCGCCCGTCGTCGGCGGAGTCCGGCCGCTCCTCGCCCGGCTCCGCCGAGGCGGACGCGGGGCCGGGGGCCTCCTCGGCCGCCTCCTGCCGTCCGCTCGGCTCGGCGGCGCTGGAGCGCGCGGAGCTCCACGCGTCGGGCGCCTGGAGGTCGACGCTCGGGGTGGCCCGGGGGGCGACGGGCGCCGTCACGTACGTCGGCAGCGGCACCGGGACCGGGTCCCAGCTGTCGCCCTGGCCGGGTCCGCGGCGCCGCTCGCGCTGCTGGTCGACCCACTCGGCGTGGTCGGTCTGCTCGACCAGCGCACGCCGGTCGGCGGCCAGCGCGGACAGACCGGGATCGGTCTCCGGTTCGGGACCGTCCTCGGGCTCGTCGGCTCCGGGATCGAGCGGGGGGCGGCGGCGCGGCTGGCGCTCCCGCAGACGCTGCGCGGCGGCCTCCGCCCGGCGCCGGTCCATCACGTAGGTGAAGCGCCGCCGCTCCTGGACGCGCAGGTACACGATGTACAAGCTGAGCAGCACCGCGGGGACGCCGGGCGCCCACAGGAAGGCGAGCCCGCCGACGGCCGCCACGATCGCGCCCACGGTGAAGGCCAGGAAGAGGACGACGGTCGTACGCCGCCGGCGCGCGAGCACCCTCGTGCGCCGGGCGCGTGCTGCGGCCTCCGCCGAGGAGGGGCGCCGCGCCGCCGGGATCCGCCTGCCCGCGGGGCGGGCGGACGGGCGTGCGGCGGGTCCGGCGGACTGGTGCGGCACCTGTCCGGCGGGCTGGGCGCCTTGCTGGACAGTGCCCTGGGACCGGGACATGGGTGCCCGCTCGCCGCCGGCCGTGTGCTCCGGCGCGGTGGTGCGCTCCCGCTGGTCGTAGGGCTGGGCCTGCGCCCGGTCCCGGACGCGGGCCTGGAGCTGTGGCCGGTGCTGCTCCTGGGCGTGCGTCTCGGGGCGGCGCCGCTCCTGCGGCTGCCGGACGGTCGGGGGCACGGCGAAGGCCCGGACGTCCACCGAGTCGGTGACGGCGTCCGGGTCGGCGCTGGGCTCCGCCTCGTCGGTGGAGCGCGCCCGCAGGTCCTTGGCGTACCGGCGCTCCATCCCCGCCCGTCCGGACAGCAGCCGGATGGCGGTGCTGAAGCGTTCCGTCGGACGGGCTTCGTTCAGCTCGTCCTGCCTACGGAGCCACATCGGCACCAAGTAGGCGGCCCAGGCCCCGACGATGACTGCGTAGATGAGGCCGCTGCTGCTCACGCCTCACACGGTAGAGGGGTTTGCGTGAGGCCATCTGCCAATTGGGCCGGTGTGTCGCACGATCTGGCTGATATTTCGAGCTTTTTTTGTGACCGATGCGATCACAGGACCGTCGAGACCGCGAATTTATTGGCCTGAGGCGATCAGTTGCCGGTTCTTTTCGAACACATATTCAATTTACTCTGGGTTACGCGGTGTTCCAGGGGCTGTCGCTCGAAGAGTTCCGGACATCTCCCGGTGCGTTCGGCCCGCCTCCCGGCGCGGTGCCGGGCGAGTTCCCTCTCTCCGCCTCCGCGCGCCTGCGCCGCCAGCGGGTGAGCAGCCCCTCGGGGACCTCCTCGGCGGTGAGCGCGTAGACGAGGTGGTCGCGCCAGGCTCCGTCGATGTGGAGATAGCGGGGGCGCAGACCCTCCTCACGGAAGCCGAGTTTCTCCACGACCCTGCGGCTCGGCCGGTTCTCGGGGCGGATGCAGACCTCGAGGCGGTGCAGTCCGACGGTCCGGAAGCAGTGGTCGGCGGCGAGGGCGACGGCCGTGGGCATGACTCCGCGGCCCGCGACGGACTCGTCGACCCAGTAGCCGACGTGGCCCGAGCACATCGAGCCCCAGGTGATCCCGGCGACCGTCAGCTGGCCGACGAGCCTTCCCTGGTACTCGATGACGAACGGCAGCATCCGGCCCGCGTGGGCCTCCGCGCGCAGGTGCCGGACCATCTGACGGTAGGTCGGCCGGTGCGCGACGGGGCCGCTGGGGGTGGGCGGCGGAATGGTCGCCTCCCAGGGACGCAGCCAGTCGCGGTTGCGCCGGTTGACCTCGCGCCACGCCCGCTGGTCGCGCAGCTTTATCGGCCTCAGGACGATGTCGCCGTCCGTCAGCTCGGCGGGCCAGGACGGGCTGTTCAGTGCGCACCCCCACCACTGACGGGTCTCGCGTGGTCGCCGCCGCGGAGCTGGTCCACGGCGTGCCTCAGCAGCGGCTCCAACACGGCGAGGCCGTCCCTCACCCCGCCGGAGGAGCCCGGCAGGTTGACGATCAGCGTCCTGTTCGCCACTCCGGCCAGTCCCCTGGAGAGCACCGCGGTCGGCACCTTGTCGCGGCCGTACGCCCGGATCGCCTCCGCGATGCCCGGCACCTCGTGGTCGATCACGGCCCGGGTCGCCTCGGGGGTGCGGTCGGTGGGCGAGATGCCGGTGCCGCCCGTGGTGACGATCACGTCGTAGCCCGCTTCGGCACCCGCGCGCAGGGCGGCTTCGACGGGGTCGCCGTCGGGGACGACCCGGGGGCCGTCGACGGTGAAACCGAAGCGGCGCAGGCCCTCGGCGATCAGCGGGCCGCCCGTGTCCTCGTAGACACCGGCGGCCGCCCGGTTGGACGCCGTGACCACCAGCGCGGCGTACGGCCCGGGGAGGGCGCCTCCCGCGGAGTCGTCCGGCGTCATGACCGGTTCCAGTCGCCGGACTTGCCGCCCGTCTTCTGCTCCACCCGCACGTCCGTGATGACCGCTCCCTTGTCGACCGCCTTGACCATGTCGATCACGGTGAGCGCGGCGACGGAGACCGCGGTGAGCGCCTCCATCTCGACGCCCGTGCGGTCCGTCGTCCTCACCGTGGCGGTGATCTCCACGGCGTCGTCCGCGACCGACAGGTCCAGTTTCACACCGGAGAGCGCCAACGGGTGGCACAGGGGGATCAGGTCGGGCGTGCGCTTGGCGCCCATGATGCCCGCGATCCGCGCGGTGGCGAGGGCGTCGCCCTTGGGGACCCCCGCACCGCGCAGCAGGTCGATCACCTGGGGGGAGACGAGGACGCGGCCGCTGGCACGGGCGGTGCGGGCGGTCACGTCCTTCCCGGATACGTCGACCATGCGGGCGGCACCCGACTCGTCGATGTGCGTCAGCCTGCCTTGCGTACTCATCTGCTGTGGCGCTCCCGGTCGGGGCCCGTGGTGCGGCGCGGCGCGTGGGCCTGTTGTGCGCGACACGGTACCGCCATCGCGGGGTGATCAGCGGAGCAGGACCACCTCGACCTCGGCGCCGGGCTCGACGGAGGTCTCGTCCTCGGGGACCACGATCAGGGCGTCGGCGTGCGCGAGGGCGGCGACCAGATGGGACCCGGAGCCGCCGACGGGCGTCACCTTCCCGTCCCCGTACGTCCCCCGCAGGAACTGTCTGCGGCCCGCGGGCGAGGTCAGCGTCCGGTCGGTGGTGAGCTTCGCCCGGGTGGTGGGGCGGTGGACGTCGTCCAGGCCCATCAGGGTGCGGATCGCGGGGCGCACGAACAGCTCGAAGGACACGTACGAGGAGACGGGGTTGCCGGGGAGGGCGAGCAGCGGGGTGTGGTCGGGACCGATGGAGCCGAAGCCCTGGGGCTTGCCGGGCTGCATGGCGAGCTTGCGGAACTCGACGCCGCCGCCCTCCTCGTCCTGGTCGCCGACGGACTCCAGCGCCTCCTTGACGACGTCGTAGGCGCCGACGCTGACGCCGCCCGTGGTGACCACGAGGTCGGCGCGGACCAACTGGTCCTCGATGGTGGCGCGGAGCGTCTCGGCGTCGTCGGCGACGGCGCCGACCCGGTAGGCGATCGCACCGGCGTCACGGGCGGCGGCGGTGAGCGCGAAGCTGTTGGAGTCGTAGATCTGGCCGGGCGCCAACTTCTCGCCGGGCTGGATCAGTTCGCTGCCGGTGGAGAGGACGACCACGCGCGGGCGCGGGCGCACCCGCACGGTCCCGCGCCCGATGGCGGCGAGCAGCGCGATCTGCGGCGGGCCGAGGACGGTGCCCGCCTCCAGGGCGCGGTCGCCGGCCCGGACGTCGCTGCCCTCGGCCCGCACGTGCGCGCGGGCCTCGGCCGGGCGGTGCACGTGGACGACTCCGGACGCCTGTTCGGGGGCCGCGCTGTGGGCGCGCATCCCCGTGACGGGGCCCTCGCCGAGGCCGCCGTCGGTCCACTCGACGGGGACGACCGCCTCGGCTCCGGGCGGCAGCGGCGCCCCGGTCATGATGCGGGCGGCCTCGCCGGGGCCGACGTGGGGCTGCTCGGCCTGGCCGGCCGCGACGTCGCCCACGACCGACAGGGCGGCCGGGTACTTCTCGCTGGCGCCGGCGACGTCGGCGACCCTGACCGCGTATCCGTCCATCGAGCTGTTGTCGAACGGCGGCAGGGAGAGCGGCACCGTGACGTCCTCGACCAGGACGCAGTCCTGCGCGTCGAGGAGCTGCAGCTCGATGGGTTCGAGCGGACGGACGGTCTCCAGGACGTCCGCCAGGTGCTCGGCCACCGACCAGACGTGGTCCTGGCCGGTGGCACGGGTCGCGGCGCTGCTCAAATCGCTACATCTCCTCGGCTACGTAACGGCGAAGCCAGGCCCGGAAGTCCGGGCCCAGGTCTTCACGTTCGCATGCGAGTCTGACAATGGCACGCAGATAGTCACCGCGGTCCCCGGTGTCATAGCGGCGGCCCTTGAAGACGACGCCGTGGACGGGGCCGCCGACCTTCTCGTCCGCGGCGAGCTGCTGGAGGGCGTCGGTGAGCTGGATCTCCCCGCCGCGGCCCGGCTCGGTCTTGCGCAGTATGGCGAAGATGCTCGGGTCCAGGACGTAGCGTCCGATGATCGCGTAGGTGCTGGGGGCGTCCGCCCGGTCGGGCTTCTCGACCAGGCCCGTGACCTTGACGAGGTCGCTCTCGCCGGTGCCCTCGACGGCCGCGCAGCCGTAGAGGTGGATCTGCTCGGGGGCGACCTCCATGAGCGCGATGACGCTGCCGCCGTGCTCCTCCTGGGCCTCGACCATGCGGGCGAGCAGGGGGTCGCGGGGGTCGATCAGGTCGTCGCCGAGCAGGACGGCGAAGGGTTCGTCGCCGACGTGGGGCGCCGCGCACAGGACGGCGTGGCCGAGTCCCCTGGGGTCGCCCTGGCGGACGTAGTGCATGGTCGCGAGGTCGCTGGACTGCTGGACCTTGGCGAGCCGGTCGCCGTCGCCCTTGCGCTGGAGGGCCGATTCCAGCTCGTAGTTGCGGTCGAAGTGGTCCTCGAGGGGGCGCTTGTTGCGGCCCGTGACCATGAGGACGTCGTCGAGACCGGCGGAGACGGCCTCCTCGACCACGTACTGGATCGCCGGCTTGTCGACGACCGGCAGCATCTCCTTGGGAGTGGCCTTGGTGGCCGGCAGGAACCGGGTACCGAGGCCCGCTGCTGGGATGACAGCCTTGCTGATCCTGGGTTGCGACTCAGTCATGCCAGAACCATATCCGGTCGCTATGTGCGGAATCTGTGGGTCCGATTTATTCGTTCTCATATGCGCACATTCGAACAGTACGGGAGCAGTCTGTGAACGACATCGGACCCGGCCCGGAGTCTGCCAAGAAGACCTTGCGGCGGAGCCTCGCCGCGGTGAGGGGAGAGTTGACGGCGGATGACGTGCGGGAGGCGGCCGCGGCTCTCGCGGCCCGCGCTCTCGGCCTGCCCGAACTGGCGCACGCGCGCACGGTGGCGGCGTACGTCTCCGTGGGGAGCGAACCGGGCACCCTCGCGCTCCTCGACGCGCTGCACGCGCGCGGCGTACGCGTCCTGCTGCCGGCGCTGATGCCGGACAACGACCTGGACTGGGGGGCCTACACGGGCCCGGACTCCCTCGTGCGCGTCCAACACGGCGGGAGGATGGCCCTGTTCGAGCCCGCGGGCGAGCGGCTGGGGCCCGAGGCCGTCCTGGGGGCGGACGCCGTCCTGCTGCCCGGCCTCGCCGTGGACACGCGCGGGATGCGGCTGGGGCGCGGCGGCGGCTCCTACGACCGGGTGCTGGCCCGCCTGGAGCGCGCCGGGGCCCGTCCGGCCCTGGTGGTGCTGCTGTACGGCACCGAGGTCGTCGAGCGGGTCCCCGAGGAGCCGCACGACCTCCCGGTGCACGCCGTGGTGACCCCGTCGGGGATCCGGCGCTTCCACTGAGCCGCCCGGGGCACCGCCACGGCACAGGACGGGCACGGGAAGGGCCCTCCACGCGCGCGTGGAGGGCCCTTCCCGTGTTCTCGTGCCCGTGTCCCCGAGGGGCCGCCTCAGGGGCTCAGGGCTTGAGCACCAGCGTGTCGCTCGTGCTCGCGTCGACCGCCTTCTTCGAGGACGCCCAGGGCAGCAGTTCGCCCTTGGCCCACTTCTCCGTCTGGTCGGTGTAGTGGGCGTTGTAGGCGTGCCCGGAGGCGCCGGTGAGGTTGATCCACTTGGACTTGTCGAGGTCCCCGAGGTTCACCACCATCCGCATCGACGGCACCCAGACCACCGAGTAGCCGCCCGCCGCGTTCCAGCCGGTGGCGTTGACCGTGGCCTCGCCGCCGCCGAGCTTCCAGGGGCCGCGGTTGAGCAGGTACTGCACGAAGCCGGGGCCCTCGGTGCCCAGGGTCTGGTTCTTCAGGAACAGGCGGTGCAGCCGGCCCCAGCTCCAGGTGTCGATGTCCTTGCCGAGCTTGGCGGTCAGCTCCCAGCGTGCGTCGTCCATGGCACGGGCGAACAGCTCGTCACGGGTGTCGATCGGCTTGTCGGTGCGGGTGCCGGGCGACTGCCACCAGTCGTTGTCCTCGTCGTCGACGATTCTGCGGACGACCTCGAACCAGCGGTCGCCGCCGTCCGGCTGCGCCTGGTCGGCGTCGCGCTGTCCGCACTCGCGCACCTTCTGGTCCTCGTCCGCCGGACCGGTGGTGTCGACCCGGTCGACGTAGAGGCACTGGCCCTTGACCCGCAGCTCCTTGGGCAGCTTGTTGCCGAAGGTGAGCTTGAGGATGTTGCGCCAGGTCGCGTTGAAGTAGGCGGCCGCCGCCGAGTCGGCGTCCTGGGTGTAGTCCCAGCCCTCCAGGAGCTTCTGCGCCTCGCGGACGTCCTTGTCGGCGATGTCGATCTTGAGCAGCTTGGGCACCAGGAGCTTGGCGATCTCGCTGCTGTTGTCGATCTGCATCTGCCGCATGTCGTCGGGGGAGATCTTGCCGCCGCCCTTGATCTTCGACTCGATCAGGTCGGTGATCCGCTGGCTGCGCGTGCCGTAGCCCCAGTCCGTGGTGAGCGTGTAGGGGTACTTGTCCTTGTCGACGACGGCCTGGTTGGCGGTCACGATGTAGCCGCGCTCGGGGTCGTACTCGTGGGGCAGCGCGGACTGCGGGATCCAGCCGGTCCAGCGGTAGTCCGGGTCCCAGCCGGGGGCCGGGAGCGAGCCGTCGTGGCCCTTCGAGCGGGTCGGGATCCTGCCGGGCAGCTGGTAGCCGATGTGGCCCTCGGTGTCGGCGTAGACCAGGTTCTGCGAGGGGACCTCGAAGGACTGGGCGGCCTTGCGGAACGAGGTCCAGTCGGACGCCTTGTCGATCTCGAACACGGCGTCCATGGAGGTGCCGGGGTCCAGCGCGGTCCAGCGCAGCGAGATGCCGTAGCCGTCGCCCCGGTCGGGCGCCGCGGCGCTGACGCCCGCCTTCTTGCCGACCTTGACCAGCTCGTCGTCACGGTCGGACAGCAGCGGGCCGTTGTTGGTCTCCCGGACCACGATGGTCTTGGCGGAGCCGCCGGCGACCTTGATCGTCTCCGTGCGGCTCCTGAACGGCTTGACCTTGCCGCCGTACTGGTAGCCGTCGCCGGTGAGCTTCTCCAGGTACAGGTCGGTGACGTCGACGCCGGAGTTGGTCATGCCCCAGGCGATGTCCCGGTTGTGGCCGATGACCACGCCGGGCATTCCCGAGAAGGTGTAGCCGGAGACGTCGTACGAGCACTTGGCCGAGACGGCGCGGCAGTGCAGGCCCATCTGGTACCAGACGGAGGGCAGCGAGGCGGACAGGTGCGGGTCGTTGGCCAGCAGCGGCTTGCCGGTGATGGTGTGCTCGCCGCCGACGACCCAGGAGTTGGAGCCGATGCCGTTGCCGTTCACGCCGACGGCCGTGGGCACGTCGTCCAGGATCTCGTAGAGCCCGGTGAGCTGGCTCTCCAGGCCGTCGGGCGCCGCGGTGTCACCCGCGAGCCCCGAACCGGCCGAGGACTGCGTTCCGGTGGTGCCGGCGCCGGACGTCCCGGCGGTGCCGCCGCCCGTCGTACCGCCCGTGCCCGTGCCCGTACCGCCGCCGCTGCCGCTGCCGCTCGCACCCTGGTCGTAGGTGCCGGTGAGCTCGTCGTACGAGCCCTCCTGGACGATCGCCTTGTTCCGGCTGTACGGATAGTCCGGGTACAGGTCGGCGATCTGCTTCGGGCCGAGGCGGCTGGTCATCAGGGAACGGTCGATCTCGTCCTGCATGTTGCCGCGCAGGTCCCAGGCCATCGCCTTGAGCCAGGCCACCGAGTCGACCGGAGTCCACTTCTGCGGCTTGTAGTCGTTGGTGAAGCCGAGGGCCGCGTACTCCAGGGAGATGTCCGCGCCGTCCTTGCCCTTCAGGTAGGCGTTGACTCCCTTGGCGTACGCGTCGAGGTACTTCTTCGTCGAGTCCGACAGCTCGGTCTCGTACTCCTTCTTCGCGACCCGGTCCCAGCCCAGCGTGCGCAGGAAGGCGTCGTTGTCGACCTGGCCCTTGCCGAACATCTCGGACAGGCGCCCGGAGGTCATGTGCCGGCGCACGTCCATCTCGTAGAACCGGTCCTGCGCCTGGACGAAGCCCTGCGCCATGAACAGGTCCTCGTCGGAGGACGCGTATATCTGCGGGATCCCGTTCCCGTCGCGCTTGACGTCGACCGGGCCGGAGAGGCCGTCGAGCGTGAGGGAGCCCTTGGTCTGCGGGAAGGAGGCACGCACGGTGCTGATGCCCCAGTAAGAGCCGTACGCGACGCCTCCCACGACGGCCAGGACCAGCACGATCAGGAGCAGACGGGCTCTGCGCCCCTTCTTCCTGCCGGACTTGCCTGGCTTTCGGCCGGAAGAGGCGGTGGTGTTCGGGGGCATCGCTGTCCTTGCTGTCCTAACGCGAGCGGCAGACGGGGCTGTGCATTTGACTGAGCGCTGGAGCAACCATAGGCGCAGGGCCCGTGGCGCCTTGACGCGGAGTCGGGAACCGGAACGGACGGGCGTTCGATCATGCCGTGGAAAGCGTCAAGAAAGCGTCAAGAGTTAGGTAAGGTAACGAAGTAGTTGGCCGAAGCGGGACCATGCGAGAAGGGAACAGCCCCTGACTGTCCACCACCTCAACCAGCTCCTGCTCGTCTGCTCGCTCGTCCTGCTCATCGCGGTGGCGGCGGTCCGGGTCTCTTCGCGCAGCGGGCTCCCGACCCTCCTGGTCTACCTCGGCATAGGGGTCGCCATGGGCCAGGACGGGATCGCCGACATCCGCTTCGACAACGCCGAACTGACCCAGGTCATCGGGTACGCGGCCCTGGTCGTGATCCTGGCCGAGGGCGGCCTCGGCACGAAGCTGCGCGAGGTGAGACCCGCGCTTCCCGCGGCGGCCGCGCTGGCCGTCGTCGGGGTCACGGTGAGTGTCGGCGTCACGGCGACGGGCGCGCACTATCTGGTCGGGCTGGAATGGCGGCAGGCGCTCATCATCGGCGCGGTGGTGTCCTCGACGGACGCGGCCGCCGTCTTCTCGGTACTGCGGAAGGTGCCCCTCCCCACCCGCGTGAAAGCCGTCCTCGAAGCCGAGTCCGGTTTCAACGACGCCCCGGTGGTCATCCTCGTCGTGGCCTTCTCCGCGGCGGGCCCCGTCGAACACTGGTACGCCCTGGTCGGCGAGATCGCCCTCGAACTGACCATCGGCGCCGTCGTCGGACTCGCGGTGGGATGGGCCGGATCCTTCGCACTGCGGCACGTCGCCCTGCCCGCCTCCGGCCTCTACCCGATCGCCGTCATGGCCATCGCGGTCATGGCGTACGCGGTCGGAGCGCTCGCGCACGGCAGCGGGTTCCTCGCCGTCTACCTCGCCTCGATGGTCCTCGGCAACGCCAAGCTGCCCCACTGGCCCGCCACCCGCGGCTTCGCCGAGGGGCTCGGCTGGATGGCCCAGATCGGCATGTTCGTCCTGCTCGGCCTGCTCGTCACCCCGCACGACCTGTGGGACGACATCTGGCCCGCGCTCGTCATCGGTCTCGTCCTGACCATGGTGGCCCGCCCGCTGAGCGTCCTCGTCAGCCTGCTGCCCTTCCGGGTGCGCTGGCGGGAACAGGCCCTGATGTCCTGGGCGGGACTGCGCGGCGCCGTCCCCATCATCCTGGCGACCATTCCCATGGTGAGCGGCATCGAGAACAGCCTCCGGATCTTCAACATCGTCTTCGTCCTGGTCGTCGTCTACACCCTCATCCAGGGACCCACGCTGCCGTGGCTGGCCCGCACACTGCGCCTGGACAAGTCCGCGGAGGCGGCCGACCTCGGCATCGAGTCGGCGCCCCTGGAACGGCTGCGCGGGCACCTGCTGTCCGTCGACATCCCGGAGGGCTCGCGGATGCACGGCGTCGAGGTGGCCGAGCTGCGGCTGCCCGCGGGATCCGCCGTCACCCTCGTCGTCCGCGAGGGGCGGTCCTTCGTACCCGCGCCCACCACCGTGCTGCGGCACGGCGACGAACTCCTCGTGGTCGCCACCGACCCGGTCCGGGACGCGGCCGAGAGGCGGCTGCGCGCGGTGGGCCAGGGCGGCAAGCTCGCCGGCTGGCTGGGCACGGCGGGCAGAAGCGGCCTGCGGTAGGGCTTCGCCCCACGTCAGGGACCTCGCCCCGCGTCAGGGCCTCTCGTGCGGCCCAGCGCCGGGGCCTCTCGGGCGGATCGGGCTCCGGGCTCGCCCCCGGAGCACGGCGGCGCCCCACTGTGGATGGGCAGGCGAGCCGGTCCATGGTGCTCGTTTTCACAGGGCCGGGCGCTCGTCCCCCTGTACGATGAAGGCACTTGATCGAACCAACTCTGCCTGACGCAGAGCTGGCGCGACCGTATGGCGGCCGCGGTGCTCCGGTAACGGGCGACCCGGTATCTACCGCAGTTCCGCGCAAGAGGACAGCTCTCGGCGCCCCCGCACGGGCGCGCCACCAGGCGGCAGAAAGGCACGGGCCGTGGCAACCACGGTCACCTCCCGCCCCGGATACGGACAGCTGCTGCGCACCCGCGGCGCCTGGACGTTCCTGCTTCCGGGGTTCGCCGCGCGACAGCCGTTCGCGATGCTCACCCTCTCCATCGTGCTCCTGGTGCAGCACACCACCGGCTCCTACGGGGCCGCCGGCGCCGTCGCCGCCGTCACCGGCGTCTCCATGGCGCTGTTCGCCCCCCTCGCGGGCCGTCTCACCGACCGCTTCGGCCAGCGCGCCGTCCTGCTCCCCGGCGTCCTCGCGCACACCGTCTCGGGCCTCGCGCTGACCGCGCTGGCCCTCGCGGACGCGCCCCTGTGGGCGCTGTTCGCGGCGGCCGTGCCGACCGGGGCCTCGGTGCCGCAGATCGGCCCCATGGTGCGGGCCCGCTGGGGCGTCAAGCTCCAGGACTCGCCCCTGATGAGCACGGCGGCGGCCTTCGAGTCCGTCACCGACGAACTGACCTTCGTCCTCGGCCCGCTGCTGGCGACCGCCCTGTGCACCGCCGTCGACCCGGCCGCCGGCCTGCTGACCGAGGCCGCCCTGACCCTGGTCGGCGGGCTGCTGTTCGCGGCGCGGCGCGGCACCCAGCCCGCCGTCCTCGCGGCCCGGGGCGAGAGCCACGCGCGCGTGGAGCACGTCTCGGCGCTGCGGGTGCCCGGCGTACGCGTCCTGATCGCCGCCTTCCTCGGCATCGGTTCCGTCTTCGGCGGCATGCAGGTCTCGCTCACCGCGTTCTGCGAGTCGATCGGCGAGCCCGGACTCAACGGCGTCCTCTACGGCGTCTTCGCCGCGGGCAACATGCTCTCGGGAGTCGTCTGCGGCGCCGTCGCCTGGAAGGCGGCCCCGCAGCGGCGCCTCGTCCTCGGGTACGCGGCGCTCGCGCTGACCGCCTCAGGGCTGTGGGCCGCCCAGTCCGTCGTCCTGCTCGCCGCGGTGGGCCTCCTGGTCGGCATGTGCATCGCGCCCGCGCTGATCACCGGCTACACCCTGGTCGAGGACCTGGTGCCCGCCGGCGCCCGGACCGAGGCCTTCACCTGGCTGACCGGCGCGGTCGCGCTGGGCCAGGCCGCCGCCGTCACCGTCGCCGGACAGCTGGAGGACCGCCTGTGGGACGGGGCCGGCTTCCTGGTGCCGATGGCCGGTACGGCCCTGGCGCTGGCGACCCTGGTCGCACTGCGCGCACGCCTCACGCCGCCGCACCACAACCGTACGATCGCGCGTGGCGTCGGTCACCGCGTGCCGGTGACAGTGGACTGATTCCCGGGAATAGGTCACTATGGACCGTCGTTAGCACTCATCGAGTGAGAGTGCCAGGAGGAAGACAAGTGCCGACGTACCAGTACCAGTGCACCGAGTGCGGCGAGGGCCTCGAGGCGGTGCAGAAGTTCACCGACGACGCCCTGACCGTGTGCCCCAGCTGCGATGGCCGCCTGAAGAAGGTGTTCTCCGCCGTCGGAATCGTCTTCAAGGGCTCCGGCTTCTACCGCAACGACAGCCGCGGCTCCTCCTCGAGCAGCTCGCCGGCGTCCGCGTCCTCGAAGTCGTCCACGGCGCCCGCGTCCTCCTCTTCGTCGTCCACGGCATCCGGCTCGTCCGGTTCGTCGTCCTCGGAGTCGAAGTCGTCGAGCGCGGGCAGCTCCGCCGCCTAGTACCGGCTCCCGAGCGGCTGCTACTTCCTTACGAAACCCTGTCGTCGCACGACGACAGGGTCTTCGGCGTCCGTGCGTCCCTCAGCGCCCGGCTAGGGTGCGGTCCATGGCGAACACGGACATTGCTCAGAGCCCGGAAGGGCCGGCCGGGGCCGAGATCGGGGTCATCGGCGGATCGGGGCTGTACTCGTTCCTCGACGACGTGACCGAGATACGAGTGGACACCCCCTACGGGCCGCCCAGCGACTCCCTGTTCCTCGGCGAGGTCGCGGGGCGGCGGGTCGCCTTCCTCCCCCGGCACGGCCGGGGCCACCACCTGCCGCCGCACCGCATCAACTACCGGGCCAACCTGTGGGCCCTGCGCTCCGTCGGCGCGCGCCAGATCCTGGGACCGTGCGCGGTGGGCGGACTGCGGCCGGAGTACGGGCTGGGGACGCTGCTCGTGCCGGACCAGATGGTGGACCGTACGAAGACCAGGACGCAGACGTACTTCGACGGACTGCCGCTGCCGGACGGCACGGTGCCGAACGTGGTGCACGTGTCCCTGGCCGACCCGTACTGCCCCGTCGGGCGCGAGGCAGCTCTCTCGGCGGCCCGCGGACGGGGCTGGGAAGCGGTGGACGGCGGCACGCTCGTGGTCGTCGAGGGCCCGCGGTTCTCGACGCGTGCCGAGTCCCTCTGGCACCAGGCTCAGGGCTGGTCCGTGGTGGGCATGACCGGGCATCCGGAGGCGGCGCTCGCCCGTGAGATGGAGCTCTGCTACACCTCGCTGACCCTGGTCACCGACCTGGACGCGGGCGCCGAGACCGGCGAGGGCGTCTCCCACGAGGAGGTCCTGAAGGTGTTCGCGGCGAACGTGGACCGGCTGCGCGGCGTGCTCTTCGACGCGGTCGCGGCCCTCCCGGCCGACGGGGACCGGGACTGCCTGTGCACGACGGCGCTGGGCGGAATGGACCCGGGCTTCGAGCTGCCCTGAGCCGTCTGCCCTGACCCGTCTGACGGGGCATGGCGGCCGGGGCGCGGCTCGGGCGCGGCTGCCGGGGGCGTTCGGCGGCGCGGGTGAGGGCGTTGTCCACAACCCGTCGGTAGTGCACCGGTCGCCACACGGATCGCCGCGAGGCCGCATCGTGGGATCGCACGCCGCAATCCGGTCCCTCGTCGCAGGTGGTGATCCCGTGTCCCCAGCCCCGTACCCGGCCTCAGCCCCGCCCCCGGCCCCCTCCCCGCCCCAGTTCGCGTTTCCGTCCTCCCCTGCCCCTCTCCCTCCCCCTCTCCACGGGTCCGCGTCCCCGGCGGGCTTCCGCAGGCCCCCGGCATGGTCGCGACCGCCTGGCCCCGACGCTCCGCCCGGATGCGAGGTGCCGCTCTTCCCGCCCCTGCGGGTGCGCGGCGGCCGGTGCCGGTCGCGGCGGCTGGTGCGGCACAGGCGGCGGGCCGTGGCGGCCGGACTCGCCGTCGCCGCGGTCGCGCTCGTCGCGGCGGACCCCGGTGAGGGCGTGCGGGCACGGGGGCACCCGGCCGCCGGGCCGGTCCGGGAGCGGCGCGCCGTCGAGATGGTGCGGGCGCCCGTGCGGATCGCGGACGTCGCCACGGTGCGGCTGCTGCGGCCCGGTGACCGGGTGGACGTCGTGGCCGCGGACAGCGGCGGCGACGCCCGGGTGGTGGCGGCGGGGGCGCGGGTGACCCGTGTACCCGATTCTGCCGGGACGCCGGGGAGCGAGGCGGCGGGCAGCGCGGCGGCTCAGGACGAGGCGGCTCAGGGCGGGGCGCTGGTGGTGCTGTCCGTGCCGCGGCCGACGGCGGCGCGGCTGGCCGGGGCCGGCGCGGCTTCGCGGCTGGCGGTGACGCTGTGCTGAACGCTGTCGGGAGATCTCGCGGCGGCACGGGGCCGAGTCCGTCGTCCGGGGACCCTGGGCTGCCGCGCCGGACCCGCGCTCACGTAGGTTACGGAGCTGCGCAGGCTCCGTCGTACAGGAAAGGCCCTTCGGGTGAGCGACAAGAACAATCCGAGCGTCTGGGAGGGCTTCAAGGCCTTCCTGATGCGCGGCAACGTGATCGATCTGGCTGTCGCGGTGGTCATCGGTGCCGCGTTCACCAACATCGTGAACGCGGTGGTGAAGGGCATGATCAACCCGCTGGTGGGCGCGATCGGCACGAAGAACCTGGACGGCTACAGCACCTGCATCAAGTCCCCGTGCGCGGGGACCGGCGACGACGCCACGGGAGTCCGCATCCTGTGGGGCTCGGTGCTGGGCGCCACGCTCACCTTCGTGATCACCGCGGCGGTCGTGTACTTCCTGATGGTGCTGCCGATGTCGAAGTACCTCGCCAAGCAGGCGGCCCGCAAGCAGGCGAAGGAGAACACCCGGGAGGTCATCGAGGTGACCGAGCTGGAGGTGCTCAAGGAGATCCGCGACGAACTGGTCGCGCAGCGGGCGGCCTCGGGCTACCGCAAGGAATAGCGGGCGCCCGCCGCGTCCGCCACATCCGCCGCGACCGTCGCCGTCCGGTCCCGGGAAGAGGGCGGGCTCAGATGTGGTGGGGCGGCTTCTCGTCGAGGAAGCGCCTCAGATCGGCGGCCGCGCTGTCGCTCTCGGTGGTGGGCCGCTCGCCCCAGCCGCGGTCCGTGTCGTCCGCGGACGGCCGGCTCAGCGGGTCGTCGAAGACGAGCGCGGCCCTGGGATCGCGGGGTGCGGGGGCGGGGGTGTCACTCATGCGTCCAGAGTACGGCGCGGGCGGCGCCGCTCCCCGTCCGGCCGCCGCACCCTTTTCCCCGGGGACCACACTGGGCGCATGACAGTCGACGCAGCGGCAACGGACACCCTGGCCGACGTCGCGGGCCTGCGGGTGGGGCACGCGACGCGCACCGGGGACGGATGGCTCACCGGCACCACGGTCGTGCTCGCCCCCGAGGGCGGCGCCGTCGCGGCGGTGGACGTGCGCGGCGGCGGTCCCGGCACCAAGGAGACCGACGCGCTCGATCCCCGCAACCTGGTGCAGAAGGTCGAGGCGGTCGTCCTCACCGGCGGCAGCGCGTACGGGCTCGACGCGGCGTCGGGCGTGATGGCCTGGCTGGAGGAGCGCGGCCGGGGGGTGCGGGTGGGCCGGGACCCGGCCCACGTCGTGCCGGTCGTGCCGGCCGCCTGCGTCTTCGACCTGGGCCGCGGCGGTGACTTCCGGGCCCGGCCCGGCGCGGCCACGGGCCGGGCCGCGGTCGAGGCGGCCGACGCGAGCGAACCCGGAGCCCCGGTGCCGGGGGGCTGCGTGGGCGCCGGCACGGGGGCGGTGGTCGGCCGCCTCAAGGGCGGGATCGGTACCGCGAGCGCCGTGCTCGGCTCGGGGATCACGGTGGCCGCCCTGGTGGTCGCCAACGCGGCAGGCTCCGCGGTGGATCCGCTGACGGGGGTGCTGTACGGGGAGCTGCTGGAAGGCCCTGCCGCCTACCCCCCGCCGCCGGTCCACGAGGCGGCGGAGCGGCGGCTGGCGGAGATCGCCGCGACGAACGCCCCTCCCCCGCTGAACACCACGCTCGCGGTCGTGGCCACCGACGCCGCGCTGACACGCGCCCAGGCGCAGAAGCTCGCGGGCACGGCGCACGACGGCATCGCGCGAGCGGTCCGCCCGGTGCACCTGCTCAACGACGGCGACACGGTCTTCACCCTCTCCACCGGCACGCGTCCCCTCGACCAGGAGAACCCGCTCGCGCTGAACGACATCCTGACCGCGGGCGCCGACCTGGTCACCCGCGCCATCACCCGCGCGGTGCGTACGGCTCACTCCGTCGAGGGCCCCGCCGGGAGCTGGCCCTCGTACGAGGAGCTGTACGGGGGCAGCCGAGTGGACGGGACGGGCTGACCGGCACGACCCCCGGCGGCCGGACGCCATGCCCGCTCGCGCGGCCCGGCCAGGACCGGCGCGACCGGTGGCGCCGCCGCTCGCCTGCTCCTGCCGGTGCCATCGGCCGGCCGGCGGGGCCGTGCGATTGTCCCGGTTCTGTCACCGGGCGGGCTCCGGAAGGGAACGGGCGGAACCCGGTCCGGGGCAGTGGGCTCTTTCTCCACGCACTGGAGCGGAACACCCACGACCCGAAAACCTGGAGCAGATCGTGACAACGCCGGACATCGCCCCACGGCGCGCGCTGGCGGCCTGCGCCGCCCTGCTGGTCGGCAGCCTCGCCCTCACCGCGTGCGGCGGTGCCGCCGGCGCCGACGACAAGGACGGCAAGGGCGGCGCCTCGGGCAAGACGTCCACGGCGAGGATCACCATCTCCGCGAAGGACGGCTCGACGAGCGCGTCCATCAACGCGACCGGCGTGAAGGTCAGCGACGGCAGGCTGACCGACGTGCGGATGACGGTGTCGGAGAGCGGTTCGGCCGTGCCGGGCGCGATATCCGGGGACGGGAAGAGCTGGAAGCCGAAGGAGCGGCTGGAGCGCGGCACCAAGTACCGCATCTCGGCCACCGCCAAGGACGGTTCGGGCCGGACGTCGGCCGCCAACTCCATCTTCACCACGGTCTCGTCCGACAACAGCTTCATCGGCACCTACACGCCCGACGGAGGCACCACGGTCGGCGTGGGGATGCCGGTGTCGTTCACCTTCGACAAGGCGATCGGCGACAAGAAGGCCGTGCAGTCGCACATCCGGGTCACCTCCAGCGGCGGCCAGGAGATCGTGGGTCACTGGTTCGGCGCTCAGCGCCTCGACTTCCGGCCCGAGACGTACTGGAAGGCCGGCTCCAAGGTCACGATGAAGATCTCCCTCGACGGCGTGGAGGGCGCGAAGGGTGTCTACGGGGTGCAGGACAAGACGGTCACCTTCACCGTCGGCCGCTCCCAGGTGTCGACGGTGGACGCGGGCACCCAGACCATGACGGTGGTGCGCGACGGCAAGACGGTCAGAACGGTTCCGATCTCGGCGGGCAGCGCGCAGCACACCACGTACAACGGGCAGATGGTGATCTCGGAGAAGTTCACGCAGACGCGGATGAACGGCTCGACGGTCGGCTTCGGCGGGGAGTACGACATCGCGGACGTGCCGCACGCGATGCGGCTGACGGCGTCGGGGACGTTCATCCACGGCAACTACTGGTACAGCCAGGGCAATCCGCCCTTCGGCCGGGAGGGCACCAGCCACGGCTGCGTCGGCCTGGCGGACGTCCGGGGCGCGCAGGGCGACACCACCGCCAAGTGGTTCTACGACCATTCGCTCATCGGTGACGTGGTGGTCGTCAAGCACTCCCCCGACAAGACGGTCGCACCGGACAACGGCCTGAACGGCTGGAACATGCCCTGGAGCGAGTGGACCGCCTCAAGCGCCTCCTGACCAGCGAGAACTCACGATACGACGGGCCGCCAGGGAACCCTCCGGGCGGCCCGCGCGTTTTCCGTCCGAAGGTTTTCCCCGTTCGGGGTCACGATGTCCGACCGAGGGGCTACGGTATGCACCCACAAGGTGACATGCAGCAACGCCGGGAGAAACCTTGAGCGTTCCGTACGAGACAGCAGCGTACGAGCCACCCGAGTCGCCCGAGTCTCCGGAGGAGCACCTGGAGCGGCTTCTCGGCCGTGCCCTGAACTCCTTCGAACTGCCCGACGACACGATAGGGCGACTCGACTGCGCGCTGGCACACGACAGTTCACTGCACTCCGCGCACCACAGCGCGGGGCGGCACCGTGAGACGTACCGGCACACCTGGCTGACCGCCGACGGCTCGGCGGTCACCCTGTGGGAGCTGGTGCACAACACGGGCCGCGACGGCCTGCCTCAGCACGAGGTGTACGCCGACCAGGAGGAGCTGCGGGCCGCGACGGCCCGGCTGCCGCTGCCGGTGGACGCGCCGGACTTCGAACTGCCGTCGGCGGTGCAGCTGTCGCCGGTTCCCGAGCCGCGCCATTCCTACGTCCCCGAGGGCTCGGCGGACCACGCCCGCAGACTGCTGCGGCGCGCGGAGAACGGGGACCGGCCGGACGAGGGTCTCGCCGCGCTGCTGCTGCGCGGGGCGCTCGCGCACCGGATCACCCAGGCGTTCGGGCGCCCCTGCCGGGCCGGGCACGCGGGGCTGGCCTTCTCGCTGTACGAGCACGCCTTCCTGCTCCGCGACGGGCAGGAGGTCTCCCTCTGGGAGGTCGAGCACACGGCGACGCCGAACGGGCGGCACATGTGCGAGGTCTATCCGACGGAGGACGCGGCCCGCGACGCGATGGAACGCCGCGCGGCGAACCTCAGCCGCCGCGCCGACTGAACGGCCCCCGGCCAGACGGCCCGGGAGTATCCACCGGTGCCGAGGGCCGGGACGCGTCACGCGTGCCCACGGCCCGGGAGCGTCCACCGGTGCGGAGGGGCCGATGCGTCACGCGCGCCGACGGCCCGGATGCGTCACGGGCGGCTGTCGCCGAACTGGCGCACCAGCACGGCGAAGGCGTCGCGCTCGGCCGGGGTCAGCTCGACCGGCCTGCCGAGCGAGTCACCGGATGCGGACCGCCGCTGACGGGGCAGGCCCCCGAGGGCGTCGGCCCGCGGCGTGCGCGCCACGGTCTCAAGACGGATCCGGCGCGCCTGGAGCGACCGGAACAGGCTGAACGTCGAGACGACGGCCGCCAGGGCGAGGGCGGCGCCTGTGAGCTGAAGTATCGACACATGCTCGGGCATACTCCCCAGTACACACCACGGTCCGGGGCTTTGGCCCCGGACCGTGACGCATCTCGCAGATGCGGTGATCAACACCCAGCCCCGACAAAGGGCCCATCGCCCTACACGAGCACCTTCTCCTGCCCCTCGGCCGCCTCCTCGCCGGCCGCCGGCTCCGTGCCCGCCGCCTCCACGGCGTCCGAGGTCCCGGACGTCTCCGCGGACTCCGCGCCCTCCACATGCTGGGCGGGCCGCTTCGGCAGCGCGAACATCAGCAGGAAGATGGCGCCCATCACCGCGGCGACCCAGCCCAGCGCGTGCTGGAAGGCGTCGGCGAAGGCGGGGCCCACCTCGGCGGGCACGAGCCGGTCGGGGATCCGGCCGAAGAAGACCACGGACACCAGCCCGAGTCCGAGCGCGTTGCCCATCTGCTGCACGGTGTTGATCAGACCGGAGGCCGAACCGGAGTGCTCACGGGGCACCTCCGACAGCACCGCGTCGGTCAGCGGGGCCACGATGAAGCCCATGCCCGCGCCCATGACGACCAGCGGCAGCGCCATCTGCCAGGAGGCGATGGACATCCCGTACCGGTCGGACTCCCAGATGTAGAGCAGGACGCCGACGGCCATGAGCAGCGCGCCTCCCTGCAGCACCTTGCGCCCGAAGCGCGGCACCAGCAGCTGGACGGACATCCCGGCCGCCGAGGACACCGCGAGGGAGAACGGAACACCGGTCAGGCCCGCCCGCAGCGGGGTCCATCCCAGGCCGAACTGCATGTACAGCGTCCAGACCAGGAAGAAGATGCCGAGGCCGACACCGAAGACGGTCTGCACCGCGATGCCCGCCGCGAAGCTCTTCACGCGGAACAGCGACAGCTCCACCAGCGGCGAACCGTCCCGCTGCGCCTTCCGGCGCTCGTAGGCCACCAGCGCCGCGAAGACGACGAGGGAGCCGGCCATCAGCAGGTGGCCCCAGAGCGGCCAGCCCAGCTCGCGGCCACGGGTGAGCGGGTACAGCAGCATCAGCAGGCCGGCCGTGACCAGGGCGACGCCGACGAGGTCGAGCTTCAGCGCCCGCGGGGCCCTGGACTCGGTGATGAACCGGCGGCCGAGGAGCAGGCCCGCGATACCGACGGGCAGGTTGATGAGGAAGATCGGCCGCCATTCGAGCCCGAACAGGTTCCCCTCGGTGAGCAGGGCGCCGAGCAGCGGCCCGGAGACGGCGCCCAGACCCACGATCGCGCCGAACAGCCCGAACACCTTGCCGCGTTCGTGCGCGGGGAAGGTCGCGTGGACGATGGACAGCACCTGCGGCACCATCATCGCGGCCATCCCGCCCTGGAGGATGCGGGAGGCGACGAGCATCTCCGGGTTCGCGGCGAAGCCGCACAGCGCCGAGGCGAGCGTGAATCCGCCTATGCCGACGAGGAACAGCCGCTTGCGGCCGTGGATGTCGCCGAGCCGGCCACCCGTGATGAGTCCGGCGGCGAAGGCGAGCGCGTAACCGGCGGTGATCCACTGGATCTGGCTGAAGGAGGCGCCCGCGTCCCGCTGGATCGACGGGATCGCGATGTTGACGATCGTGACGTCGACCAGGTCCATGAAGGCCGCGGTCATGACGATGGCGAGGGCGATCCAGCGGCGCCGGTCGGCCCCGGCGGCCGCGACGTCCGCCGGGCTGCCCGGTCCCGCGTCCGTGCCCGGTGCCGCTTCCTTCGTCAGTGGCGTCGCCGCCGTCGCTGTCATCGCTGCCGTTTCCGTGCCGCGAGGGGTGTCGGTGGAGGTCATGGGAAGAACCTAGATCTCCATTAGGTCAGATCGTGTCCTAGTGGTCGGCCATCCTGGGACTCATGACGACCGACACCCCGGCACGGCTGCTTCAGCTCCTCTCCCTCCTCCAGACGCCGCGGGAATGGCCGGGCGGCGAGCTGGCGGACCGGCTGCGCGTCTCCCGCCGTACCGTCCGCCGGGACATCGACCGGCTGCGGGAGCTGGGCTATCCGGTGCAGGCGACCAAGGGCTCCGACGGCGGCTACCGGCTCGTCGCGGGCAAGGCGCTGCCGCCGCTGGTGCTCGACGACGAGGAGGCCGTGGCGATCGCGGTGGGGCTGCGGGCGGGCGCCGGGCACGCCGTCGAGGGCATCGACGAGGCGTCCGTACGCGCCCTGGCCAAACTGGAGCAGGTGCTGCCCGCGCGGCTGCGCCGGCGGGTCTCCGTGCTTCAGTCCGCCACCATGCCGCTGACCAGCGGGGACGGTGCGAGCATCGCGACGGAGACGCTGACGGTGATGGCCTCGGCGGTGGCGGGCGGGGAGCGGCTGCGGTTCGCGTACCGCTCGGGTGACGGGACCCGCTCCCGGCGGCTGACCGAGCCGTACCGGCTCGTCTCCACCGGCCGCCGCTGGTACCTGGTGGCGTACGACCTCGATCGCGCCGACTGGCGCACGTTCCGCGTCGACCGGGTCTCCGAGCCGTTCGCGACGGGCGCGCGCTTCGCACCGCGTGAGCTGCCGACGGGCAGTGCGGCCGAGTTCCTGCGGCAGTCGGTGTTCCGTCGGCAGGAGTCGTACGAGTTCGAGGTGACCTTCGCCGCGCCCGCCGAGTTCGTGGCGGCCAGGCTGCCCAAGTGGCTGGCCCCGCCGGAGCCGATCGACGAGAACAGCTGCCGGCTGCGCGCCTCCTCCGGTGACTCCCTCGAATGGCTCGCGGTGCGCCTCGCGATGATCGACTGCGAGTTCACGGCCCATGAGCCGCCGGAGCTGGTCGGCTATCTGCGGGATCTGGGAGCCCGCCTCACCCGGGCGGCGGGCGGCCCTGACCGCCCGGAGAAGCTCACCGCGGGCTGATCCGACCGGGCCACCCCCACCGAACCCGTCCGCACGGCGCCCGTCCGAGCCGCGCCCGACCGGGCCACGTCCCGCAGTCCCGCCCCGGACCACACCCTGTCCGGACCACACCCTGTCCGAACCACACGATGTCCGAATCACACGCTGTCCGAATCACGATCTGTCCGGGCCCCACCCGTCCACCTGGACACCCCTCACCCGTACGCCGCGTAAGCGTTCCCTTCCTCTGTGACACAATCTGCCATTCGGGTCACCCCGGGGTTCAGGTCCGGGGTGGCCCGTCAGGCGTGCCCGCTCTCCCCCCAACGCAGGAGCCGAGCCCCGGCGCCGGGGGGGGGGAGGCGCCGAGGCTCGGCTCGGAAGAGCCCCGACGCCGGGGGGGGGTGGGCGTCGGGACTCGGTCTGTGGGGGCCCGGAGGGGGATCCGGGCCCTGTGTCGTGCGGGCTCTGAGGTGTTGTGCCCCGCGCCCGCGGACTTGAAGCGGCTTTACATGGCCATGTCGCGACCGTCACCGCCCGGCCACAGCACCGATCGCGCCACCGCCGGCCGCGGCGGTGGGAACCAGGTCGTCGCCACGCGTCCCACGGGAGGCGGACTCCCCTGAGGTGCACGGTCCGCGCAAGCAAACCACGCCGTGGGCCCTGCCGCGCGACCCCCGGCCGGTGCGGCGTGTCCGCACCGCGCCCGGGCCGCGTCCGGCGGCGTCACGCCGCCGCGTCGAACCCCGTGTCGCGGGCCAGCTTTTTCAGCTCCAGCAGGGCGTGCTTCTCGATCTGGCGGATCCGCTCGCGGGTGAGACCGTGCTCCTTGCCGACCTCGGTGAGCGTGCGCTCCCGGCCGTCCTCGATGCCGTACCGCATCTTGATGATGGAGGCCGTGCGCTGGTCGAGACGGCCGATCAGGTCGTCCAGCTCCTCACTGCGCAGCAGCGTCAGCACGGACTGCTCGGGCGAGACCGCGGACGTGTCCTCCAGCAGGTCACCGAACTGGGTGTCGCCCTCATCGTCCACCGACATGTTCAGCGAGACCGGGTCGCGCGCCCAGTCCAGCACGTCCGTGACGCGCTCCGGGGTCGAGCCGAGCTCGGCGGAGATCTCCGCGGGCTCCGGGTCGCGCCCGTGCTCGCGGTTGAACTCGCGCTGGACGCGGCGGATCCGGCCCAGCTCCTCGACCAGGTGGACGGGGAGGCGGATCGTGCGCGACTGGTCGGCTATGGAGCGGGTGATGGCCTGACGGATCCACCAGGTGGCGTACGTCGAGAACTTGAAGCCCTTGCGGTAGTCGAACTTCTCGACCGCGCGCACCAAGCCCGCGTTCCCCTCCTGGATCAGGTCGAGCAGGGGCAGGCCGCTGCGCGGGTAGCGGCGGGCGACGGCGACGACCAGCCGGAGGTTGGAGCGGATGAAGACGTCCTTGGCCCGCTCGCTGTCCGCGACCAGCGCTTCCAGCTCCTCACGGGTCGCTCCCGCCCCGGCGGCGTCCCCCGCGGTGACGGCGGAGGTCTCGGCCCCGTCGAGGATCTGCTGCGCGAAGACGCCGGCCTCGATCATCTGGGAGAGTTCGACCTCCTTCGCGGCGTCGAGAAGCGGCGTGCGGGCGATCTCGTCGAGGTACATGCCGACCAGGTCGCGGTCCGCGATCTCGCCACCTGCGGCGCGAGCGCTGCGGGCCGCCTGGCTGCCGGCCCCGGAACCGGAGGCCTGGGTGGTGCCCCCAGCGGCGGACTTACGACGGGCGACGGCACGGGTTGCCATGCGTGCTCCCTTGCGATGGTGGGCTTACAGGTCCAGTGGGGGGCTCGGTCACTCTCCCGAGTGCCCGGCTTCCGAAGGAAACAACGACTGGAATCGGGACAGAATTCCCAACCCGTCACACGATTTCTCTGATCTTGCAGTACCCTGTGCCCCCACAGGGGGAGGACGCATGCCGGACGAGGCCGCAGAGGTGCAGGTCAGGCCGGGAGCCGAGAGGGACCTCGCGGCCCTCACGGACATCTACAACCACTACGTGCGTGAGACGCCCCTCACATTCGACACCCGGGTGTTCACTCCGCAGGAGCGCCGCCCCTGGCTGCTCTCCCACCCTGAAGACGGCCCGCACCGGCTGATGGTTGCCACGTCAGAGGGCTCGCAGGGGATTCCGGCGGTCCTGGGGTACGCCACCTCCAGCCCCTTCCGTCCCAAGCCGGCCTACGCCACCTCCGTCGAGGTCAGCGTCTACCTCGCCCCCGGCGCGGGCGGCCGGGGCACCGGGACGCTGCTCTACGACGCCCTGTTCAAGGCCCTCGCCGACGAGGACCTGCACCGCGCGTACGCGGGCATCGCCCAGCCGAACGAAGCGTCCGTGCGGCTGCACGGACGCTTCGGTTTCCGGCACATGGGCACCTACCGGGAGGTCGGCCGCAAGTTCGGCTGCTACTGGGACGTGGCCTGGTACGAGAAGGAGCTGTGAGCCCCCGGCGTGAGACCCCGGCCTGAGGCCCCGGCCTGAGGCCCCGGAGGCCCCGGCGTGAGCCCCCGCCCGGCGCCTCCGGCCCCGTCCCCTAGCCGAACTGCACCGACCGCTTGGCCAGCCCCATCCAGAACCCGTCGATCACCGACCGCTGGTCGTCCAGCTCCCCGGTCGCGTCCGCCGCGCCCATCGTGACGAAGAGCGGGGCGAAGTGCTCGGTGCGGGGGTGGGCCAGCTGCCCCGCCGGGGACTTGCGGGTGAAGTCGAGCAGCGCGTCGACGTCGCGGGCCTCCAGCGCGCTCCGCCCCCAGTCGTCGAACTCCGCCGACCAGGCGGGAATGCCGCCCTGCCGCAGTGCGGCCAGGTTGTGGGTGAAGAACCCGGAGCCGATGATCAGGACGCCCTCGTCGCGCAGGGGCGCGAGTTTCCGGCCGATTGCCATCAGCCCGACGGGGTCGAGGGTCGGCATGGAGATCTGCAGGACCGGGATGTCGGCGCCGGGGTACATCTCGACCAGCGGTACGTACGCCCCGTGGTCGAGCCCGCGGTCCGGGATGTCCTGGACCGGCATCCCGGGCGCGCGCAGCAGCTTGCGGACGGAGTCGGCGAGCGCGGGGGCGCCGGGAGCCGCGTACCGGACCCGGTAGTAGTGCTCGGGGAAGCCCCAGAAGTCGTGGACGAGGGGGACGGTCTCCGTGGCACCGAGGGCGAGCGGGGCCTCCTCCCAGTGCGCCGACACCATGAGGACGGCCCTGGGGCGCGGGAGCCCGGCGGACCAGGCGGCCAGCTCGCCGGGCCAGACGGGGTCGTCGGCCAGCGGCGGGGCGCCGTGGCTGAGATAGAGGGCGGGCATCCGCTCGGGGGCGGGGCGCTCCTCGGCGGAGAGGGGTGTGGAGGTGGCTGCGGACATGACGGCGACTCCCTTCGGGCTCGGCACTGCGGCGGGCGATGAGGAACAGCGAGGCATGTGCGAGAAGCCGGGTGACGGCCGCTCGCTCGGCGGACGGCGGCCCGGCCGCTGCTCGAAGCCTCCGGACATGTACTTGAATTCTCAAGTTATGACCCAGCATAACGCGTGGTTGTTTAACATTCAAGAACAAGGCTCGTACAGTGGGATACATGAACACGGCATCCACCTCCGCCGAGGAGCCCCGCTGGCTCACCGCCGAGGAGCAGCGCACCTGGCGCGCCTACATGCACGCCGCCACTCTCCTCGAGGACCATCTCGACCGGCAGCTCCAGCGCGACGCGGGGATGCCGCACATCTACTACGGTCTGCTCGTCCAGCTCGACGAGGCCCCTCGCGGGCGGCTGCGGATGACCGAGCTGGCCATGAACGCCAAGATCACCCGTTCGCGCCTCTCGCACGCGATCGCCCGCCTGGAGAAGAGCGGATGGGTGCGGCGCGAGGACTGTCCCTCGGACAAGCGCGGGCAGTTCGCGGTACTGACGGACGAGGGCCGCGCGGAGCTGAGGCGGACCGCTCCGGGCCACGTGGCCGCCGTACGGCAGGCGCTCTTCGACCGGCTGAGCCCCGAACAGCAGAAGACCCTCGGCGAAATCATGCAGATCGTCGCCGAGGGTCTTCAGCCGAAGGAGGCGGGCGCGGACCTGCCCTGGCTCCGCTGATCGCCGGACTCGGCTCGGAACCGGGGCAGGTCCTGGGGTCGTGCGTACGAGGCGTCCCCACCCCCCGTACGCACGGGTTCACGCGGCCGGCACCCGGAGGGGCCGGCCGGCCCGGGTGGGCGGCCCAAGGGCGCCCGGCGCCGGCGAGCGGCCACCGGGCGCCTCCGGTCAGTGGGCGACCACCGGCACCCGGAACTCGTCCTCGACGCCCTCGGTCGCGTCGTCCGCGCCGGCGGCCTGGGAGGCACCGGGCCGGCCGGTGTTGATCAGGGTCAGGGCGATCGTCGCCGAGACCACGAGGATGCCGACGGCGAACCAGATGGCGCTGGTGTAGCCGTCCACCATGCCCTGCAGCTGGACGAGCTTCTGCTGCGGCTTGGAGGCGGCCGTGCCGATGTGGTCCTTGATGTACGAGGTCGTCGCCGAGGCGGCGATCGTGTTCAGCAGGGCCGTGCCGATCGCGCCGCCCACCTGCTGCGAGGTGTTCACCATCGCGGAGGCGACACCGGCGTCACGCGCCTGCACACCGTACGTGGCCAGGGACATGGCCGGCATGAACGCGGTACCCATGCCGAGGCCGAGCAGCAGCTGGCCCGGGAGCAGCAGGCCCGCGTACGAGGAGCCGATCTCCAGCTGGGTCAGCAGCAGCATGCCGAGGGCGGCGACCAGGAAGCCGGGGCCCATCAGCAGCCGCGGCGGGACGCGGGTCATCAGGCGGGCGCCGATCTGGGTGGAGCCCGTGATCATGCCCGCGATCATCGGCAGGAAGGCGAAGCCGGTCTTGACCGGCGAGTAGCCCTTCACGATCTGCAGGTAGTACGTCAGGAAGAGGAACAGGCCGAACATCGCGATGACCGCGAGACCCAGCGAGAGGTACACACCGCCGCGGTTGCGCTCGGTGATGACGCGCAGCGGCAGCAGCGGGGCCTTGACCTTGGACTCGACCAGGACGAACACCGCGAGCAGCACCGCGGCCGCGACGAACAGGCCGACGGTCGTCGGGTCGCTCCAGCCGACCGACTCGGCGCGGGTGAAGCCGTACACCAGCGAGACGAGACCGAGGGTGGAGAGGATGACGCCCGGGATGTCGAGTGGCGAGCGGTTGCGGCCGCCGGCCGGCTCGCGGATGACGAAGTAGGCGCCCGCGGCGGCGACGATCGCGAACGGGATGTTGACGAAGAAGGTCCAGCGCCAGTTCAGGTACTCGGTGAGGAAGCCGCCGAGGATCAGGCCGACGGCGCCGCCGCCACCGGCGATCGCACCGTAGATGCCGAACGCCTTGGCGCGTTCCTTGGCGTCGGTGAACATCACCGCGAGCAGCGACAGCGCGGCGGGCGCGAGGAGCGCGCCGAACGCGCCCTGCAGCGCGCGGGCGCCGAGCATCATGGCCTCGGTCGTCGCGGCGCCACCGAGGGCGGAGGCCCCGGCGAAGCCGATCAGGCCGGTGACGAAGGTGCGCTTGCGGCCCCACAGGTCGGCGATGCGTCCGCCGAAGAGCAGCAGGCCGCCGAAGGCGAGGGCGTAGGCCGTGATGACCCACTGCCGGTTGCCGTCGGATATCCCCAGGTCCTTCTGGGCGGAGGGCAGCGCGATGTTCACGATGGTCGCGTCGAGGACGACCATGAGCTGGGCGAGCGCGATGAAGACGAGCGCCCGCCACGGATTGTGGCCGGAGCCGTTCTCGGTGGCCGGGACCGCCTTGGAGGCGGTGGCCGGGACTGTTTCGGACATGGGGGTACCCACTTCGGTACTTCGTGACGGAAAAGGACGGCTCGAGGCACGGCTCGTCGACGGTGACGGCCGGAAAGACATAGAAACTCGCGCTACGGCGTACGGATGCCGGGTCTGGTGGACGTACGACTGCTGCGGGGCGTCGTACGACTACTGACAGGCGCGGGGTGCGAAAGTCATCGGTCGGGTTCGGTCGGGTCGGTCAGGAGCGCGGACCGGTCGCCCGGTGTACGTGTCGGGCGGGTCGGTCTGCCGGTCGGTGTGTGAATCGGTGTGTGAGTCGGTCTGCCGGTCGGTGTGTGAATCGGTGTATGTGTCGCGCTGCCGGTCGGCATGCTGTGCGGAGTGCGTAGGGGGCCGCCGGTGGGCGGGCTCGCCGGTCGTTCGGAAGTGGTCAGGCTCCTCGGAGGTCCTCCATGGTCGCGGCCACTCCCGGCAGCACGGAGCGGGCCGGGGCCCGCATGCCGTCCAGGAAGAGCTGCAGATGACGGTGCGCGAAGCGGTCGATGCCCTGGCACGCGGTGCCGGGCAGCGGCCGGGTGAGCTGGCTGAGGGCGATCATCAGGTCGCCGGTCCCGACGTCGGGGCGCAGCTGTCCGGACGCGCGGGCGCGCTCCATCAGCTCGTCGACCAGTCCGGTGATCCGGTGGCGGGCGGCGACCAGATCGGGGTGGTGCTGGTCGAAGGTCTCGGACAGCATCGGGCACAGGGCACCGATCCGCTCGTCGGCGGCGCCGTGGGCGAAGCGGCTCAGCGCCTCGAACGCGTCGCCGCCCTCGGCGAGTGCCGTCTCGATCTGCTCCGACGTGCGGTCCATGACCGAGCAGACGACCTCGCGGGCGAGCGCGTCGCGGTCCGGGAAGTTGCGGTACACCGTGGCGTTGCCGACGCCGGCCCGGCGGGCGATCTCGTCGAAGGGCACCTCGGCGCCGAACTCGACGAACATCTCACGGGCGGCCGCGACGATCCGCTCCCGGTTGCGCAGGGCATCGGCGCGCGGCCGGGGCACTCGGCGCTGCACGGGGGTGGCGGTCTCCACGACGTACTCCTTCTCTGGTCCGGTCGTCCGGCTCGTCCGGCGCGACCTGGGGTCAGACTCTTCTGTGTGCCGTTGCCGGCGATGTGCGCCGCCGGCGATGTGCCTTACCGGTGAGGCGCTCCGGCGAACCGGGGAAAAGCTCCCCGCTTCACGCGGGCACTTGGCTAAACGGGGAAACGATCCCCGGTTATTTCCCGTTCCCGATGTGACGCCCCTCACAGGTTTGCGGGGCGCGGATACCCACGATCGGTCCGCCTCAGCGCGCGCCCGTCCACCCCTCGACACAGGGTGATCGGAAGGGTGCAGTCGGCGACCGGCGGCTGCCGCGGAGCGAAGGGCACCGGATGCGGCCCACGAGACGTCGGATACGCCCGCGCCGCGTGGCCGCGTTCGCCGCGGTGAGCATCCTGACCGTCGCCGTCAGCACCTCCGCGGGCACCGGTCACCTCTCGGCGGGCTCCTCGACGGCTGGCCCCGTGGCACGGGGGCGCCCCACCGCGCTCGGCCCCTGCATGATCAGCGGCCCGCTCGGCGTTCAGATGTCCGAGGGCATCCCGACCTCGTCCGGCTACGCCCGCTCCACCGGCACCGTCCACGCCCTGAACCTCATGATCGACTTCGCCGACGCGCCGGGTCAGGGCAGCGCGCTCGACCGGGCAGCGGAGTTTTCCCCGAAGACCAGGAAGTGGTTCAGCACCAGCTCGTACGGACGCCTCGACTACCGGCCCGAGGTTCCGGTGCCGCGCTGGCTGCGGATGCCGAGGACGTTCGAGGAGTACGGGATAGAGCGCGGCGCCCCCTTCGACCCGGGCTACCGCGATCTGGTCCAGGACCTCGTCACGACGGCCGACCCGCTGGTGGACTTCAGCAAGTACGACATCCTGAACGTGCTGGTCACCCCCAACGCGGGCCCCTCCGCCCTCGACACCGTCCTGTCGGTGACCTTCGCCGGGAACACGGAGGCACCCGTCGCCGACGGCGTCCCGGTCGCCAACGCGTCCTTCGTCTACAGCCGCCAGGACGACGGCTCGGGTGCGTACGCGCAGACCGGCTACCGGGTCCTCCCCCACGAGAACGGCCACACCTTCGGCCTGCCCGACCTCTACACGCAGGACGGAGGCGGCGCGGTCGGCCACTGGGACATCATGAGCGAGGACTGGGGGGCCGGCAACGACCTGCTCGGCTGGCACAAGTGGAAGCTCGGCTGGCTCGACCCGCGGCAGGTCAGCTGCGCGTCGGCGTCCGGGACCAGGGAGTACACCCTCACGCCGCTGGCCCGCCCCGGCGGCCCTAAACTGGTGTTCGTACCCCTGGGCCCGAGGACCGGGTACGCCCTCGAACTGCGCACCCAGGAGGGCAACGACGAGGCGGTCTGCCGGCCCGGCGTCCTCGTCTACAAGGTCGACGCGGGTGTCGACACCGGCAACGGGCCCATCACCGTCTACGACTCCCGGCGCGACAGCGGCGGCTGCACCCGCAGCCCGAACGTCCACGCCGAACTCTCCGACGCGGCGTTCACTCCCGGCGAGACCTTCAAGGACCGCAGGGCGGGCATCCGCGTGACCGTCGCCGGGGCCGACCGCAAGGGCGTCTATCGGGTGTACGTGACACGCCGCTGACCGGCTGTGGCGACGGAGCAGGCATTACGGTGTGTCATCTGAGATCCGCATCGGAGAGCCCATGCCATCGAACCCCGCACCGCCCCCTGGCTCGGGCCCCGGACAGGACGCCGGGCGGACCCCCGAACCGGCCGTGCCGGCCGAGGCCGTCGCCCCCTTGATGCGGGGCATCGCCGTACTGCGGCGGCTCACCGAGGCCGACGGCGCGGTCAGCCTCAGCGGCCTCGAACGGGCCACCGGGCTCGCCCGCTCCACCGTCGACCGGATCACGGGGACGCTGGCCCGTATGGGGTACGTGCGTCTGGACGGCCGGGACGCCATGCTCGCCCCGCGGCTGATGGAGCTGGGCAACGCCTATCTGGCCGCTCTCCGGCTGCCGCGGCTGCTCGGGGCGCACGCCGACGCACTCGCCGACGAGCTGGACGAGTCGGTCTCCCTGGCCGTCGGCGACCAGGACGGCATCCGGTTCATCCACCAGGCCACACGGCGCCGCGCGATGTCCCTCAGCTTCCGGATCGGCGACCTCCTGCCGGCGGAACGCACCGCCCCCGGTCCGCTGTTCGCCACCGAATGGGGCGAAGGGGAGTGGACGCGCTGGCGCGCACGCCGCTCCGCCGACCCGGAGGACCGCGGCTTCCCGGCGGTCCCCGCGCGCAGCCGCCCCATCGACGCCGACGAGAGCGACGAAGGCGACGGCATCGGCGGTGACGGGGGTGCCGGGGGTGCCGGGGGTGCCGGCGGCGGGGACCGCATCCACGACGACGGCGAAGGCCCGCGCGACCACGGCTGGAGCAGCGAGGGCTGGAGCGGGCAGGGCCGGAGCGGCGAGTCCGTGACCGGCGGGCTCCTGGCCGACGGGCCCGGAGCCGGCACAGCGGGGTCCGAGTCCGGGTCCGGCGGGCTCCTGGCCGACGGGCCCGGGTCCGGCACAGCGGGGTCCGGGTCCGGGTCCGGCGCGTCGGGGTCCGGCGGGCTGGGTGACGACTTCGAGCACCGCACCGCCCGCGCGCGGGAGACCGGGTGGGCGCTGGACGACCAGCTGATCGAGCCCGGCCTCGTCGCCCTGTCCGTGCCCGTGCGCGACCCCGGCACCGGCCGTATCGCCTGCGTGGTGAGCGTGGTGAGCCACACCAGCCGGCACACCGCCCAGTCCCTGCGGCGGACCCTGCTGAGCCGCTTGCGTGCGGCCGTGGACGCGATGGAACGGGAGCTGCGTCAGGCACCGCCCCCCGATCCCTCCACGGCCACCTGCGGGCTCGCCTCCTGGACGGGCGCGTCCAAGCAGGAGCTGGGCCGCGACTTCGTGGAGTCGCTGGCCCGCGGGCTGACCGTGGTGGCCTGCTTCGACGAGGGGCACGCCGAGCTGTCGCTCACGGAGGTCGCCCGGACCACGGGGCTCGCCCGCGCGACGGCCCGGCGCGCTCTCATCACCCTGGAACACCTCGGCTACGTCACCGCGCACGACCGTGTCTTCCGGCTGACCCCCCGGGTGCTGGGCCTCGGCTTCCCCCCGCTGTCCCGTACGTCGCTGCCCGAGATCGCCACCCCGCACCTCACCGCGCTCTCCCACCGCCTGCACGAGTCGACGTCGCTGGCGATCCTCACGGGTGACCTCATCCAGTACACGGCGCGCGTCCCCACCCACCGCATCATGAGCGTCAACGTGACGATCGGGACCCGTCTGCCCGCGCACGCCACCTCGCTCGGACGGGTGCTGCTGGCGGGCCTCCCGCCGGAGCGGCGGCCCGTTCCGCCCCCGGACCGGCTGCCCGCGCTCACCCCGCGCACGATCACCGAGCCGGCGGAGCTGGCCGCCGTGCTGGAGCGCGTACGGGTGGAGGGGTACGCCTTCGTCGACGAGGAGCTGGAGGTGGGGCTGCGGGCGATGGCCGTTCCGGTGCGTGACCGCGAGGGACGGGTCGTGGCCGCCGTCAACGTCGCGATGCACAGCAGCCGCCGCACGCCCCGGGAGTGCCGGGACGAGGTGCTTCCGCAGCTCCGCGCCGCCGCCGACCGCGTCGAGGCCGACCTGCACCTCGCGGGCCGCTTCGTACGGATCCCGACCGGCTGAGAGCCCGCGGCCCGCAGCCCGCACCACCGGGTCCTTGCCCCGGACGCGCCTCCCCGGCCCCGCCCGGCCGGTGACCTCAGCAGCGCCCGGCGGCCGCCCGGGCCATGGGTACGGGCCCGCCTCCACCGGCCGCCACCCGGCGGCCGGACGCCTCCAGCACGCCGAGGGCAGCGGGCCGCGCGAGTCCCGGCAGGAGCAGCACCCAGAAGCGGGTGAGCCTGCTGGGCGACATCCAGCGGATGTCGCGGGCGCCGAGGGTCGCGAGGCCGACGGTCGCGGCGACGACGACGGTCACCACGTCCCGTGCCGCGACGCCCCGGGCCAGCAGCCCCTCCCGCTCGGCCCGGACGAGCGACTCCTCCACCCACTGCTGCCACCTGCGGCGGAGATTCTCGTCCGCGCCGCACCTCTCCTGGCCGTCGCACAGGTCGAAGCCGGCCCGCAGGACGACGTCGTGCCCGAGGGCGTGCAGCAGGACGTGGCTGACGTCGATGAGCGTCTGCAGGGAACCCCCGGCCCCCGGTGGCCGCTGCGCGGCGGTGATCCGGCCGAACCGCAGCACCGCGGCACCGCCGACGGCCCCGGCGAGCGCCGCCTTGCTGGCGAAGTGGAAGTGGAGAGCCCCGTTGCTGACCCCGGCCCGGGCGCTGATCGCGGACAGCGGGACCGTCTCGTAACCGTCCCGGGTGAAGAGTTCGGCGGCGGACTCGATCAAGGCGTTGCGCGTACGTAGGGCACGTTCCTGTTTGGCCATCGGGCGCTCCGTCCCTGCTGGGTACGACCGGGAGTCGCTTCTGGGGTACAGCCGACAGTCACTGCTGGAGGCACGACCGACAGTAACAAACCGTCTACGCGGTTTTCACGACGGCTCCCATGACGGTTTCCATGGCACCCGGTGCGCAAACCCGGCGAACTCACGGGAACCGGGACGTCATTCCGCCCCGGCGGCCTCCAACTCCCGCAGCCGAACGGCCGCTTCGTACACGCCCGCGCCCCGGCCGGGGGAGAAGTCGAGCCGGACCAGCACACCCGGCACGGCGACGGAGGGCATCAGGTACCTGTAGAGGTCCGCCACCCGCTCCACCAGATCCTGACGGTCCGTCATGATGCGGGACAGGACCTGGACTCCGGTGAATCCTCCGACGAACAGCTTGGCCAGGGCGGTCACGTCGGCGTGCGGCAGGATCTCGCCCCGCCGCCTGGCCTCCTCGAAGACGGCCTGGGTGTGCTCGGTCCAGCCCCGCATCGGCACGCGCCGGTTCAGGTGGTCCTTCGGCGAACCCTGGTCGACGGTGAGGCGGACGCTGCCCTGGACGATCGGGTCGCCCGTGTCCCGCTGGAGCAGGTGGGCCAGCAGCAGCGCCTCGTCCAGCGACTCCTGGAGCTTCAACTCCTGGGCCGGGACCGCCGGCAGGGACGCGACCTGCGCGTCCAGCACCGCCTGGGCCAGCTCCTCCTTGGACGTGAAGTGGAAGTAGAGGGCGCCCTTGGTGACCCCGGACCTCTTCAGGACGTCGGAGATGGTCGCCGCCTCGTATCCGACCTCGTCGAACACCTCGGCCGCGGCGACGAGGATCGCCTGCCGCGTCCGGATGGCCCGTTCCTGCCGCGCCACAAACATCCTCCGTACCCGCCCGCCGAGGGACGGTCGCACCGTGCCGAAGGGGCCGAGAATAAAACCAGCCGTACGGTTTTTCAATCGCCGCCGGAGACCGCCGCAGGTCACCCGAGCCGCCCCGTGACAGCCGCGGGACCAGCCCCCGGAGGCCATTCCCGGCCACCCCGGCACCGCCCCGTGACCGGCCCGGTGACCGGCCCGGTGACCGGCCCATGAACCGCCGCGGGCCCGCCACCGGGCCGGCCGCGAGCCACCCTTGAGCCACCTCGAGCCACCTCGAACGAGATACGGCCGGTTCCGGCTCACCGCCTCAAGCTCCGCCCAGCCGCCAACCGCCTTGAAAACAAAACCGGTTGGTACGTATCTTCGGTGCCGTGGCTGCTCAGACCTGAACAGACCTGACCGGACCCGCACCCAGGGGGAACGCGATGACTGTCGTGACGTCCGAGGCCCTGCGGACGGAAGCACGCGACCGGAACGACCCGCCCCCGGGCAGCGGCACGGGGCACCCGGTCGCCGCCGAGCTGACCCACCTGCTCTTCGAGGGCGCCGACCGCGACCGGGTCCACGGGACGTGGCGCGAACTGGTCGCCGGCGACGCGTTCGCCTACCGCCCGGGGCTGTCGCCTGCCGAGCGGACCGCCCTGTCGTACGACCGTCTGCGTCTGCTGAACGCGGCCGTGGACAGCCCGGTGGACCTCGCGGCCGACCCCCACCGGCTGGCCGCTCTGCACGAGTGGACCGGACCGGTGGACGGCGGGCTGACCACCCTCGCCAGCATCCACTACAACCTGTTCCTCGGCAGCCTCCTCGACCACGACGGCGACCGCCGCGACCTCAGCCCGTACACCTCCCTGGAACGCACGGGGACGTTCCTGTGCACCGAGCTGGACCACGGCAACGACGTGGCGTCCATGCGTACCGTCGCCGTCCTCGACCGACGGACCGGCGGCTTCCACCTGCACACGCCCGATGCCGGCGCGCGGAAGTTCATGCCCAACACCGGCCTGGCCGGCGGCCCCAAGACCGCCCTGGTGGCCGCGCGCCTCGTCGTCGACGGCGAGGACCAGGGCGTCTACCTCTTCCTGAGCCCGCTCAGCGACAGCGGCGGGGACCTTCCCGGCGTACGGGTCCACGCTCTTCCCGAGCGCACCGGCACCCCGGTCGACCACTCCCTCACCTCCTTCGACCACATGTGGCTGCCCCGCGAGGCCATGCTGGAGGCCGAGCACGGCCGCCTCGGCCCGGACGGCACCCTGACCAGCACCCTCGGCAACAAGCGCAAACGGCTGCTGCGCTCCATCCACCGCGTCACCATGGGCAAGCTCTGCATGAGCGCCGGGACGCTCGGCATGTCACGCGCCGCGCTGACCATCGCGGTGCGCCACGCGCACACCCGCCTCATCGCCGGGCCGAGGGCGGGCGAGCGGGTCCCGCTGGCCGCCCACGCCAGTCACCACAGCCGGCTGCTCGGCGCGCTGGCGACGGCGTACGCGATGACGTTCCTGCACCGTACGGTCGTGGAGCGGTTCGCCCGGCGCACCGAGGACGACCGGGAGGAGGTGGAGCGGCTCGCCGCGATCGCCAAGGGCTGGATCACCTGGCAGGCCCGGACCATCACGACCGAGTGCCGCGAGCGCTGCGGAGCCCAGGGACTCTTCCCCGCCAACGGCCTCTCCGACCTCCCCCAGAACATCGAGGGCGGTATCACGGCGGAGGGCGACAACCTGGTCATCTGGGTGAAGGCGGCCTCGGAGATGGTCTTCGCCCCACGCCCGGCCCGCACCGGCGACGGCACCCCCCGCCCGGACGAGCCCGCCCCCCGCCCGCACACCCGGTCCCCCACGCCCGGCCAGCCCCTCACGCACACCCGGTCCCCCGCGCTCGGCCAGTCCCCCACGCTCGGCCCGGACGACCGCGCCGCCCCCGGCGATCTGACGGACCCGGGGTTCCTGCGCGACCTGCTGGCCGAGGCGGAGACGATCTGGCAGACGCGCGCCCGCGCGGCCCTGCGCGAGGGCCCGTCGGGCGACCCGCTGGGCCGCTGGAACGCGGCGTCGGCGCCGGCCCTGGAGATGGTCTCGGCCCACGCCTGCCGCCAGGCGGCCGACGCGTTCCTGACGGCGTCCGAGCGCGCCACGACCGCCACGGCCCGCGCACTCCTGCGCTCCCTCTGCCGCCTCTTCCTCCTGCACCGGCTGCGCGAGCACACCGGCGACCTGCTCGCGGAGGGCCTGCTCACCCCCGACCAGGTACGGTCCCTCCCCCGCGAACTCGCCACCCTCACCGCCGGCCTGGCCCCCCACCTGCCGACCCTCACCGACGCCTTCGACGTCCCACCGGAACTACTGTCCCGCATCCCGATAGCGAGCGGCGGCACGATCGCCGGGGGACCAGGCGACCGGTCGGAGTGAGGTACGGGTGAACGTCCCTATCGGAGGCGAAGAGGGTCGCCTGAGCTCCCTGTGCCGCTTACCGATGCCAGCCGTCGATGGCGCGTTCTCCACGACGTCGCCCAGGGCCGGTGTCCCGGTCCTGTGGGATGGGTCCCCGTTACGCCCATGACCACCGAGTAGAGGCTGGTCTCCGCGGTGATGAAGAGCCGGTTGCGCTTGGCGCCGCCCCAGGAGATGTTGGAGACCGCCTCGGGGACGTCGAGCCGTCCGATCAGGGTGCCGTCCGGGTCGTAGCAGTGCACACCGTCGCCCATCGCGGCGGCCCAGAGCCTCCCGTCGTCGTCGAAGCGGAGGTTGTCGAAGCGCGCCTTCTCGCGGGCCGACGCGTCGGCGAAGACCTCACCCTCGGACAGGGTGCCGTCGTCGCGCACGTCGAAGACCCGGATGAAGCCCGCCCGGGTGTCGGAGACGAACAGCCGCCGCTCGTCGTGCGAGAAGACCAGCCCGTTCGGCGCGGCGAAACAGTCGGCGACCAGCCGTACTTCACCCGTCGCCGGGTCGATGCGGTAGACGTTGTTGGAGCCGATCTCGCTCTCCGCGCGGTAGCCCTCGTAGTCGCTCGTGATGCCGAAGTCGGGGTCGGAGAACCAGATCGAACCGTCGGACTTCACCGCCGCGTCGTTCGGACTGTTCAGGCGCTTGTCCTGCCACCGGTCGGCCAGCACCGTGACCGTGCCGTCGTGTTCGGTGCGGGTCACGCGGCGGTTGCCCTGCTCACAGGTGATCAACCGGCCCTGGCGGTCGAGGGTGTTGCCGTTGGTGTGCCCGGCGGAACGGCGGAAGACGCTGACGGCGCCCGTCTCCTCGTCCCACCGCAGCATCCGGTCGTTGGGGATGTCGCTCCAGACGACCTGCCGCCAGGCGGGCAGATAGACCGGCCCCTCGGCCCAGCGGCAGCCGGTGTACAGCACCTCCAGTGCGTCGTCCCCGTTCATGCACCGCCCGGTCCGGAACCGGTCGTCGAGCATCTCGTACAAGTCCGAACGCATGCTGCTCATGAACTCTTCCCTCCGTCACACCCTCAGGAACCGAACCGAACCTGATACGGCTTGGCACAGAGATTGCCGTATGAAATATGGTCAATGCCAGAGAACTTCGAATGGAGAGTCGTGGATCACATCGATCGCGCCCTGCTGACCCAACTCCAGCTGGACGCCACCCAGTCCTACGCCGCACTGGGAGAGGCGGCCGGCCTGTCCGCCGGCGCCGCCCACGAGCGCGTACGGAAGCTGCGGGAGCGCGGCGTCATCCGGCGCACCACCGTCGACGTGGACCCGGCAGCGGTGGGCAGCACCGTCCTCGCCTACGTGATGGTCGACTCGACCTCCTGGATGGGCGAGTCCGCGGAGGCCTTCGCAGCGCTCCCCGAGATCCTGGAGGCACACGTCATCGCGGGCAGCGCCTCGGTGCTGGTCAAGGTCAGAACCTCGACCACCGAGCAACTGCAGGACGTACTGCGCCGGATCTACGCCATCGACGGAGTCAGCGGCACCCAGGCGACGGTGGTGCTCGAAACCTTCTTCGAGCGCCCGCTGTCCCCCGAACTGACCACCGACCCAACGTGAGCCGCCCGACCGTGCGCCGTCGCCCGTCACCGGGAGGCGGCGCCCGTCACGGTGAGGCGGCCCCACCGCTCGTCGCCGGGAGGCGACCCCACCGCTGCCCGCGTCAGGTGCCGCCGTCGGCCAGGGGCAGGCGCCGGCCACGGGACTCCGCGACCCTGAGCGCGTCGGCGAGGCACTCGGTCAGCCGGATCGCGGTGTAGCGCACCTCGGCGTTCGGGGACACGGGATCGCCCAGCACCTGCCGGGCGGACCGGAGCACATCCAGCCCCTCGGCGAGCTGGCGGACCTCCGCCTCGTCGGCAAGGAGGAGAGAGGGGCCGCCCCTCATGGCTATGAGGCGCACGATGAACCCCGGTCCCGGGCCCGAGAAGAAGGCCCACCCGGCGGATGAGACGGCGGATAGGGTTGGGCATGTTGACGCTCCTTAGCAGCGTTGACCACGCCCCGGGAGGTCTCGCCACCTCGCCGGGGTTTCACGTCATCGAAAGTACACCTAGATATAGCCCTCTACATACAAGTACAGAGGGATCTATCTGAACGTGCGTATCGGCGCCTGCCTACGTTGGACACATGAGCGATAAAGAGCAGCCAACAGCCCTGGACCCGATGAGCGCGAGGCCGCTCTACGTGCAACTGGCCGACGTCATCGCCAAGAAGATCGAATCGGGAGAGCTGGCTCCGGACAGGCCCATCCCGTCGGAGCACCATCTCGCCGACGAGTACGGCGTCGCGAGGCTCACCGCGCGCCGCACCGCCCAGGAACTCCGCGAACGAGGACTCATCGTGACCGTCCACGGAAAGGGCTCATTCGTCGTGGAGCGGCCTCCGACCAGCGCACCGGACAGTAAGAACACGCCCGCCGACTGAGTGCCCGGGGCCCTACAGTTCCGCTCCCTCAATCCAGCGTGACCTGGAAGTACGCCGTCTCGTGATCGCCGGCGCCCGGTGGGGCGACCTCGATCGTGACCGGGATGCCTCGCTCGATCGGCGTGACGGCGACCGGGATGCTGCGCGTCTCCCCCTCGCCGAGGGGCTCCATGAGGAGGCGGGCGGACTCCTGCCGGTTGACCCAGGTCAGGTCGTACTCGGAGTAGTCGTCGAGGGACTCGCCGGCGCGGACGGTGAGGGGAGCGGAGCCCAGCTCACTGACGCTGTCATCGGCCGAATCGCCGCCCGGCAACAGCTCCTCGTCGGTACCGTTGTCGTAGGTGACCGTCCAGTTGTAGCTGCCGTCGGCCCCCCGACGCGGAGGGCTGACCGTGACCTTGAGTCCGTCCTCGTACCGAGCGGTCGCCCCGGGGCCGAGAGGATCCGCCACGCTGCCGGAGGCGCCACTCTGCTCGAGCTGCCCGTACCCGTCCAGCCCCTTCTCCAGCTCGCCGAGCTGCCAGGCCCCGAGAGCGACCAGGACGGTGAGAACGAGCATGCCGATCGCGCAGCCGGTGAAGCACCCTGACTTCACGGGTGCGGCGTCAGTGCGGTCCGAATCCGTATCCATGCAGGTCACGCTAGAAACCGGCCCAGCACCTGGTCATGAGCACTCATACTCAAAGGCGACTGTGTAGCACTGAGGCCGCCCACGCGCCTCATCACCGCAAACCACGAGGCCGAGGCTGATCACCGGAACCACGCCCCACAGCGCAACCGCCCCCTCGGCACACGGCGGCAACCGCTAGACTGTGGCCGGTGCGCCACCTAGGTGGCACGCCTTGTGGATGCCTGGACCCAGAGACCCGGAATCCGCCCACCACGGGCAGATCCCAACACCTCTGCCCACACATCCCTGCCTTCGTAGCTCAGGGGATAGAGCACCGCTCTCCTAAAGCGGGTGTCGCAGGTTCGAATCCTGCCGGGGGCACAACGCACTACCGGTCCGACCTGGGGTTCCTCCCCCCAGGGAGGCGCTCTGGTCGGCCTCGGGCTCCTCGTCCGGGGCCGTTTGCGTGAGCGGTGCGTGAGCGGACGGAGACGCCCACCAGGCCGACGCCACCCGCCAAACCGTCCACCACCTCCAGACAGCCGCCCGACCTGGCCCTCGCCCCGACGCTCGCCGAGCTCACAGCCCGGCCACCCAGGGATCAAGCCCGCCGCGTTCTCGCCAGCGACGTACGAGCAGCCGTCCCCGACCACGCCGAGCGAATTCTCACCGACCCGGCCTGGCCCGCGCTCGCCACCGTCCTCGCCGACGCCGAAGCCCGCGGCCACCAACCCCACCAACTCCTCAAGGAAGCCGCTGCCCAGCGAGAGCTGACCACCGCCCGTCAACCCGCCCGCATCCTGATCACCCGCATCCAGCACACCGGCCGAAACCCAGCACCCAACCGCCGAGCCGAAGCCGCCCGCATGCAGTCGACCATGGCAGGCTCGATCCCCACTCAGCAGACCGGAAACGGTCGGCTCCCCTCGGTGCCTCCCTCGCCTGCCAAACAGCAGCACCGACAGCACCGATAAACACCGTCAGAACCGGACGGGTTGCGTTCCTCCGGGATCGGAGGAACGTGCGACGCTCTCCCGGATCACGCTATCGCTGGCGCGCAGAGCCGCCGTCAGCTCTCCTCGCAGCTCGTCCGGGAGGATCCCAGCGCCGAGGGAGCAGGCGCGCACCAGCGTGCGACAGTCCTGCACCTGCCGGTCCGTGGCGATCTCGGTGAACAGAGGATGAGCCAAGTTCTCGCGGGCCGCGTAGCCGTCTTCTGCGTCCGTCGTCCTGCGGTGGAGGTGCTCGACGATGCGGTGCGCGGCGAGCGCCCCGGCGGAACCGATCGCGTTGAGGACTGTAAGTCCGAGCCGGGTGTCGAAGACGGTCATCCCGGGTTCGGTCTTCCGTCCGAGGTAGGCCCTCACCAGGTCCGCCAGGTGACCGTCGCTCGGCTGCCCGGCGTCGCGGCGGCATAGAACGATCAGGCATGCCGTGACGGCTTGTTCCCACGGGTCGCCGGGCATCGTGTCGGCAAGGAGGACAGCTGCCCACGCTGTGTCACCTGCAGCGAGGGCGGCGAGCACGGCGACCTGTCGACCGTCGAGCATCCGTTTTCCGATGCCATGGTGGGCTTCGATGTGCGCCAGCGCCTCGGCCCATCGCCCCTCGGTGGTGAGGGTGCGTGTGCCGTCTGCGAGGAGGACGCGCCACAGCCAGGCGCGAACCTCCTGGCGGTCTTCGTCGGTCGTAGTGAGGTCCACGGGTACGTTGACGCCCTCGAAGCGGGCGGCTGTGCCCGCCTCGACGGCCTTGTATAGGTCGAGCAGTCGCTGACGCCCCTCATCTGCGCGGCCGGCGCGGATCTGGAGGCGGGCCAGGTTGACGACCGGTTCCAACCCTCGGATCGCGCTCATACCGGGGAGGGGGCAGGCGTGGAGGTAGGCGGCGGCGTGCTGGTGGCACATCTCGCGGGCGAGATCGGGAAGGCCGAGGTCGGAGGCGATGAGCGCAGCCTGATTGTAGACAGCCGATGCAAGCCCTTGGTCGGTCTTGATCACCGCGGTGTCGACCAGGTCGACGAGACTGCGCACACGCTCGGGCAGGGGCAGACAGGCGGGCCGGAATCGAGCGACGAGCGGGAAGCGCTGGGCCGTAGGTCCGTGCGGATCCATGGGTCCCCCAGTGTGTGAGTGAGGGCTAGTGGGGCGACGGTGCCCGCTGCCTGCGTGCCGCAGGCACCGTCCGCTACACGCGCGGCGTCACCGCCAGTCGACGACGATGCGGTTCAGCGGGGTGTCGAGAGCGAAGAGACCCGGGCGCTGCTCGATCTCCGGGGCGTCGAGAGGCTGGATTTCGAACGTGGCCTCACGGTCGCGGTAGTCGCGGTCCCAGGTGCGGATGGCGTCGGCGACCCTCGCGGCCAGCTCATCGCTGCCGGGGCCATGGCCGACGACACCGAACTCCCAGAGCTTGCCGCCCTCGGGCGTCTTCTCCTTCGAAAGGCGCCGGGCGAAGTAGGTGACAGCCCCCTTGTCGACGACCGCGGACGACGAGGGGTAGGGGTCCTCGGTGAGCAGACTGCCCTTGGCGCTCTGGGGGAACAGCATCCGGATCAGACCGGAGGGCAGGGAGCAGGTGACGAACAGTTCCATCCACTCCGGCGGCTCCATGGCACGGACCGTCATACCGGTCCACTCCTCGGTACGCGGCTGGTCAAGTACGCCCGCGAGGGCATCGGCGTCGATGCTGAGCCCGGCGGGGGCCTGGAGTCGTACGGCGCCGTCCGCGCTGAGAGGGATCACTCGGCGGTCGTCGTCAGCGATGCCCCGCCTCAGCGGCATGAAGGTGTTCATCTCGCTACCGAGGGACACCCACCGGCCGTCGCGCTGCTCGTAGGCGATGGAGCGGGAGACCGTGCCCTTGAGACGCTGGGGGACGAGGAGCCGGCCGCCGGGTGCGAGCTGCTGCAGCCAGGCGTGCGGTACACCGTGCGCGCCAACGGTGGCGATGATCCGGTCATACGGCGCTGCTTCGGCGTAGCCGAGGGCCCCGTCGCGGGTCACGGCCTCGACGTTGGTGATTCCGGCGGCGGCGAGATGCGTGCGGGCACCCTCCACGAGATCGTCATCGACGTCGAGGGTGGTCACATTTCCGTTCTCACCGACCAGGTGGGCTAGCAGACCGGCGTTGTAGCCGGTGCCGGCACCGAGTTCGAGGATGCGCTCGCCTGGCTGGGCGTCGAGCTGATCCAGCATGAGGGCGACGACGCCCGGCTGGGAGGCGCAGGAGATGGACGTTCCGTCGGTGTCGTACTTGATGTGTACCGGCGCGTTGGCGTAGGCGTCTTCGAGTGACGCGACGGGCACGAACACGTGGCGGGGTACGGTCCGCAACGCGGTCTCGACGGCGGGCGTGCGGGCGTGTCCGTCCGCGCGGAGCTGGTCGACCAGGGCGTTGCGGAGACGCTCGGCGTCCGCCGTGGGGGTGGTGATCGTGTCGGTGTTCACCGCGCTGACGCTATCGATGCTGGCCGTTGCCTCGGTGGGCGACTCGGTGTGGTCACTCGTTCCCATGACTACCTCTCGTGCGGTGTGGGACAGGGCGCTCTGGTCGTCCCGGAGTAGACCTGCGCGGTTGGCGTGGAAGATCACGTGGTGGGCGATGACGGCTCGCAGGCCGCGGGTGAGGGCGCCGCGGCCTGCGAGGTCGGCGAGCGTGGCACCGGCCCGTTCGAAGGCGGTCACCCATTCCTCGTGAGTGTGGAGTGGGCCGCCCAGGCGGCAGAGGCTGTGGGCGTCGGCGGTCATGAGCTTCCGCATGGGCGGGACCAGTTCGGCGGCTCGTTCGGGGTGTGGTGGATTGGTGGCCTGGCGAAGGGCCGCAACCTTCGCCCATACGTCGCCCTGTTCGAACCAGTCGAGTCCAGCACCGCGCATCATGACGCTCGCCAGCAGGACGGCGGTCTCCCGGCGTCCCACGTGCATCGGGTTCGGCTGGTAAGCGAGCAGGTGGCGGGAGTCGCTGTGGAACAGTTCGTGAGCTGCGTCTATGGCCTCGGGTCCGCCGAATGCGTCGGTCTCGGGCTCGTAGACGCCGGGCAGGCACGACACGGCCACGCCGTCGCCGATGAGATCGCTCAGGAGCGACTCAATGGCGGGTGAGGGCTTGTCGGCGAGGTAACGCAGCGGCCAGGGCTGCTTGTTCATGAACCACCAGACGGTGAGCTGCCCGTCGGCCTCGGCCTCGATCAGGGCGGGGCCGAGGCGTTCGGCGATGGTGCGCTGGGCAATCTCGCGGTCGACGAAGGTGATGTTGTGCTGCTGCCAGTTGTCGGGAGGCATAGAGGTCCTTCGGTCGGTGGATCAAGCGATGAGGAGGCATGCGTCCCAGGCGGAGCGGGGTGATGCGGCGGTGCTGGACGCGAGGAGGGCCAGGGCTATGCCGACGGCGCCGTCGAGTAGGCCGGGGCCGCCTTCTTCGCCCTGAATGAGCGCCGTGGCCATGAGTTCGGGGTCGGTGCCCGGCGGGATGACCGAAGCCAGGAGGGCCGGGATCGCGGCGCGGAGTTTTCCCGCGGTCGAGGGGTGGGCGTCGTCGGCCGTACGCGTGGCAGCGTGGGCGAGGCTGGCGAACCCGTGGCAGAGGCCGTTGTCCGTCGTGGCCTTCAGCTGCTCGGGATCGGTGAGGGCGGCCACGAGCGCGTTCTCCGCCTCGATCTGGCGGCTGGCATCGCCGAGGGCGAGCGCGGCAAGTTGCTGGGCGCGGGCGAGGCCGGCGGTGCCGTAGCACCAGGAGGGTCGCCGGGGCGCGGACGGGACGAGACGCCCCCTGCGCAGCTCGCCCTGAGTGACCCAGTACGGCCAGACCGGGACGCCGTCGGCCTTCTCCTTCCAGCGGTCCAGCCAGGTCAGGATGGTGCGCAGTGCTGCATGCTGCCCGTTGATGACGGAGCCGTTCCGAGCGGCGAGGGCCAGGAGCGCGAGCACGCCGCCGATGCCGTGCGCCATACCGGTGTTGGCGTGTCCCCCAGGGAATCGGTCGTCCGGGCTGCCCGAGGGCCCGGTCTCTGTCCACCAGCCCGGCAGGCTCTCGCCGTGGTGGGTGATCGGTTCGGTGAGGCGCACGCAGTAGTCGAGAACGGCGCGCATCGTGGAGCCACCAGGGTTTCGGCGCAGTAGGTAGGCGCCGTATCCGGTGAGGCCCCGGATGGCGTCGAACTCGGCGAGCTGCGGCAGGCGTCCGGCGTCGATGCGGCGGTGTGCAGCGTCGAGACGGCGTCCGACGTCGACTGCGATCTGTCCGTCCATCGCGTCGAGGGCTCGCTGGTGGGAGCCGGGAAGGTGGTCGGCGGCACAGCTCAGGGCATGGGCGAAGGCGGGAACTCCATAGAACGGGTGGCTGTCCGGGCCGCTGGTGAGCGGCTGCCGGGAGGCGGCGGTGAGCCAGGCGTGGGCGCGGTGCCACGGGCCGCGGCCGTTAGCGGCCAGCTCGATGTGCAGGAGCGCGATTCCCGGCGGGCCGTAAGCAAGGTGTTGCCGGTCCGAGGACAGCGTCCTGGAGCCGAGCAGCGCGGTGTCGGGGTCGGCGAGCCGGGCGGCGATGGCGTCGACCAGGCCGAGCGCGGGGTGAGCGGTCACGAGGCCCTCCCTCGAGTGCGGGCGGTCCAGGCCAGGGCAGCGGCACGCGCCAGGTGGAGGCACACCTCTTCCTCCGGGAAGTTCACGGCGACGTGGCGCACGAAGTGGACATGCAGCAGGGAGGCCAGGACGTCGTCGACGGCGATGCCCTGGGTGTCCGGGCTGGGCAGGTGCGGCCGGTACCTGGCGAGCGCCGTATCCCGGTCAGCCCATCCCGACACGATGGCGTCCCCGCCCGGCACACTGCGCAGCACCGACCAGTCGTCGCTCGGGTCACCGAGCCGTACGGCGTCGATGAACTGGGGGCGCGGAACGGGAGCGGGGGCTTTCGGAGGGATGTGGTCGATCAGCCATTGCATGCCAGCCTCGGTGCTGCCGAGAAACGCGGAGGCGATAGCGACGGTGTGCGCCACCACCAGCGTGCGCGGTCCAGGGCGCTGAGGCTGAGTGAGCTGGGCCAGGACGGCGCGCGAGTCCGCCCGGAACACCTCCTCGGCCGCCTCCCATGCGGCGCCGGAGCCCCAGCGGCCCATCTCCCGGTAGGAGGTGGGATAGCGCAGGTCGGCCAGCAGGCCGATGCTTCGTAGCTCGTCGGCCCAGGCACTCACCGTTCGGGCCGTGCTGGCGAAGGCTTCCGGGGCGGGGAGGGCGATGCGTACGCGGAGGTGTTGGTCCGGGTCGCGGAAGCGGATGAACCACCACGGCGGGTTGCCGAGCTGTTCGAGGAGGCCGGGCAAGTGCCGGGAGAGCAAGACGCCTTGGCGGCGGGGGTCACCGTAGAGGGCGGCCAGAAGAACCGCGGAAGAGGCAGGCGTCTGCATCTGGTCCGCAGACAGTGCACGGGCCCGGCTGGGGGCTGGCAGTGGCGGCCATGCCGACGGCCTGGTTGCTTTGAGGGGCACCACGACCTCGTGGGCTCGCCCGCCACACCAGCCATACGCCTCTGGTTCCGGGGCCTCGACGAGCATGGCCGGGCGCGAGTGGTCGAAGTGCCTGCGCAGGAGCGCACGGTGGCCGGCCTCGTCGAGGTCGAGGAAGAGGCGCCGGTCGTCCTCTACGAGGTAGACGCGGCGCGGCAGCCTCCGCCGGGCACGCCAGTCGCTGAGCGAGGCGTCCCACTCAGCCCGAGGACGGGCACGGCCGGGCAGTTCGGACGCTTCCAGCCGCCAGCGTGCCGGGGCCAGCACAGTCCGGCCGTGCCGCAGACGTGGAAGGAACGGCATCGCCGTTGCGGCGCCCCAATCGAAGACGGTGACCTGCGCGCACTGGGCGCGGGACAGTTCGGTGAGGAACCGCACCAGTGGTGGGGTGTGGGTGTGGAGGTTCAGCGCGTGCATCCCGACGACCTCCACGCGGTGGCCTCGCTCAGGGAAGGCGAGGTACATGCGGCGGCCGTCGCACCCCACAGCCAAGTCCTCCGGGGTGAGGACGGTGTCCTGCGGGGTGCGGTGCTCCTGAAGGCTGATCACGGTGGGTAGCACCTGTGGGGAGCGGGTGACGTGGGCGCTCTCGGGGAGCAGGGGCGGGAAAGAGAGCTGCGCGGGCATGGTGTTGCCGTCTGCGGCCGGGAGGTCGGCAAGCTCGGCGGCCAGGGCCTCGCGGTCAGCGGGGGCCAGCACGCTGAGGAATCGGCCCGTGGAGACGCCGGCGCCACGGGACACGCTCACGACCTCCAGCCGGAACCGCCCGCGCTGCAACTCCTCCAGGCTTGACGCGTGCACCCGCACCCCGAGCTCCAAGTGCGGCGGCAGCCGCGGCTCGTCGGGACCCACGTCCAGGGCCTCAATCTGTTCGTCCGTGAGGATCACTTCGTCACGGCCGTCGAGCGCGGCGGCCTGAGCCAGCCGTACGAGGGCGTCATCCCGAGCGGAGACGCGGGGCCTGCGTGCGCTGGCCGGAGCGCCTGGGTAGCCGTCGGGATAGCCGGTGCCGCTGTCCGCGACGACCTCCGCGAGCGGCACCATCGTGCCGATGCCATACCGCTCGTAGAACCGCTGGTGGTACGCGTTCCAGGCGGCGGTCCCGTACGGGCGGATGCTCAAGCGGGTCAGGACAAGAGCGGCCCGCTCGATCTCTTGGGCGACCACTTCCGGCAAAACGATCTGGGCGTCCAGGCGGAGGTCGAGCGCGACGGGGTGGCGACGCAGGCCAGGGACGAGGTCTCGCATCCGCGACGCGACGCTGTCCCGGCCACCATGCGTGGCGCACTTATCCAGACCCGCCCGGACCGCGCGGAGTTCGCGTACAGTCTCGGCGACCGGGGCGAGGCTGCCGGCGTCGATCGCGTCGAGTTGGCCCACCAGATACCCGAGGGCGTCGGTCTCGGTACTCGGAGCGTGCAGGCCCGTGATCAGCACGCGCCGCCGGATCAGCTCCGTCAAGAGGTGACGCGCCTTCTCGGAACTGGCCTCGGGGAACTCCGCCTGGAGCTTGTCCACGAGGGTGCCGAACCGGATCGGCGCCCAGGTCGCGGCCAGGACCGCGCGCACCGGTCCAGTCAGGGCCAGAGACGCCTCGACCGCGCGCGTCCGGTCGTCCTGAACGACGGGCTGGAACGGCACGATGAGCCGGTCTCCCCGGTACGTCACGGTGTTGTTGATGACGACGGGCAGCCGTTCGAGGAGGTCTGGGCATGACTCCAGCCGTGCGACCAGGGCCGTCAGCCACCCTGCCCCCGCGCGGCCCACAGCCACGTGCTCCTCGCCCCAGTCGGCCCGTGCCTGCGGGCCGAACTCCGCGGTGGCCACGCCAGCGAACAGGCCAAAGGGTGTGGCCCGGTGCTGCGCCCGGAGCAGGTAGCGGGCCACGGACAGTGCGGCGCGCTGCACATCCCGGAGGGCGGGATCCTCGGCTGCGCACAGGGCCCCTACTTGCGCGGCCAGGACCGGGCTGGAGTGCTGGAGTGCCTCGGCGACGTCCTTGTCCGCCCAGACCGCGCGTAGCCACGCCACACGGGCAGACGAACCACTGGGTGAGCGGTCATCGAGGTCAGGGCATGGAGGAATCGGCAGCGAGGGCCGGGCCACGGCGCGCACGAGAGCAACGGAACCGGTGCGGAACGCTGCAGGCGAAGCAACCACCAAGTACCTCCGTAGGTGAGAGGGCGGGCGGCTGGTGCCGCCGCGCGGAGACGCGGCAGCACCAGACCGGATTGACCTGAGGGCCGGGTCAGGCGACGTTGGTGGTGCAGGCGCCGCAGGTGGACCCGCAGTTGTCGTCGGTCAGGTTGACCAAGCCCGCCGGGTCGGCGATCTCGACGAGGGAGACGTCCAGGTCGAAGCCGTCCGACGCCCCCGGGATCTGCGGGCGTACTTCGGTGCGGCTGGGAACTACGGTGGTGCGCGTCATGCTGCAACTCCTCACAATCGTTGTGGTGTTACTGGGCTGGAGCGCCCACCAGATGCCGCCACGGGAGCGTCGCCAGACGGCTGCTCCCCGGACGGCTCCTGGCCGCCCGGCACGAGGGGACGTGCTCCGCGTAGGAAAGTCCTCGCGGGCTGCCTGCCTCACGCCGGGAAGTCGTGTGCCGTGAGTCCGATCAAGCGGATGCCGGCCGCCGCTCCATGAAGTAGGCGAGCGCCTGGGCCTTGAGACGATCGAGGCACGGCTCGCACGCGTAGAAGGGTGCGTGCTGCCCGTCCCACTGCACCGGGCCGAGCCAGATCACCAGGACTCCGGTACGCCCGCAGCCGAGCCAGCAATCACCGGTGATCCATGGCCACTCCATGGGAGGACGTCCCCTTACTCAGCTGGTCGGGATGGTCGATCTGGCGGCCTGGCAGTTGGGAGCGCAGGCCCAGAGCTGGAACGGCAGGCCCCGGTGGCGTATCTCGCCCAGCCGTCGACCGCTCGCTCCCAGTGGGCGGGCGCAGAGGGCACAGTCCATGGCCATCTGCTGACGGGCCCGGAGTCGGGCGAGGTCCGGAAGGGGCGAGGGCGCCGTGGCCGGGATGCTCACTTGCCGCCCTCGGTGCGGAGTTCCGCCCAGACCTCTTTGCCCCAGGGGCGTCTGCCCGAGCCCTGGAGGTCGTAGCCCCAACGGTCGGCAACAGCATCGACGAGGAGCAGCCCGCGCCCCGACTCGTCGTCGTCAGCCACCTGGCTGAGTATGGGCAGACGCGATGGTTCCCGGTCCACGACCCCGACACGCAGTCGTGTCGCATCCGGTCGCGCAACCGTGAGGCGGATCTCGGAACATTGGGTGTGCCGGCAGGCGTTCGCGATCAGCTCTGTGACGATCAGCGCGGCTCGGTCGGCGAGACCGTCGAGGTGCCACACACCGAGGACGTCTCGGACGAGATCGCGGCCGATCTCGGCCGTGGACGGCTTGCACGGGAAGGTCTGGCTGTACGTCGGGTGGCCGACAGAGGGTGCCGCAATTGGTGTGCTCAGACTCGTCATTGGGATGGAGCCTTCGTGTCGTCTCGGCGCCCGGCCCGCCCCCGCGGGGGAACCTCAGGGGCGGGCCGGGCCGTCAACAGCCGCCCGCACGGTGGGGCGGCGGGCGACTAGCACCCAGACAACTCCCTGTCACAGCAGGTTGGTTAGGACGTTCAGGCACTCAGCCGACGGACTCGCCTAGGGCGTTTTGACCTCTCCTTTACCTGGCGAGCAGGGATGGCGAGGGCTACCGTGCCCGCATGGACACCACCCGCAACACCGTTCTTGAGGCGTGGATGACCGAACACGGCTACAGCTCCAACAGCCTCGCCGAGGCCGTGAACAGGGCCATTGAACGGTTGACCGGGCGCCCTGGAGGACTCGACGGCTCATCGGTCCGGGCATGGAAAGCGGGCCGGGTCACGTGGCCAAAGTCAGCTGCCCGCAAGGCGCTTGAGGAGGTCACCGGACTACCCGCTGTCGCTTTAGGGTTCGTGCCACGGGGCCGGCCTTCGTCCACCCCGGCCTCACCGCAGCAGGAGGACCCCGACATGAAGCGTCGTACCCTCGTCGGCAGCATCGCGGCGGCTGCCGCAGCAGCAGCCGCACCCGGCACCGCGTCGCCACGCCGTATCGGCATGAGCGACGTCAACCGCCTCAACAAGCGCTTCGCCGAGATCATCGCCAGCGACCACCGCCACGGCGGACAACTCGGCATCGAACAGCGGGCCGCCGCCCTCGCCGACGAGGCGCTCAACGTCCAGAACGCGGGCAGCGCCACCCAGCGCGTACGAAGCAACCTCTACGCCTCCGCAGCCGCCTTCCGCTCCTCCGCGATGTGGGCCGCCATCGACGGCCGGCGCTACGACGTCGCCAAAGCCCACATGCGCGAGGCCCAGGCCCTCGCAGAGATGTCCGGCGACCAGGCCATCAAGTTCCGCATCTGGAGCCACGCGGGCACCATGTACCGCCACATGGGCCGCCCCGCCGACGCGTTCGCCGCCAACGACGTCGCCCGCAACCTGCACCTCACCCGCCGTGACCCCCTGTTCGCCTCCCTCGGTCTGGCCCGCCAGGGCGCCATCCACGGCACGGCACAGGACCGCACCGGCACCCGGCGGGCCTTCGAGCAGGCGCAGGACGCCATGCTGCGCGCCGACCCCGCCGACTACCGGCCGGTGTGGATGCTCGCTTTCTACGACCAGGCCGAGCTGGACTCCCTGGCGCTCTCCGCGCACTTGGCGCTCGGCGACTACTCGACCGCCGAGTACCACGCCCACCGCTGCCTGTCCGCCCTCCGGCCCCACATGATCCGGTCCCGGGCCATCACCACCACCCGGCTCGCACACGCCCAGCTCGCCCAGGGCGCCCCCGACGCCGCCACGGCCACTGCGATGAAGGTCCCCGCCGAAGCCGCCACACAGCACGCCCGGGTCACGCGCATGCTGCAGGAGTTCGGGGCCGCGCTGCGTGCCACCGCGCCGGGCAACACCACCGTGCAGACCTGGACCGAGCACACCGCCACCTGGAGGATGGCTGCATGACCACGGCTCCCGCCATCGAACTGCGCACCTTCACCACCCTCGACACCGCCCGCGGCGACCTCCTCGACGTGTACGCCGACGTACGCGCCCCGCTCCTCCACTTGCCCAACTACGCCGTCACCGCGTTCGGCGAGCGCCTGGACCGGCACGGCGCCGAACCGGGGTTCACGGCCGTGCTCGCATACGCAGACGGGCATCCGGTCGGCTACGCCTACGGCAACACCATCGAGCACGGCGACCGCTACTGGCAGCGCACCAGCCCGACACCGGCGGGGAAGTACACCGAGCGTCCGGCCGTGGCTCTCAAGGAGATCGGCCTCCGGCCGGCCTGGAGGAAAACAGGCACCGCCAGGCGTATCCACGACGCACTCCTCGCCACACGCGACGAGCCCTTCATCACGCTCATGGTCAACCCAGCCGCTGGGGGCGGAAAGGTTCACACGCTCTACAAGTCGTGGGGGTACGAGGACATCGGCCAAAGTCAGCCGTCACCAGCCTCACCGGTCCTTACCGTGATGATCCGCTCCAGCCGCTGACTTGCCCTGCAGCCGAACTCACGTTGTCGTGACTGACCGACAGAGCGAAGTCCTCAGCATCCGGCACCACCCAAAGCGGGCTAGCCTTGCTGAAGCAGCCTCGCGTTGACAGGGGCTAATGGATGAGTAACCGGGCGAGCGAGGAGCCAGCGCAAGTGGCGCAAGAGGTGATCAGTGGAAAAAGGGCTGGTAAGGCCAGCAGTTCGCTCGCTATCGAGGACAAACTTTGGCAGGCTGCAGACAAGCTGCGGGGAAGCCTCGATGCCGCGTCATACAAGCACGTTGTGCTGGGGCTGATCTTCCTTAAGTATGCCTCCGAGACATTCGAGCGATACCGCGCTGACCTAGCACGCAGGTTGTCGGATCCCGCCTCGCCCGACTACGTCGAGGATGAACAGTGGCGCGGCGACCTCTTGGACTCACGAGACGAGTATGCGAGCGAGGGCATCTTCTGGGTTCCTGAAGATGCCCTCTGGTCGCAGCTCAAGGATGCAGCAAAAACAGGCGGAGTCGGGCAAAACATCGACGCGGCCATGACAGCCATCGAGCGCGAAAACCCAGCGCTACGCGGTGTATTGCCCAAGGACTTCGCTCGCCTGGCAATTGACCAACGACGTTTCGGAGGACTGGTTGACCTTATCGGCTCCATCGGTCTCGGCCAGCAGGCAATGGGGGAGCCGGACGATACCGACTTGCTGGGCAGAGTGTACGAGTTTTTCCTCGGTCGATTCGCCGCAGCAGAAGGTAAAGGTGGCGGAGAGTTCTTCACTCCACGCAGCGTGGTAAAACTGCTTGTAGAGATGACCGAACCGCTGCACGGCCGTGTTTACGATCCGTGCTGCGGAACCGGTGGCATGTTCGTTCAGGCACACCGATTCATCGAGAGTCATGGTGGGGCTCATGACGAGATTGCAGTCTACGGCCAAGAACTCAACGACACCACATGGCGCCTCGGCCAGATGAACCTTGCACTGCGCCATATCAGCGCTGACCTAGGGAAGCGGGCTGCAGACACCTTTCACACGGACCTGCATCCCCACCTGAAAGCCGACTTCATCCTTGCAAATCCACCGTTCAACATTAGCGATTGGGACGGTGAACAATTGCGCGGCGACGCCCGCTGGATGTACGGAACGCCGCCCGCGAGCAATGCCAACTACGCATGGCTCCAACACATCATCAGTAAACTGTCACCGCGTGGCGTGGCTGGCGTGGTACTCGCGAATGGTTCCATGTCTAGCAGAACCAGCGGCGAAGGCAACATCCGCCAATCAATGATTGAAGCGGATTTGGTCGACTGCATGGTGGCATTGCCCAGTCAACTATTCTACAATACCGGCATTCCGGCGTGCCTATGGTTCCTTACCAAAAAGAAAACACCCGACGTTAGGCGGCCTTGGCGAGATAGGCGCGGTGAGGTGCTCTTCATCGACGCTCGGAACATGCCAGGCGAGATGACTACGAGGGTACACCGCGAACTCACGGACGAGGAGATTGCGCGGATTGCTGACACGTACCATGCGTGGCGCGGTGAAACCGATGCGGGTCAGTACGCCAACATCCCTGGCTTCTGCTACTCGGCCAAGCTAGAGGAGATCGAGCAGCACGACTGGATCCTCACGCCCGGCCGCTACGTAGGAGCGGAGGAAGCCGTGAAGGAAGACGAGTCTAACGCTGACAAAATCAAGCGCCTGACGAAGGAACTCCGCAACGCCTTCGCCGAGTCCGACCACCTGCAGGCTCAGGTTCTCGCTGCATTGGAGCGTGCAGGACGTGTCCGGAGAGGTTGAACGCGAAGGTCTTCTCCAGGCCGACGAGGCCGGTGGGTGTGATCTGGTCCTTGTCACGAACCTCGGCGATCTGCTCCAGCGTGTCGTTGGCTCCCTTGACGTAGGCGGCGTGGTGCTTGGCGTGGTGCAGTTCCAGGACCTCCGGCGTGATGGCCGGCGCAAGCGCTGAGTAGTCGTAGGGCAGCTCGGGAAGCGCGTAGGTGCCCATCTGGCGCGTCTCCTTCGGTGAGGTGATCGTCCTGGGACAGCCTAGGGCGTTATTGCGAACAACTTGCAACAGCATCTTATGTGCATCAGCATGGGTTGTGGCGGGGTCGGCCCGTCAGCTTTCGGTGGTGCGGCACCCGGCATGGGTGCAGTCCTTCCAGGAAGGTGATCGTCTTCTCAACCGGCGCCCGCCGGATCTGGCCGACCCCGCGCGTCTCACCTTCAGCGGGCAGCACGCTCGTACGATCGGCCTTCGTGGCAGAGACAAGTGGAGAACGCGGTGGCCGTCACCGACTTGCCATGTCGAGCGGGCGTCCTTCGGCCGGGCTCGCACCGTCAGGCACGGTGCCTGCGTTCCGGCCCCACGTCCACGGCACGAGCTGGAGGACACCGAACGCCACCTCGACGCCGAAGAACAGCCACAGGAGGTCCGACGCGCCCTGGGCGAGTGCGTAGGCCTGCCACGTCGCGAACAGGGTGCGCGCGATGCCGTCGAACAGCCCGTGTTCCGGCAGCGGCCTGACGATGCGCAGAATGGACCAGACGACCACCACCGAGCCCATCAGGTTGGCGAACAGGACCTGCCAGGTGTCGAGTTCGGGCAGGGCGTCGAATCCCATTGCCTGGGCGCCCGATGACAGCGCGTCGTGTACCCATGCGTAGGTCCACGGAGTCGCGAATCCCGCCGTGACGACCAGGTCGTACCAGGCGCTCGCGCGTACGACGCTGAGGTAGGCGGGGTGCGCGGGGGTGCGAAGACGGCTCACGATGGAACTCCTAGGGCCTGTCTGATGTTGTGATCACTGGGTGGCCTGGAGGCTGCGGATCCAGAGGAGTGCCGCGCGGAGTTCGAGGCCGGCTTGGTAATTGGCGGGGTCCTTGTCGTAGCGGGTGGCGAGGCCCCGCCATGCCTTGATCTTGTTGATGCCACGCTCGACGGTATTGCGTTTGCGGTAGAGGTCGGGGGCGCAGGTGACGGGACGCCCGCCGCGCGAGCCCTTCTTCCGGCGGTTCGCCGCCTGGTCCCTGGGCTCGGCGATCACGGCCTTGATTCCGCGTCTGCGCAGGTAGGTGCGGTTGCGGCGGGAGGAGTACGCCTTGTCGCTGGCAACGGCTCCGGGCCGGGTCCGGGGTCGGCCGACCGGCCCGCGGACCTTGATCTTCTCCAGTACGGGAACAAACTGAGGACTGTCGCCCGCCTGACCTGCGGTGACGATGACGGCCAACGGGCGGCAGGCGGTGTCGACCGCGAGATGGATC